>NZ_FNLF01000002.1:2023539-2698052 GCF_900103175.1 Tsukamurella pulmonis
GTCACCGGGGTGACCGCGCGCGTCATCCAGATGTGGCTCCCGCCGAACGAGCCCGGCGGCGAGCCCGAGTACCGCACCGCCGACGTCCCGCTCGACGGGCGCGGACTCGTCCTGGTCGCCTCGGGGATCGACGGCGACGAGCCGGCCGTCACGATCGGCAACGACGCCGCGGCCCTGTACGCCGCCCGACTCGCCGAGGGCGAGTCCGTGGTGCTGCCCGCGACGCCGTACGGCCACCTGTTCGTGGTCTCCGGCGCGGTCGCCGTCGAGGCCGGCCGGCTCGCGGACGGAGACGCCCTGCGCACCGTCGGGGCGGGGGTGACGCCGGTGCGGGCCGACGCGGACGGCACCGAGATCCTGTTCTGGGCGATGCGCGCGCAGGCCCGCTCCGCGCTGCGGTAGCAGGGGGGCGAATCCCGCGGCCGTGGTTCGCGATTGCACAGCGCGAGCGTTCGTTCTCGGTAAGACTGTCAGCGGGCGCGATCCGCGCGCCCGCGGATGAGCGGAGGACGAGATGGCGAGCCACTACGGCGAGGCGATGGCGGCGGTCAAGAAGGCCGAGGAGGGGGCGAAGGAGGATCCCGCGGCGTGGGCGGCCATCGCATCGGCGCACGCCACGATCGGGCTGCTCGACGAGCTCACCAAGCTGCGGCTGCTCACGCAGGACCACGGCTCCACGCACTGAGTTCGGGCACTGTTCACGCGGGGCGGCACATCCGTGTAGGAGGATTCTCGGGTGCACACCGAGACGACCGCCGAACACCGCCGCCTCGCGGAGAGCCCTGGCCCGGACGGGCCGTGGCGCCTGTGGGGCCCGTACCTGGCAGGCCGCCAGTGGGGCACCGTCCGCGAGGACTACAGCAGCAGCGGCGACGCCTGGGAGAGCTTCGGCTTCGAGCAGGCGCACCGCCGGGCCTACCGGTGGGGCGAGGACGGTCTGGGCGGCATCTGTGACCGCTACGGATTCCTCAATCTGGCCGTCGCGCTGTGGAACCACAACGATCCGATCCTCAAGGAGCGGCTCTTCGGCCTGACCAACGCACAGGGCAACCACGGCGAGGACGTCAAGGAGTACTGGTGGCCCGTCGACGGGACTCCCACCCACAGCTGGATGCACTGGATGTACCGGTATCCGCAGGCCGAGTTCCCGTACCAGCAACTCCGTGACGGCAACGCCGCGCGCGATCGCACGCAGCGCGAATACGAGCTCGCCGACACCGGCGTGCTCGCCGACAACCGGTTCTTCGACGTGCACGTCCGCTACGCCAAGGCGGCCCCCGACGACGTCTGTATGGAGATCGAGGCGGTCAACCACGGCCCGTCGGCGGCGCCGCTCGACCTGCTGCCGCAACTGTGGCTGCGCAACACCTGGGCATGGGGCCACGACGACCGGCGCGGGGAGATCGCGCGGGTGGACTCGCCGCAGGCCGGTGGCCTCGAAGCCGTGCGGGTGACGCACCAGTGGCTCGGCGAGTACCACCTCGCCGCGGAGGGTGCTCCGCGGCTCCTGTTCTGCGACAACGAGACCGATGCCGTGGAGCTCTTCGGTGCCGAGTCCAACGCCTCGCCGTACCCCAAGGACTCGATCAACGAGCGCGTGGTCCGCGGCGACGAGAGCGCGGTGAACCCGCAGGAGCGCGGCACGAAGGTCGCGCTCTGGTACCGATTCCCCTCGGTCCCTGCGGGGGAGAGCGTGACGGTGCGGCTGCGATTGGCGCGCACCGCCCCGTCGCTCGACACCTTCGGGCCCGGGTTCGCGGCGGTCCTGGCGGATCGTCGCGAGGAGGCGGACGAGTTCTACGCCACCGTCATCCACGAGGACGTGCAGGGTGAGGACCGTGCCGTCGCGAGGCGCGCCTACGCGGGCATGCTGTGGAACAAGCAGCTCTACCGCTACGACGTCGAGTCCTGGCTGGAGGGCGATCCCGCGGTGGACCCGTCGCCGCGGGAGCGGGCCGACCAGGGGCGCCGCAACACCACCTGGAAGCACTTCTCCCTCGCGGACGTGATCTCCATGCCCGACGAATGGGAGTATCCCTGGTTCGCCGCCTGGGATCTCGCCTTCCACTGCATCCCACTGGCGCACGTCGACCCGGAATTCGCCAAGGAACAGCTCGTCCTCATGTGCCGCGAGTGGGCGATGCACCCGAACGGCCAACTGCCCGCCTACGAGTGGGAGTTCGGCGATGTCAACCCGCCCGTGCACGCATGGGCCGCCTGGCACGTGTACCGCATCGACGGCTGGCGCGACCAGGACTTCCTGATCCGCGTCTTCACCAAGCTCCTGCTCAACTTCTCGTGGTGGGTCAACCGCAAGGGCTCCGACGACGCCGGGGTCTTCGAGGGCGGCTTCCTCGGGATGGACAACATCGGCTTCTTCAACCGCTCGGCGCCCCTGCCGCCCGGCTACCGGCTCGAGCAGTCCGACGCCACCAGTTGGATGGCCTTCTACTGCCAGCAGATGTTCAAGATCGCCATCGAGCTGAGCCGGCACGACCCGGTGTGGCAGGACTGCGCGACCAAGTTCCTCGAGCACTTCCTGCAGATCTCCAAGGCCACCTACGACTTCGGCTCGCACAGCCTGTCGCTGTGGGACGAGGAGGACGGCTTCTTCTACGACGTGCTGGTACGGCCCGACGGCAGCGCGCTGCCGATGCGCGTGCGTTCCATGGTGGGACTGCTTCCGGTCCTGGGCACCACCGATGTCCCGGCGTGGGTGGCCCAGGAGTGCCCCGACGTGACGGCCCGCCTGAACTGGTTGCGCTCGCGGCGGCCGGAGCTCGTCGAACCGGTGCTCTCGAACGCCTCCGGCGACGGCTCGGACGACGGCCGGATGCTGCTCTCGCTGGTCAGCCCCGATCGCCTGCGGCGAGTCCTGGAGCGCATGTTCGATCCGGCGGAGTTCCTCGCGCCCTACGGGATCCGCTCGCTGTCGAAGGCGGAGCAACAGGTCACCGAGGACGTGGACGGGAACACCGTCTCGATACAGTACGAGCCGGGCGAGTCCACGACCGCCATGTTCGGAGGCAACTCCAATTGGCGCGGCCCCGTGTGGTTCCCGGTGAACGTGCTGCTCGCCGACAAACTGCGCACGTACGGGCGGCACTTCGGCGACGACTTCACCATCGCGATCCCCACGGGCTCCGACAACATCTGCACTCTGGAGGAGGCGGCCGACGTCATCGACGAGGGGCTCGTCGGCCTGTTCCGTCCCGTCGCGCGGGCCGACGGCGGCGGCACCCGCCGACCGGCCGACGCCGGCCGGATCGAGGGCAGTGACAACCCGTTGTGGGCGCAGCACCCCACCTTCTACGAGTACTTCGACGGTGACACGGGGGAGGGGCTCGGTGCCACGCACCAGACCGGATGGACCGGTCTGGTCGCTCACCTGCACAACCCGCGTTTACCTATGGAGCCTCCGCGTTCAACCAGGTAGAGGCATGCATCCGCAGGTACTGAAGGTCCCGCCGCGCGGTCCACGTGAGCGCCGGGATCAAGTACGCCGTACGACATTTTCTCGGTAGTACGATCCGTTCAGGCGGATGCGCGGCACCCGCCCCGACCAGTGGGAAAGGGCGTGATGCGGCCGACGGAACCGGAGGGCGACGGGGGAGTCGTCGACGTGCTCGGGATCGGCTTCGGTCCCGCCAATCTCGCTCTGGCGATCGCACTCGGCGAATCACCACGGCCCGGCCGGTCCATGCGGTTCCTGGAGCGTCGCGAGTCCTTCGCCTGGCACCCCGGCATGCTGCTGCCGGGTGCGTCGATGCAGATCAGCTTCCTCAAAGACTTGGTCACGCTCCGTAACCAGAGCAGCCCGTACTCCTTCGTCGCCTATCTCGGCGCGCGCGGCAGGCTGGTCGACTTCGTCAACAGGGCCGTGCTCACCCCGGAGCGGGCGGAGTTCGCCGACTACCTCGCTTGGGCGGCTGCGCCTTTCGCCGACAGCGTCGACTACGGCCGCGAGGCGATCGCGGTGTCGACCGACGGCGACGGCGCCCGGTTCGCCGTGACCCACCGCGGCCCCGGCGGTGCGGAACGGACCACCCGCGCGCGGTCCGTCGTGGTGGCCCGCGGCCTGCGGCCGGTCCTGCCGGCGTGGACCGGAGGACTCGATCCGGCCCGCGTGTTCCACAACATCGAGGTACTGCCGCGGCTCGAAGCCCTCGCGCGCACGACGCAGGCGGGCGCTGCGGCGTCGTTCCTCGTGGTCGGTGGTGGACAGTCGGCGGCGGAGGTCGCGCTTCACCTGCACGACAAGGGCGCCCGCGTGGACCTGGTGTTCCGTGGGTTCGGCCTCGCGGACGTCGACGAGAGCCCGTTCGTCAACCAGGTCTTCGACCCGGACGTCGTCGACGAGTTCAACGCGGCCTCGCCCGACGTGCGCGCGATGCTGCTCGAACGGCACGGCAACACCAACTACGCCGCGGTCGAGCACGCCCTGACCCGCGATCTCTACGACCGGTGGTACCGCGAATCGGTGACCGGGCCGCGCCGCCTGGGCGTGCACCGCACGAGCGAGGTCGTCGCCGCGCGGTCGCTGCCGGACGGCCGCGTCGAAGTGACCGTACGGCGGTCCACCACCGGCGAGCAGTGGACCGAGGCCTTCGACGCCGTGGTGTGCGCGACGGGATTCGAGCCGGGCGCGCTGACGGGCCTGGCGGGTGTGGCGCCGGCCGGCGCCACGGTGCACGTGGCGCGCTCGCACCGCGCCGTGATCGACGGACGGGAGATCCCCGGCCTGTACGTCCAGGGGGCCGATCTGCCCGGCCACGGGCTCGGGACCACGTTGCTGTCCAACGTGGCCGTCCGCGCGGGCGAGATCGCCCGCGCACTGGAGCAGGAGGAGACGCCATGACCGCACGCGTTCCGGTGGGCACCGTGTTGTTCGCGGCCACCGAGCGGACCCCGTTCACCGTGTTCGTGGCGGAGGATCCCCTCGACATCGAACGGGCACAGGCGTTGCGCTACGCCGCCTTCTCCACCGAGATGGGTGCCCCGCTGCCGGGCGCCGTGTTCAGCGAGCGCCTCGGCCGGCCGATCGACGTGGACCGGTTCGACGACTACAGCGCCCATCTACTGGTGCGCCACGACCCCACCGACGACATCGTCGGCTGCTATCGGATCATCCTGCCGGCGCCGCGCGGCGAACGGGAAGTGTTCACCACCAGCATGTTCCGTCTCAGCCCTGCGTTCGAGGCGATGTCCGACGAGGTCGCCGAATGGGGCCGCGCCACGATCGACGCGGCGCACCGCGGAGGTGTGGTCTCGATGCTGCTGCGCATCGCGCTGCTGTTGTTCTACGAACGCTCCGGTTTCCAGTACGCGATGGGCTGCATGTCGGTCCGGATGGAGGACGGAGTGCACCCCCGCGCTGCGCTGGTGAGCGCCGCGCTCGGCTTCCTCGCGGACCAGGACGCACTGGCGAGCGGCGACGTGCGCGTCGAGCCGATCCGCCCGGTCTCGGTCGACGGGGTCCCGATCGAGCGGCTCCCGCGCCCGGAAGGGGCCGACGAGGACCTCGTGGCTCCGACGATCCGTGTCGCCGTGCGGTACGGCGGCCTCGTCTGCGGTCCGCCGTCCTACGACCCCGACTTCGAGATGGCTGACTTCCTCGTGCTGTTCGACGCCGAGCGGATGCGGAGCGTGGGCACCATGGACGAGGTCCGCTCCTTCCTCGCGGCGCTGTGATCGCCCGCCTGACCCGCGCCGTCGCGGCGCGGCCGCGCACCGTTCTCGCCGCTGCGCTGCTCGTGCTCATCGCGCTGGGCGTGCTGGGTACCGGCGTGGGGAGCGCTCTCAAGAGCGGGGGCAGCACCGACCCGAACGCCGAGTCCGCTCGGGCGCAGACGGTGCTGGAGAACGACTTCGGGCGCGGCGGCTCGTCCCTCGTCCTGACGGTCCGCGCCGAGCGCCCCGACGCCGCGACCGCCGCGGCGGACTACGGGCGTGCGATCACCGAATCCCTCCGCGCCGCCCCGACGGTCCAATCCGCGGTGTCCGGCTGGACGGACCCCGCCGCCGCACCCCGCCTGACCTCCGCGGACGGCCGCACCGGACTGGTGGTGGCGACCGTGACCGGCGGGAGCGGGAAGGCGCCCGACAATGCGGGCGAACTCGTCGGCGCCCTGCCGCGCCCACCCGACGGCGTGCGGATCGAGGCAGGCGGCGAGGCCATCACCTACCTGCAGATCAACGAGCAGTCGGGGAAGGACCTGCTGCGCGCCGAACTGATCGCGCTGCCCCTCACCTTCCTCGTGCTGGTGTGGGCGTTCGGCGGGGTGGTCGCCGCCGCGGTCCCCGTCGTGGTGGGCATCGCCGCGATCATCGCGACCTCGGGCCTGCTGCGACTGGTCGCGGAGGCGACCGACGTCTCCGTCTTCGCCCTCAACCTGATCACGGCGATGAGCCTCGCCCTGGCCATCGACTACACACTGCTCGTGGTCAGTCGCTACCGCGAGGAGGTGCCGGCGCGGGGCCGCGACGAGGCGCTCGTGGTCGCGATGTCGACCGCCGGGCGCACCGTGCTGTTCTCCGCGGTCACCGTCGGCCTGAGCCTCGCCGCGATGGTGCTCTTCCCGATGTACTTCCTGCGCTCGTTCGCCTACGCCGGCCTGGTCGTCGTGGCCTTCACCGCGGTGGCGACCCTCGTCGTGACGCCCGCGATCCTCGCGCTCCTCGGCGACCGCATCGACCGCCTGCGGGTGGGTCGGGGCCCCCGCCCGTCGGACGAATCCCGCTGGTACCGGGCGGTGCGGGCGGTGCAGCGCCGGGCGGTTCCGCTCGGGATCGCGGTCGTGGCACTGCTCGTGGCGCTCGGTGCGCCGTTCCTGGGCGCCAAGCTCGGGTATCCGGACGACCGGGCACTGCCGACCACCGCGTCGGCGCACCGGGTGGGCGACGAGCTGCGGACCGGTTTCCACCCCAATCCGGCGTCCGACGTCCTGATCCTGCTGCCGGAGGGCGCACCGTCGGGCACCGAGGACTACGCCCGGGAACTGTCCCGGGTGACGGGGACCGGTCCCGTCACCGGCCCCGACGGGACGTGGCTGCGCGGCGAGCGCGTCACCGACGGGGACCCTGCCGCGCGAGCCGGTTTCGCCCGGCTGATGACGGTCGCGGGGGAGTACGACCCCCGCTCGGACGCGGGGCGCGAGCAGCTCGACGCGCTGCGCGCGGTGCCCGCCCCAGCGCCGACGCTGTTCGCCGGTGCGGCGCAGGCGGATCGGGACGCGGTGGATTCGATCCTCGGTGCGGTGCCGCGCGTCCTGCTCGCGATCGCGGTCACCACCTTCCTGCTCCTGTTCCTGCTCACGGGCAGTGTGCTGCTGCCGCTGAAGGCGTTGGTGCTCAATGTGCTCTCGCTCTCAGCCACGTTCGGTGCCATGGTGTGGATCTTCCAGGAGGGCCACCTGGGCGGGCTCGGGACGACGGTGACGGGACATCTCATCGCGGACATGCCGGTGCTGATGTTCTGCATCGCCTTCGGCCTGTCGATGGACTACGAGGTGTTCCTGCTCTCACGCATCCGGGAGGAGTGGCGGAAGCTGCCGGGCGCCGACCGGGCCGCGAACGACGAGGCCGTCGCGCGGGGGATCGCGAGCACCGCACGGGTGGTCACCGCCGCGGCGCTGCTGATGGCGGTCGTCTTCGCCGCGATCGGCTTCTCCGAGGTCTCGTTCATGCGGATGCTGGGCGTCGGCCTCGCGATCGCGGTGCTCCTCGACGCCACCCTGGTGCGGCTGGTGCTGCTGCCCGCTTTCATGCGGATCGCGGGTACCGCGAACTGGTGGCCGCGCGGTCACGCGTCAGGCGTTGAGGATCCAGACCGAGTAGTTGAGCGCGCTGGCGAACAGGATCCAGCCGAGGTAGGGGAGCAGCAGCAGCGCGGCTGAGCGCCGCACGGCCCAAAACGCGGCGATCGTGGCGACCACCAGGACGTCGAGCAGGACGATCACGCCGAACGCGATGCCGCGCAGCTCCAGCCCGAAGAACAGTGGCGACCACGACAGGTTCACCAGCAGTTGCACCGTGTACAGCTGGATCGCCCGGCCGCCGAACGATGGCTGCACACGCCACACCAGCCACGCGGCGATCGCCATGAGCAGGTACAGCACGCCCCACGCCGGTCCGAAGAGCCAGCTCGGCGGCGCCCACGTGGGCTGGGCCAGCGCGCCGTACTCGTCCGCGGCGTCGGCGGAGGCGAGCCCGCCGAGGAACGCCACCACCGCGACGGCGATCAGCGACACCACCAGGGCGAGCGGGTGCAGCGATCCGCGGGAAACGGGTGAACCGGTCATGGACCGAGCCTAGGCGGGCGCGACCCGGCCCGCCCGGTGAGCGATCCGGATCAGATCCAGCCGCGTCGTTTGAACAGGATGAACAGCCCGCCGGCCAGGAGCACCATCGTCACCAGGCTCAGCCAGAAGCCCCACTCCTCGGCGAACCCCGGGTACGGCACGTTCTGCCCGAAGTAGCCGGTGATCGCCGTGGGGACGGCGATGATCGCGGCCCAGCTGGTGAGCTTCTTCATCACGGTGTTGAGCCGGTTGTCGACCAGCGCGAGGTTGGTCGAGCGGACCGACTCGACGCCGTCGCGCAGTCCGTCCGTCCAGTCCGCCGCCCGCATGGTGTGGTCGTAGACGTCCTCGGCGTAGGGGAGCAGTTGGTGCTCCTCCGGTGTGGCGGAGACCCGGCGCAGCAGGGAACCGACCACGTCGCGCATCGGGAGCACGATCCGGCGCAGCTCGCTGACGTCCTTGTGCAGTGCGAAGGTCATCTGCGAGACGCGGTCGCTGGCGCGGTCGTCGAAGAGGATCGCCTCGACGTCGTCGAGCCGCTCGTCGACCGCCGTCACGCGCGAGGTGTAGCCGTCGACGATGGCGTCGAGCAGCATCAGCTCCAGGGCGTGGGGGCCGTACCGGAGCAGGCCGGCGTTGGCGGCGATGCTCCGCGCGACGGTGTCCACGTCGAAACCCGGGCCCAGCCGGACCGTCAGGACGCCGCACTCGAACAAGAACACTGAGAGCCGGTTGGTGGTGCCGTCGTCGGTCACGGTGTACGCGGTGACGAACAGCACCTCGCCGTAGCGCAGCGACTTCGGGCGTTCATGGACCGTGAGCGCGTCCTCGACCGCGAGCGGATCGAGGTGCAGCGCCGCGGCGAAGGGGGCGAACTCGGCCTCGGTCGGGTCCAGCACGTCGACCCAGGCCAGGCCCGACGACGTGGCGAGGGCGTCCGCGACCGCCTCCGCGCCGGCGTGGACGGCGCGGTCGAAGCGGGCGGCACCGTCGGCCGCCTCGTTCCACGTGCGGATGGTGACGTCCATGCGGTGAGCCTAGGACCCGTCGACCGGCGGACGCTCGACGAGCGCCGCGAGCGCCTGCGGAGCCTGGACGCAGTAGGAGTCGGTGAGCAGCTCGGCGACCTCGTCCCAGTCCGTGCCGTCATCGACCATGATGCCGACGGTGCTCTCGCCCCAGTTCACGCGGAAGTAGGGGTCGCCCAGGTTCTCGAAGGCCGGGACCTCGCCGGGCTCGGCGCGGAAGATCAGCCGGAACAGCTGGTCCTCACCGCCGAACACGTGGGCCACCGTCGCCCCGCGGACGCGCCAGCGCGTGCCGACCCAGGCCCGGTCGGCGACGCATTCGGGGAAGGCCTCGAGGATGCCCGCGAGGCGGTCGATCCACTCGTCGGGAACGTCTGGTCGGGCGGTCACGGTGCAAGGGTATCGTCGGGCTCATGCTGAACGTGGGTGTCCTGGGATCCGGTGGCAAGGTTGGCCGCGCGATGGTCGATGCCGTGGAGGCGGCCGACGACCTGGCGCTGAGCGCGGCGGTGGACGCGGGTGACATGCTCACCGGTCTGCTCGACTCGAACACGCAGGTGGTCATCGACTTCACCCATCCCGACGTGGTGATGGACAACCTGAAGTTCCTCATCGACAACGGGATTCACGCCGTCATCGGCACCACCGGATTCACCGACGACCGGCTCGACACCGTGCGCGGCTGGCTCGCCGAGAAGCCCGAGGTGGGTGTCCTCATCGCCCCCAACTTCGCCATCGGCGCCGTGCTCACGATGCGCTTCGCCGCGCAGGCCGCGAAGTACTTCGACTCCGTCGAGATCATCGAACTGCATCACCCGCACAAGGCGGACGCCCCGTCCGGCACCGCCAGCCGCACCGCGGAGCTCATCGCTGAGGCGCGTGAGGAGGCGGGTCGCGGGCCGATGCCCGACGCCACGTCCGCCGAGTTCGACCGCGCCCGCGGTGCCCGGGTCGACGGCGTGCGCGTGCACTCGGTGCGCGTCGCCGGCCTCGTCGCCCACCAGGAGGTGCTGCTCGGCACCCAGGGGGAGACCCTGACCATCCGGCACGACTCGCTCGACCGCAGTTCCTTCGTCCCCGGCGTGCTGCTCGGTGTGCGCGGCATCTCGTCGCGCCCCGGCCTGACGGTGGGCATCGAGCCGTTCATGGATCTGTGAGTCCCGTGGAGCGCCGCGACCGTGGGAACCTGGGCCAGCTGCTGGTCATCGGGTTCCTCGCCGTCGCGATGCTCGTCTACATCGGGTTGATCGGCGTGTGGGCGTCGATGATCGCCCGCCGCGGCGGCGGCGCCAACCTGGGCCTCGCGTTCGGGATGGTGCTCGTCGGAGTGGTCGGCCTGTGGATCCTGTGGTCCGTGCTGCGCAACGGCTACGCGCACCAGAGGCTTGCGGCCTCGGCCAAGGCCCTCGGTCGCGACCTCGACGTGTCCGACTTGCCGAAGATGCCCTCCGGGCGCGTCCAGCGCGCCGCCGCCGATCAGCTCTTCGCCGAGGTCAAGGCGGAGTACGAGGCGGAGCCGGAGTCCTGGGTGAACGCCTACCGGCTCGCGCGCGCCTACGACTACGCCGGCGATCGGTCCCGTGCGCGCGACTGGATGACGAAGGCCGTCTCGATGGAGAAGAAGGCGCGCTGATGGCCGTGCTGCTCGTGATCCACCACACGCCGTCCCCGCACTGCCAGGAGATGTTCGAGGCGGTGATCGCGGGCGCGAGCGACCCCGAGATCGAAGGCGTCGAGGTGGTGCGTCGCGCGGCGCTCGCCGTGACCGCTTCCGACGTCCTCGCGGCCGACGGCTTCGTGCTCGGCTCGCCCGCGAACCTCGGGTACATCTCGGGCGCGCTCAAGCACGCCTTCGACACGATCTACTACCCGTGCCTCGACGCCACCCAGGGGCGTCCCTTCGGCCTGTACCTGCACGCGAACGAGGGTGGCGAAGGAGCCGAGCGGGCGGTGGACTCGATCACCGCCGGGCTCGGCTGGGAGAAGGTGACCCCGTACGTGGTGGTGTCGGGCAGACCGACGAAGGATCAGCTCGAGGAGTGCTGGAACCTCGGCGCGACCGTCGCCGCGCAGCTGATGGGCTGAGCGCCAACCCTGTTCGATTCGTGCTTGCGATCTTGAAAGCTTGTCGGTGGGTCGCGGTAGCGTCCTGGCATCGACGAAAAGACTGCTGTGGAGGAGGATCCGCCGCCTGATGCGGGAGTGGTGGAACGATTGCGTTCGACGGAGTCGATCCCGGCGGTGATCGCGGGCCTCTCGCATCTGGACATCGCGGATCGGCGCGCCGCGGATGAGCGGTTGTGCTCGGACCCGGCGCCTGCGCGCGGCGTGCAACCACGCCGAGGAAGCCGACGGCTGGCACAGCACCGTCGTCGGCGACCTGTCAGGGCGGCACACCGTCGAAGCCCGGACGCCGAGGGGACACGGCCACCGCTCCACCGCGCCGGACCAGGCGGCGTAGCGTGCGCCGCCGATAGGGTCGAGGCGTGGCTGAATCGCGGCTCGACCTCCTGCGCTGGCAGTTCGACCTGACCTGGGCACTCGGCGAGGTGCACCTCGCCGAGCTGACGCCGGACGACTTCCGGTGGGAGCCCGGTCCGCTGTGCTGGACCGTGCGCCCCGGCGGCGACGGCGAGTGGATCGCCGACTGGGCCGACACCGAGCCCACGCCGATCCCCGTCCCGACGATGGCCTGGCTGAGCTGGCACATCGGCTGGTGGTGGAGCACCACTATGGATCACCTGCTGGGGCGCCCGGTCCGGGAGCGCGAATCCGTGCGGTGGCCCGGGCCCGACGGTGCGGTGGCCTGGCTGACGGGGCTGCGCGACGAATGGCTGACGGTGCTCGACGGGCTCACCGAGGAGGGACTCGACGCCCCGTCCGCATACCCGTGGCCGGAGGATGCCGGCCTGACCGTCGCGCACCAGGTCGCGTGGGTCAACGCGGAGCTGATGAAGAACCTCGCCGAGATCGGCCAGCAGCGCCTCGCCCGCGCCGCTCAGCAGGCAGGCTGACCGCGGCGGACGCCGCAGCGGACGGCGCGACCGCGGCGTGTCAGTGGCCGCGCCTACACTGGCCCTGTGATCGCGACGCCCTATGAAGACCTGCTCCGCGACGTGATGGAGAACGGCACGCACCGGCCGGATCGCACCGGCACCGGGACGCGTAGCGTCTTCGGTCGCCAGCTCCGCTACGACCTGTCCCAGGGCTTCCCGCTGATCACCACCAAGCGGGTGCACATGAAGTCCATCGCGTACGAGCTGCTGTGGTTCCTGCGCGGCGATTCCAACGTCAAGTGGCTACAGGACAACGGCGTCACCATCTGGGACGAGTGGGCCTCGCCGGAGGGCGAGCTCGGCCCCGTCTACGGCGTGCAGTGGCGCAGCTGGCCCACTCCGAACGGTGAGCACATCGACCAGATCAGCAAGGCGATCGAGACCCTGCGGACCAACCCGTCGAGCCGGCGCAACATCGTCTCCGCGTGGAACGTGGCCGAGATCGAGAACATGGCGCTGCCTCCGTGCCACGCCTTCTTCCAGTTCTACGTCGCCGACGGCAGGCTCAGCTGCCAGCTCTACCAGCGCAGCGCCGATCTGTTCCTGGGCGTCCCGTTCAACATCGCCAGCTACGCGCTGCTCACGCACATGGTCGCCGCGCAGGTGGGCCTCGAGCCCGGCGACTTCATCTGGACCGGCGGCGACTGCCACATCTACGACAACCACGTCGAGCAGGTCACCGAGCAGCTCAGCCGGGAGCCGTACCCGTACCCGCGGCTCGAACTCGCCGAGCGCCCCAGCATCTTCGACTACGAGTACGGCGACATCGCCGTGCACGACTACCGGCACCATCCCGCGATCAAAGCCCCGGTGGCGGTGTAGATGATCGGGCTCATCTGGGCGCAGGCCCGCGGGGGAGTGATCGGCGCCGACGGCGGTATCCCGTGGCACATCCCCGAGGACATGAAGTTCTTCCGCGAGAGCACCGCCGGTGCCACCGTCCTGATGGGGCGCCGGACGTGGGACTCACTCCCGCCCCGGTTCCGGCCCCTGCCGGGCCGCACCAACATCGTCGTCACCCGGGATCCGTCCTGGCGGGCCGACGGTGCCGTGGTGCAGCACGACCTCGCCCTCCCGGAGGGTGACGTGTGGGTCATCGGCGGTGGCGAGATCTACGCGGCGGCACTGCCGGTCGCGGATCTGCTCGCGGTCACCGAGGTCGATGCCGACGTCGCGGGCGACACGCGCGCACCGTCGATCCCGGACGGCTTCGCCCTCGAGGAGGACGCCGCGTGGCGCGAGTCCACGTCGGGCCTGCGGTACCGGCACCTCACCTACCGGCGCAAGCGCTAGCCAATAGCAGCTTTCCGGTCCCGGGTGGGTAGCCTTAGCGCTTATGAGTGCGACCCCGGCGACCACAACGCCCACCACCCCGTTCGGCGCGATCTCCGTGGCGATGGTGACTCCGTTCAAGGCGGACGGCACGCTGGACCTCGAGGCCGGGCAGAAGTTGGCGTCGCACCTCGCCGACCAGGGCTGCGACGGACTGATCGTCGCCGGCACCACCGGTGAGTCGCCCACCACGCAGCCGTGGGAGAAGATCCAGTTCCTCAAGGCGATCCTCGAGGCCGTCGGCGACCGCGTGAAGATCACCGCGGGTGTGGGCACCTACGACACCGACGAATCCGCCGTCTTCGCCCGCGACGCCGCCGAGGCCGGTGCGCACGGCCTCCTCGTGGTCACGCCGTACTACTCGCGGCCCCCGCAGGCGGGCCTGCTGGCGCACTTCACGACGGTGGCCGACGCCACCGATCTGCCCGTGCTGCTCTACGACATCCCGCCGCGCTCCGTGGTCCCGATCGAGACCGCGACGCTGCGGAAGCTGGCCGAGCACAAGAACATCATCGGCGTGAAGGACGCGAAGGGCGACCTCGGTGCCGGTGCCCGGCTCATCGCCGAGACCGACCTGCAGTTCCTCTCCGGCGACGATCCGCTGAACCTGCCCTGGCTCTCCGTGGGCGCCCTCGGCTTCGTCTCGGTGATCGGGCACGTCGTCACGCCGCAGCTGCGCGCGATGCGCGATGCCTACTTCGCGGGCGACATCGCCCGCGCCAAGGACATCAACGCCTCCCTCGGGCCCGTCTACGAGGCCATGGCCGGCCTCGGCGGCGTGACCTTCTCGAAGGCGGCACTGGCCCTGCAGGGCCTTGATATGGGTGTACCGCGCCTCCCGCAGGTGCCGCCCACCGGTGAACAGCGCGACCGGCTCGCAGCGCTACTGACCCAAGCGGGGGTGCTCTAAACAATGACCGACGGTGCAGCAGGTGGAGCCCGACGGAGCCGTAAGGCGACCCGGCAGGCGGGACCGCCTGCCGAGCCCAAGCCGGTGATCGAGACCTCGGCGGCGCGCGTCGTCGTCGAGGAGGCGGCCCCGGCGGCCAAGGCCCCGGCGAACGCGCCGGCGGCGAAGGCCGAGGGCCAGCAGCCGCAGAAGGCGGCCTCGCGGGGCGGCGGGGGACGTCGCGGCGGCGGCCGTCGCGGCAACGACCGGCAGAAGGCACCGTCGGCCCCCGTGGAACGGCTCGGGGCCCCGCCCAAGCTGCGCAAGGGCGGCATGCGGATCGTCGCGCTCGGCGGCATCAAGGAGATCGGTCGCAACATGACCGTCTTCGAGTACGACGGCAAGCTGCTCATCGTCGACTGCGGCGTGCTCTTCCCCGAGGACCAGCAGCCCGGCGTCGACCTGATCCTCCCGGACTTCCGGTACATCGAGAACCGCATCAAGGACGTCGAGGCGATCGTGCTCACGCACGGCCACGAGGACCACATCGGCGCCGTGCCGTTCCTGCTGCGGCTGCGGCCCGACATCCCGATCGTCGGCGCCAAGTTCACCCTGGCCCTCATCAAGGCCAAGTGCGACGAGCACCGTCTGCGGCCGAAGCTCGTCGAGGTCCGCGAGGGCGAGTCGACCCGCCACGGCCCGTTCGAGTGCGAGTACTTCGCCGTCAACCACTCGATCCCCGACGCGATCGCCGTGGCGATCCACGCGGGCGGCCAGGTGGCGCTGCACACCGGCGACATCAAGCTCGACCAGCTGCCGCTCGACGGCCGCCTCACCGACCTCGCGGGCTTCTCGCGGCTCGGCGACGCCGGCGTGGACCTGTTCCTCGTGGACTCGACCAACGCCGAGGTCCCCGGCTTCGTGACCCCCGAGCGGGAGATCGGCCCCGTGCTCGACAACGTGATCGGCCGCGCCAAGGGCCGCGTGATCGTCGCGTCCTTCGCCTCGCACGTGCACCGCATCCAGCAGATCGCCGAGGTGGCGGTCAAGAACAATCGGCGGATCACCTTCGTCGGCCGGTCGATGGTGCGGAACATGGCGCTCGCGCAGGAGCTCGGGTACATGAACCTGCCCGAGGGCGTCGAGGTAGACCTCGACACCGCCGCCTCGCTGCCCGACAACCGGATCGTGCTGATCTCCACCGGATCGCAGGGTGAGCCCCTCGCCGCGCTCTCGCGCATGGCCCGAGGCGAGCACCGCAACATCACCATCTCGCCCGACGACCTGATCGTCCTCGCCAGCTCGCTCATCCCGGGCAACGAGAACTCGGTCTTCGCGGTGGTCAACGGGCTGTCGAAGCTGGGCGCGAAGGTGATCACGCAGCAGAGCGCGAAGGTGCACGTCTCCGGCCATGCCAGCGCCGGTGAGCTGCTCTACCTCTACAACGCGGTGCGCCCGCGCAACGCGATGCCCGTGCACGGCGAGTGGCGGCACCTGCGCGCCAACGCCGCGCTGGCCGAGGCGACCGGCGTCCCCAAGGATCGGATCATGCTCGCCGAGGACGGCGTCGTGGTCGACCTGGTCGACGGTGTCGCCAAGATCGTCGGGCAGGTCCCCGTCGGCCACGTCTACGTCGACGGCAACTCGGTCGGCGACGTCGGCGAGTCGACGCTCTCCGATCGCCTGGTCCTCGGCGAGGGCGGCTTCATCTCGATCAGCGTCGCCATCGACAAGGAGGGCAACGCCGTCAGCAAGCCCGAGGTGTCGGGGCGCGGCTTCTCCGACGACCCGACCGCGCTCAAGGAGGCGGAGCAGCTCGTCGAGGACGTGCTCGCCGATCTCGCCGCCGAGGGCGTCAAGGAGGCGCACCGCATCGCGCAGGGCGTCCGCCGGGCCGTGGGCCGCTGGGTCGACAAGGCCTACCGTCGCCGGCCCATGATCGTGCCCACCGTGATGGTGGTCGGCGAGTAGTAGAACGTCGAACGCCCTGTGTCGCATGCTTGCGGCGCAGGGCGTTTCGTCCTTCTCGGGCCCTACGGCTGGCGCTCGACCTTCGCGACCTGGGCGCGCAGGGTCTGCCAGAACGCCTCGGTCTCGACGGCGCCACCGTCCTTGCCCTCGGCCTCGACGATGACCGTCACGCCGCGCACATCGACCCAGCCCTGCAGAGTGTTGCGACCCATCGCGAACAGGAAGGGGTTCAGGCGGGCCAGGTCCTGCGGAGCGTCGAGGATCGTCGGCCGGTCCTCACCGGTGACCTCCTGCATGCACGCCTTGGACGCGTCCGAGCGGGCGGTCGTGACCGTGCGATCGAGGACGGACGATTCGAGCTCAGTGGTGCCGCGGACGGCCTCCGCCTCCACGATGGCGGCGCCGTCGAGCGCCTTGCTCAACGCGTCGAGCTTCGTGGCGCACTGCGACTGCGCCGCAGGCTCGGACGGCAGCCCCTCCGGGGAGGTCAGGGTCTCGCGTTCCACCTTGTACTCGGTGCTACCGAGGGGGAATTCGTGCGCCGCCAGCACCGCCTGCTGCGGCGCTATCGGCGCCGCCTGGGCGAGTGCGGGAAGGAATACCACGGTGGCCGTCGCGACCGCCGAACCTGCTGCCCACTGTCGAACGTTCATGATCCGCTCCTCTGGTGACCGCTGCTCTCGGTTCCCCGGAGTTTAGTGGAGCAACAGATACCGGAAGCGGACTTCCGCGGACCTCACGGAGCGCTATGGTGCTGCGGTCTCGCTACGGCTGCCGCTCGACCTTCGCGATCTGCGCGCGGAGGAGCTCCCAGAACGTGGCGTGATCGGCGCCGTCCGGGGAGGCGTCGACGAGAACCTGGATCGTGATCCCCCGGACTTCGGCGACCGTCTCGAGTGTCGTGCCGCCCTCGGTGGAAGCGGTGATCGCGCCGTACCGACTCACGTCGCGGGGAACGGCGAGCGTCGTCGGTGCACCGGGCTCCGAATCAGTGCACGCGGTGATGACGGCGCGGATGGGGTCGAGCAGCGGCCTGTCCGTCAGCTCGACCGAGGCGTAGGTCCGGTCCCGATAGGCGACCGCCTCTGTCGAGCGGCCGCCCGCCGATGCCGCCCCCAGGCGCTCCCGTGCCGCATCGCACGACGTACCCGCGGCTCCGGCGGGCGCCGTGGGGGCGGGTCGGTGCATCACGGTGTACTGGCTGCTGCCGCTGGGGAATTCGGCGGCGGTGAGGAGGGCGCGTGTCGGTTGCACCGGTGCGGCGCTCGCGAGCGCGGGAACCGACGCGGTCGCAGCGAGTGCGAGGGCGCCCGCGGCGGCGATCCGGCGCGCGATCACGGCTGCCGCTCCACCTTCGCGATCTGCGCGCGGAACAGTTGCCAGAACGCCTCGCGGTCAGCGGCGGCACCGTCGATCCCGAACAGGTTCACGGAGACGGTGGCTCCCCGGACGTCCGCCCAGCCCTGAATGGTGTCCGGCGATGTCGTCACGACGCGGGCGCGGACCCGGGCGAGGTCGCCCGGAACCGCCCGCGGTGTGGCAACACCCATGCCGGGTATCGCGCAGTGGGTGGCCAGGTCTGCAATCTGGGTCGTGACAGGTCGATCGAGCACGTAGACGAGGATCTCGTTCGCGCGTCGCAGAGCGACGGCATTCGCAGACGTGATGCCTCGGAGTCGTTGATCGAGGTCTTCGCGCTGCGCAGAACACTTCGGCGATTCCGAGGACGACGGCAATCCGGCGGACGGAGACCTGTTCTCCAACGTGTAGTCGGTCGTGCCGGCGGGGAACTCGTCGGCGGTGAGGAGGGCGCGTGTCGGTTGCACCGGTGCGGCGCTCGCGAACGCGGGAACCGACGCGGTCGCAGCGAGTGCGAGGGCGCCCGCGGCGGCGATCCGGCGCGCGATCACGGCTGCCGCTCCACCTTCGCGACCTGCGCGCGCAGGGTCTGCCAGAACGCGTCGGTGTCGACGGCCGAGCCCTTGGTCGCCGAGGCGATGACGTTGACGGAGATGCCACGGACATCGACCCACCCCTGGAGCTCGTCCGCATCGCGGAAGAGGAACGGGTTCAGGCGCGCCAGGTCGGCGGGGACGGCGAGGACCGTTGAGCGGCTCCTTGGATCGAGGGCCGCCTCGCAGGTCGGGAATCCGTCGGCCATGAACCGCGCCATGGGCCGGCTCAGGACGGTCGCGTTGATCTCGGTGCCCCCGCGGACGGCGCTGGCATCGCTCACCCGCGCGCCGCTGAGGCGCTGGAACATCGCATCGATGAACCGGCCGCACGGGCCGGCGGCGGGCGAGGCATCCTGAGGCTCGTCGAGCGGCTCGAGGGTCTCGGTCTCCACCTTGTACCCGGTCGAGCCGAGGGGGAACTCGTGCGCGGCGAGGACCGCCTGCGCGGTGTTCACCGGTGCCGCGTGCGCGGTGCCGGGGACGAGCAGCGACATCGCGGCGACGGGGACCAGCGCGGCGGCGATACGGCGCGCGATCACGGCTGCCGCTCCACCTTGGCGACCTGTGCGCGAACCGTCTGCCAGAAGGCATCGAAGTCCGCCCGGTCGCGCACGCTCACCGCATCGACGCGGACGGTGCTATCGCGCACCCCGATGAAACCGATGAGTTCGCGACCACCCGCGTTCGAGCTGAAGACGGTGCGGTATCGCGCCAGGTCCGCCGGGGCGGACAGGCGAGTGCCGGGCATCGGGCCGTCGTCGGTGCACGCTCGTCCGATCTCGATCGCCTTGCCGATCACGACGCGGTCGATCACGCTCGCGTCGAGCACGGTGCTGCCCCTGCGTGCGGTGGCCGTCGTGGAGCGCCCGCCGGCCGTGGCCTTCTCCGCCTCGTACGTGGCGGTGGTGCACGGGGTCTTCGCCGACGGCACTGACGCCGCGGATTCGATGCTGCTCTTCTGCGTGTACCCGGTCGAGCCTGCAGGGAACTCGTGGGCGGCGAGGACGGCCTGCGCCGGCACGACCGGAGCCGCCTGCGCGACGCCGGGGAGGCCGACGGCGGCGAGCACCGCCACCGTCGTGCCCGCGACGAGGTGACGGGCCCGCATCAGCGCGCCGCCTCGACCTTCTTGATCTGTGCGCGGAAGACGTCCCAGAAGCGGGCGGTGTTGGCCGGGGTCTCGCCGAGGCCGCTGACGTACACGTCGACGGTGCGACCGGCGACGTCGGCGACGCCCTCGACGGCGTAGGTGCGCTTGTCGTCGCGGTAGGCCAGCACGACCGGGTTGAACCGCACCAGGTCACCGGGGACGGGGAGCTCGGCGACGGGGCCGCCGCAGGCCTTGGTCGCCGCGCGCCACACGCCGGCGTGCTGCGGGGTGAGCACCGAGGTGAGCATGAGCGAGTAGCCGTTGCGCGCGGTGGCACTGGTGCCCTGCGCGGAGTCGGTGGCGCGGTTGACCCGGTCGATGGCGGTGGCGCACACCGGCGGCGGGTTCGTGGAGACCTTCAGTCGCGTCGGGACCGGCTTGCCCGTCATGTAGTCGCTCGACCCCGCGGGGAACTCGGCCTTGGTCAGCACGAGGCTCGGGCCGGCCGGCGCGGCGGACGCCGCGGGAGCGACGAGCGTGGATCCCGCGACAACGGCGGTGAGGAGCGCGGCCGCCGAGGCGAAGCGCGTACGGCGGGAGGTAGGCAGCGAGGTCGCAGTCATGAGGTGAAGTATAGAACACTTCACATTGATTTCAGTACGCGGATCCGGGCGTTCGTGACGGCTGCGGCGGACCGTCGCGCGCGACTAGGGTGGCCCTGTGAAGCCAGCTCGGATCGAACGTGCCGCACTCGTCGAGGCGGCGCGCGCCGCCGGACCCGATGCCCCCACTCTCTGCGGTGAATGGACCGTGCGGGAGCTGCTCGCGCACCTCGTTCTCCGCGAGGGCCGCCCCGACGCGATGGCGGGCATTCTGGTTCGCCCCCTGGCGGGATACACCGAGCGCGTCCAGGCCGAGATCGCGGCGCGCCCCTTCGTCGACCTGCTGGAGACGGTGGCGAGCGGTCCGCCCCGCTTCTCGCCGCTGCGCCTGGTCGACGAGCAGGCGAACCTGGGGGAGTACTTCGTGCACGCCGAGGACATCCGCCGGGCCGCGACGGGCTGGACGCCCCGGCAGCTCGACGACGGGGTGCAGCACGGTCTGCGGTCGGTGGTCGGCCGGATCGCCAAGCTGACCCTGCGGGGCGCCCCGCTGCGGATCAGTCTCACCACCGAGGAGGGCACGGTCGTCGCGGCCGGCCGCGGGCCGGAGGTGGCCGTGACCGGCGCGATCGGCGAGGTCACGATGTGGGCGTTCGGGCGCGACGAGGCCCTCGTCACCTTCGAGGGAGCGGATGCCGACATCGAACTGCTCGGCTCGGTGGTGCGTTCGCTGTAGGCGACCCGCCGCTGGTTCAGCTGTTACGGGTGTGGCACTTGATACGAATGGGGTCGATATCGATAGACTGCCCCCATGGCATCGAAGACCAGCACCCGCGCGCGCGGCGCCGCGAACTCCCGCTCCGGCGGCGCGCGCAACAGCCGCGCCGCGAGCTCCACGCGCAGCCGCCAGGCGGCTCCGCGCTCCCGCGGTAAGCAGGCGGCCGCGGCGCCGAAGGCCGCCTCGGGCCCCGGTGGGGGAGTGGGGCGCGGCCTCGGTGCGGGCTGGAAGCTGCTGGCCAAGGGCGTCGGCGGTGCCGTGCGCACCGGCAGTCGTTCCGACGACGCGGACGCTGCGACGGGTGAGGTGACCCCCGCGCGTCCCACGCACTCGCGCGACGGGCTGGCGCTGGCGCTGTTCGCCGTCGCCATCGTCCTCGGCGCCGCCGTCTACTTCGACGCCGGCGGGCCGGTGGGCTCGTTCTTCTCGACCGGTGTGCGCGCCGTGGTCGGCTGGTTCGCCGTGCTGGTGCCGCCGCTGGCCATCGCCCTCGGCGTCGTCATGATGCGTCGCCCCGACAACCCGTCGGCGCATGTGCGTCACCGCGTCGGTGCCGCGCTCATCGTGCTGCCGTTCCTGGGCCTGCTGCACATCGCCGCGGGCGGACCGTCGCGCTTCGACGACCGCGCGGCGGCGGGTGGTTACCTGGGCTACATCGTGGGCGGGCCGCTGACCGACGGCTTCACGCCGTGGATCTCAGTCCCGCTGCTGGTGCTGGTCGCGGCCTTCGGCCTGCTCCTGGTGAGCGGTATGACGGTGCGCGAGATCGTCGACCGGCTCAAGTTCTACTTCGGCGTGGACATGAAGGAGCAGTACGGCGCGGCGGACGAGGAGTGGGACGCCGCGGCGGACGACGACCTGGACTCGCCGTTCGCGGCCTTCGACTCGGGCCGCGACGACACCGCGACCCGGGCGCTCTCGCCCTACGGCGATCCGTACGACAACTACCCGGCGGATCCCGAGCCCCCGAAGCGCGCCAGCCGTCGCCGTAAGGCCGCCGAGCCGGTGGACGAGGCACCGTCGGACCAGGTGACGGCGCCGATCACGCCCGAGCCGGCCCCGTCCGAGGAGCCCACGGTCGAGGTGGCGCCCGCGCCGAAGCCGCGCCGCGCCGCGCCGGTGGTCAAGGACCACACGCCCCCGCCGGCGCCGAAGTCGGAGGAGTTCACCGTCGCGCGGACGATCGACAGCGAGGACTACGTCCTGCCGCCGGCCGACCTGCTCATCGAGGGCGAACCGGCCAAGGCCGGCACCAGCGCCAACGACGCGATGATCGACGCGATCAGCGGCGTCATGGAGCAGTTCAAGATCGACGCGGCCGTCACCGGCTACACCCGTGGCCCGACGGTCACGCGGTACGAGCTCGAGCTCGGACCCGGCGTGAAGGTCGAGAAGGTCACCGCTCTGCACCGCAACATCTCGTACGCGGTTGCGACGGACAACGTCCGTCTGCTGGCGCCGATCCCCGGCAAGTCCGCCGTGGGCATCGAGGTGCCCAACACGGACCGCGAGATGGTCCGCCTGGCCGACGTGCTGGCCGCCGACAACACCCGCAAGGACACGCACCCGCTGGTCATCGGCCTGGGTAAGGACATCGAGGGCGAGATGGTCAACGCCAACCTCGCCAAGATGCCCCACCTGCTGGTCGCCGGTTCGACGGGCTCGGGTAAGTCGAGCTTCGTCAACTCGATGCTGGTCTCGCTGCTCGCCCGGGCCACCCCCGACGAGGTGCGGATGATCCTCATCGACCCGAAGATGGTCGAGTTGACGCCGTACGAGGGCATCCCGCACCTCATCACGCCCATCATCACCGACCCCAAGAAGGCCGCCGCCGCGCTGGCCTGGCTGGTCGAGGAGATGGAGCAGCGCTACAAGGACATGCAGGCCTCGCGCGTGCGGCACATCGACGACTTCAACCGGAAGGTGCGCTCCGGCGAGATCACCACGCCGCTCGGGTCCGAGCGGGTCTACCGGCCGTACCCGTACATCGTCGCGATCGTCGACGAGCTCGCCGACCTGATGATGACCGCCCCGCGCGACGTCGAGGAGGCGATCGTCCGGATCACGCAGAAGGCGCGTGCCGCCGGTATCCATCTCGTGCTGGCCACGCAGCGCCCGTCGGTCGACGTCGTGACCGGCCTGATCAAGACGAACGTGCCCTCGCGCCTGGCGTTCGCGACCAGCTCGCTGACGGACTCGCGGGTCATCCTCGACCAGCCCGGCGCCGAGAAGCTCATCGGCATGGGCGATGCGCTGTTCCTGCCCATGGGCGGCAAGACCACCCGTATGCAGGGCGCGTTCATCACCGACGAGGAGATCTCGTCGGTCGTGGAGTTCGTGCGCACCCAGGCCGAGCCGGAGTACGCCAACGGCGTCACCGAGACCAAGGTCGAGAAGAAGGACGTCGACCCGGACATCGGCGACGATCTGGATGTCTTCCTGCAGGCCGTCGAACTCGTCGTGTCCTCGCAGTTCGGCTCGACATCGATGCTGCAGCGCAAGCTGCGCGTCGGCTTCGCGAAGGCGGGCCGGCTGATGGACCTGATGGAGACCCGCGACATCGTCGGGCCGTCCGAGGGATCCAAGGCGCGCGACGTGCTGGTCACGCCCGACGAGCTGCCGGGGCTGCTGCTGGTGCTCAAGGGTGGCGACGCCGCTGCTCAGGAAGCGGACGAACCGGACTTCTGATACAGTCCTGTTTGCATGTGTGAGGGGAGTATCCCGCTCGCGGCGTGAACGTCAGCACGGTGGATCGACATCCACCCGGGCACGTCGGACCCGAAGTCGGGTCGGGAGAGACCTCCGGATCTGTACCGGAGGTGTATGCAATGCAGGTTTCTGCTCTCGTCTGGATCGTCTCGATCCTGGTCGTTCTCGGACTGTTCGTCTTCGACTTCTTCAGTCATGTGCGCACGCCGCACGAGCCCTCGCTCAAGGAATCCGGCTTCTGGTCGGCGGTCTACATCGGCATCGCGGTGCTCTTCGGCATCGGCGTCTGGGCCGTGTCGGGTCCGCAGTACGGCGGTGAGTTCTTCGCCGGCTTCGTCACCGAGAAGGCGCTCTCGGTCGACAACCTCTTCGTCTTCGTCATCATCATGGCGAAGTTCGCGGTGCCCCGGATCTACCAGCAGAAGGTCCTACTGATCGGCATCGTGATGGCGCTCGTGATGCGCGCCGGCTTCATCGCCGTCGGCGCCGCCGCGATCTCCGCGTACTCGTGGGTGTTCTACATCTTCGGCGCGTTCCTGCTCTACACCGCGATCAAGCTGGTCAAGGAGGCGTCGTCGCCCGAGGGGCCGGTCGAGGACGAGAAGGAGCGCGAGGGCCGCGTCGCCGCGCTGTTCAAGAAGATCGTCCCCACGACCGAGACCTACGACGGCGACAAGCTGATCACCAAGGTCGACGGCAAAAAGGTCGCGACCCCGCTGCTGCTCGCGCTGGTGGTCATCGGCTTCACCGACGTGCTCTTCGCGCTCGACTCGATCCCCGCGATCTACGGCCTGACCCAGGAGCCCTACCTGGTGTTCATGGCGAACGCCTTCGCGCTGATGGGCCTGCGCCAGCTGTACTTCCTCATCGGCGGCCTGCTCGATCGCCTGGTGTACCTGTCCTACGGCCTGTCGATCGTGCTCGGCTTCATCGGCGTGAAGCTGGTGCTGCACGCCCTGCACGAGAACACGCTGCCCTTCATCAACGGCGGCGAGCACGTCGCGGTGCCCGAGATCTCCACGGGCCTGTCGCTCTCGGTGATCCTCGGCGTTCTCGTGATCACCACCGTCGCCTCGCTGGTCAAGTCCAAGCGCGACGGCCGCAAGGAACTCGTCGACGAGGACAGCGGCCCGCAGGCGTAGGCGCCCCGACCCGTCGGACCGCCGATCACCCCGCCGGGTGGTCGGCGGTCCGTCGTCAGGAGGGCCGGACGCCGACGGCGACGGTCGCCTGCCGCTCGTCGTCGATCTCGATGTGGGTGAGTAGCCCCACCGCGCGCAGGGCGGCCACGGTGTAGGTGGCCTGCAGCCGGCCGGTCTCGATCAGCACGCGGCCGCCCGGTCTCAGCCAGCGCGGCGCATCCATGGCGATCCGGCGATGCAGGGTCAGCCCGTCGGGCCCGCCGTCGAGGGCGCGGTGCGGCTCGTTGTCGCGGGCCTCGGACGGCATCGTCGCGATGGCCGCCGTCGGCACGTACGGCGCGTTGGCGGCGATCACGTCGATCGACCCGCGCAGCACTTCGGGGAGCGGCTGATACAGATCGCCGACCAGCACCGTCGCGTCCGGGGCGTTGCGCGCCGCGTACTCCGCGGCGGTGCGGTCGATGTCCGCGGCGTAGGTCTTCGCGGAGGCGGCGGTCGCCGCGATGGGGCCGGCCCCGCAGCACAGCTCGACGAGGACGCCCGGGCTGTCGGCGAGCTCGGCGAGCAGCTCGGTGCGTCGGCGCGGCACGAAGACGCCGGGGCCGACCGAGAGTCGCCGGCCGCGGAACTCCACCCAGCCGAGCAGGTGCTCCAGCGGCTCGCCCGCGCACCGTCGGCGGACGAGGGCCTCGAGGTCGGCTCCGGACGCCGCCTCCTCCAGTAACTCGGCCTCGCGCTCGGCGAAGGCGCAGCCCGCCGCCCGCAGCTCACCGATCACATTCACCGGTGGAGTCAATCACGGTTGGCCGTGATTCACCACACTCACCACACCTCGGTGCGGGCTGGTTCACCCTGCGCGAGTACAGGTCCGATCAGGTGAATCCGTCGATCGGAATCAGAGGGTGACGAGCATGCGGGTGTTGCCCAAGGTGTTGGGTTTGACGGAGGAGAGATCGAGGAACTCCGCGATCCCCTCGTCGTAGCTGCGGCACAACTCGTTGTAGACCTCGGCGCTCACGGGCGTCCCGTCGATCTCCACGAAGCCGTGCCGGCCGAAGAAGGCGGTCTCGAAGGTCAGGACGAACACCCGGCGCAGCCCGAGCGAGCGCGCCTCCTCGAGGAGGCGGGCGACCAGCCGGTGGCCGATCCCGTGGCCCTTGACGATCGGATCCACGGCGAGCGTGCGGATCTCGCCCAGGTCCGACCACAGCACGTGCAGTGCACCGCACCCGACGATCGTCCCGTCGACCTCGAACACCCAGAACTCCTGCACCGACTCGTACAGCGTGACCAGGTTCTTCTCGAGCAGGATCCGGCCCGCGTAGACGTCGATGAGGCGCTTGATCGCGGGGACGTCGGAGGTCCGGGCGCGGCGCGGGACGGCGGCCTCGTCGGTGCTCACGGGACGAAACTGTAGCGCGCAGAGCCGCCGATCCGGCCTACCGATAGGCTGATCGGCGTGAGTGCAACGGACGGCGTGCAGCCTGCGAGCACACCTGTCTCGAACGTCAACGTCGCGAACGGGTTGACGGTGCTCCGGATCGTACTCGTTCCCGTCTTCCTCGCGGCGCTGTTCGTCGACGACGGGCAATCGAGCACCTGGCGCTGGATCGCCTTCGGGATCTTCGCGATCGCCATGATCACCGATCGCGTCGACGGCCAGATCGCGCGCCGCTACGGCCTGATCACCGATTTCGGCAAGCTCATGGACCCCATCGCCGACAAGGCGCTCACCGGCGCCGCCTTCGTGGGGCTGTCGGTCCTGGGGGAGCTGCCCTGGTGGGTCACGATCGTGATCCTTGCGCGGGAGTTCGGTATCACCGTCTTCCGGTTCGCCGTGATCCGCGACGGCGTCATCCCCGCCAGCCGCGGCGGGAAGCTCAAGACCCTGCTGCAGACGATCGCGATCGGCCTCTACCTCATGCCGCTCCCGGCCTGGATGGCCGTGCCCAGCCAGATCGTCATGGGCGCGGCCGTCGTCGTGACCGTCGCGACGGGCATCGACTACCTGCTGAGCTGGTGGCGTGGCCGCAGGTGAGGCCGGCCGGTTGGTCGCCGCGCTCGTCGAGCGCGGCGAGACGGTCGCCTCCGCCGAGTCGCTGACCGCGGGCCTCTTCGCCGCCACCATCGCCGACGTCCCCGGTGCCAGCGCCGTGCTGCGCGGCGGATTCATCGTCTACGCGACCGACCTCAAAGCGAGCCTGGCGGGCGTTCCGTCGGTCGAGCTGGAGCGCAACGGCCCCGTCCACCCCGACACCGCCCGAGCGCTCGCCGACGGTGCGCGGGTCCGCTGCGGCGCCGACTGGGGCGTAGGGCTGACCGGCGTCGCCGGTCCCACCGACCAGGACGGCGTCCCCGTCGGCACCGTCTACCTGGGGATATCCGGGCCGGACGGCGACCATGTCACGTCCCTCCGGCTCGACGGTGACCGCGGTGCGATCCGCCAGGGCGCCGTCGGCAGCGCGCTGCGGGAGCTGACCGCACGGGTTTCGGCGAATCGGGAACCTTCTCGGCCCGCCCCGCGTTGACTGGACAGATACCAACACGGAGGTGAGCATGGCTCTACTGCTTCGCGAGGCGATCGGCGAGAACCTGCGCAAGACCCGGGTGCGCCAGAGTCGCACCCTGCGGGACGTGTCCTCGGCGGCACAGGTCAGCCTCGGCTACTTGTCGGAGGTCGAGCGCGGCCAGAAGGAGGCGTCCAGCGAACTGCTGGCCGCCATCTGTGGCGCGCTCGCGGTCGACGTGGCCGATGTGGTCGCACAGGCCAGCGTGTCGATGCGCCCGATCCCCACGATGGTGATCCCCGCGCCGGCGCTCGCGGCTGCCTGACCCTGAGACGATGTTCCGCGGATTCGGGGATTTCCCCGAACCCGCGGACCAGGGGGGCGCGACGGGGTCGTTTCCCGATAGATTGGTGAGTACGAGTCCGGCGGTCGCCGGGCGGCCGGATGTGGATCCGGATCGGACGTATATCGAGGCGGAGGAGAACTGACGATGGCTAACCCGTTCGTCAAGGGGTGGAACTACTTGATGGCGCTGTTCAATTCGAAGATCGATGAGAACGCCGATCCGAAGGTGCAGATCCAGCAGGCGATCGAGGACGCGCAGCGCCAGCACCAGGCCCTCTCGCAGCAGGCCGCGGCCGTCATCGGCAACCAGCGCCAGCTCGAGATGAAGCTGAACCGTCAGCTCGCCGAGGTCGAGAAGCTCTCCGCCAACACCCGCCAGGCCGTGCAGCTCGCCGACCAGGCGACCGCTGCGGGAGACGCCGCCAAGGCCACCGAGTACACCAATGCCGCCGAGGCTTTCGCCGCGCAGCTGGTGACCGCGGAGCAGAGCGTCGAGGATCTCAAGGGCCTGCACGATCAGTCCCTGCAGGCCGCCGGCCAGGCCAAGCGCGCCGTCGAGCAGAACGCCATGCAGCTGCAGCAGAAGCTCGCCGAGCGCACCAAGCTGCTCAGCCAGCTCGAGCAGGCCAAGATGCAGGAGCAGGTCTCCGCGTCGCTCAACCAGATGGGCCAGCTCTCCGCGCCGGGCAACACCCCCAACCTCGACGAGGTGCGCGAGAAGATCGAGCGCCGCTACGCCAACGCGCTCGGCTCCACCGAGCTCGCCCAGAACTCGGTCCAGGGCCGCATGATGGAGGTCCAGCAGGCCACCGTGCAGATGGCCGGCCACTCGCGGCTCGAGCAGATCCGCGCGTCGATGCAGGCGAACGGCCAGATCCAGGGTGCCCCCGCGGCCCCGCAGGCCGCCCCGGCGCCGCAGACCCCGCAGCAGGCTCCGAACCCGAACCTGCAGAAGCCCTGAGAACACGAGGAACCATGACCGACCAGCGAGGCCGCTACCGCACCGACTTCTCGGCGGTGGCGGCCTCTGCCGGTCGGATGGCTGCGTCCGCGATGACCGCGGCGTCCACCGCGATGGAGACCGCCGCCCGCGCCGCCGATGAGGCGCGCGACAAGGCCGCCCGTCGCCGCGACCCCAAAGCCGCGCACCAACGCTCGATCAAGCAGGCCCGCTACACCGTGAACAGCTGGGCCGCCACCACGTCCACGTCGGCGGTCGTCGCCGTCGGCGGGTTCGCCGCGGCAGCTCCCGTGGTGGGCGGCACCGCGACCGCCGTGACCGCGCTCGTCGCCGTCCCCGCGGGCTACGCCGTCCGCAAGCTGCGCCGGCTGCGGCGCACCCCACCTCCTCCCCGTACTTACGCCCGACGGGCCGTTCCCGCCCGTTCCTCGGCCCTGCACGGTCCCGTCCGCGCGCTCGCCGAGGCCGAGCAGGAGTTCCTCGCGCTCATGTCGGTGCTCTCACGCTCGGGCGCGCTGCCCGCGGACGCGCTCAGCGAGCTCGACGACGACGCCGAGACCTCGGCCGACGCGATCGTGGCCTACGCGGAACAACTCGCCGATCTCGAGCGCGTCGTCTCCGGTGGCGGCGGTTCCGCGGCCTACTTGCGCGAGACCTTCGAGGAGGGCCTGGACAGCTTGGACGACGGCATCGTGGCGTACCGCGACATGGTCCGCTCAGCCGCCACGACCGTGGCCGCCGCCCGCAGGTCCCTCGGCTCGCCCGCCCGCTTCGACGAACTGAGCTACGCCACTCCCCGCCTGCAGGAGACGGCCGAGCGCCTGCGTGCGTGGGCCTACGGCATCGCGGCGCTGCCGCCCGTGCCGGATCCGCACCAGTGGTGATCGGCTCCTCCGGGTTAACCCCCAAATCTCCCTGAAACCGCAGTTCAGAGCGTGACTTTCCGTCTCTCGCGGGGGCAGTATGGAAGGCGAAGCAAGGCCCAAACGTCATCCCGAAAGGTGCACCGCAATGTTCTGGAAGATCCTCGGCGCCATCGTCGTCCTCTGGCTCGCCCTGATGGTGGCTTCGGCGATCATCAAGTCCCTGTTCCCGCTCGCCGTCATCGCGCTCGTCGTCATCGGTATCGTCACGGTGGTCAAGTGGCTGAGCTCGGGGAAGAAGTCCCCGAGCACGTTCTAGCGGGGCCGCCCCCGCGCACGCACCCCAGCGGGGCGTGCCGACGGCTCACGAAGGAGTGCGGGTGCGCGTAGCGATCATCGCGGGTTCCGAGGCCGGGCATGCACTGCCCGGCCTCGCGCTCGCCCTGCGCCTGCTCGCCGCGGGCCATGAACCGGTCGTCTTCACCGGCAGGCAGTGGCAGGGCGTCGGCGCCCGCTACGGGATCGACACCCGGGAACTGCCCGGCCTCGCCGCCCGCCCCGGCGACGACGACGGCGACGCCGGCGCCAAGATCCACGGCCGCGCCGCCTACATCGCCACCCGGGTGATGCCGGGCATCGAGGAGGTCCGCGCCGAGCTCGTGGTGGCCGACATCCTCACCCCGGGCGGCGGCATGGCCGCCGAACTGCTCGGCCTGCCCTGGGTGGAGCTGAGCCCGCATCCGCTCTACCTCCCCTCGGCGGGGCTGCCCCCGATCGGCTCCGGGCTGGCGCCCGCGCAGACGCCGCGCGAACTGCTCCGAGACGCCGTGCTGCGGGCGTTCACCGCCCGCGACATCCGCAACGGTCGCCGTCAACGCGAAGCCGCCCGCGCCGGCATCGGCCTTCCGGCGCGCGACGGCGGGCCCGCCGGGCGGCTCGTCGCCACCATCCCCACCCTCGAGGTGCCGCGCCCGGACTGGCCCGCGCGTACCCACCTCGTCGGACCGCTCACCCTCGAGCCGACGGACGAGCTGTGCCCCGTCCCCGACGGTGCGGGACCGCTCGTGATGGTCGCGCCGTCGACCGCGGCGACGGGGGAGCAGAACCTCGCCGCGATCGCCGTCGACGGCCTGCGCGGCGAGGGACTGCGCCTCGCGGTCAGCGGACTCACCCCGCCCGTGTTCGACGAACCGTGGGTCGCCAGCGGGTTCGGCAGGCAGGACGACCTCGTCGCCCGCGCCGACGCGGTGGTGTGCGGAGGTGGGCACGGGATGCTCACCAAGGCGCTCACGGCCGGCAAACCCGTCGTGGTCGTGCCCGGCGGGGGCGACCAGTGGGAGCTCGCCAACCGCGTCGCGCGGCAGGGGAGCGGCGTCCTCGTGCGGCCCGCCACCGCCGACGCGATCCGGGCCGCGGTGCGGCGCGTCGTCGCCGAGCCCTCCTTCGCCCGCGCCGCGCGCGCGGCCGCCGCCACCGCCCACCGCGTCGCCGACCCGGTGCTCGTGTGCGAGGCCTATCGGTAACCTGGTGCGGTGCGCCTCACCGACTTCCGCGAACTGCTCTACGCCGAGTTCGGCACCCTCCGCGGCGACACCCTGATGAGTGATCACCGCCTGAACGAGTTCGGCGTCACCGGCGACCAGGCCATCGAGTCCGGCGTCGATCCGCGGGACGTGTGGCGGGCGCTGTGTTCCGAGTTCGACGTCCCGCGGTCCCGGTGGTGACCGGGCGCACGCCCGGTCGATGCCCCTGTTCCGTCGGTAGCCGCTACGCCGGCGTGGGTCCCGGCGTCCACAGGCCGGTGCGCGTGACCTCGGTCCGGCCCAGCTGCGCCGCGGGCGCGTCGACGTAGGGCACGTACCGCTCCAGCGCGCCCCACTCCCTGCCCCAGTCGTGGTCGAGATAGGTCGGCACCGTCTGCGCCTTGGCCACCAGCAGCGCCCAGCCCAGCGGACCGCCCGCGCTGCCGCCCTGCCACGTGGTGGTCGCCGCGGCCGCGAGATCGCGCTCGGGGAGGATCCGCCACTTCGGCTGCTCGGCGACGCCGCCGTTCTCGCGCCACTGGCGCTGGCACGGGAAACCGATGCCCGCACCCCAGTCGACGAGGGTCGGATCGTCGCCCAACAGCTCCTGCAGGGTCTCGAGCTTCGGCGCGCGCGGCGGCGTGAACGCCACCCAGGTGCTCTCCGACGGGGCGGTGATCGACGCGCGCACGCGCACGGCCGTCGCGCCCGGGGGTACTGTCTCCGCCGGGACGCGCAGATTGCGCCACGCGGGCAGCGGGCCGATGTCGATCGGCGTGACCGCACCGTTCGGGGTGATGACACCCTCCCCGGTGCCGAATTCCAGTTGCAGATCGCCGGGGTTGAACCGGCCGGCGACGCTGATCGTCAGCAGCCGGTCGATGCCGTCGGCGGGCAGCGCGTACCAGCTCGAGATCGCGCGTGCGGAGCGCTGCGGGCCCGTCTGCCGGCTGCCGATCACCGGGACGCGCGCCGGGTCCAATCCGAAGGGCAGAGCCGCGGTCGAGCCGTTCACGCCGGGCGCGTCGAGGGTGCCGCCGCCGGTGCCGCCGGTGTTCGACGGGGTGTTGTCGGCGTCGCCGGTGCGCACCAGGTCGGCCGCGCCGCGCGAGCTCGAGGTGAGGCTGCCGGCGATGCCGTTGGGCGTGAAGTTGGCGTTCAGCTCGCCCACCAGCGGATCGGGCGCGGTGCCCAGCGGGGTGAGCACGCCGGCGTTCACGTCGCGTTCGACGAGAACCTCGTCGGCCATGCCGCACGGGTCGCCGGCGAGCGAGCGCAGGTTCTGCTGCCCGTAGGAGTACGCGGGCCGCTGGATCATGATCGACGCGACGTTGGTGGCGCCGATCATCGCGATGATCAGCGTCGCGACCAGGGTGATCGGCGTGGCGAAGCCCGGCAGGCGGTCGGCGACGCGCGGCAGCCGCGGCGTCCAGCCGGTCACGTGCACCACGAGCGCGGCGAGCAGCAGCACGACGGTCGCGGCGCCGAAGACGTCGGCGATCTTGATGCCCGCGACGGTCGGCTCGGCGCCTCCCCAAGGAATGCCGAAGTTGCCGGGGTAGAACCAGCCGTTGGTCGTCTCGAAGGCGAGCGTCGCGCAGCCGGCGACAGCCGCGAGCGCGAGGAGGCGGAACTGCGGGCGACGGATCGTGCGCGGGCCCACCGCCACGACCGCGATCGCCGCGACCATCGCGCCGAGCGTGGCGAAGGCGCCGAAGTGGTGCGTCCACTTGGTCGGGTTGAAGGCCATGACCAGCAGGGAGACGCCGATCGCGGCGACCACGCGCCGCGCGGGACCAGTGGCGATACCGGGGATCCGGCGCCGCCACAGCAGGACCGCCGTGACCATGGCCGCGCCCAGGAACAGTGCGAGCATCGCGAACCGTCGGGCGACGGAGCCGTTGGGGTTCTGCTGGAACAGCGCCTCGTACCGGATGATCTCCCGGTGCCAGGGCTCGCTCGGCCCGACCTCGCTGAGCAGTTTCGTCGACTGCAGCATCTCGACGAGACCGTGATCGGCGAAGACCAGGAACAGCACGGACGCGCCGGCCGCGGCCAGCGTGAGGAGCGTCGCGGCGTAGCCGTTGGCCTTCACGTGCGCGACCACCGCCCGCCACAGCGGGGCGGCCGCCACGAGGAACACGACGAACGCGAAGCTGCCGGTGGGCGCCGCGGAGACGGTCAGGCCCGCGACGACCAGGCCGACGCCCGCGGGCGCGAGGCGACGGGTGGCGATGCTGCGCTCGACCAGGCACCAGGTGACGACGGTGCCCACGGCGACGATCGGCTCCGGGCGCAGCCCGGGGTTGTACGTGAGCCAGAACAGGGTGAACACGGCCGCCATGGCCCACAGTGCGCGCGAGTAATCGCGTGGCGCGCGGCGCTTGCTCAGGCCGAGCCGCGGCAGCACCTCGCGCGAGAGCAGGAACCACGCCAGGATCCCCGAGAGCAACGCGGGCAGGCGCAGCCACGGGCTCGACACGCTGAGGTCGGCCATCCAGGAGACCACGTAGAAAGGCATGCCGAAGGGCGCGTAGGGCGCGTCGTAGTAGCGGAAGACCTCGGGCATGTAGCCGGAGTGCGGCGCCGCCTTGATCATGCCGAGGATGTAGCCGTCGTCCGAGGTCGGCGCTCCGACGATGTGCCAGGCCAACAGGCTGCCGATCACGGCGACGTCGGCGAGCCGCAGGTGCAGCCAGCGGCGGGGGAGCAGCGCGCCCCGGCGCCGCCCGTCGGCGCGATCGAGCAGCGCGAGCGCGATCAGCGAGATCAGTACGCACGCCACCCCGACGAGGATCGCGATGCCCTTGAGGACGGTCGGCGAGGAGGTGTAGCGCGAGTCCACGTCGATCGTCATCGACGGGACCGGGCCCTGCAGGTCCGCGGGCAGGTCGGAATACACCCCCACGACCTGCGGCCGCAGGTCGCCGCGGACACCGCCCTGCGCCGCGATACCGGTGGCCGCTGCGAAGGCGTTGTCGGCGTCGATGGTGATCCGCAGGTCACCGCACCGCCCCAGGTCGGCGCGGGGCACCGTGTGCACGAGCTCGCCCCGGGAGCGGACCGTCAGGGCATCGCCGTCGACGGTGACGTACAGCCCGGCCGTGCGTGCCCGGTCCCCGGCGGCCGGGGGCGTCGTGGCCGCGAGCACCGTCTGCCGGTCCGACGGTGCCGCCGCGGCGACCGCGCACGGGATCGTCGCGTTCACCTGCAGCGGCTTGTACATCGTCAGCGGCGCGGTGACCGGGGCCAGCGAACCGGACTGCGGCCAGTCGATCGTGACGGCGGTCTGCTTGATCGGCAGCAGCGGCGTCGCGATCGCGAGCACCAGGCCGACCAGGCCCGCGACGACGGCGGCGATCCGGGCGATTCGGAGGTTCACGATCAGTCAGGGTATCGGCCCGCACGGGAGGTCCCGGGCGCCGCGCGGCGAGTCGCCCGGCGCGGGTGTGAATTGAGCCGTCTCGACGGCTATGCTGTGATCACCGACACAGCCCGCGCTGCGTTCCGCCACCCCTGGAACTCAGCGCATTGAGAGAAAGCACGGTGGTTTCAGTGACCCTTGACGCCAATTCGCCTTTGCAGAAGGTTCCCGACGTTGCCGACGCCACGCAGGCCGGCCACCATGACGCGGATCCCCGGGGCGGGCAGTCGGCCGCGGTCGAGTCCTTCTCCTTGGACGATCGCTACACACGCGAAGAGGGCACGATCTACCTGACGGGCATTCAGGCCCTGGTCCGCATGGTGCGCGACCGGGCGCGCCTGGACCGTCGCCAGAACCTCACCACGGGCTCGTTCATCTCCGGTTACGAGGGCTCGCCGCTCGCCGGCTACGACCTGGAGATCGCCAAGCGAACGAAGTACCTCAAGGACTTCGACATCGTTCACCGCCCCGGGCTCAATGAGGAGCTCGCCGCCACGTCGGTCATGGGCTCGCAGATCGCCGCGCAGGTAGGCCACCTCGACCGCGGCCTCGCCGGCGTCACGGGCTACTGGTACGGCAAGGCGCCCGGTCTCGACCGCGCCACGGACGCGCTGCGGCACGCCAACATGATCGGCACCCATCCGACCGGCGGCGCCGTCGCCCTCGTCGGCGACGACCCCGGTGCCAAGAGCTCGACGGTGCCCTGCGCCTCCGAGATGGCGCTGGCCGATCTCTACATGCCGATCCTGTACCCGGCCGATTCGCAGGACATCCTCGATCTTGGCGTGCACGCGGCGATCATGTCGCGCGTCTCCGGCCTGTGGACCTCGCTGAAGATCTCCGCGCACGTCGCGGACGGCGCGTCGACCGCGGACGTGCACCCGGATCGCATCCTGCCCGTCTACGGAGACATGGGCACCAGCCCGCACGTCCCGTCGGGCCAGCTGCTCGGCGCCAAGCTGATGGAGCTCGAGCAGAACCAGCTCACCGTCCGGCTGCCGCGCGCCACCGAGTACGCCCGGATCAACCGGCTCAACCGCATCACGGTGCGCTCCAGCGACGACCGGATCGGCATCGTCTGCGCCGGCAAGACCTACCTCGATGTGCGGGAGTCGCTGCGGCTGATCGGCATCGAGGACGGCGAGCTCAACCGCCTCGGTATCCGCATTCTGAAGATGGGCATGGTCTACCCGTTCGAGCGGCAGATCATGCACGAGTTCATCGACGGCCTCGACGAGGTGATCGTGGTCGAGGAGAAGCGCGACTTCCTCGAGACGATGATGCGCGACATCCTCTTCCGGCACCCCGGTGCCCCGAACATCGTCGGCAAGGCCAACGAGGACGGCTCCACCCTGTTCTCGAGGTTCGGCGAACTGGACGTCGACTCGGTCTCCCGCGGCCTGGCCCAGCGCCTCGCTCGCGTGCACCAGGTACCCGCGGCGAAGGACTGGCTCGACCGCAAGGCGCAGGTGCGCACTCGCATCGAGCTGCCGCTCGCGGCGCGCACGCCGTACTTCTGCTCGGGCTGCCCGCACAACACCTCCACCAAGGTCGCCGACGACACGCTGGTCGGCGCCGGCATCGGCTGCCACGCGATGGTGCTGCTCATGGATCCGCAGCAGGTCGGCGACGTCACCGGCGTCAGCCAGATGGGCGGCGAGGGTGCGCAGTGGGTCGGCATGGCCCCGTTCGTCACCGAGAAGCACTTCGTGCAGAACATCGGCGACGGCACGTTCATGCACTCGGGCTCGCTGGCGCTGCGCCAGTCGGTGGCCTCCGGGGAGCGGATCACCTACAAACTGCTGTTCAACGGCACCGTCGCGATGACGGGCGGCCAGGACCCGGTCGGCGAGATGACGCTGCCGCAGATGTGTACCCTGCTGCTCGCGGAGCGCGTCACCAAGGTGGTGGTCACCTCGGACGATCCCAAGCGCACCAAGGCGCTCGGGCTGCCGAAGGGCGTCGAGGTCCGCGACCGCGCCGACACGCTCGACATCCAGCGCGAGCTCGCGGAGCTCTCGGGCGTCACCGTCCTGGTGCACGACCAGCACTGCGCCGCCGAGAAGCGGCGTAAGCGCAAGCGCGGCAAGTACCCCACCCCGAACCAGCGCGTGGTCATCAACGAGCGCATCTGCGAGGGCTGCGGCGACTGCGGCCAGAAGAGCAACTGCCTCTCGGTGCACCCGGTGGAGACGGAGTTCGGCCGCAAGACCCGGATCGACCAGAGCTCCTGCAACCTCGACTTCTCCTGCCTCAAGGGCGACTGCCCGTCCTTCGTGACGGTCACGCCGGGCGAGGTCGGCAAGGTCCGCAAGTCGGTGCCCGACATCACCGCCGAGTCGATTCCGCAGCCGAAGAAGGCCCGCCGCGAGGCCGACGGCATGGCGATCCGCGTCACCGGCATCGGCGGCACGGGCGTGGTCACGGTCTCGCAGATCCTGGCGACGGCCACGGTGCTCGACGGTCACTCGGCGCGCACCGTCGACATGACCGGCATGGCGCAGAAGGGCGGCGCCGTCGTCTCCGACATCAAGGTCTCGGCCACGTACGTGGACCAGGCCGCGAAGGTCGCCTCCGGCGACTGCGACGTCTACCTGTCCTGCGACAGCCTCGTCGGCGTCGATCCGACGAACCTCAAGGTGGCCTCGCCCGAGCGCACCACGTCGATCGTCTCGACCACCGAGGTGCCCACCGGCCAGATGGTGATCGACACGTCGGTGGGCTACCCGGACGCGCGGAGCATCCACGAGGCGATCGACCGCGCCTCGCTGCGCACCGTGTACCTCGATCCGGGCGAGCTGACGCTGCAGCTGTTCGGCGACGAGCAGTACGCCAACATGTTCATGGTCGGCGCGGCGTTCCAGACCGGTGCACTGCCGATCAGCTCCACCTCGATCGAGCGTGCCATCGAGCTCAACGGCGTGGCCGTGGAGAAGAACCTGCAGGCGTTCCGCCGTGGCCGCCAGTCGGTGTCGGACCCGGCCGGCGTCAAGGCCGCGATCGACGCGCTGCACCCGGTGCCCGCGCCGGCTCCGGTCAGCGCTTTCGCCAAGGGTCTCGTCGGGGTGCTCGACGGTGGCTCCGAGGAGTTGCTGCGCCAGGTCGGGATCCGCGTGGACGAGTTGGTCGCGTACCAGGACAAGGCCTACGCCGAGCGCTACGTCGATGACGTCGCCCGCGTCTTCCGCGCCGAGAAGAGCTGGGGCTCGGAGGATCTCACCGCGGCTGTCGCGCACAACCTGCACAAGCTGATGGCGTACAAGGACGAGTACGAGGTTGCGCGGCTCTCGCAGGACGCCGGCTTCGCGGCGCAGGTCGCCGACGAGTTCGGTGCCGATGCCAAGAAGGCGATCCGCCTGCACCCGCCGACGCTGCGCGAGATGGGCCTGAAGAACAAGCTCGCACTGGGTGAGTGGGTCAACCCGGGCACGAAGACGCTCGCGAAGATGAAGCGCCTGCGCGGCACCAAGCTCGACTTCTTCGGCATGACCGAGATGCGGAAGATGGAGCGCACGCTCATCGCCGAGTACCGGGCACTGGTGGGCCTCATGATCGCCGCCGCCGAGGGCGGCCGCGTGGCCGAGGATCAGCGGATGCAGGTCGTCGCCCTGGCCGAGCTGCCCGACATGGTTCGCGGCTACGAGTCGATCAAGACCGGCAACGTGGAGAAGTACCGCGCCGCCGTCCAGGCGCAGCTTCAGACGCTGGGCTGGTAACCCTCCGTCCCTCGTGTTCGACGGTGACCGTCCCTTCGCTCTGAGGGGCGGTCACCGTCGTTTCGGCCCCGCGTCACGGGTGCATCCGTGAGCCCTTCATGATTCGATCGACGGCGTTCTTGGGACCGTGGACGCCGATGCCGACCAGGTCCAGCTCAGCGGTGCCGACCGCCTGCACCGCGGCGCGGTTGTCGCGGTCGTTGCCGGTCGAGAACAGTTCCCTTGTGAAGACCGACACGGTCAGGCCCCGCCCCAGCGCCCGCTGGTGCGCGAGGCGGAGTGTGTCGGCGGCGCCCTCGAAGACGAGGACGGGCTGGCGGAACATGGGCAGGTACGCGACGCCGTCGGCGTCCGCGTAGGGCTCGCCGACGACGTCGGGAACCGTGGCGGCGATCCCGCTCACGAGGAACGCCGTGGCGTTGAGGCGTTGCCACCCGGCTAGATCGTCGCGAAGCAGTACCGCGATCTTGGTGTCGAATCGGATCGTCTCGGTCATGCCCCCAGCGTCGTCGGCGGCCGGTGCCCGAGTCTTGTACATACTTGATGGATGTCCGCGGAGTCGAGCGTCGCGTGGCGACCCCGCGTCGAGGGGATCGCCGAGGTGTTCCGGGCGCACTTCGAGGAGCACGCCTACCCGATGCACACGCACGAGGTCTGGACGTTGCTCACGGTCGACCGCGGGCGCATCGGGTATGAGCTGGGCGGCGAGCGGTGCGATTCGTCGACGCGGTCGGTGACGCTGCTGCCGCCGCACGTCGCGCACGACGGGCACAGCCTCACGGCGGGCGGGTTCGACAAGCGGGTGATCTACCTGGAGTCGCGGATGCTCGACGGGATCGGCCGCGCCGTCGGCAGGCCGACGCTGCTCGACGGGGCGCTCCGGCGGCGTGTCGATCGGCTCAATCGAGCGCTCGCCGGGCCGGGCGAGGAGTTCGAAGCGGCGAGCAGGCTGGCGCTGATCGTCGAACGGCTGCAGTGGCACTTGGACGGCAACCCGGAGCCTCTACGGGCCCCGCGGAACCGATCGATCGCCCACGCTCTCCGGGACCTGCTCGACAGCAGTGTCCGCGAGGGCATGACCCTGGAGGAGGCAGGCTGCGCGCTCCACGCGGATCCGACGCACCTGGTCAGGGAGTTCTCCCGCGAGTTCGGGCTCCCGCCGCACCGCTACCTGATCGGCCGCCGGGTCGAGCTCGCGCGCAGGCTACTGCTGGCAGGTGCCGCCGCGGCGGACGTCTCGGTGGAGGCGGGGTTCCACGACCAGTCGCACCTCAACCGTCACTTCAAGTCGATGGTCGGAACCACGCCTGGACGCTTCGCGCGGAGCGGGGGAACCGCAGCTCGCAGGTGATCTCGTCCCGGCGTTCGGACGCGGCCGAACTGCGAGGCGGCGTGTCGCGCGTTCGATGCTTGCTTCGAACGCAGGTTCGCCTATAGTCGACGGTGTTCGACGTGAAAGTGAGCCGGCGAGAGCGCGCCCGATGCGGATGCGCAAACTTGTCAGAGGGTCCCTCTAGCGTCCGTAGCAACAGTAGAACCCAGCGCCGGCGGTACTTCCCACCCCGGCCCGAAGGACGGAGAGTCCCATGGCACCTGCACCCGCGGATCGCGACAAGGCCCTCGAGTTGGCGCTCGCCCAGATCGACAAAAGCTACGGCAAGGGCTCGGTCATGCGCCTCGGCGACGAGGTCCGCCAGCCCATCGCGGTGATCCCCACCGGCTCCATCGCGCTGGACGTGGCGCTGGGCATCGGCGGTCTCCCTCGCGGCCGCGTCATCGAGGTCTACGGCCCGGAGTCCTCGGGTAAGACCACTGTCGCCCTGCACGCGGTCGCGGAGGCGCAGGCCAACGGCGGCATCGCCGCCTTCATCGACGCGGAGCACGCGCTGGATCCCGACTACGCCGCGAAGCTGGGGGTCGATACCGACGCCCTGCTCGTCTCCCAGCCCGATACCGGTGAGCAGGCCCTCGAGATCGCGGACATGCTGATCCGCTCCGGCGCACTCGACATCATCGTGATCGACTCGGTGGCCGCGCTGGTCCCCAAGGCCGAGATCGAGGGCGAGATGGGCGACAGCCACGTCGGCCTGCAGGCCCGCCTCATGAGCCAGGCGCTCCGCAAGATGACCGGCGCCCTGAACAACTCGGGCACCACCGCCATCTTCATCAACCAGCTGCGCGAGAAGATCGGCGTCATGTTCGGCTCGCCCGAGACCACCACGGGCGGTAAGGCGCTGAAGTTCTACGCCTCCGTGCGCCTGGACGTGCGCCGCATCGAGACCCTCAAGGACGGCACCGACGCCGTGGGTAACCGCACCCGCGTCAAGGTCGTCAAGAACAAGGTCTCGCCGCCGTTCAAGCAGGCCGAGTTCGACATCATCTACGGCCAGGGCATCAGCCGCGAGGGCTCCATCATCGACATGGGCGTCAACGAGGGCTTCATCCGCAAGTCCGGCTCCTGGTACACCTACGACGGTGACCAGCTGGGCCAGGGCAAGGAGAACGCCCGCAAGTTCCTGGTCGAGAACCCGGACGTCCGCGATGAGATCGAGAAGCGGATCAAGGAGAAGCTGGGCGTGGGTGCCGATGTCACTGTCGAGGCCGACGAGATCGCTCCCGCCCCCGTCGATTTCTAGCCCGCGATGTCGGACTACGCCGACGACGAGGTCGTCTCGCGAGGCCGGCGGCGCGGTCGTCGTCGGCGCGACGGTGACGGACCGGAGGGGCAGCCGCAGCAGGTCGAACAGGACCCGGCCAAACGTGAGGCGCTGGCCCGGGACCTGATCTACCGGGCCCTCGGCATGCGCGATCACTCGCGAGCCGAGCTGCGGAACAAGCTGGCGCGCCGAGGTTTCGACGAGGAGCTCACCGAGCGGATGCTCGACAAGTTCGTCGCCGCCGGCCTCATCGACGATGCCGCGTTCGCGCAGCGGTGGGTGCAGTCCCGCCACCAGTTCTCCGGCCGGGGCCGCCGCGCCCTCGCACAGGAGTTGCGCACGAAGGGCGTCGGCGAGGAGGAGGCGTCGGCGGCTCTCGAGACGGTCAGCCGGGAGGACGAGCGGGAACGGGCGGCCGAGCTGGTCGATCGCAAACTCGCCCGTGTCGAGGTGCCGGAGGACCGGATCGAGCGCGACAAGCTGACCCAGCGCCTCGTCGGCATGCTCGGACGGCGCGGCTACCATCCGTCGCTGGCATTGTCGGTGGTACTCGAGGCTCTCCGCGAGAAGGCGGAGGCCGCCGCGGAGTAGCCACGGCGGCGCCTCATCTGCGTCCCGCGTGCGCGTACCGAGACGGGCCCACGCCGCGCCGCTGTCGCGCGACGTCCCATGAACCAGGGGAGTGATCCCCGTGCCGAGTGGAGCCCCCGGAGAACACTCCGGGGGCTTCGCTGTATCGCCGGCCAGCGCATCCGGGTACTGGTCACGCTGCGGTGCGCCGGAGTAGTGTCCTGCTCATGACTGCCGGAACGGCCACGGGCCATGCACGGACGGGCGATCCGGCGAACGGTTGACGGCCCGGTCTCCGCCGTTCGGAATCACACCACACATACCCCGATTCCGAACCCGAAGGAGATTCCATGCCAGCACGTTTCAACCACACCATCATCTTCGCCACCAACAGCGACGAGTCCGCCGCGTTCTACCGCGACTACCTCGAGGCGCGCCCCGCGCAGTCCTGGGGGCCGTTCACCAACCTCGAGATCGAGGACGGCGTCCTCCTGCAGATCGCGGCACCGCCCATCGAGATCCAGTCGCAGCACTACGCGTTCCTCGTCGATGACGACCACTTCGACCGCGCCTACGCCCTGCTCACCGAGCGCGGCGTCGATCATGCCGCGGACCCGTTCTGGAAGGAGCCGGGCCGCATCAACCACGGGCACGGCGGGCGCGGCGTCTACGTCCGGGACCCCGCCGGCCACGGCATCGAGTTGCTCACCCGCCCCTACCTGTGACGGTCAGCGCGACGCACAGGGCGCGCCGCCGGCCGCGTCGAGGCCGAGGTCTCCGAGCCCGGAGGCGATCCGGTCGGAGCCCCCGTCGCGGTCGAGGGTGCGCATCGCCTCCTCGTCGCCGACGGCCCGCCGCAGGGACCGCTCCCACTCACCGGATTCGAGCATCGTCCGCAGCGCCGCGTTGACCGCGTCGACGGCGTCGGCATCACCCTGCGCCAGCCCGATGCCGTAGCGCTCCACCGCGAACGGTGCTCCCGCCGCGCGGAGCCGGCCGTCGACGCAGGTCTCCTTCGGCAGGGTCATGTCCACGAGGCGGAAGGCGTCGGGGCGCTGCGCAGCGAAACCGGCGAGGATCACCTCGTCGGTGGTCACCGCATCGACGACCCGGCGGTCCAACGCATCCGCGCAGGCCCGGTAGGAGTCGTACTCCAGAAGCCGCACGCCCGGCAGCAACTCGGCGACGGTGTGCGCCGAGGTCGAGCCGCTCACCGAGCACAGCGTGCGGTTGCGGCCGAGATCGGCGACGGTGTCGACACCCGCCTCGTCGTGCCGTACGAGCAGCCCCTGGCGGGTCGACAGGTACGGGCCGGCGAACGCGACGGCGTCCGCACGCTCGGCGTCGATCGAGTAGGACGCCACGATCGCGTCCACCTCGCCGTTGCCGATCAGCTTCTCGCGCTGCGAGGTCGGGCTCTCGCGCCAGGTGATCTTCGGTTCGGGCTTGCCACGGGCGTCGGCCACCGTCCGGATGACGAACCGCGCGACGTCGATGTCGAAGCCGGAGTACGCACCGTCGGGCCCCCGCAGTCCGAGACCCGGTTGGTCGGCCTTCACTCCCACCAGGACGGCACCGTCGTCGATGGAGCGCAGGAGGTTGCGCGGTGACGGCCCGGAACACGCGCCGAGCGCGGCCACCAGCACTGTCACCAGTGCCAGGGCCGCGCTCGCGCGAGTTCGGGAGATCACGTCGATCAGTCGCCGTAGTCCTGCCGTAGATCCCTGTGCTTCGGATCCGGGTGCGTGGTCTCCAGGACTTCCTTGGACATCAGTCCGGGTTCCGGGAGCGCGTGCGGCGGATCCAGGATCGACTTCCTCTTGCGTCCCTCGCGCAGGTTCTTCTCGATGTTCGACGCGAGCGCCGAGAGTCCGAAGTTGATGAGGATCATGATGATCGCGACCACGATGAGCGTGGGGATCACGTTGCCCCAGTAGTTGCCCGCCTGGATGCCGGACTTGACGACCCCGACGTAGCCGATCGTGTAGCCCAATGTGCTGTCCTTGAGCGCGATGACCATCTGCGAGATCAGGGCCGGGAGCATGGCCGCGACGGCCTGCGGGAGCAGGATCAGACGCATCGTCTGCGACTTGCGCAGGCCCAGCGCCTTCGCGGCTTCGAACTGGCCCTGCGGCAGCGAGTTGATCCCCGAGCGCAGGATCTCGGCGATCACCGAGCCGTTGTACAGGGCGAGGCCGAAGACCACGGCGAAGAACGCGGTGTAGTCCGAGGTGAACACCTTGTACACGCCGAAGACGATGTAGAGGAAGGTGATCAGGATCAGCACCGGGATCGCGCGGAAGAACTCCACGATCGCGCCCGTCGCCCAGCGCACCGACCGGTGGTCGGAGAGCCGGCCGATGCCGAGGAAGGCGCCCATGATCACAGCCAGGATGATCGAGGCGAATGCTGCCTTGAAGGTGCCCCACAGGCCCGGGATGATGTAGGTGCCCCAGAAATTCTTCTCAGTGAAGGGCTCGAGCTTCTCCTGGTCGAACTGCCCGTTCGCGGCGAACGTGGTGATCACCCAGGCGAGGAGGCCGACGAGCACCACGATGAAGACCAGCGCGATGATGTTGTTGCGGACGCGGGCCTTCGGGCCGGGCGCGTCGTAGAGGACGGTCGAGGTGGACTTCGCGCTCATCGCTTCACCGCCAGTCGCTTGGCGAAGTAGCCGAAGACGGCTCCCTCGAACAGTGTGATCACCATGAAGCAGGCCGCGAAGATCACGAAGATCAGGATCAGCTGATCACTGTGCAATTCCTGCTGCTCCTTCATCAGCAGCGCCGCCTCACCGACACCGATGATCGACGCGATGGTGGTGTTCTTCGTGAGCGCAATGAGCACGCTGCCCATCGGCGCGATCACCGAGCGAATCGCCTGCGGCAGCACGATGATCTGGAAGACCTGGATGAACGACAGGCCCAGCGAGCGCGCCGCCTCGGCCTGGCCCAGCGGCACAGTGTTGAAGCCCGACCGCAGCGTCTCGCAGACGAAGGTGGCGGTGTAGACGACGAAGCCGATGACCGCCAGCCAGAAGTTGTTGTTGGTGGTGAAGTTCGCGTCCTCGGGAACCAGGGCGAGGCCCATGTTCTGGTAGAGCCCGAGGGACAGGAACAGGATGATGAGCGTCAGCGGCGTGTTGCGGACGATGTTGACGTACCAGGTGCCGAACACCCGCATGGCCGGTACGGGGGAGACCCGCATGCCCGCGAGGATCGTGCCCCAGATGGTGGCGCCGATCGCCGAGAAGAAGGTGAGCTTGATGGTCACCCAGAACGCCGGCCACAGCTGTGGCCCGAGGTCTTCCCACATACTCATGCACCTGCCTTCGTGCACCAGGTCCGCGGATCGGACTGCGGCGCCGTTGCGGGCGTGCCGTCGGGTGCGGGCGCCGCGTCGGGGGCCTTGAGCGGAACCTGCTTGGGCAGCAACCACGTCTGGTCACCGGGAACGGCGACGAGCACGGACTTCGGCTTGCCCCCGTCGACGGGGCGCCCCTCCTCGATCATGGTGTTCGCGTACTCGCCCAAGTTCTCCCGCAGCGCCTTGAACAGGGCGTTATCGGGGTCGGCGTAGGCGCGTGCGGTGAAGTCGCTGACGGTCGCCGTCGGCACCACGCAACTCGGTGAGGAGGGCGTCGCCTCCGCGTCGTAGGCGGCCGCGCCCTGCTCACCGAGCGTCATCTCGCGCAGCGCCTTGTTCACCTCGCGGAGCGCGTCGGCGTCGCCCTTGCGCAGGCCGATGCCGTAGCGCTCGGTGGAGAACTGATCGCCCTTCTTCTTCTCCGTCTTGGTGCCGGTGCTGCTGGTCAGGGTCACGTCCTTCGGGTAGGTCATCGGCACGATGTCGAACTCGCCGGGGTACTTCGCCTGGAAGCCGGCGAGGATCGTCGCGTCGGTGGTGAGCGCGTCCAGCACGCCGCGGCGCACGCCCTCCACGCACGAGGCGTAGCCGTCGTACTGCTGCAGCTGGACGTTCGGCAGGGCCGCCTTGACGTTGATCGCCGAGGTCGAGCCCGACACCGAGCACAGCTTGCGGCCCGAATTGAGGTCCTCGAGGCTGCGGATCGGGTTCGAGGTCTTCTTACTCACCAGCAGCGCCTGATAGGTGGTCACGTACGGCCCGGCGAAGGTGACCTTCTTGGTGCGGGCGGCGCTGATGGAGTACGTGGCGGCGATCATGTCGACCTCGCCGTTCTCGATCATCCGCTCACGCAGGGGAGACGGGGTCTCCTTCCACGTGATCTTCGGTTCGTCCCAGCCGTTGTTCTTCGCGATCTGCTTGACCACGAACTCGGAGACGTCCACGTCGGACCCCGAGTGGGACTTGTCGGGGTTGCGATTGGCGAGACCGGGCTGGTCGTATTTCGTGCCCAGCACGACATCGCCGTTGCGGATCGAGTCCAGCAGGCTGCGCGGGGTGTCCGTCCCGCACGCGGAGAGGAGGGGAACGGTGACGAGAGTGGCGGCCAGCGCGACGAACGCGCCCCGCCACGGTCGGGTTCGAGTGCTCTGCGGTGATGTCATCAGTGCCCCAGGATCTTGCCGAGGAAGTCCTTGGCGCGGTCCGACTTCGGTGCGGTGAAGAACGGCTCGGGCTCGGTGTCCTCGACGATCTCGCCGTCGGCCAGGAACAGGATGCGGTCGGCGGCCTTGCGCGCGAAGCCCATCTCGTGGGTCACGCAGACCATCGTCATGCCCTCCTTGGCGAGGCCGACCATCACGTCGAGCACCTCGTTGACCATCTCGGGGTCGAGCGCGGAGGTGGGCTCGTCGAAGAGCATGACCTTGGGGCCCATCGCGAGAGCACGGGCGATGGCGACGCGCTGCTGCTGGCCGCCCGAGAGCTGGGCGGGGTACTTGTCCTTCTGGGCGACGATGCCGACGCGATCGAGCAGTTCGAGCGCGCGCTTCTCGGCATCGGCCTTGGACTGCTTGCGCACCTTGATCGGGCCCAGGGTGACGTTGTCGAGGATCGTCTTGTGCGCGAAGAGGTTGAACGACTGGAAGACCATGCCCACCTCGGCGCGCAGGTTCGCGAGACCGCGTCCCTCCTCGGGCAGGAGCGCCCCGTCGATCTTGATCGATCCGGAATCGATGGGCTCGAGCCGGTTGATGGTGCGGCACAGCGTCGACTTGCCCGAACCGGAGGGGCCGAGCATCACGACGACCTGCCCCTTGGGGACCGTCAGATTGATGTTCTTGAGCACGTGGAGGTCGCCGAAGTGCTTATCCACCGATTCGATCTCGATCATCGGAGCGGAGCCTGTGGGCTCGGTCGCGGGAGTGGTCATTGCCTGAGCCTATGAGTTGTGAGGTTTCGCTCGCGTTAACTCGGGCGGATTGGTGCCGGAAATCTGCGAGCGGGGTTGATTTGCCCCCGGCGATTATCCTGGTGAGGTGATCGAAGCAGCCCCCGTCACCCGAACGTACGAGGTCCGCACCTACGGGTGCCAGATGAACGTGCACGATTCCGAGCGCCTGTCGGGCTTGCTCGAGGACGCCGGCTACGTCAGGGCGGACGGCGGCGAGCAGGCCGATCTCGTGGTGTTCAACACCTGCGCGGTGCGGGAGAACGCCGATAACAAGCTGTACGGCAACCTCAGCCACCTCGCTCCGATCAAGCGCGAGCGGCCGGGCATGCAGATCGCCGTCGGCGGCTGCCTCGCCCAGAAGGACCGCGGCACCGTCGTGAAGAAGGCCCCGTGGGTCGACGTCGTCTTCGGCACTCACAACATCGGTTCGCTGCCGACGCTGCTCGAGCGCGCTCGCCACAACGAGAAGGCCGAGGTCGAGATCAAGGAGGCGCTCGACGCGTTCCCGTCGACGCTGCCCGCCCGCCGCGAGAGCGCGTACGCCGGGTGGGTCTCCATCTCCGTCGGCTGCAACAACACCTGCACCTTCTGCATCGTGCCGAGCCTGCGCGGCAAGGAGGTCGACCGCCGTCCCGGCGACATCCTGGCCGAGGTGCAGGCCCTCGTCGACCAGGGCGTCTCCGAGGTCACGCTGCTCGGCCAGAACGTCAACGCCTACGGCGTGAACTTCGCCGACCCCGAGCTCGGCCGCGACAAGGGCGCCTTCGCCGACCTGCTGCGCGCCTGCGGCCGCATCGAGGGTCTCGAGCGCGTCCGGTTCACGAGCCCGCACCCGGCCGAGTTCACCGACGACGTCATCGACGCCATGGCCGAGACGCCGAACATCTGCCCCCAGCTGCACATGCCGCTGCAGTCGGGCTCGGACAAGGTGCTCAAGGACATGCGGCGCAGCTACCGCAGCACCAAGTTCCTCGGCATCCTCGAGCGGGTCCGCAACCGCATTCCGCACGCCGCGATCACCACCGACATCATCGTCGGCTTCCCGGGGGAGACCGAGGAGGACTTCCAGGCCACGCTCGACGTGGTGGAGAAGGCCCGGTTCAGCTCCGCCTTCACCTTCCAGTACTCGATCCGGCCGGGCACCCCCGCCGCCGAGCTCCCCGAGCAACTGCCCAAGGCGGTCGTCCAGGAGCGGTACATGCGGCTGATCGAACTCCAGGAGCGGATCACCCTCGAGGAGAACCAGAAGCAGGTGGGGCGCACCGTCGAACTGCTGGTGGCGCTCGGTGAGGGCCGCAAGGACGCGGAGACCAACCGCATGTCGGGTCGCGCCCGCGACGGGCGGCTCGTGCACTTCGCCGGGCGCGAGGACATCCGCCCGGGCGACGTGGTCGAGGTCGAGATCACGGGCGCGGCACCGCACCACCTCGTCGCCGACGCCGGTGTGCTCAGCCACCGCCGGACGCGTGCGGGCGACAACGTGGAGGCGTCGATCACGCCCGTCACACCGCCTGTCGGCGTCGGGCTGGGGCTGCCGGCGGTCGGTCGTCCCGCGCAGGCCGCGCAGCCCGCCGCGAACGGCTGCTCGACCTGCTGATCGTCGTCTACGACGACCTGTAGGAGACAACGATTGCGTAGGGGTGGACAATGGGTGCCATGAACTCCGACAGCGAGAAACCCCGGAGCGCCGAAGAGCTGGAGAACCTGCGCACGCAGGTCGAGTCCGTCGAGCGCAAGCTCGCCGGCGAGTTCCAGGTCGGCCCCCGCATTCTGGTGGCCGCCGTTGCCGTCGTCGCGGTGATCGGCTCGCTGGCCCTGCCGCACACGGGGTCGGTCACGGGCATCGAGATCGTCACCGGCGATCCCCACATCGAGGGCAGCTCGCTGGTCATCGTCTCCAAGATCTTCGTCTGGCTCGAGGTGCTGTTCGGCGTCCTCGCCTCGGGTGCCGCGCTGCTCACCCGACGGTGGGTGCTCGCCGTGATCGCGGGCGCGGGCAGCGGCGTCTCCATCGTCTTCGGCCTGCTGTCGGTGTGGTCGCGCCAGACCACGGGCCTGCACGGCGAGCCGCCGACGGGTGCGGGGATCGGCCTCTACCTGGGCTGGCTGGCGATGATCGTGCTGGCGGTGGTCTGGATCAAGACGATCTGGGCGCGGACGCCGTACCAGATCGCCGCCGAGCAGGAGCGTCGCGACGCCTCGACGCAGTGGGACGCCTTCGCGCGGTCGAACCGGATCGGTAACCAGCCGCCCCGCCCGCAGCGCCCGACCGACCAGTCGTAGCCGCTCAGTCCTCGCCGTGGATCCGCGCGCGCAGCCGCCGGATCAATTCCCGCTCGTCCTCCGGTGCGACGGTGCGCTCGGGCTCCGCCGCCGGTTCGACGGTGGCCGTGACCAACTCGCCGAGGTAGGTCTCGGGGTGGTCGACGAAGCGCTGCCAGTGCCGGACCAATTCCAGGTCGCGCCACCGCTCGTTCATCTCCAGCACGGTTTCGGCGCGGAGGAAGAATCCGTGCCGGGCCGTCCGAGGCCCGCGCCGCATCGCCAGGCCCCGATGGGTCAGGTGCAGGCGCAGCGCCTCGCCGAGCGGCGTCTTCTCGGTGTCCAGGTTGCCGCCCAGGACCGCTGCGCGGCCGCCCCGCGCATCCAGGCCGAACCGCTCCGCGATCGCTTCCACGAGGGTGGACTTGCCGGAGCCGTTCTCACCGACGACGAAGGTCACCGGCGCGGTCAGTGGGACGGTCGCGCCGCCGATCAGCGGCCCCAGCGCCGGGACCCGGTGGACCCAGCGGGGGAGGCCGGCGCCCTCGGCGCCGACGGAGAAGCCGTCGGCGAACAGGGAGGCCACCGCCGGATCAGCGGTCTTCGACGGCGCCCTCGGCCGCGTCGGCCCATTCGCGCCACTGCTGGGCCTGCTCGCGCAGCCGCACGGCGTCCTTGGTCTTGCCGGCCTTCTCGGCCTTCTCGGCCTGCTCCTCGAACTGCGCGACGCGGTCGCGGAACTGGGCGGCGCGCGCGGCGGCCTCGGGGTCGGTGCGGCGCCATTGGCTGTCGTCCGCGGCCTTGATCTTCTTCTCCAGCGCGCGGATTCCGGCCTCGAGCGAGCCCATCTGCTCGCGCGGGACCTTGCCGATGGCCTCCCACTTGTCCTGCAGCTCCCGCAGCGCGGACTTCTGCGCGTTCAGGTTCGAGGCGGACTCGATGCGCGGGGTGTACTCGTCGAGCAGCGCCTGCTTGGCCTTGCCGTTCTCGGCGAACTCGGCGTCCCGCTCGCCCGCGGCGGCGTTGCGGGCCGAGAAGAACTCGTCCTGGATGCCCTTGAACCGGGCCCACAGGGCGTCGTCGGTGTCGCGGGGCGCGCGACCGGCGGCCTTCCACTTCGCGAGCAGATCACGGAACTTCGCCGAGGTCTCGCCCCACGACGTGTCGTTCTTGAGCTTCTCGGCCTCGGCGATCAGCTCCTCCTTGCGCGCCTTGGCGCCGGCGCGCTCGCGGTCGAGCTCGGCGAAGTGCGCGCCGCGGCGCTTGTTGAACGCGTCACGGGCCTTGGAGTAGCGCTTCCACAGCGCGTCGTCGGTCTTGCGGTCGACGCCCTTGATCGTCTTCCACTCGTCGAGCAGGGCGCGCATCCGGTCGCCGGCCGTCTTCCACTGCGTCGCCTCGGCGGCGATCTGCTCGGCCTCGGTGGCGAGTGCCTCCTTGCGGGCGATGCCCTCCGCGCGGCTGCGCTCCCGGTCGGCCTGCGCGGTGACGACAGCGGTATCCGCGCCCGTGAGCAGTGCGCCGATGCGGGACGCGAGGCCGTCGAGATCACCCACCACAGCGGCGGTGGGGAGCGCGTCGGCGATCTGCTGGGCGGCCGTGCGGATCTTCTTCGGATCGCCCGTGCCGCTCGCGAGGCGCTCCTCGAGCACCTCGACCTCGGTGGCGAGTTCGTCGTACTTGCGGCCGAAGTGCGCGAGGCCCTCGGCGGATTCGCCGGCCTGCCAGGAACCCACGGCGCGCTCGCCGCCGGAGGTCACGACGTAGACGGTGCCGTCCTCGTCGACCCGGCCGAACTTGCTCGGGTCGGAAGCGGGGCGGGTGCGTGGCGCGGCCGCAGCGGCGGGGGCGTGCGGGCGCGGGCCGCCGGGCCGGGGGCCGGGGTGCGGCTTGGGGCCGGGCCGGGCGCCCGGGACGGGCTTCGGGGCGGCGTTCTCGATCGGAGTGGTCTCGGCGATCGGGTCGTTCTCGGCCACGGGGGTCCCCTTCGTCTGCGCCGCGCGTCACGGCTGCCGGTCGTCATGGACCCGCACAGCACGCGGGCCCGGCTCCATTCAAGCACTCCGCGGGCGTGCGGGCGCGATCGATTAGCGTTCTTCTCGTGCATGAGTCCTCGCGCGGCCACCGGCCCGTCGCCGTGATCCCCGGCGCCCCGCTGCTCGTTCCCGAGCTGGTGGGCTCCCCGGGCGACCCCGACGCCGATCGGCTGCGCGCCGCGGTGCTCGCGGCCGGCACCTGGCTCGGTGACCGCGCCCGGAGTTGGCGTGTCGTCGCTTCCAGCCCATTGACCAGGAATGACGCCTCCTCGGCAGGGAGCTTCACCGGATTCGGCGTCGATGTCCTGGTCACCGCGGCGCCCGGCGGACCGTCGAACGACCTGCCGCCGAGTGCCACGTGGCCGGTCCCACTGCTGGTCGCCGCCTGGGTCCGCGGTGCGGCCGCACCGTCGGCCCGCCTCGTCGACGATGACGACGAGGCCGACGGCCTGCTGTTCGTGCTCGACGGTCCGAACACGCTGACCGCCCGGGCGCCCGGTGGGCACCGTCCCGAGGACGCCGCCGTCTTCGAGGCCCAGGTCGCCGCGGTCAGCGGGGAAGGTCCCGTGGACGGGCTCGACGAGGCGTGGCGGGCCGCAGCGCTCGCGTGCTCGGGTGCACCGGTGGACGTGCGGTACCGCGACGCACCGTTCGGCGTCGGCTACCTGGTCGCGACCGGGGGAGTGCGGTGAGCCCGCGGCCCATCGCGGTCGTCGGCCCCACCGCGACCGGCAAGTCCGATCTGGCGCTCGATCTGGCGGAACGGCTCGGCGGCGAGATCGTCAACATCGACGCGATGCAGATGTACCGCGGCATGGATATCGGGACGGCGAAGCTGCCGGTCGCCGAGCGCCGCGGCATCGCGCACCATCAGCTCGACGTCCTCGACGTCACCGAGACGGCCACCGTCGCCGCGTACCAGGAGCGCGCCCGCGCCGACGTCGAGTCCCTACTCGCCGCGGGGCGCACGCCGGTGATCGTCGGCGGCTCGATGATGTACTTCCAGGCCCTGCTCGACGAGTGGCGCTTCCCCGCGACCGATCCTGCGGTACGCGCGCGGTTCGAGGAGCGCCTCGCCCAGATCGGCCCGCTCGCCCTGCACCGCGAACTCACCGCGCTCGATCCCGCCGCGGGCGCGAAGATCCTCACCACCGACGGGCGTCGCATCGTCCGCGCCCTGGAGGTCGTGACGATCACCGGCGAGCCCTTCGCGGCCTCGGCGCCGGAGATCGGCCCCGCGCGCTGGGACACGGCCGTCGTCGCGCTCGACCGCGACACCGGGGAACTCGACGCCCGGATCGACCTGCGCACGCGCCGCATGTTCGACGACGGTCTCGTCGATGAGGTCCGCGCGCTCGAGGCCTGCGGCCTGCGGGACGGGGTGACGGCGTCGCGCGCGATCGGCTACGCCCAGGTACTCGCCGCGTTCGACGGGGAGTACGACCTCGAGCAGGCGCGCGAGCTGACGTTCATCGGGACCCGCCGGTACGTCCGGCGCCAGCGCTCCTGGTTCCGGCGCGACCCGCGGGTGGTGTGGCTCGACGCGGCCGCGTCGGACCTCCTCGGCGGCGCTCTCGCCGCGCACGACGCCCCGCCCTGGCGTCCGTAGACTGGTCGCCATGACGGGTCAGGTGACGGCGGTCGACTTCCTCAAGGGCCATGGCACGGAGAACGACTTCGTGATCCTCCCGGACCCGGGCGTGGACCTGGACCTCACGCCGGAACTGGTCGCTGCGCTGTGCGACCGGCGCGCCGGCATCGGCGCCGACGGCGTGCTCCGCGCCGCCCGTGCGGGCGATCTGCTCGACGCGGGCGTGCTGGACGCGCTGCCCGCCGGAGTGCGCCGCGAGGACTGGTTCATGGACTACCGCAACTCCGACGGATCGATCGCCGAGATGTGCGGTAACGGCGTCCGCGTCTTCGCCCACTTCCTGGCTGCGAACGCGCTGGTACCCGGGGACGAGTTCACCGTCGGTTCCCGTGCGGGCGCGAAGCCGGTGCGCGTGCACCACGCCGATCCCGAGACCGCGGAGGTCTCGGTCTCCATGGGGGTTCCCCGCGTCTTCGGGGAGTCGTCCGCCGGTGTCGACGGTCGCGATCTTGCCGGGATCGCCGTCGACGTGGGCAATCCCCACATCGCCTGCGTCGTCCCCGGGCTGACCGAGGAGGCCCTCGCGGCGCTTGACGTGGCGAGCGTCCCCACCTTCGATCACGGCCTGTTCCCGCACGGCACCAACGTCGAGATCGTCACCCCGCTCGTGGACGGCGGCGTCCACATGCGCGTGCACGAGCGCGGCTCGGGCGAGACCCGTTCCTGCGGCACGGGCACCGTCGCGGCCGCCGTCGCCGCGCTGCGTGCGGCCGGCCGGGAGACCGGCGCGGTGGACGTGCACGTGCCGGGCGGGACGGTCACCGTCACCGTCGAAGCCGACGGTGCCGTGCTGCGCGGTCCCAGCCGCATCGTGGCGTCCGGTACAGCGCGCCTCGCGGCGCTCTGAGCGGTTTCGCCCTGCGAAAACTCGCGTGACCCGCACCCGCACGACGTGCGAGAATGGGTCGCATATGACACAGACAGATACCTGGGAACCGACCGAAGAGCACCAGCCCACCGTCGGTGAACTCCAACTCCAGGAGCGCTCCTCGCTCCGCCGCGTCGTCGGCCTCTCGACCGAGCTCGACGACGTCACCGAGGTCGAGTACCGCCAGCTGCGCCTCGAGCAGGTCGTGCTGGTGGGCGTCTGGACCTCCGGCTCGGCCGCGCAGGCGGACGCCTCGCTCGCCGAGCTCAAGGCCCTCGCCGAGACCGCGGGCTCCGCGGTGCTCGACGGTGTGATCCAGCGTCGCGACCGGCCCGACCCCGCCACCTACATCGGCTCCGGCAAGGCGCACGAGCTCCGCGAGATCGTCCTCGCGACCGGCGCCGACACCGTGATCTGCGACGGTGAGCTGACCCCCGCGCAGCTCAACGCGCTGGAGAAGGTGGTCAAGGTCAAGGTCATCGACCGGACCGCCCTGATCCTCGACATCTTCGCCCAGCACGCCACCTCCCGCGAGGGCAAGGCTCAGGTCAGCCTCGCGCAGATGGAGTACATGCTGCCCCGGCTGCGCGGCTGGGGTGAGGCCCTGTCCCGGCAGGCGGGCGGCCGCGCCGGCAGCAACGGCGGTGTGGGCCTGCGCGGTCCCGGTGAGACGAAGATCGAGACCGACCGTCGCCGGATCCGCGAGCGGATGGCCAAGCTGCGACGCGAGATCAAGGGCATGAAGCAGGCCCGCGACACCAAGCGCGGGGCACGCCGCCGGTCCGGGGTGCCCGCGGTGGCGATCGCGGGCTACACGAACGCGGGCAAGTCCAGCCTGCTCAACGCCCTCACCGATGCGGGCGTGCTGGTGCAGAACGCGTTGTTCGCCACCCTCGATCCGACCACTCGGCAGGGCGTGCTCACGGACGGCCGCGATGTGGTCTTCACCGACACCGTCGGCTTCGTGCGGCACCTGCCCACGCAGCTCGTCGAGGCCTTCCGCTCCACGCTGGAGGAAGTCGTCGACGCGGACCTGCTGCTGCACGTCGTCGACGGCAGCGACGTCATGCCGCAGCGCCAGATCGATGCGGTGCGGCACGTGCTGCGTGAGGTCGCGGGCGAACGCGAGGCGTCGTTGCCGCGCGAGCTGCTGGTGGTCAACAAGATCGACGCGGCCGATCCGCTCGTGTTGGCCCAGCTGCGCGTCGCGCTGCCCGAGGCCGTGTTCGTCTCGGCGCACTCGCGCGAGGGCGTCGACGAGCTGCTCGCCCGGATGACGGAGCTGATCACCGCCGGCGATGTGCAGGTCACCGCGCTGCTGCCGTACGACCGCGGCGATCTGGTCGCCCGTATCCACGCCGAGGGGACGATCCTGTCGACGGAGCACGAGGCCGAGGGAACGCGGATCACCGCGCGGGTTCCGGGCGCACTCGCCGGGTTGCTCGCCGCGTTCGTGTCGTAGGCGGCACAATCGTCGTATGACTGAACCGGTGACCGGGGCCACGGCACGCATGCCGCTGTCCGCCGGGGTGCGCCTGGCGTCCGCGCTGACGCTGGGGGCAGCCGTGACCGCGGCCGTCGCCGTGATGATCGACCCGGTCCTGGGCGTGCTGAGTGGGATCGCCGTCGCGGCAGCAGTCTTCGTCGCGATCGGCTGGTGGGTCATGTGGCCCCTGCCCGCGGGCGCGACCCGCGCGACGGTCCAGCGCGAGGACTTCCGGCCGAAGGTCATGGAGCTGGTCGTGGCAGTGATTGCGCTCAGCGGATTGATCGCGATCGTCGCGCTGATGATCGCCGGTGACTCGGAGAACCGGGACGCCGCCGCGGCCACCGCCCTGATCGCGGCCTTCGCGGTGTGGGCCGCGCTGCATCTGACGTACGCCACGCAGTACGCGGACCTGTACTACGGCGACCCGGACGACGAACCCGGTGGCATCGACTTCAACGGTGAGGATCTGCCCGCGTACCGCGACTTCTTCTACTTCAGCTACAACCTGGGGATGACTTATCAGGTGTCGGACACCTCGGTCTCCTCGCCGGCGATCCGCAGCGTGGTGCTGCGGCACTGCCTGCTCTCGTACGTCTTCGGCACCCTGATCCTCGCCACGGCGATCAACCTGGTCGTCGGCATCGTCTCGGGTTAGCCGTCGGCGGGCGCGGACGCGCCGTCCAGCAGGAGCTCGACGAGCGCGGCGGCCTTGTCCGGTTGCGGGGGCGTACCGATGATCATGTCCGACCAGAGGAACGATTCGGCGATGCGCACGATCGCGTACGCGAGGTCGCCCCGCGCGACGCCCCGGGCGCCGTCGACACCGGGTACGGCGATGTCCGCGAGCCAGTCGTCCACCCACGCGATCAGGCGCGCCTGGACGACGCTGCCGCCGGACTGCAGCACCCGCATTGCGAATTCCGGCTCGTCCGAGGCGAATCCGGCGAGAGGCGGGTACTCACGCACCTCGTGCGCGAGCCGGCGGAAGGAGCGCACGAAGGCCGGGCGGTCGCGGACCGGCTCCGCGGCCTCGACGCGGGCGATGGCCTGTGCGATGCCCAGCCAGATCGCTTCGCCGACCACCTGCTCGCGCCCCTCGAACCAACGGTAGAGCGTGGCCCGTCCGACGCCCTCCGCTGTGGCGAGCCGCCCCAGATCGATGCGGCGACCCTCGCGGAACCACTGTGCGGCGCGACGGATCGCCGCGATCTGCTTGTCAGTCCGCTCCGGATGAGACATACTTCTATTTTGTCTCGCCAGTGCGAGGGTGTCAACGCGGGGAGGACCCGGATGGATGTGACGTTCACAGCGGAGGAAGAGGCCTTCCGCGACGAGGTGCGCGAGTTCCTGGACACGCACCTGACCGACGATCTGCGCGCGGCCGGTGACCTCGCCACTAGCGTGTACTCCGATCACGAGGCGAGCCTGCAGTGGCAGGCGATCCTGCACGAGCGGGGGTGGGCGGCGCCCGCATGGCCGGTGCAATGGGGCGGGTGCGACTGGAGCGTCGCGCAGCACTACATCTTCGCCCGCGAGTCGGTGCTGGCCGGCGCGCCGTTCCTCTCGCCGATGGGGATCCGGATGGTCGCGCACGCCATCATCAAGTTCGGGACCGAGGAGCAGAAGCGGTTCTTCCTCCCGGGCATCCTGGACGCCTCGGTCTTCTTCTGCCAGGGCTACTCCGAGCCCGAATCCGGCTCCGATCTCGCGTCGCTGGCGATGCGCGCCGAGTCCGACGGCGACGATCTGGTGCTCACCGGCTCGAAGATCTGGACCACCCATGCGCGGGAGGCGAACTGGATGTTCGCGCTGGTCCGCACCTCGAAGCAGGAGCGCAAGCAGCAGGGCATCACGTTCCTGCTGCTCGACATGACGGTGCCCGGGATCGAGATCCAGCCGCTCGTCATGGCCTCGGGTGAGGAGGTCCAGAACGTCGTCTTCTTCGACCGGGTGCGGGTGCCGAAGGCCAACGTTCTCGGGAAGATCGACGAGGGCTGGGCCGTCGCCAAGTACCTGCTGGAGTTCGAGCGCGGCGGCGGTGCTGCCGCGCCGTGGCTGCAGGTCTCGCTCGACCGTCTCGCCGAGCAGGCGACGACGGTGCCCGGTCGTGCGGGGCGCCCGCTGTCGGACGACGACGACTTCCGGCTCGGGCTCGCGGAACTGCGCGCCCGCGTCGACGTGCTGGAGATCCTCGAACACCGCTCGCTGGCGGTGCTCGCCGCGGGTGGCAACCCCGGCACGGCCGCGTCGATGCTCAAGATCCTGGGAACCGAGCTGAGCCAGGCGATCACCGAGTTCATCCACAAGAGCGCCGGCCCGCGCGGCCGCGTCTACCAGCCGCACGTGACGCGACCCGGTGGCCCCGTGGTCGAGTACCTGCCGCCGGCCGACGGAGCGCACAGCGGTGATCTCTGGCAGGCCGTGGCGCCGTTGCGCTATTTCAACGATCGTGCGGGGTCGATCTACGCGGGCTCCAACGAGATCCAACGGAACATTCTGGCGAAAGCGGCATTGGGGCTGTAGATGGACTTCACACTCACCGACGAACAGAGCATGCTGCGCGACGCCGTGCGGTCGTACCTGGCCGGACGGTACCCGCTGGTCGAATCCCGGAGTGCCGCACGATCCGCGGAGCGCTGGCAGCCCGCGGTCTGGGAGGCCTTCGCCTCCGAACTGGGCATCCTGGCGGCCCTCGTCCCGGAATCGCTCGGTGGACTCGGCGGCGGGCCCGAGGAGATGATGGTGATCACGGAGGAGCTCGGGGGCGCGCTCGTGGTCGAGCCCTACGTCGGCACCGCCGTCGTGGGGGCCGCCCTGCTGCGCGGCGGCGGGGGCGAATCCGCCGATGCCGTGCGCTCCGCGATCGCCGAGGGCGGTGCGCGGATCGCGTTCGCGCTCACCGAGCCCGAGTCCGGTCGCGAGCCCTGGGACATCGGGGCCACCGCCGTCCGCGACGGTGACGAGTACGTCCTCACCGGGGCCAAGATCGTGGTCGCCGACCTACCGCTGGCCACGCACCTGATCGTCGCCGCCCGCACCGCGGGGGATCGTCTCGACCGTGATGGAGTGTCGCTGTTCCTGCTCGAGTTCGATCCGCAGGCTCCGCCTTCCGGGGTGAGCGCAACGTACTTCCGCACGATCGACGATCACCACACGGGCGATCTGGTGCTCGACGAGGTGCGCGTGCCCGCCACGGCGCTGCTCGGCGCCGAGGGCGGAGCCTGGGGGATCATCGAACGCGCTCTGGACGACGGTGCCGCCGCCGTCTGCAGCGAGGCGGTCGGGATCATGCGCCGCGTCGTGCGGGAGACGGTGGAGTACGCCAAGCAGCGGCGCCAGTTCGGCGTGCCGATCGGGTCGTTCCAGGCGCTGCAGCACCGCATGGTGGACATGTCACTCGAACTCGAGCAGTCCGTCGCGGCCACCTATCTGGCCGTGCTCAACCTGGAGGCGGAGCCGCAGGCGCGGCGACGGGCCGTATCGGCGGCGAAGATCACCGTCGCGCGCGCGGCGCGCTTCGTCGGCCAGAACGCGGTCCAACTGCACGGGGGCATGGGCATGACGGAGGAACTCGCGATCGGCCACTGCTTCAAGCGGCTCACCGCGATCGAGACCGAGTTCGGTTCCGCCACCGACCATCTCCGACGGTACGCAGACGCCGGCTCCGGATAGGTACGAGTCAGCTCCGGTCGGCGATGATCACCGGAGCATCGATGGAGCTGTTGTCGAGCAGGAACGTCGCTCGGGCCGCGGGGTGCAGGCCGGGTGATCGGTCGACGGCTCGCCGCCGCAGTCCTCACGTCGTGGATGCGAGCGCCGCGGCGGCGCGGCGGACCGCCGCCGCGACCGGCCCGGGGATGCGCGGTCCGACCGTGACGGCGAGGGCGATCGACGGAACCACCGGGAGGGCGTCGACGGTGACCAGACCGTCCGTGGCGTCGATGGCCGGAAGCAGAGTGACGCCGAGGCCACTGCGGGCGGCGGAGTACAGGCCCGCGAGATTGGCGGCCTCCGCCGCGACGACGTAATCGACGCCGTCGCGCCGGAGGGCGGTGGCGGCCGGGGCGCGCAGGACGCAGGGATCGTCGAACAGGAGGACGGGAACGGTGTCGGACGGGCGTTCCCAGTCCCGCGCGGCGTACCACTGCAAGGGGATAGTGCCGACCGCGTCCGGGTGGTCGACGGGCGCGAGGTAGACCGCAACGTCGGCGAGGCCGCGTTCCACGGCGCCGGCGACCTGCGCGCTGCGGTCGAACCGGAACTGCGCCGTCCATCCGCCGGGCAGAGTGCCGAAGCCGCGGCTGAGTTCGGGGATCAGGCGGTCGGCGCCGTGCTCGGTCGCGGCGACGGACAGCGTGCGGGTCGTGGGGGAGGCGAGCGCATGGACGGCGGCGTCGTGCGCGTCGAGGATCGCCTGAGCGTGCACGAGAAGGCGGGTGCCGTGATCGGTGAAGCGGACGCCGCGTCCGGCCTTCTCGACGATCGCCTCACCCGTCGACGTCTCAAGGCGGCGTACGTGCGCGCTCACCGTCGACTGGGTCAGGTGCAGAGCCTCGGCGGCGCGGTGGACGCCGCCACAGCGTGCGATCGCGACCACGCTGCGCAGTGGCACGATGTCCAGGACAGGGTCTCGCATGACTGAACGATAGTCTCGATCGATCGTGATCGTCAATCATTGTTGGACGCGCACGACCTGCGCGTTCGACCATGACGTCATGAGAATTCCACCGCTGCTCGCGCTCTCAGTCGTCGTGTTGTACGCCTTCGGCTACCCGCTCGGCGCCCTTGGAATCGCGGCCATGAGCCCGTTCCTGCTGCTGTTCCTGCGTTTCGCGGTCTCCGGCGCACTCATGCTCGGGTTGGTCCGCTTCACCGGTCGACGACTGCCCCGCGGCGCGGACCTGGGGCACGCCGTCGTGGTGGGGATGCTGACGCAGGCGACGCAGTTCCTCGGCTGTTATCTGGGGCTGCGGGCGGGCGTTCCGGCCGGGGTCGCGGCACTCATCATCGGCGTGAACCCCGCCGTGACCACGGTGCTGTCGAGGATGGTGCTGCAGGAACAGATGACCGCCCGGCGCTCGCTCGCGGCGGTGCTCGGGTTGGCGGCCGTCGTCACCGCGTGCTGGTCGACGGTGCCGGCGCTGGCGCACGCCGGAGCCGGACTCGGCTTCACGCTGGTGGGGCTGGCGGGCATCGCGCTGGGCGGGGTCTATCAGCAGCGGTTCTGCCGGGAGGTGGATCCGGTGGCGGGCAACGCGGTGGGTATGGCCGTCGCGGCGGTGCCGGCGGGGGTACTGATGCTCCTGTTCGGCGCGACGGTCGTCGATCCGGTGCGGGGCGCAGTGGTCCTCGTGCTGATGGTGGTGCTGAGTTCGATGACAGCGACCACGCTGTATCTGCGCGTGATCGGGATCGCCGGAGCGAGCGGCGCGGCGATGCTGTTCGCGGTGATCCCGTCGGTATCCGCGGTGTTCGCCTTCCTGATCCTCGGGGAGCCGGTGCATCCAGGAGTGGTCGCGGGATTGGCGTTGGGTGGCGCCGCCTGCGCGATCGCCTCGACCGGCGGACGACGAACGCCGGCCCTCGACCTGGTGGTCGATGAGCCGGCGTCGTCGGGAGCGGGGGCGGTCAGATCCGGCGCATGACCGTGACGACCTTGCCGAGAATGACGGCGTCATTGCCGTGGATCGGATCGAACGCGGGATTGTGGGGCATCAACCACACATCCCGACCGGTGCGACGGAAGGTTTTCACGGTGGCCTCGCCGTCGAGCATCGCGGCGACGATGTCGCCGTTCTCGGCCACGGATTGCTGCCGCACGACGACCCAGTCGCCGTCGCAGATGGCCGCGTCGGTCATGGACTCGCCCACCACCTTGAGCAGGAAGAGCGAGCCCTCGCCGACCAGCTCGCGGGGGAGCGGGAAGATCTCCTCGACCGCCTCTTCCGCGAGGATCGGCCCACCGGCGGCGATGCGACCGAGGACGGGGACGAAGGCCGGCTCCGGCATCCTCTCCTCGTCCTCCATCACCTTCTGGATCACCTGCGCGGTGCGCTCTTCGGCGCCTTGGACGTTCACGGCGCGGGGGCGGTTGGGATCGCGATGCAGGAAGCCCAGGCGCTCGAGCGTGCGCAACTGGTGGGCGACCGACGACGTGGAGGTCAAGCCCACCTCGTCACCGATCTCCCGGATGCTGGGCGGGTAGCCGCGATCGCGGACGGAACGCCGGATGACTTCGAGGACCTGCTTCTGGCGACGGGTGAGGTGATCCTCGGAGACGTTGCCCTGCGCGTCGCGGAAGCGCTTGTCCCGGTGCTGAACCTGTCGATCTTCTGTCATGTGTCGCTCCTCACGCCCGTTCGGTTCCGACTCCACTGTAATGCAGCCCGGACCCGCTGACAAACATCTGTTCGAGAAATTTCGCCGCGTGTCTTCCGCTCCGTACGGGGGTGTGGTAGAAATCGAACAGAAGTTCTCTCGAACACTTGCACGCACTTCGGTGTGACTGGTGGGGCAGGATTGAAAACTTGTCAGTCCCCTCCGATAGACCTGTGGGTGAGCGAGAAGGAACCGCTACCGACCTCAGGAGAGACCATGACCGCGATCATCGATCGAGACGTCATCACCGCAGCGCAGGGCGATATCGCCGAGGCGCCGTCCTTGGCGCGCCACGGCTCCGCTGCCGCCGGTCGTCGCGGCGCCACCCGCGCCCGCGGGGTGTCCCCGCGGCTCGCACGCAGTCGTTCGGCGGAGCTGTCCGCGGATTCGATCACGTCGTCGAACGAGCTCCCCGCGGGTGCTCTTCGAACGGATCCCGTGGCGGTCCGCGTGACGGGTGCGCGCGGCTCCGCCCGGCGTACCGTCGAACGCCCGGGCGTGCGTTCGGCCGCGCGGCGCGCACCCCGTGGCGTCTCCCGCGCGGGCGGCTGCGCCCGTCGCACTCCGAGTCCATCGCTCGCGGCGTGCGTGCTGTTCGCGGCCGGCGTCTTCGTGGGCCTGCTGGTGCTCTTCGGCGGCGGATCGCAGACCGAGCCGGCCCCGGCCGGTGCGAGCACGCCCGCGCTCACGTCGATCGTCACGGTCCGTTCCGGACAGAGCCTCGAGCAGATCGCCCGTGAGATCGCTCCGGAGCGCGCGTCCGGCGCGGTGATGGCCGAGATCAGCGAGATCAACGGCCTGCAGGACGGGCGCGTGCACCCGGGGCAGACCCTCGTCACGCCGCGGTACTGACTCACCCCACGCAGCAAGGAGACCTAGATGACCACCCGCATGGTGATAGTGGATTCCCGGCAGGGCGGGCGCTCGGCCCACCTCGACAACGTGGTGCCGTTCCCGCGCCGAGTATTCTCGACAGGGAGATCGCGGGGCACGGCGGTGGCAGAGGCCACCGTGCTGCAGCTGCCCCGCCGGACGTCCGAGCGCAGCCGCGCCGCGGGAGGTGGACCCATGTATTGCCCGTTCTGCAAGAACGAGGACACCCGTGTGGTCGATTCGCGCGTCTTCGACGACGGGCAGGGCATCCGCCGCCGCCGCTCCTGCAACGAGTGCGGGCGCCGCTTCACCACGGTCGAGAGCGCCGTGATGGCCGTCGTCAAGCGCAACGGGGTCACTGAGCCGTTCAGTCGCGAGAAGGTCGTCAAGGGTGTCCGCCGTGCCTGCCAGGGGCGCGACGTCGCCGAGGACGATCTGCACAAGCTCGCCCAGCAGGTCGAGGAGGCGATCCGCGCGACGGGTGTCGCTGAGGTGCCTGCCAACGAGGTCGGTCTCGCCATCCTCGGGCCGCTGCGCGATCTCGACGAAGTGGCGTACCTGCGGTTCGCCTCCGTCTACAAGGGCTTCTCCTCCATCGAGGACTTCGAGGCCGCCATCCGCGAGCTGCGCACCCGTGCCGCCGCCGCAGACCCCACAGACGCCGCGTAGGCGTCGCCGAGCTCAGGTCAGGGCGGCGATCGCGGCCAGCACCTTCTTCTCGGAGACGGAGCCCACCGTGCCCAGTGACTGGGCGAACAGGCTCACGCGCAGCTCCTCGATCAGCCAGTGCACCTGCTCGAGCCCCGCATCCCGGCGGTGCTCCGGGAGCGTCTCCAACTTCGCGGTGAGCGCTCCGTACACGCGGTCGAGCACGGCCATCCCGCGGTCGTCGCGATCGAGCGAGGCGGGCAGTGCCGCCCACCGCGCCGCCGCGCCCGCCGCGTAGCGCGGCAGGTGCTGCAGGTGCACGCCCGGTGTCGCCGCGACGAAGCCGGGGAACAGGAGCGCGTCCAACTGCTCCGCGATGTCGTCCGCGGCGTCCCGCAGGGCGGGCGGCGCGGAGGCGATGGCGCCGCGCACCTCGGTGGCGGTCGCCACGGCGGTGGCGACGTTCGCGAAGTTCTGCTGCACGGCCTCGCCGAGGCCCGCACGCACGGTCGCGGTGAGTCGCGTGAACTCCTCGGGCGTCCACGCGAAAGCGGCAGCGGCCCGCAGGTCGGTGATGGCTCGCCGGCGGCAATCGGCGACGAGATCCATCGGGGTCGCGTACGGGCTCTGCGAGAGCGCCAGGCGTTCGCGCTGCCCCACCGACTGCAGCACCGACTTGTGTGCTCCAGGAAGCACGTTCGCGAGCAGCACATCCAGGCCCGCCCCCATCAGCGCCCGCTGCTCCGGCTCGGCGGCCACGATCTTGACACCTGCCCGGTCACCGTCGGGATAGAGGGTGCCGAACCCGGTCACCCGGCTGCCCCGGATCTCCGTGTCGACGGTGCGCGGCACGTCGCCGAGAGTCTGCGCGGTCCACTGCTGCGCCGGCGCCCGCTCGTACGCCCCGGCCCGGTGGGAGAGGTCCTTCTGCACCGCGGCGCCGAGCGTGCGCTTGAGCGCGTCGAGGTCCTTGCCGGAGCCGAGTACGCGGCCGTCGTCGCCGATCACGGTGAAGGTGACCCGGAGGTGGTCCGGGATCGCGGCGGGGGAGAAGTCGCCCGCCCGGATCACGGTGCCGGAGAGCTGCGTCAGCTCGCGGGCCAACCCCTCGGCGAGAGGCTCGGCCCGCGGCGTGAGCCGGGCGAGCGCCGCGGCCGCGAAGTCCGGCGCGGGCACCACCTCACGGCGCAGATGCTTCGGTAGCGACTTGATCAGCGCGATCGCCAGCTCTTCGCGCATCGCGGGTACCAGCCATTCGAAGCCGTCCGCGCGGACCGTCGCGAGGTCCTTGACGGGGATCCGCGCGGTGACGCCGTCGTCGGCGGCACCCGGTTCGAACCGGTACTTCAGCGGCACCTCGATCCGGCCCTGCAACCACGAGGTGGGGTACGCGTCGGCCGTGACGTCGGCGGCGCCGTCGGAGAGGAGATCGTCGGCGGTGAAGTCCAGGAGGTCCGGCTCGGTCCGCGAGGCCTTCTTCCACCACGAGTCGAAGTGCCGGGCCGAGACGATGCCTTCGGGGACCCGACGGTCGTAGAAGTCGAACAGGCCGTCCTCGTCGACGACGAGGTCGCGGCGGCGTGCCTTGTCCTCGAGGTACTCCGCGTCGTCGAGCAGGGCCCGGTTGCGGGCGAAGAAGCCGTGACGCGTGCGCCATTCGCCCTGCACGAGAGCGTGGCGCAGGAAGATCTCCCGCGCTGCCTGCGGATCGATGCGGCCGAAGTTGACCGTGCGATCGGCGACGAGCGGCACGCCGAACAGCGTGACCCGCTCCTTCGCGAGCACGGCTTCGCGCTTGGTCGACCACTGCGGCTCGGAGTAGTGGTGCTTGGCGAGCGGCCCCGCCAACTTCTCCGCCCACTCCGGTTCGATCTTCGCGACGGTGCGGGCGAACAGTCGTGAGGTCTCGACCAGCTCGCCCGCCATGACGAACCGCGGCGGCTTCTTCGACAGCGCTGATCCGGGGAACACCATGAACTTCGCGCCCCGCGCGCCGAGGAACTCGCGACCGTCGGTCTCGCGCAGGCCGATCTGCGACAGCAGGCCCGAGAGCATCGCCTGGTGGATGAGGTCGGGAGACGGTGCCGGTTCCCGGCCCAGCGATTCGACCTTCCAGCCCAGATCCCGGCAGATCTGCCGGAGCTGGCCCTGCAGGTCCTGCCACTCGCGGATCCGTACGTAATGCAGGAACTCCCGCTGGCACTCGCGGCGGAAGGCGCTCGAACTGAGCTCGGCCCGGCGGTCACCGAGGTGACGCCACAGGTTGAGGTAGGAGAGGAAGTCGGAGGTGGGGTCGGCGAAGCGGGCGTGCTTCTCGTCCGCCGCCTGACGGTGCTCGGCCGGCCGCTCCCGCACGTCCTGGATGGACAGGCCGGCGACGATGACGAGCACCTCGGGCAGCACGCCGAACTCGCGCGCGGCGACCAGCATTCGTGCCATGCGCGGATCGACGGGCAGGTCCGCCAGCTGGCGGCCGACGGCGGTGAGCCGCTTGTGTCCCTCCTTGGCATCCTCCAGGGCACCGAGCTCCTCGAGCAGGGCGGTGCCGTCGCGGACCGCGCGCTCGTCGGGCGGCTGCACGAACGGGAAGGCCGAGACCTCGCCCAGCTCCAGCGCCGTCATGGACAGGATGACCGAGGCCAGGTTGGTGCGCAGGATCTCCGGATCGGTGTACACCGGTCGGGCGTCGAAGTCGTCCTCGGAGTACAGGCGGATCGCGATGCCGTCGGACGTGCGGCCGCAGCGCCCGGAGCGCTGCTGCGCGGAGGCCTGCGAGACCGGCTCGATCGGCAGCCGCTGCACCTTGGTGCGCAGGGAGTACCGCGAGATGCGCGCCGTGCCCGTGTCCACCACGTACTTGATCCCCGGCACGGTGAGCGAGGTCTCGGCGACGTTGGTGGACAGCACGATCCGGCGCCCGGTGTGCGGTGCGAAGACGCGGTGCTGCTCGGCGGAGGACAGGCGCGCGTACAGCGGCAGGATCTCCGTTCCGGGTTTGACGTGCGCGGTCAGCGCCTCGGCGGCGTCACGGATCTCGCGCTCGCCCGAGAGGAAGACCAGCACGTCGCCGGGGGCCTCGCGGGAGAGCTCGTCCACCGCGTGCACGATGCCGGTCACCTGGTCGAGCGGCTCGGTGTCGTCGGTCATCTCGTCGAGCGGGCGGTAGCGGATCTCGACCGGGTAGGTGCGGCCGCTCACCTCGATGACGGGGGCGGGCGTCCCGTCGGGCCGCGCGAAGTGCGCCGCGAACCGGTCCGGCTCGATCGTGGCCGAGGTGACGATGACCTTGAGATCGGGACGACGCGGCAGGATCTGCCGCAGGTAGCCGAGGAGGAAGTCGATGTTGAGGCTGCGCTCGTGCGCCTCGTCGATGATGATCGTGTCGTAATCGCGCAGCAGCCGGTCGCGCGTCAGCTCGCGCAGCAGGATGCCGTCGGTCATCAGCTTCACCGACGTCTTCGGTGAGACCTTGTCGGTGAAGCGCACGGCGTAGCCGACCGCGTCGCCCAGCTCCGTGCCGGTCTCCTCGGCGATGCGCTCGGCCACGCTGCGCGCGGCGAGGCGCCGGGGCTGGGTGTGCCCGATCATGCCCCGTACGCCGCGGCCGAGTTCCAGGCAGATCTTCGGCAGCTGCGTGGTCTTGCCCGAGCCGGTCTCGCCCGCGAGGATGATCACCTGGTTCTCGCTGATGGCCTTGGCGATCTCGTCGCGTCGCGCGCTCACCGGCAGGTTCTCGGGATAGACGATGGCGGGGACAGCCGCCTTCCGTTCGGCGAAGCGATCCTGCGCGGCCGCGACATCGCGGGTCAGGCGCGCCAGGTCGGAGTCCTTGGCGCGCTTGAGCTTCCCGCGCAGACGTGTTTCGTCGCGCAGGCTCACGGTGGGCGCGGCGTCGGTGCCGAGCGCGGCGTACAGATCACGCTTCGTGGAAGGGCGGAGCTGCGCCTCGTCTGCGCCGCGGGGTGCGGTGCGCGTCTCGTGCTCAGTCATTTGCTCTATTTTAGGCCTATGAGCGGACAGGGACCCACGACCTCATCGGCACTCTGGCACGGCTTCGCGGACATGGGCGCCGTGGAGCGGGACGGAGCCTTCGTCTTCGCCCGCGGCGAGGGCGCCCACGTCTTCGACACCGATGGCAATCGCTATCTGGATGCGACGGCCGGACTGTGGTTCGCCAACGTCGGCCACGGACGCGCGGAGGTCGCCGACGCGGTGCGCGATCAGCTGCTCAAGGTGGCGCACGTGACCGGCTTCGGCGACGCCGCCACCGACACCACCGTCGCCCTCGCGAACCGCCTGCAGGCCATCGCACCGGTGGCGGGCAGCAAGATCTTCTTCACCTCGGGTGGCTCCGACTCGGTCGACTCGGCGATCAAGCTGGCCCGGCGCTACTGGCAGGAGCAGGGCCGGCCCGGGAAGAAGCTGATCGTCGGCCGCTCGAACGCCTACCACGGCATGCACGTCGGCGGCACCAGCCTGGGCGGCATCCCGGTGAACGCCGAGGGCTACGGCGGCGTGCTCTTCGACGACACCGCCACCGTCGCGTGGGACGACGCGAAGGAGCTCCTGGGCCTCATCGAGCGCGTCGGCGCCGAGTCGATCGCGGCGTTCGTCGCCGAGCCCGTGATCGGCGCCGGCGGACTGCTGCCCCCGCCGGAGGGCTACCTGCGCGAGGTGCGCGACATCTGCCGCGAGCACGACGTGTTGTTCATCGCCGATGAGGTCATCACGGGATTCGGCCGCATCGGCGGCGCGTGGTTCGCGTCGAGCCGGTTCGACCTGCAGCCCGATCTGATGACCACGGCGAAGGGACTGACCAGCGGCTACGTCCCGATGGGTGCGCTGTTCGTGGCGCCGCACGTCGCGGAGCCCTTCTACTCCGGCGGCGTGTGGTGGCGGCACGGCTACACCTACGGTGGGCACGCGGCCGCGGCGGCCGCGTCGATGGCGGTCCTGGACATCATGGAGCGGGAGAACCTGCTGGCCGAGGCGCTGCGGCTGGAGAGCACGCTCCTGCGGGAGCTGTCGACCCTGGCCGATCACCCCAAGGTCAAGGACGTCCGGGGCGGCGTCGGCGCCGTCGCGGGCGTGCAGCTGCACGAGCCCGCGGAGGCGATGGCGATGGTGAAGAAGCTGCGGGCGCAGGGGGTCTCCGGTCGCGCCGCCGGGCTGGGGACGCTGCAGTACTCGCCCGCGCTGGTCACCACGGACGAGCAGGTCGCCGAGATCGCCGCGGCCACCCGGCGGGCACTCGACGCCTGATCGGTGCGGCCCCGTGCGCTGACCGTTGCACGGGGTTGCACCGCGTTTGTCGACGATTCAAACCCGAGGCGAATGTGGTCCGTGCCACACTTCGCTCGTGAACGAAGAGGATACGGCGGCGGTCTATCAGCGCGCCTACGACAGCAAGGAATTCCACGAACTCCGCCGCAGGCTGGCGTCGTTCGTGATCCCGATCTCCGTGGCCTTCCTGCTCTGGTACGTCCTGTACGTGCTGCTGGCCACCTATGCGCACGAGTTCATGAGCCAGAAGCTGTTCGGCAACATCAACGTCGCGCTGGTGATGGGACTCGGCCAGTTCGTGACCACGTTCGCCATCACCTGGGCGTACGTCCGGTTCGCGAACAACACCATCGACCCGATGGCCACCGAGCTGCGTGAGCACATCGAGGGCGAGCTCAAGGCGGGGGAGGCGGGCAAGTGACCGATCTCCTCGCATGGGAACCCCGGACGATCGAGGTCGGCCAGCAGGTCGGCTCGACGGCGCTGAACATCCTGGTCTTCGTCCTGTTCATCGGCGTCACGATGGGCCTGGTCATCAAGGCCAGCCGCACGACCAAGAAGGCGACCGACTTCTACACGGGCGGCGCCACCTTCACCGGTCCGCAGAACGGCTTCGCCATCGCCGGTGACTACCTCTCGGCAGCCAGCTTCCTCGGCATCTGCGGCGCGATCGCCGTACAGGGCTACGACGGCTTCCTGTATTCGATCGGCTTCCTGGTCGCGTGGCTCGTCGCGCTGCTCCTCGTCGCCGAGAGGCTGCGCAACGTCGGCAAGTTCACCATGGCCGACGTGCTCAGCTTCCGGCTCAAGCAGCGCCCGGTGCGGATGGCCGCGGCGCTCGCCACGCTCACGGTCTCGCTGTTCTACCTGATCGCGCAGATGGCCGGCGCGGGCGGCCTCGTCTCCCTTTTGCTCAATATCAAGGGCAGCACGGGGCAGGCGGTCGTCGTCGCGGTCGTCGGCGTGCTGATGATCGTGTACGTGCTGGTCGGCGGCATGAAGGGCACCACCTACGTGCAGATGGTCAAGGCGGTGCTGCTCGTCGGCGGCGCGCTGCTCATGACCCTGATGGTGCTGGCCGCCGTGAAGGGAAACTTCTCGGATCTGCTGCAGAAGGCCATCGACGGCAGCGCGGCGGGGGAGAAGATCATCGAGCCCGGCCTCAAGTACGGCAAGACGGAGACCACCAAGCTGGACTTCATCTCGCTGGCGCTGGCCCTGGTGCTCGGCACCGCGGGCCTGCCCCACGTGCTGATGCGCTTCTACACCGTGCCCACCGCCAAGGAGGCCCGCCGCTCGGTGACCTGGGCGATCGGCCTGATCGGCGCGTTCTACATCTTCACCCTCGTGCTCGGCTTCGGCGCCGCCGCCTACGTGGGCGCGGACGTCATCGCCAAAGCTCCGGGAGGCGTGAACTCGGCGGCGCCGCTGCTGGCGTTCTCGCTCGGCGGCACGATCCTCATGGCGATCATCTCCGCGGTCGCCTTCGCCACGATCCTCGCGGTCGTCGCCGGCCTCGCGATCACGGCTTCGGCCAGCCTTGCGCACGACATCTACAACGGCGTGATCAAGCACGGCAAGGCCTCCGAGGAGTCCCAGGTGCGCGTCTCGCGGATCACCGTGGTCGTCATCGGCATCGCGTCGATCATCCTCGGCATCGGCGCGATGGGGCAGAACATCGCGTTCCTGGTGGCCCTGGCGTTCGCCGTCGCGGCGTCGGCCAACCTGCCGACCATCCTGTTCTCGCTGTTCTGGCGACGGTTCAACACCACCGGCGCCGTCCTGTCGATGTACGGCGGCCTGATCTCGGCGATCGTGCTGATCGTGTTCTCGCCCGCGGTCTCGGGCAAGTCGACCTCGATGTTCAAGTCGCTCGACTTCCACTGGTTCCCGCTGGAGAACCCGGGCCTGGTGTCGATCCCGATCGGCTTCGGCCTCGCGATCCTGGGCACGCTCTTCGGCAAGTCGGAGCCCGAGCTCGCCGAAAAGGCGGTGGAGATGGAGGTCCGATCGCTCACCGGCGTCGGTGTCGAGAAGGCCATCGACCACTAGGTTCCCGCGTTCGACGGTGCCCGTCCCCGGCCTCCGGGGCCGGGCACCGTCGCGTTCGGAGACGTCGCGAGGTCGTGTCAGGGGAGCACGAAGCTCAGGGCCCATCCGAGGACGGTGGCGGCCGTGGCCGCGGCGAACGCGGCGACCGGCGATGCGAGACAGCCCTGGAGGCCTGTCCACCGGTCGCGGGCAGGGGTGAGCGCGGTGAACTCCCGATCGTCCAGGGCGCGCCGCAGAGGGACCGGCTCGAGAAGCAGATACGCCAGTGCGCCGATCTGTCCGATCGTGAAGAGCCAGAACCACGCCCATCGGTTGCCGTACGTCGGCCGCGACGCGATCATCGCGACGAACGTGAGCCCCCAGGTCGTCGCCACGACGAGGCCGAACCACGTCGGTATGCGGAACGGCCAGGTGATCCACTGATCGCGGTCGATCCGCTGGAACTCGACGTCGTGCGCCGCCAGACGATCGCGGAAGTCCTGCTCGCTGACGTCGTCCGCGAGCGGCCCGCGCCGCCACTCGAACGGGCCGGTGGCCCAGGAACCGTCGAAGGAGCGCACCCGAGTCGACGATCCGCCCGTGTCCGTGAGCTGCACCGCGACGACCTCGTCGTGTTCCAGCGCCGCCGCGAACTCGGCCGCGTCCGCCGTCCGCGGAGTCATCGACGCGATCGCGGCGAGAGCGCCGGCCAGGAGCAGCGTGAGCGCCACTGTGCGCGCGATGAGAGCGACGTTCTTCACGAAAGCACCTTTCTGATTGCGAACACTGATGTTAGACCTGCTCGCGGAGACGGTCGGCACGCCGGTGCAAAGGCGTAGGCGATGGCCGACAGTAGACTCATAGGTATGTCCGATCAGCCGTACCAGCCGACCCTGGCGCAGCTGCGTGCCTTCGTCGCCGTGGCGCGTTCCCGCCACTTCGGGACCGCCGCCACGTCGCTCGGAGTGAGCCAGCCGTCGCTCTCGCAGGCGCTGGCGTCGCTGGAGGCGGGGCTCGGCGTTCAGCTGGTCGAGCGCAGCACCCGCAAGGTGCTGATCACCGAGGCGGGTATGGCGCTGCTGGAACAGGCCTCCGGGATCGTCGCCTCCGCCGCCGAGCTGGTGAGCTCCGCTGCCGGTTTGACAGGGGAGCTGCGCGGCTCCCTGCGGCTCGGGATGATCCCGACGGTGGCGCCCTACCGCCTGCCGCGCCTCCTGCCGCAGTTGCGCGCCGAGGTCGACGATCTCGCGGTCACCGTCGTCGAGGACCAGACCGCCCGGCTGCTGGACGCACTGCGCTCCGGCCGGATCGACGCGGCCTTCCTCGCCCTGCCGGTGCACAGCGGCTCGATCGCCGAGATCCCGCTCTACGACGAGGAGTTCGTCCTCGTGGTGCCGCCCGGGCATCCGCTCGCCGGGCGCGACGATCTCACCGCCGATGACCTGTCCGGCCTGCCGCTGCTCCTGCTCGACGAGGGGCACTGCCTCCGGGATCAGGCGCTCGACCTGTGCCGCCAGGCTGAGCAGGGAGTCGGGGTGATGGGCGATACCCGCGCGGCGTCGCTGGCCACGATCGTGCAGTGCGTCTCCGGGGGCCTGGGCGTGACGCTGCTCCCGGAGCCCGCCGTGGCCGTCGAGTTGCGCGGTACCGATCTGCAGATCGCCCGTTTCGCCGCGCCCGCGCCGGGGCGCCGGATCGGTCTGGCCTACCGGGCCTCCAGCGCGAAGAACGAGGGCTTCGCCCGCCTCGCGGAGATCGCCCGGTCCGCGGCGCACGTGCCCGCCTGACGCGCGCGCCCGCGGGGCGATCCGGTGACCGCTAGCCTGGGGCCATGACCTCCTCGCGCATCGTCCTCGTTCTCATGGACTACCAGAAGGGCATCGTCGACGGTGCCGAGCGGGCGGGTACCGCGGCGGTGGATTCCGCGGCGCGCGCACTGTCGTCCGCGCGCGACCGCGGCATCCCCGTCGTTCACGTGCGCGTGGCCTTCCGGCCCGACTACCCCGAGATCCCGCCCACGAACCGGGCATTCGCCGTGATCCGGGAGGGCGGCGACTCGATGACCGAGGTCTCCCCGCTCACTGCGATCGTCCCCGAGGTAGCGCCCCTGCCGGGCGAGCCCGTCGTGATCAAGCGGCGGTTCAGCGCGTTCAGCGGCAGCGATCTCGACGTCGTCCTGCGGGGCCTGCAGGCCGATCACCTGGTGCTCGCGGGGATCTCGACGAGTGGCGTCGTGCTGTCGACGGTGCGCTACGCCGGAGACCTCGACTACGACCTGACGGTGCTGTTCGATGCCTGCGCCGACCACGATCCCGAGGTGCACCGCGTGCTCATGCGCAAGGTCTTCCCGCGCCAGGCCGAAGTCCTCACCGTCGACGAGTGGATCGACGGCCGCGCCTGAATCAGCGCCGGGTCCGCTTGGCGGACTTGCCCTTCGCAGGGCCCTGCTTCTTGCCGGCGGCGGCCCGCGCCGCCTGCTTGGCGAGGGTCTTCTCCCGCGCCGTGCGCTTGGGCGCGGGCTCCGAGTTCCCGCGCGAGGATCCCGCCTTCCGGCCGCGGACGATGCCGATGAAGTCGGCGACCCGATCCGACTGCTCGCCCGCCGGCACGGCGAGGGCGACGGGCGACGGCGGCGCGTCGGTGATCGGCCGGAACGTCAGGTCCCGCCGGTGGTGCAGCCGGGCGAGCGACTGCGGCACGAGGAGCACGCCCAGCCCCGCCGCGACGAGCTCGACGGCCGCCTCGGTGTTCTCGGGGCGGTGCTCGATCGGCGTTCCGGGCGCCTCCGCCCAGTACAGGGCGTCGTCGAGCGGCGCGATCGTCGGCTCGTCCTCGAGGTCCTGCGTGGTCAGCTCGTCCGCGGCCGCGGTGTGGTGCTCCTTCGGCACGAGCGCCACCACCTGCTCCTCGTAGAGGGTGATGGTCGCGAGGCCGGTCGTGGGGGTGGGCAGCCGCACCAACGCGAGGTCGACGGCGCCCTCCCGCACCGCGTCGGCCGCATCGGCCGCCGCCACGGGCACGAGCTCGAGCCGGACGTCCGGATGCCGCTCATCCCAGATGCGCGCCCACTTGGCGGGCGTGGCGCCGGGTACGTAGCCGAGCCGCAGAACGGGCGGGAGCGAGGAGGTCACTCCTGGAGGTTACCGATAGGCTGGCACCCATGAGCAGGCAGAACACGCAGTCCATGAAACCGGCCACCGCGGCGAAGAAGCTGGACGTGTATCTGCCCGCGACCCCGGCGGAGTTCCAGGAATCGACCATCACCCGCGCCGAACTCGCCGCGCTGCAGGATGATCCGCCGCAGTGGCTCAAGGACCTGCGTAAGAACGGCCCGCATCCGAAGAACCTCGTGGCGGCCAAGCTCGGCGTCTCCATCTCGGGCCTCGCCCGCGGCGGCGTCGAGGACGCGCTGACCACCGAGCGGATCGACGCCCTCATCGCCGAGAATCCCGATTGGCTGGTCACCGAACGCGCCGGGTACCAGACGGTGCTGCGCGAGGAGCGCAGGGTGAAGTCGCTGCGCGAGGAGCGTGCCCGCCGGCAATGACGTCGCGCCACCGGGGCGTCGTACGGCGTTCACCCGAACGCTCGTCACCGGTCCGTTCCGTCCGGTTTAATCCCTGTGGAATCGCACGGAGGAGAAGGTCGGACGGATGGCGAAGTACAACGGGTTCGGGGCGACCGCGCTCGCGGTGATGGCGTTAGCGGGGATCGGTGCGATGACCGCGGGACCGGCCGCAGGATCGACTCCGGCGCAGGTCCCGGGTGTGCGCGCCGACGTGGTACCCGCCGCGCCGGCGGTCCCGGTCGAGGTCAAGGTCCAGGCCTGGAACATGTACCAGCTGCCGAACATCCTCAATCTCGTCACGGGAACCCAGGCCGATTCCGACGCCCGCGTGCGTGCCTCGGTGGAGCAGCTGGCCGCCAGCGGCGCCGACGTGCTGCTGCTCAGCGAGGTCAACGGCACTGCGGGCAGGGCGATCCTGGACGGGCTGAAGGAGCAGGGCTACACCTACCAGACACCGCGCCTCGGTGAGAGCTGCTCCGGTGTCTTCGGCGCGTGCAGCGATGCCCTCTGGTCCGTCAACGGCGGTGTCGCGGTGGTGAGCAAGTACCCCATCGCGCAGTCCGAGCAGTACGTCTACACCAACTACGCGCCGCTCGCCCCCGACATGTTCGCCAACAAGGGCGCGGTGATGGCGCGCATCGAGAAGGACGGGCAGCAGTTCTGGGTGGTGGCGATGCACACCCAGGCCGACGACACGATCAACGACAGGGCCTCGCGCACGCACGAGATCCGGATGCTGCAGGCCGCCGAGCTGCGGAGGTTCGTGGACACGTTCGCCGCGGACGGTGCGCCGGTGATCTACGGCGGCGACTTCAACACCGAGTACTTCGCGGGGCAGGGGCGGCGCGACGCCCAGGGGCTCACGGAGTTCCAGCAACTCGTCGCACGCAGCGGGATCAACCTCTTCGACCCCGGAGCGCTGCCGTACACCTACGACGCGGTGACCAACAAGCTGGTTGCGAACCAGGGGTACGCGGGCTACCGCGACACGCTCGATTACGTCGGTACCACCGGCGGCGCGACGGTCCGCTGGGTGCAGATCCCCGTCGCCGGGGCCGAGCCCGTCTCGGATCATGAGCCCGTGACCGGCTACTTCGAGATCACCCGCGCCGACGGCTCCGTCGTCCGGACCGGCGTCGACCCGCGTGCGCTCAACCCGGGCCCGATCGAGCGGGCGGTGTACTTCGTGCGGAGCAGCCTCGAGACCGCCACGCGGATCGTGTTGCTCGCCGTTGAGGACGCGGTCACCGCGGTCCAGGAGTTCGTCGCCGACATCATCCGGCCCGGCGTCGCGACGGTGACCGCGCCCGTCGTCGCGGCCGGTCCCGATCCGGCGGGCCGCGATGCGGACGAGGGCGCGACGAAGGCCGGGGACGGAACGGACGCTGACGGCGCGACGGCGGGGGAGGCGGGCGCGACCGCGTCCTCGACATCCACGCGGGAATCGACGAGCCCGTCCGCCACGGTGCCGACCGCCGCCGTGTCCGCGTCGTCGACCGCGAACTCGTCGACCGCGGCGGAGGGGAGCACGTCGGCCGCGCCGACCGCGACGGAAACGACCACGCGCACTTCGGCGGAGACGACGCCGGCGACGGAGTCGGAGACGGTGCCGCCCGCGACGGCGGAGGCGTCTGTGGACGAATCGGCGTCCCCGGAGCCCGCCACTCCGCCGACTGAGGTCCAGGAGGCGCCGTCACCGCAGGAATCAGGCTCCGACACCGGCACGAACGAGACGGTGGAGGCGGCTCCCGCTCGCTGACCGGCCGGAATCCTGAGTTCGGTTCCGAGGACGCGCATCCATGTGTACGCTGTGAACATGGTGCGCGGGCGCCGCCGTGCACCGGTCCGTCTCGATAGAGCAGGTGCATCATGACCGAACGCTTCTCCAGCACTCGACGCTTCGCGGCCCCGCCCGAGCGGGTCTTCGCGGCACTGAGCGATCCCAACACCCACCAGTACTCCGAACCGACCGACTGGGTCCGCGACGCGGTCGACACCGCGCCCATCGACCACGCGGGCCAGGTCTTCGCGGTGAACATGTACCTCGACTTCGCCGGCGGCGCGTACGTCATGGAGAACAAGGTCACCGAGTTCGTGCCGGATCGCACCATCGGCTGGCTGCCCGGCCAGACCCCGGAGGGCGGCGGGTGGGAGGCCGGCGGCTGGTGGTGGCGCTACGACCTGGCCCCCTCGGGCGACGGCACCGACGTGACACTCACGTACGACTGGTCGGAGACGCCGCAGGCCTTCCGCGATCAGGTGCCGATGCCGCCGTTCCCGCCCGAGTACCTCGACCAGTCGCTCGAGGCGCTCGACCGCCACGTCTCGGGCTGATTCAGCCGGAGACGACCTCGACGTCGACGAGAACGACGTCGCCGCGCTCGTCGGATTCCGGGAGGTCGACGACGGCGGTGATCGCCCAACCGTGATCCCCGTCGGGGTCGGCGATCGTCTGCCGCACCTTCCAGGCCCGCGGCATGGAAGTGTCGAGCGAGAACAGTTGCGGGCCACGGGCGTCCGGGCCCGTCTCGATGTCGTCGTACTCCTCGTAGTAGTCGTCGAAGGCCGCGTACCAGTCGACGCCCGGGTCCATCGCGTCGAGCAGGTCGTACTCCTCGTCCGCCACGAGCTGCACGCGGCGGAACATCGCGTTGCGCACCATCACGGCGAACGCCCGTTCGTCGGAGGTGAGCGAGGTGGACCGTCCGATCTCCGGTGCGGAGGCGTGCGCCTTCACCGGATCCGGCGAGGTCATCTCCTCCCACTCGTCCACCAGGGAACTGTCCACGTACCGCACCAGGGCGCCCAGCCAGGCGATGTAGTCGTCCAGCTCGGGTGTGCGCGCAGACTCGGGGACGGTGTGCCGCAACGTCTTGAACGCGTCGGAGAGGTAGCGCAGCACCGCGCCCTCGGAGCGGCCGAGCTGGTACTTCGAGACGAGATCGTTGAAGGTCATCGCCCGCTCGATCATCTCGCGCACCACCGACTTCGGCGAGAGCTCGAACTGCGTGACCCAGGCGTGCCCCGCCGCATAGGTGGCGAACGCCGGAACCAGCAGGTCCTCCAACGGCTTCGGGTACGTCACGTCCTCGAGGAGCGCCATGCGTTCGTCGTAGTCGATGCCGTCCGCCTTCATCTCCGCCACCGCGGCGCCCCGCGCGGCGTTCTGCTGGGCCCGCAGCACGGGCCGCGGGTCGTCGAGCACCGACTCGACGACCGAGATGACATCGAGTGCGTAGTCGGGGGATTCGGAATCGAGCAGCTCGAGTGCCGCCAGCGCGAACGGCGCGAGGGGCTGGTTGAGCGCGAAGTCGGGCTGCAGGTCGACGGTGAGCCGCACGTGCCGGCCGAACTCGTCCGGGGTGTCCAGCTTCTCCACGACGCCGCCCGACTCCAGGCCGCGGTACAGCGTGATCGCCGTGCGGATGTGCCGCAACTGATTGCGCCGCGACTCGTGGTTGTCCTCGAGCAGGTGCCGCATGGAGTCGAAGCAGTTCTGCGGCCGCGCGATCACGTTGAGCAGCATCGAGTTGGTCACCGAGAAGCGGGAGGTCAGCGGCTCCGGATCAGCGGCGACCAGCTTCTCGAAGGTGGCCTTCCCCCAGGAGACGAAGCCCTCGGGCGGCTTCTTGCGCTGGACCCGCTTGAGCTTGGCCGGATCCCCGCCGGCCTTCGCCTCGCGGCGAGCGTTCTCGATCTCGTGCTCCGGCGCCGCGACGACGACGGTGCCCATGGTGTCGAATCCCGCCCGCCCGGCGCGGCCCGCGATCTGGTGGAACTCGCGCGCCCGCAGGTGGCGCGTGCGATTGCCGTCGAACTTGGTCAGTCCCGTCAGGTAGACGGTGCGGATGGGCACGTTGATCCCGACGCCCAGGGTGTCGGTGCCGCAGATGACCCTGAGCAGTCCGTCCTGGGCGAGCTTCTCGACCAGACGCCGATAGCGGGGGAGCATCCCGGCGTGGTGGACGCCGATGCCGGCACGGATGAGCCGCGAGAGCGTCTTGCCGAACCCGGTGGTGAACTGGAAGTCGCCGATCGCCTGCGCGATGGCGGCCTTCTGCTCCTTGGAGGTCAACGGCAGTGACATCAGCGCCTGCGCCCGTTCCGCGGCGGCCTGCTGGGTGAAGTGCACGACGTACACGGGTGCCTGGTGCGTGCTGACGAGTTCGACGATCTGATCCTGGATCGGCATCGTCGAGTACGAGAAGTGCAGCGGCACCGGCCGTTCCGCACCGGCGACGAGGACGGTCTCGCGCCCCGTGCGGCGGGTGAGGTCCTCCTCGAAGAAGGAGGTGTCGCCCAGCGTCGCGGACATGAGCACGAACTGCGCCCGCGGGAGCTCGATGAGCGGGACCTGCCACGCCCAGCCGCGGTCGGGCTCGGAGTAGTAGTGGAACTCGTCCATCACCACCTGGGCAATATCGGAATCGGCGCCCTCGCGCAGCGCGAGGTTCGCGACGATCTCGGCGGTGGCGCACACGATCGGCGCCGACGCGTTCACCGCGGCGTCGCCCGTCACCATGCCGACGTTCTCGGTGCCGAAGACCTCGCACAGGGCGAAGAACTTCTCGCTGACGAGAGCCTTGATCGGCGCGGTGTAGTAGGTCCGGCGTCCCTGCGCGAGCGCGGCGAACTGGGAGCCCATGGCTACCAGTGACTTACCGGAACCCGTCGGGGTGGCCACGATGACGTTCGCGCCGGAGCAGGCGGCGATCAACGCCTCCTCTTGGGCCGGATACAGCGTGATGCCGCGGCCGTCCGTCCACTCCAGGAAGGCCTCGAAGACCGCGTCCGCCGTCGGATCGGCCGGGAGCAGGTCGGTGAGGTTCACTCATCTCACTCTACGGGCCGCGATCGTGGCCGTTCAGCCCAGCTCCTGGGCGGGCGCGGCGACGGTGATGCCGGCGGCCGACCGCAGCCCGTCGCGCAGGTGGGTCCGCTCGAGGCGCGCCGGCGCGGTGGTCGTCAGGAAGTCGGTGAGCAGAGCGAGGAAGCGATCGGGTGCCTCGGTCATGGGGAAGTGGCCGACGCCGTCGAAGACCTCCACCCGTGCCGACGGCAGCGCTGCACGCAGCACCTCCGCGTGCGAGGCGGGGATGATGGAGTCGTCGGCGCCCCACGCGACGAGGGTGGGGACCTCCGCGGTCAGGTAGCAGCGGTCCCGCATCGTCACGACCTGCCCGCGCAGGTCCACGACGGATCGCAGCGTCCGGGCGAACGCGTGCGGGGACGCGGTGTTGGGCATGCGGTCGAGCGCCCGGCGCAGCTGCGCCGCGTCGGGGCGCACCGGGCTGGGTACGGCCGCCGCCGCGAGCAGCGCGGTCGCCAGGACCTGCTTCGCGCCCGGCAACGCGGTGAGGGCGACCAATTGCTCGGCGAAGGGCAGCGAGAGCAGCCGCAGCAGGGGCGAGACGTCGTGATCCACGCCGCCCGGCGCGACGAAGGCGAGCCGTTCCACCATGTCCGGGAACTGGTAGGCGAACTGCCCGGCCACCCCGCCGCCCAGCGAATGGCCGACGACCGAGACGCGCTCGATACCGAGGTAGCACAGCAGATCGCGCATGCCGTTCGCGAACGCCGCGATCGAGTAGTCGGCGCGCGGGCGGTCGGAGAGGCCGTGGCCGAGCAGGTCCGGTGCGATCACGGTGAAACGGTCCGTGAGCGGTGCGAGAACCGAATCCCACACCAGGGAGTTATCGGCGATGCCGTGCAGCAGGAGCACCGCAGGGCCGGTACCCCCGATGCGATAGGCGCGGCGGTGCCCGTGAATGGTCGCGAAACACAGATCGGGCACGTACGGACGGGCCCGGAAGGGCAGGACCTCGGAGTTCATCGCGGCCTCCTCACTACTGAATGTCCGTCAGTGTGGAAGGGCGGGGTTACGGCCGGCGACGCCGCCCGTTACGCGGGCGTTTCGGCCCCGGCCTCGACGTCGAAATCCGAGTCGCGGCGCAGTGCGGCCTGCAGGTCCGCAAGGCTGAGGCGCGCGGGCTCGGTGCCGTCGATGAAATCGGTCAGCACCGCGACGAAGCGGTCCGGGGCGCTCCGGAAGGGGAAGTGCCCGGCACCGTCGAACACCTCCAGGCGCGACGACGGCAGAGAGGCGTGCAGCAGGTGCGCGTGCTCGACGGGGATGATCGGGTCGTCCGAACCCCACACGACGAGCACCGGCACGGACTCGGCGACGTAGGTGCGGTCGAGCATCGTCACCACCTGGCCGAACGGATCCACCACGGCGCGCAGGGTGCGCGCGAACGCGCGGGGCGTACCCGCGTGCGGCAGGCCCGCGAGCACACGGGCGCACTCGGCGTTGTCGACGAACAGCTTGAGCGGCACGCGGCCCAGCAGGCCCAGGGCGGCGCTCGCCACGGGCAGTACGCCCGGCAGCGCGAGCGAGCGGATGGCGACCTCCGACATCGGGAGCGAGACGGCCCTGAGCACGGGGGAGACCGACCGGGTCACGCCCCCGGTGTTGACGAAGACGAGCCGCTCGACCATCTCCGGGTACTGGTAGGTGAACTGGCCCGCGATGCCGCCGCCCAGGGAGTGCCCGACCAGCGTCGCGCGCTCGATCCCGAGGTAGAGAAGCAGATCGCGCATGGCGTTCGTGAACGCCGGCAGCGAGTAGTCGGCGCGCGGTCGTCCGGAGAGGCCGTGTCCGAGGAGGTCCGGCACGATCACCGTGTACTGCTCGGCGAGCCGCTCGAGGATCGGCTCGAAGGTCGCCGAGTTGTCCGCCATCCCGTGAATGAGCAGGAGGGCGGGGCCGCTGCCGCCGATGCGATAGGCCCGGCGGTGGCCGTGGATCAGCGCGACGCGCTGACGGACCTGTGTCACGACGCGGAGCCGTTCTCGCCGTCGTCGCCGGCCTGCTCCGCGAGGAAGGCCTCGAACTCGCTGGCCAGGTCGTCACCGGTCGGGATGGTCTCGCCGTCGGCGATCAGCAGCTCGCGCGGCTGGGCGACGGCCTCGTCGTACTGCTGCTCGAGCGTCTCGACCACCGAGGAGATCTCGGCGCTCGAGGAGACCTGGGCGTCGATCTGCTCGCGCAGCTCCGCGGCCTCGACCGGCAGCTCGCCGTCGGGAACCTGCAGGTCGACGGAGGACCGGAGCGCGCCCAGCATGCCGAGGACGGCCTCCGGGTAGTCGTTCTGGGCGAGGTAGTGGGGCACGTGCACCGACAACCCGAGGGTGTCGTAGCCCTTGTCGGCCAGGCGCAGCTCGAGCATGCCGGCGGCGCTGCCGGGCAGGCGCATCGTGCCGCCGTCCCAGGACCGCAGCTCGCTGCGCAGGGCGGGGTTGTTGCCGTGCGCGGTGACCGGCACGGGGCGGGTGTGCGGCACGGCCATGGGGATGGCGTGCAGGCCGACGACGGTGCGCACTCCGAACCGCTCCGCGAGGCCCGCGACGGCGCTGACGAAACCGTTCCAGCGCAGATCGGGCTCGGCGCCGGCGAGCAGCAGGAACGGCCTTCCGGCGGAGTCGCGGACCGCGTAGAGGTTGAGCTCCGGCTCGTCGACACCGGTGAAGCCGTCCTCGAAGGTCATCGACGGGCGGCGCGAGCGGTAGTCGATCAGCTCGTCCACGTCGAAGGATGCCACCAGCTCGGTGGTGAGGTTGTCCTTGAGGTGCTGACGCAGCAGACGGAGCGCGTGACCCGCGTCGGCGTAGCCGTCGAGAGCGTGCACGAGGACGGGACCGTTGCCGTCGGTGTCCGAGACCGAGGGGCCGGGGAACTCCAGCTCGTACATGTGGGACTGCTCGTCCATGCGCTACTCCTTCACCGTGCCGCCCCGCGAGGGGGAGCTACCAGTTTTCCACGTGGGACAACCTCGCGGGCACTGTGTCGATTCCCGCGCGCCGCGTGTTTCCGCTCACGGCGTCACGGCGGACGCGAGGAAACGGCCGACGACCTCGGCCTCCGCGGAGGAGAGCGCAGCCGCCGCGGCGCGGATCGGGCCGATCAGATCGGCGAAGAAGTCCTCCCCGAGGCGCCGCGCGTGCGCGGTCACGAGCACCTGGACCCGGCGGCGGTCGTCGGGATCGGGCCCCCGTTCGATCAGGCCCGCGGCGGAGAGGCGGTCGAGTAGGGCGGTGCACGCGGCGGAGCTCAAGCGCAGCTCCGCGGCCAGGGCCCCGGGCGTCGCCGGGGTGTCGGTCCGCGCGAGATCGAGCAGCGCCACGAGCGCGCGCACGTCCGTCACTCCCAGCGCGTGCCGCGCACCGAACGCGGCGATCTCCCGCTCCCAACGCAGGGCCGCAGCGCGCAGGGCGTGCACGAGGTGCTCGTTGTCGCTCACGCGGCGACGATATCAGGTAACTTGATCGTCAAATATCTCGATTATCGAGAGGAATTCGATGGGATCCGAGTTCGCCGACGCCTACGACACCGTGCTGCGGGACTGGCGGGTGCCGGTGCGGCGTCTCGTCGTCGACGGGGCCCTCGCCCGCACGCGGGTGCTGGTCGCGGGCGACGACGATGCGCCGCCCCTGCTCTGCCTACCGGGGGGCGGTGGTACGGCGGCGGTGTGGTTCGCACAGGCGGCCGACCTGGTCCGGCGATTCCGGGTGATCGCGCCCGACCTGCCGGGTGACGCGGGCGGGACGCAGCGCCGTGCGTTCGGCTCGCGGGCGGACTGGCCGGCCTGGTTCGACGAGGTCCTCGACGGTGTCGACGCGCCGACCGCCGATGTGCTCGCCCACTCGTACGGCGCCCAGATCGCGGTCGCCCACGCCCTCGTCCACCCCGAGCGGGTGCGCACGATGACCCTGCTCGACCCGACCGACGTGTTCGCTCCCATGCGGCCGAGTGCGCTGCTGCGTGCCTTGCCCGCGCTGGTGGCACCGTCGAGCTCACGCAGCCGCGCGCAGGTGATGTGGGAGACACGGGGACAGTGGCCTCCCACCGAGGAGTTCGGCCGCCTCGCCGCGGTGATCGCCGACGGTGCCCGGCCCAGGTACTGGCCGCCGCGCCGGCCCACCGCGACCGCGCTGGACGGGCTCGGCGCCGTACCCGGTGCGGTCACGGTGGTGTTCGCGCTGCGCAGCCGGTACCACGACGGCGCGGCCCTGGCGCGGACCGTCGAACGGCGGTACCCGTGGATGCGGGTCGAGACGCTGCCCGTGTCGCACCACGAGTTGCCGTTCGCCTATCGCCCGTGAGCGGCGTCGATCAGGAGACGTGCACCGTCGGGCGGCGCTTGGCGTCGTGCTCGGCCTGGCGGAGCACCTCGTGGCACACGGCGGCCACTTCGCCCGAGCCCTCGACCAGGTACTTGCCCATGTTGAGGACCGGGTTCATCTCGGACCACTGGAAGTAGACCTCGGGCACCACGCCGGTCTCGTCCCGGATGTAGAGCAGGACCGCGGCGATCGTGTTCGCGATGCTGCCCGAGCGCACCTTGAGCAGGCGGTAGCCGAACTTCTCGATGCCCCGCACTTCGAGGTCCTCCTCGAAGTCCGAGGAGTCGCGCGGCCACACCTCGAGCAGGATCACCCGCGAGCGGCCGGGGATGTGGCCGAACTTGCGCTCGGCGCGCACCTTGTCGCGGTACTCCTTCTTGGTGTCCACGTCGGGCTCGTGCGAGACGATGCGGATCGCGTGCTGCGCGGCCGCGTCGTCCCGGATGAACTCGAGGGCCTTCTCATCGAAGGTGATCGACGAGGCGCGCAGCTCGAACGAGCGGCGCACGCGCGAGCCGATCGACACCACCGCGATCGCGAGGATGAACAGCGCCGCGATCCGCACGCCGTCGGGCCGCTCGATGATGTTGTCGATGGTGGTGTAGACGAAGACCGCCGAGATCAGCCCGAAGCCCCAGGTGGCGGCGGTCTGCCTCTTGCGACGGGCCGAGATGGTCACGGCTACGGCGGCGGAGGTCATCAGCACCAGGACGCCGGTGGCGTAGGCACCGCCCTGCGCGTTCACATCGGCCTCGAAGATGAGCACGATCACGAGGGCGATCACCGTGAGGACCACGACGAGCGGCCGCACGGCGGAGGCCCAGCGCGGTGCCATGCCGTACCGGGGCAGGTAGCGCGGGACCAGGTTGAGCATGCCGGCCATGGCGGAGGCGCCGGCGAACCACAGGATGGCGACGGTCGAGACGTCGTAGACCGTGCCGAAACCGTTGCCCAGGTACTCGTGCGCGAGCCACGCGAGCGCGCGACCGTTGGCGTCGCCGTGCGGCTCGAACTCCGCAGCCGGGATGAGTACCGTGGTCGCGAAGCTGGAGGTGGCGAGCAGGACGCTCATGATCACGGCGGCGGTGGTCAGCATGCGCCCGGTGTCGCGGATCCGCTTGGCGGGGTACTCGGGTGGGTCGTTCGGATCGCCCTTGATCTGCGGCATCACCGCGACGCCGGTCTCGAAGCCGGACAGGCCCAGCGCGAGCTTCGGGAAGACGATGAGCGCGACCGCGATCACCATGAGCGGATTCGAGTGCTCCGCCCACAGCAGGTTCTGCCAGTCGATCACCTTGTGCGGCTGCTGCGCGACGTGGAAGAGCGAGACGCCGATGACGACCACGTTGAGCGAGAGGTACACCGCCACGAGGACGACGGCGGTGCCGATCGCCTCGCGGAACCCCTTGAGGAAGATGACGCCGAGCAGCAGGACCAGTCCGAGCGTGATCGGGATGTTCGCGCCGTGCAGGAACGACGGCACGAGGGGGTTCTCGACGATGTGCTCGGCAGCGTCGGACGAGGACAGGGTGATGGTGATGATGAAGTCCGTGGCGGCGAAGCCGAGGAGCACCAGCACGAACAGTTTGCCGCCCCACCACGGCAGGAGCCGCTCGAACATCGCCAGTGAGCCCGAGCCGTTGAAGCTCTCGCGGGAGACCCGCTTGTACACGGGGAGGGCGCCGAACAGGGTGAGCGCGATCAGCACCAGCGTCGCGATGGGGGAGATCACACCGGCGGCGATGAACGCGATCGCCGGTTGGTATCCGAGGGTGGAGAAGTAGTCGACGCCGGTCAGGCACATGACCTTCCACCACGGCTGCGGATGCTCGGCGTCGGTCGCGTGCGGGCCGACGTGGGTGCCGGCACGCTCAGACATGCCGCTGAGGAACCAGGCGCGCGTGCGGTCCGAGAACCGCGGTAAGCCGATCACGCGGTTCACAGTAGCGCTCACCGATCCCGGGCGTCGTTCGCCCTGAGCGCAGGTGTCCGGTAACGACCGATCCTGTGCACGACGCGCAGCGTGGAGAAGGTTTCGTAACCAAACTGGGGACGACGCCGCCTCGCCGGGCGATCGCGGTCCGCGGGCTGCACCAGCATGACGGACATGACGAACCATCACACGAACCCCGCCATGAAGATCGACTCCGTGGGCGACCTCGTCGCCGCCGTCCCGGCGCTGCTGGGCTTCTACCCGGAGCGGTCGGTGGTCCTGCTCGCCCACGATGACGTGACCCGTCGGATCGGGGCGACCGCCCGCACCGATCTCGGCCTGACGCGCGTGGGCGAACTGCGCAAGGACGCGCGGGCGCACCTGACCGAGGCGGTGGGGATGCTGCGCGCGCAGGGAGCGGACCGCCTGTTCTGCCTCGTCGTCGACGACCGCCCCCTGGTACGCGCCACGCCCGCGCTGATTCAGGTGCTGGAGGACGCGGGGCGTTCATCGATCGTCGCCGAACCCGATCTGGAGATCGTCGACGTCCTGATCGTCGAGCGGATCGCGTACGGCCAGCGGTGGCTGTGCGGGCACGGGGAGAGTGGGGCGCTCCCGGACCCGGAGTCCTCGCCGGTGATGCTCGCGGCGGTGATGGAGGGGCGGATCATCCATCGCTCCCGGACGGAGCTGACCGCGCAACTCGCGGAGGAGGGGACGGGGATCGTCGCCGATCGGTGCCGTGACGCCGCCGCCTACGAGGCGGACGGAGACCCGTGCGAGCTGCTCGCCGCCGTCGTCGGCGCCGTCACCGGGCAACGCCCCGGCGGGCTCTCCGACGCCGAGGTGGCGCTGCTCGGCGGCGCGCTCCTCGACGTCCAGGTGCGCGACGCGGCGATGGCCCTCGGGCTGACCGTGATGGCGGACGAGGCGCGCCTGCTGTTCGCGGAACTCGCTCGGCGGCTGCGGGGTACGCCGCGCGCCGCTGCCGCGACCCTCGTCGCCTCGTCCGGCTACCTCCGCGGGGACGGACCGCTCACCGGGATCGCGCTCGACGCGGCGCTCGGCGCCGATCGGCGCTATCGCGGGGCCCGGCTGCTGGCCGAGGCGCTGGCCGCGGGCATGCACCCGCAGGAGTTGCGCGCGACGGCCGAGATCGGCGTGGCCATCGCGCGGCGGCTCGGTGTGGAGCTCCCGCCGCGTGATGTCGACTACCCGCTCGCGGGATGACGTGTGCCGGCCGCCGCCGCGCGGGTGGAGCAGGATCAGGCGCGGCGTGCCGCGTGCGCGCGATCACCCAACGCCTGGGTGTACTCCCAGGCGTCGGCGACGATGTCGCGCAGATCGGTCTTCTCCGGTCGCCAGCCCAGCACGTCGATCGCCCGCTGCGAGGACGCCACCAGCACCGCCGGATCTCCGGCGCGGCGCTCGGCCGCCACCTCGGGGATGTCGCGCCCGGTCACCTCGCGGCAGGTGTCGATCACCTGCCGCACCGAGAATCCCTCGCCGGAGCCGAGATTGAAGATCTCGTGCGCGCCGGGCCGCGCGTGATCGAGCGCCAGCAGGTGCGCCTCCGCCAGATCGCGCACGTGCACGTAGTCGCGGACGGCCGTGCCGTCGGCGGTGGGGTAGTCGGCGCCGAACACGGCGATGTCGCCGCGCTGGCCCAGCGCCGTCTGCAGCACCAGGGGAATCAGGTGCGTCTCGACCGCGCGATTCTCGCCGAAACCGCCGTAGCTGCCGGCCACGTTGAAGTACCGCAGCGAGACCGCGGCCAGCCCGTAGGCCGTCGCGTACGAGGAGATCGCCGCGTCGATCGCGAGTTTGGTCGCGCCGTACGTGTTGGTGGGCGACGTGCGGGCGTCCTCCGTGATGGGCACCGACTCCGGCTCGCCGTACGTCGCCGCGGTCGAGGAGAAGACCAGGCGCGGCACCCCGGCGGCGAGCATCGCATCGAGCAGCGTCAGCGTGGTGACCACGTTGCCCTGCCAGTAGTTGTGCGGATGCGACACCGACTCGCCCACCAGGGATTTCGCCGCGAAGTGCAACACCCCGTCGAAATCGCCGTCGGCGAGCAGCGGGCGCGCGACCTGGGCCACATCACCCTCGACGAACGTGGCGCCCGCGGGCACCGCATCGCGGTTGCCGGTGCTCAGATCGTCGAGCACCGTGACCTCGTGGCCGCGCTCGAGCAGCACCTGCGTGCACACGCTGCCGACGTACCCGGCACCGCCGGTCACCACCAGGCGCATCGACTACACCGCCTCCACGAACACCGCGTGCGCCATCTCGTCCGGCAGCTCGAAATCCTCGTGCCCCGCGACGGAGATGGTGACCGCACCGCGCTGGACCGTGACGGACACGCGGGCGTCCGGCACCACGCCGGCCTCGCGGAAACGGCCTATCAGATCGGTGTCCGCCTGCACGTGCTCGGCGAGCCGCTTGATCACCACGGCGGTCGGGCCGCCCTGCGGGAGATCGGTCAGGCGGGCCGGGCGCGCGGGCTCGTTACCGATCGCGACGCCGAGCTCACCGAGCCCGGGGATGGGGTTGCCGTACGGGGAGGTGGTGGGGTTGCCGAGCACCTCCAGCAGCCGCCGCTCCACGTCCTCGCTCATGACGTGCTCCCAGCGGCACGCCTCGGCGTGCACGTTCTCCCACTGCAGTCCGATGACGTCGACCAGGAGCCGCTCGGCCAGGCGGTGCTTGCGCATCACCGCGATCGCCAGCTGGCGGCCCTTCTCGCTCAGCTCGAGGTGACGGTCGCCGGCGACCCGCACCAGGCCGTCGCGCTCCATGCGCTGCACCGTCTGCGAGACGGTGGGACCACTCTGCTCGAGACGCTCCGCGATCCGCGCCCGGAGAGGCACCACGCCCTCCTCTTCGAGCTCGTAGATGGTCCGCAGGTACATCTCGGTGGTGTCCACCAGATCGTTCACGTATCCAGCTCCTTCTCGTCACTGTCGAGCTTAACCGAGACGGGCTACCGTCCCCCGTACTAAAGGTTACCTAACTTGGAGGCGGTCCAGGTGGACAACGACTAGGGTCGTGATCCATGGCACGGTTCCCCGACTCCCAGGTGGTCTGGGACCCCTCGGTTCTCGACTACCGCTTCTCGCACTCGCATCCGATGGACCCCGTCCGGCTGCACCTGACGATGGAGCTCTCGCGGATGCTGGGGATCCTCGACGGTGCCGAGGTCGTCGCCCCCGACGGCTTCGACCCGCTCGAGCTCGCCCGCGCGCACACCGACGACTACCAGGCCGCGGTGCGGGTCGCGGGCTCCGGCCGCTCGCGCATCGATCTGACCGGCTACGGCCTCGGCAACGACGACAATCCGATCTTCCTGCGCATGCACGAGGCGGCGGCGAGCCTCGTCGGTTCCACGCTCACCGGCGCGAAGGCGATCGCCTCCGGTCACACCACGCGGGCGGTCAACATCGCCGGCGGCATGCATCACGCGATGCGCTCGCACGCCTCGGGTTTCTGCATCTACAACGATGCCGCGATCGCCATCTCCTGGCTGCTCGACAACGGATTCGACCGCATCGCCTACATCGACGTCGACGCCCATCACGGCGACGGGGTGCAGGCCCAGTTCTGGAACGACCCGCGCGTGCTCACCGTTTCGATGCACGAGGACCCGCAGCACCTGTGGCCCAACACCGGCTACCCGACCGAGCTCGGCGGGCCCGAGGCCCGCGGCGCCGCCGTCAACATCCCCGTGCCCGCCTTCTGCCCCGACGGTCTGTGGCTGCGCGCGTTCCACGCCGTGGTCCCGTCGGTGGTCCGCGAGTTCGCGCCCCAGCTCATCGTGAGCCAGTGCGGCTGCGACTCGCACGCGAGCGATCCGCTCACCGACCTCGCACTCACCGTCGACGGGCAGCGCGCCGCGATCCTCGCGATGCGCGACCTGGCGGACGAGCTGTGCGACGGCCGGTGGCTCGCGGTCGGCGGCGGTGGCTACCAGCTCGTGCACGTGGTTCCCCGCGCCTGGACCCACCTCATCGGCGCGGTGGTCGGCGTGGACATCGACCCGGCCACGCCGATCCCGCAGGAGTGGAAGGACCTCGCCGCCGCCCTGCCGACCGACCAGGTCGGTGCCGTCGACGGACTGCCCGCGACCATGGGCGAGGATGGGGACACGTCGTTCACACCCTGGGAGCCCTCGTCCTACGACCCCACGAGCGCGCCGCTCGACGCCGCCGCCGACCGGTTCATCGCGCGCGCCCGTTCGGCGGTCTTTCCACTCCACGGCCTCGACCCGGAGGATCCTCGTGACTGACCGTCGCCTCCCGCACTTCGCCGCTCCAGGCCTCGACCCGGAGGACCCTCGTGACTGACGACACCCCGCTGCACCCGTCGGGGCCCGCCACGGACCCGTTTCCGGCGCCGAGCCCGCAGGCCTCGTCGGGGCCGTACGAGTTCCCCGTGCACTGGGTCGCCGACGTGCTCGCCTCCGACGGCGGTGTGGTCCACCTGCGGCCGGTCGTGCCCGACGACGCCGACGCCGTGGTCGAGTTCCACGCGGGACTCTCCGAGCGCACCCGCTACCTGCGCTACTTCGGGCCGTACCCCGTGATGCCGCCGCGCGACGTCGCGCGGATGACGACCGTCGACCACGAGCAGCGGGTCTGCCTGCTCGCGATCCTCGGCGGCAAGATCATCGCCGTCGGCCTCTACGAGGGCCTCGCCGACTCCGGCAAGCCGACGTCGGCGGAGGTGGCCTTCGTCGTCGCCGACGAGCACCAGGGCCGAGGGCTCGGTCCGATCCTGCTCGAGCACCTCGCCGGGGCCGCCGCGGAGAACGGCTTCCACCGGTTCGAGGCCGAGGTCCTCGCCGAGAACCGGTACATGGTCAACGTCTTCAAGGCGGCCGGATACGAGCTGCGCCGCAGCTTCGACGGCAGTGTGGTGCACGTCGAGTTCGGCATCGACCCCACCGAGGCGCTCGTCGCGGTGCGCAACGCCCGCGAGCTGGCGTCCGAGGCACGCAGCGTGAGCAACGCTCTGCGTCCCACCTCGATCGCGGTGATCGGCGCTTCCACGACCCCCGGCAAGGTCGGGCACGCCGTGCTGCGCAACATCATCGCCGGCGATTTCGCGGGGCCCGTGTTCCCGGTGCATCCCGAGCGTCGGTCCGTGGCCGGTATCCGCGCCTACGAGTCCGTGCGCGACATCCCCGACCAGGTGGACCTCGCCGTGGTCGCGGTGCCCGCCGACAACATGGACCAGGTCCTCGACGACTGCCTCGCCAAGGAGGTGCGGACGCTGCTGGTCGTCTCGTCCGGCTTCTCCGACGTCGGCGGGCGGGGCAAGGAATCGGAGCGGCGGTTGCTCAAAGCCGTTCGCTCGCACGGGATGCGGCTCATCGGCCCGAACGCGCTCGGTGTGGTCAACACTGACCGTGAGGTGCGGATCAACGCGACGCTGGCGCCCGTGGTGCCGCGGCGCGGCAACGTCGGGTTCTTCTGTCAGTCCGGCGCCCTCGGCATCGCGATCCTCGACACCGCCGCCAAGCGCGGCGTCGGCCTGACCACCTTCGTCTCGGCGGGCAACCGGGCCGACGTCTCCGGCAACGACGTGCTGCAGTACTGGGACACCGACGACGCCACCGAGGTCGTGCTGCTCTACCTCGAGAGCTTCGGTAACCCCCGCAAGTTCGGCCGGATCGCGCAGCGGCTCTCCCGGCGCAAGCCGATCGTCGCCGTGCATCGCGGCGGTGTCGACGCCAACCGGCGCAAGCGCGGTTCCGAGGCATTGTTCGAGAACTCCGGTGTGGTGCAGGTCGATTCGATCCCGGAGCTGTTCGACTGCGCGACCTTCTTCAGCTACCAGCCGCTGCCGGCGGGGCCGCGCGTCGCCGTCATCGGCAATTCGACCGCCCTGGGGGTCCTGGCAACGCACACCGGTATCCGCGAGGGGCTCGACGTCGCGCAGCCCGTGGACCTCGGTGCCGCGGCCACGCCCGCGGAGTTCGGCGCCGCCATCGATGCCGCGCTGGCCGACGACGCGGTCGACGCGATCATCGCCGTCTTCGTCCCGCCGGTCGAGGCGCCGCCCGAGGCACACGCGGCCGTCCTGCTCGAGGCCTCGCGCAAGCAGGTCAAGCCCATCGTCTCGACCTTTCTCGCCTTCGACGGCGTCGCCGAGATCCTCGCGGCCACCGACGATCACGGCGCGCGGGTACGGGGCTCGGTGCCCTCGTACCCGGAGCCCGAGCGCGCTGCCCGGGTCCTGGCTCACGGCTGGCGCTACGCGCAGTGGCGGGCCCGGCCGGTCTCGGACACCGCGCGGCCCGATCGCACCGACGTGGAGACCGCTCGGACCCGGGTGCGCGAATGGCTGGCCGTCGACGACGCCGAGAGTGGCCCCGTCACGCTGAGTTTCGCGCAGAGCGCCGAACTGCTGGGCCTCTACGGGGTCGGGGTCGTCGCCTTCGACGTCGTCTCCACCCCGGAGGAGGCGGCCTCCGCCGCCGACCGACTGGGCTACCCCGTGGCGGTCAAGGCGATGGGGGAGCGCTGGCGGCTGCGCGCCGACCTCGCGGCGGTGCGGCTCGATCTCGCCGGCTCGCAGGCGGTGGCGGACGCCTTCGCCGAGCTCTCGCACGCCACCGGGGAGTCGACGCTGCACGTGCAGCGCATGGCGCACAAGGGCATCGGCTGCGCCGTCGGGTACGAGAACGACCCCCGGATCGGTCCGCTGCTCTCGTTCGGCCTCAGCGGCGCCGTCCCGGAACTCCTCGGCGACCGCGCCTATCGGCTCCTGCCGTTGACCAATGCCGCCGCGGAGGACCTCGTCACCGCGACCCGCTCGGCTCCGCTGCTCGACGGCTTCGCGGGAGAGTCGGGTGTGGACCGCGCGGCGCTGACCGACGTGGTCACCCGCATCGCCGCGCTCGCCTACGAGGTGCCCGAGATCGTTTCGATCGACTGCCAGCCGATCCTGGCGACCACGGACGGTGCCGCGGTGCTCTCGGCGGTGATCCGGATCGGGCACGCCAGCGACGTGCTCACCCAACAAGCGGAACCGCGCCGGCTGTAACAGCCGACGCGGTTCCTTCGGGGTGGTTCCTAGCTCGCGTACGCGCGCAGGCGGTCGGCCCGCTCGCCGTTGCGGAGCTTGCTCATGACCTCGCGCTCGATCTGGCGCACGCGCTCGCGGGAGAGCCCGAAGAGCTTGCCGATCTGGTCGAGGGTGCGGGGCTGGCCGTCGTCGAGGCCGTAGCGCAGGCGGATGACCTGCTGCTCGCGCTCGTCGAGGGTGGCCAGCACCGACCGCACGTCGCTGTGCATCAGCCGCGAGATGACCGCGGACTCGGCCGAGGCGGCCTCGGCGTCCTCGATGAAGTCGCCCAGGGGCGCCTCCTCGTCGGAACCGACGGGCATGTCCAGGCTCACCGGATCACGCGAGTGGTCCATCAGATCGGCGATCTTCTCGGCGGGGATGCCCGACTCCTCCGCGAGCTCGGCGTCCGTGGCCTCGCGGCCCAGCTGCTGGTGCAGCTCGCGCCGGATGCGGGCCAGCTTGTTCACCTGCTCGACGAGGTGGACGGGCAGGCGGATGGTGCGGGACTGATCCGCCATACCGCGCGTGATCGCCTGACGGATCCACCACGTGGCGTACGTGGAGAACTTGAAGCCCTTGGCGTAGTCGAACTTCTCCATCGCGCGGATCAGTCCGAGGTTGCCCTCCTGGATCAGGTCCAGCAGCGGCATGCCGCGGCCGGTGTAGCGCTTGGCCAGCGAGACCACGAGGCGCAGGTTGGCCTCCAGCAGGTGCTGGCGCGCGGCCTGCCCATCGCGCACGATGAACGCGAGATCACGCTTCTTCGACGCGGCCATCCGCTTCTTCGTGGCGAGGAGGTGCTGTGCGTACAGCCCCGCCTCGATGCGCTTGGCCAGATCGACCTCGTCCTCCGCGGTCAGCAGAGCGGTGCGGCCGATGCCGTTCAGGTACACCCGCACCAGATCCGCGGCGGGACTCTGTGCATCGAGATCGGCCTCGGTCAGCGGGGGCCGCACCCGATCAGCGGGGCGGGCTGCGGTGCTAGCGGTATTGACGCGGTGTGCCATGTGGCTGCCTCCTGTTCGCCGGTACATGAGGTTCAACGGACGGCGGGGCCGCAGAGTTCCCGAGCCTCGAACCCCTGACCTGCGAAGACGCAGAGGCGGTCTGAGAAGTTGCTTAGAGGAAGGTTACGAATCCGTGGCGATGGAGATCCGCGAGCAGTCGGCGGGCGGATTCGGCCAGTCCGTCCGACCCCGTCGCCGCCTCCAGTAGCAGGACCAGGTCCTCGGTGGGCAGCTCACCGCGGCAGCCCGCCAGCAGCCGGGCACCCGCATCGTCGATCTCATGGCTCCAGCGCGGCCCCGACATCCGGGTCACGCGCACCGCGACCTCGTCCCAGCCCTCGTCGCCGCCGATGGAGACCCGCTCGAGCGCGACGTCGTCGCCGAGCAGGGGGCGCGCGGCATCGAGGTCGCCGTCGCGCAACCACGCCATTCGGGCGAAGTGCGCGGGCACTTCGTCCCCCAGGGGATCGTCGAACGGGTGCGCGAGCTCCTCGCACACCACTTCCGACGGTCCGTCGATCGCGCGCAGCAGGACGAAGCCGAAGCCGATCCCGCTCACGCCGGCGTCCGCGAGGTGCGCCAGCCACCGGTCGGACTTCGCGCGTCCCTCGCCCGTGCGCGGGTCGAGCCCCTCGTCGCGCAGCCAGGTGCCCACGTACAACGCGGGGTCGGCGACGTCGCGCTGCAGCACCCACGCAGCGATGCCCTCGGCGGGCAGCCAAGAGGCGACGCGCGCCTGCCAGGTCTCGTCCTCGCGGTGCACCCAGGAGGCCAGCAGTGCCGCAGTCCCTCCGGGGGCGAGGTGCTCGGGCGCGCCCCGCACCACCAGCTCCGAGGCGCCGTCCAGGTCGAGGCCGGAATCGCGGTAGGTGTGATCCACCCGGCCCTCGCCCACGACGAACGGCGGATTCGCGAGCACCAGGTCGAACCGCCGGCCGGCGACGGGGGCGAACCAGTCGCCCGTGAGCACCTCGACGTCCGCGCCGTTGAGCGCGGCCGAGGCGGCGGCGAAGCCCGCGGCGCGCTCGCTGACGTCGGTCGCGGTCACCGCGTCGGCGAACCGCGTGGCCGCGCACGCGTGCACGCCGCAGCCGGTGCCCAGGTCGAGGACGGAACCCACCGGTTCGCGCGGCGTGGCCCGCAGGAGCGACTGCGACGCGTGCCCCACGCCGAGCACGTGCTCGCGGTGCTGCGGATGCGGCCGCATCAGGCCGTCGAGATCGGAGAGGAAGAACTGCGGACCGTCCGGCAGGTCCAGGGGGCGCAGGCCCAGTGCGGCCCGGACCCGGGACGCGTCCTCCGGGTCCGGCTCGAGCAGCCCGGCGGCGATCGCCTCGTCGACGGTGACCGGCGCGAGGGCACCGTCGGCCAGCGGACGCGGGACCGGCGCGGCGGCCAGGAACAGACGAATCAGGACATCGAGCGGCCCGTCGCCGCCGGCGGCGGCCTCGACGGGGCCCGGCTCGCCGCGGGAGAGGCAGGCGTAGGCGTCACCGAGACGACCGGCGACGGCGGATTCGGAGAAGTCGGCGGCGGTCAGCGCAGGGCCGAGCCGACGGCACAGCGGTGCCAGAGCGGGGGAGAGCAGCACCTACTCGCCGCGCGTCGAGACGGTGGTGATGGGGTGGCCCTGCAGGGCCAGGCGGTCGAGCTTGCGGCGGGTGAACCGGTCGGGCTCGCCCTTGCGCTTCTTGGGCCGGTCGTTCGCCCGGATCACCGCGATCCAAGGAATCGGGATGGAACCGGCGAGGACGGCGAGCGCGATCATCCAGTTACCGGTGGCGGAGTAGATCCACGCCGAGATCACGAGGGCGGGGATCCGGATCGCCATGATCATCAGGTACCGCCGCACCCGCCGCCGATGCTGCTCCTCGTACGAGTCCTCGGCGTCGGTGATGACGTAGGTGTTCTCACCTTGATTTCCCACACTTCGATCGTCCCACTGCGGCTGGCAGAATGAAAGTCATGAGCACGAAGACTCTGGAGAAGCCCGATGTCGATGTCGACGCCGATACCGGCAACGACGACGACACTCCCAAGTTCTTCCACTACGTCCGGAAGAACAAGATCGCCGAGTCGGCCGTGATGGGCAACTACGTCGTCGCGCTGTGCGGCGAGACCTTCCCCGTCACCAAGTCGGCCAAGCCCGGTTCGCCCGTGTGCCCCGAGTGCAAGAAGATCTACGACCGCATGAAGAAGTAGCCGCTCAGCGCGGCTCCACCCCGTGCGGCGGCCGCACCGGCGCGTTCCGCGGTGCGCCGGCGCGCGGTGTCGGCGTGTCGGTCTCGACGGTGCGCCGGACCGCCGGCTCGGGAGCACGGGCGGGCTCGTCGTCCGCCGGCTCGTCGTCCCCACGCTGTCTCCGGCGGATCGGATCGGTCGCGCGGCGCAGGCCCTCGGCGGCGGCGCGGCCGGGATCGGGGATGCCGACCTCCTTGATCTGCTCGACGACCCAGCCGCGCAGCTGGTCGGTCTTGATCTCGCGCGCGGGCCAGCGGTCCTGCAGCGCGGCGTTGAACTCGGCGCCCACCATCACGGCGAAGCCGAGGAAGAACGTGAACAGCAGGAAGGCGATCGGCGTCGCGAGTGCGCCGTACGAGATGCCCTTGCCCGAGGCGATGTACGACAGGTACACCCGCAGCCCGGTCGAGGCGATGAGGAAGATCAGTGCGGCCAGTGCGGCCCCGGGCACGTGCCGGTACCACGGGAGCGGGCGCGGGAGCGCCTGCCGGTAGAGCAGGGCCAGCCCACCGACCAGCATCAGCACGACGAACGGCAGGTACCCGAAGTCGATGAGCTGGGCGACCGCGGGGTGCCACGACGCGGGGATGTACTTGACGATGAAGCTCGGTCCCAGCGCGACGAGCGGCAGCGTGAACACCGCGATCACCAGGAACTCCACGTAGAGCGCCAGCGCGAAGAACCGCTGGTGCACGGGGTTGCGCACGGTGTGCTGGTCGTGGGCCATGCTGATCGAATCGACGTACGACGACAGCGCGGACGATCCCGCCCACAGGGCGAGGATGAAGCCCACCGAGACCACGTCACCGCGGCCCTGCTGGAGCACGCCGTCGACCATCGGCCGGATGATCTCGTCGACGACGTTGGGGGTGAACACCCGCAGTGCGAACGAGATGAGCCGGTCGTGGATCACGCCGATGGTGTCCGGGCCGAACCAGTTCGCGACGTAACCGATCAGGCCCATGAGCGCGAGCAGCAGCGGGGCGAGCGAGAGTGTGGTCCAGAACGCGGCCTGTGCGCTGTGCCCGACGATCGAGTCGTCCCACGACTTCACCACCGTGCGCCACAGCACCTGCGGCATTCCCTTGATCACGCCCCACGCGCGGGTCGGGAAGGAGGCACGGGCGGGCCGATCCAGGTCCTGGGTGTGCGGGCCCGGATCGCGTGGTCCGGCGTCCTTCGCCGGACCCGGTTGCCGGGTTCCCGGCGTGCCGCGTGCGTCGTCCATCGTGTCCAGTCTTGCGCACCGGGCGCGATCACGCCGGAACCGGGACCGCCGCGTGTTGCGAGTAGACTGCTTCACGGTTCACGATCGACCCGCCCGCGGCGCCCGTCCGCGCCCGGCGGGCCTTCTCTTGCGTTTAGGGGTGCGTTTCTCAATGGCGGTTTCACTTCGTGTCTGGCAGCGCCGTGCGCTCACGAAGTACCTCACCGCGAAGCCGCAGGACTTCCTCGCCGTGGCGACGCCCGGCGCCGGTAAGACCACCTTCGCGCTGCGGGTCGCCTCCGAGCTGCTGGCCGACCGCACCGTCGAGCGCGTGACGGTGGTCGCGCCGACCGAGCACCTGAAGTACCAGTGGGCCGAGGCGGCCGCCCGGAACGGCATCAACCTCGACCCGAACTTCACCAACTCGGCCGGCAGCACCTCGTCGGACTTCGACGGCGTGGTCATCACCTACGCGCAGGTGGGTATGCATCCGTACAAGCACCACGCGCGCACCACGGCCTACAAGACGCTGGTCATCCTCGACGAGATCCACCACGCCGGCGACGCCAAGAGCTGGGGCGAGGGCGTACGGGAGGCCTTCGAGGGCGCGACGCGCAGGCTCGCGCTCACCGGTACCCCCTTCCGCAGCGACGACAACCCGATCCCGTTCGTCACGTACGAGCCCGAGTTCGGCGGCGGACAGCGTTCGAAGGCCGACCACGTCTACGGCTACTCCGACGCGCTCGCCGACGGCGTCGTGCGCCCCGTCGTGTTCCTGGCCTACTCCGGTCAGGCCAGCTGGCGCACCAGCGCGGGTGAGGAGTTCACCGCACGCCTGGGCGAGCCGCTGAGCAAGGAGCAGACGGCCCGCGCGTGGCGCACGGCGCTCGACCCGCACGGCGACTGGATCCCGGCCGTGCTTCACGCCGCGAACACGCGACTCGAGCAGCTGCGCCGGGCCATGCCCGACGCGGGCGGCCTGGTGATCGCCACCGATCAGAGCACCGCCCGCGACTACGCGGAGCTGCTCGAGGAGATCAGCGGCGAGAAGGTCACCGTCGTGCTCTCGGACGACCCGACCGCCTCGAAGCGGATCTCCGCGTTCTCCGAGGGCACCGAGAAGTGGATGGTCGCCGTCCGCATGGTGTCCGAGGGCGTCGACGTGCCGCGCCTGGCGGTGGGCGTCTACGCGACGAGCGCATCGACTCCGCTGTTCTTCGCGCAGGCCATCGGCCGCTTCGTGCGACTGCGGGTGCCCGGGGAGACGGCCAGCGTGTTCCTGCCGTCGGTGCCGGTGCTGCTGGATCTGGCCGCCAAGCTCGAGGAGCAGCGCGATCACGTCCTGGGCAAGCCGCACCGCGAGTCCGACGGGCTCGACGACGCGCTGCTCATCGACGCCAACAAGCAGAAGGACGAGCCCGGCGAGGAGGAGAAGGCGTTCGTCTCGCTGCACGCCGATGCCGAGCTGGATCAGCTCATCTACGACGGATCGTCCTACGGCACCGCCACGTTCTCGGGCAGCGAGGAGGAGGCCGACTACCTCGGGCTCCCCGGGCTGTTGGACGCGGAGCAGATGCGGGCGCTCCTGCGGCAGCGGCAGAAGGAGCAGGTCATCGAGCGCGCGGTCGAGGAGCGGCCCGCGCCGCCGCCGCAGGTCGAGGAGCGGGCCACCGCCGGTGCGCAGCTCTCCGCCCTGCGGCGCGAGCTCAACTCGCTCGTGGCGATGCACCATCACCGCACGGGTAAGCCCCACGGCGTGGTGCACAACGAGCTGCGCAGCAAGCTGGGCGGACCGGTCACCGCGATGGCCACGGCGGATCAGCTGCGGGAGCGGATCGCCGCGTTGCGCACCTGGAAGTGACGCGAGGCCCCGATACGACGACGGCGCCGCGCACCCGGAAGTAGGGCGGGTGCGCGGCGCCGTCGGTCGTGCGGGATCAGACGGAGGCGGGCTCCCCCGTGATGTGGGCGCCCTGCGACTCCAGCTTCTCCCGGTGCTCGGTGAAGTGGTGCCCGCAGAAGAGCAGCTCGAACCCCGAGGGGAGAACCGCACGGACCTGGGCGGCCGCCGAGCACCGATCGCAGCGGTCGGACGCCGTCAGGGGAGCGAAGGCATCGCCCGCGGGGGCCTCTGAAGTGACTGTGTTCGTCATGACTCCTCCGTTCCTCACGAACCATTCGTACATCTGGTTATACGTTCGAGGGTACCCATTTGTTCCACCGCACCGGGGAGGTGGGCGGCATGTTCTCCGAGGGTGAACAACTTTCCGCCGCCGGAAACGCCGATGCGGCGCGCCGGACCCGTCGCCTAGGGTGATCCGCGTGACGCCCCTGATGATCCCCGCGATGTTCGTGCTCGGGGCGATCAGCCAGTACGTGGGCGCCTCCCTCGGTGTCGGCCTGTTCGAGCAGCTCTCCCCGGTCGCGGTCGCGTGGCTGCGGGGCGCCGGGGCCGGGCTGATCCTGTTGCTCGTGCTGCGGCCGCGCCGCGCCGACTGGTCCCGCACCCGCCTGCGCGCCGCCGCGCTGTTCGGCACTGTCACCGTCGCGATGAACATGGCCTTCTACGAGGCGATCGACCACATCGATCTGGGCACGGCCGTCGCGATCGAGTTCCTCGGCCCGATCGCGGTGGCGGTGGCCGGATCGCGCCGCGCCGTCGACCTGATCGCCGCCGCGTCCGCGCTCATCGGGGTGATCTGCGTCGCGGGCGTCAACATCGACGGTGCCGGCGGGTCGGGCTCCGACGGTGTCGTCGGCATCGCGTGCGCGCTGCTCGCGGCGGCCCTGTGGGCCGGCTACATCGTGCTCGGCAAGCGCGTCGCCGATGCGGGCGGCGGCATCGAGGGCCTCGGTGTGGGACTCGCCGCGGGCGCCCTGGTGCTGGCGCTGCCCGGCCTCGGCCCCGATCTGGCGACCCGACCCGAGGCATTCCTGCACTGGCAGGTGTGGGTGCTGGGGCTGGGCCTCGGACTGCTCAGCTCGGTGGTGCCGTACGTCCTGGACCAGGTGGTGCTCACCCGGGTCGGGCGCGAGCGCTTCGCGCTGCTGCTCGCGCTGCTCCCGGTGACCGCGACGGGTGTGGGCGCGGTCCTGCTCGGTCAGCGGCCCGGCTGGCTGGAGGCGGCGGGGATCGCGTTGGTGGTGTTCGCGATCGCGCTCACCTCGCGCCGCACGCCCGCACCCGACACGGGTGGTTAGCCTTTCGCAGCACCTCGGCGGTCCTCGGGTTAGATTCGGGTATGCACACCGGTGATGGACACTCCTCCGCTCATCCGCCCCGCCCCGACCGGGACCCGTTCGGCGGTCCGTCGGCCGGGTTCGACCGCCGCCGGTTCCTCGCCGGCTTCGGCGTGCTCGCGGGCACGGCCGTCCTCGCCGCGTGCGGGGTCTCGGCACCGAACAGCGGACCGTCGACCTCCGCCCGACCGTCGCGCCCCCTGACGGGCCCCGACCTCAGCGGCGCCGCCCCCGGCGTGCGCGTGCAGGACGACCTGTTCCGGCACGTCAACGGCGGCTGGGCGGACGGCTACACGATCCCGGCCGACAAGGCCTCCTTCAACACCTTCACCGAGCTCTCCGATCGCGCGCTGGACCAGCTCAAGGAGATCATCGAGGGGATCAAGGACCCGCGCACCCGCAGCGACGAGGCGAAGATCCGCGATGTCTACGACTCGTTCATGGACACAGGCCGGATCGACCGGGAGGGCGCGGGCCCCATCAAGCCCGACCTCGACGCCATCGACAAGGCGGCGGACAAGGCGGCGCTACTCGATGTGATCGGCGCGCACGAGAAGCAGGGCGTCGGCGGCCTCGTGGGTTACTACGTCGACACCGACCAGAAGGACTCGTCGAAGTACGTGCTCAGCCTCGTGCAGTCCGGCATCGGCCTGCCCGACGAGGCGTACTACCGCGACCCGAAGTACGCCGAGGTCCGCGACAAGTACCGCGCGTACCTCGAGAAGGCGGCCTCGCTCGCGGGCCTGGCCGATGCGCCGGGCGTCGCGGCGCGCGTACTCGCCTTCGAATCGTCGGTGGCGAAGGGGCATTGGGACAAGGTCCGCTCGCGCGATGCGACCGCCACCTACAACCCGTACCCCTGGACCGAGCTGGCGAAGCTGGCGCCCGGCTACGACTGGGACCGCTGGCAGAAGGCGGTCGGCATCAAGGCCGACGACGCCAGGAACGTCGTGGTCGCGCAGCCGAGCTTCCTCACCGCCGTGGCGAAGCTGTGGGCGGACACGGATCTGAACACGCTCAAGGACCACGCCCGCATCCAGGTGGTGCGCGCCTACGCCGCCTATCTGTCCGAGCCCTTCGTGACGGCGAACTTCGATTTCTACTCCAAGACCCTCAGCGGAGTCGAGCAGCAGCGCGATCGCTGGAAGCGCGGCGTGGCGGTGGTCGAGGACGCCCTCGGCGAGGCGCTCGGGAAGCTGTACGTCGCGAAGCACTTCCCGGCGGACGCCAAGCAGCAGGCCGAGCGACTGGTGAACAACCTGCGCAGCGCCTATCGCGCGAGCTTCGAGGACCTGGACTGGATGACGCCCGCCACCCGGCGCGCCGCGGCCGCGAAGCTGGAGAAGATCCGCACCAAGATCGGCTATCCCGACCAGTGGCGCGACTACTCGGACTACAAGACGGACGCGAAGTCGATCGTCGCCAACGTCCGGGCGTCGGCGGAGTTCTCGAACGCCTACCAGTTGGCGAAACTGTCCAAGCCGGTGGACAAGGGCGAGTGGCTGATGACGCCGCAGACCGTGAACGCCTACTACAACCCGGGCATGAACGAGATCGTCTTCCCGGCCGCGATCCTGCAGCCGCCGTTCTTCTCGCCCGATGCGCGCGCCGCGGTCAACTACGGCGGCATCGGCGCCGTGATCGGGCACGAGATCGGTCACGCCTTCGACGATCAGGGGGCCAAGTACGACGGTGACGGCAACCTCAAGGACTGGTGGGAGCCGGCTGACCGCGCCGAGTTCGACAAGCGCACCAAGGCGCTGATCGCGCAGTACGACGCGTTGGTCCCGGCGGGCCTGCCGCCCACCAACAAGGTCAACGGCGGGCTCACGGTGGGGGAGAACCTCGCCGACCTCGGCGGCCTGTCCATCGCCATCGCCGCCTACCGGATCGCCGTCGCGAACAACGACGCCGGCACTGAGGACGCCACCGCCGCGAGCAGCGCACCGTCGGCGAGCGCGGGGCCGAGCGCCTCGCCGAGCTCGGCCCCGTCCGCTGCGGGACCGGACCTGACGCCCCTGTTCCTGAGCTGGGGCCGGATCTGGCGGAACAAGGCGCGCGAGGCCGCCGCGATCCAGTCGCTCGCCACGGACCCGCACGCCCCCAACGAGTTCCGGGCCAACCAGGTGGTCAAGAACGTGGGTGCCTTCGCCGAGACCTTCGGGGTCAAGGCCGGTGACGGGGAGTGGCTCGATCCCAAGGACCGCGTCAGGGTCTGGTGAGTGCCGCCCCGCCGCGCCGATCCGGCTCGGCGGGGTGCAGTCGCCACGTCCAGTCCGCACCGCGGCGGCGCACGGCCGGGATCCGGGTGACCGGCCACAGCAGGTAGCCGAGCAGAACGGCGCGCAGGTGCCCGAGCGTGGAGTACATGCCGAAGAAGGGCAGCGTGAGCCGGACGAGGACGGGCAGCGCGATCATCGCGGCCAGCCGCCATCGCAGGCCGTGGATGCGGTAGACGAGCAGTCCGAGCACGCACAGGCCGCCGTAACTCACACCGACGTCGATCATGCCGCGCAGGTCGATCTCGTCGGTGATGACCCCGTGCGCGAGAAGGCGGTTCGCCGACAGGACGGAGATCAGCGAGGCGGTCGCGCTGCCCGCGAAGTAGACCAGGGGCATCCCGATGTGGCCGAGCCAGCGCTCCGCGGGGCCGAGGACGAGCATCGTCATCAGGGTGGCGAAGACGATGTCGATCGGCTCGATCCACAGCGCCGAGGTGATGAGCGCCTGCAGCGGGTGCGTGGCGAACCGGTCGAGGTTGGTGCTGTGCACCTGCAGCACGTCGTCGGCGAGCCCGTCGGGCAGCCCGAGCAGCATCACCGCGTTGAGGGTGACCACGAACCACAGCGCCGCGGCGACGGGGCTCGCACGCACCCACGCCCGGGCGTAGCGGGCCCAGCGCACCGTCGCCGCCGCTCCGGGACCGCCGCGCCGCACGTTCCCCGCGGCGGCCCCGCCGAGCGCCACGACCGCCAGGCCGATCAGCAGGTCCATGCGCTCAGTACAGCACCGCCGCGGGGGACCGGGCTAGAGGCCCATGTCCTTGGCGATGATGGTCTTCATCACCTCGGAGGTGCCGCCGTAGATGCGATTGACGCGGTTGTCGGCGTAGAGGCGGGCGATGGGGTACTCGTTGATGTAGCCGTAGCCGCCGTGCAACTGCAGGCAGCGGTCGATGACGTCGGAGGCCGCCTCGGTGCAGAAGAGCTTGAGCGAGGCCGCATCCGCTGCGGTCAGCTGGCCCGCGTCGTGCAGCTCGAGGCCGCGATCGACGCTCGACTCCATCGCGTCGACCTTCGCCTTGCACGCCGCGAGTTCGAACTTGCTGTTCTGGAACGAGGCGACGGTCTTACCGAAGATGGTGCGGTCCTGGGTGTAGGCCTGCGCGAAGCGGACCGCGGCGGCGGCCTGCGAGTACGCGCCGACGGCGATCGACAGGCGCTCCTGGGGCAGGTTCTGGCCGAGGTAGCTGAACCCCTTGTTCTCCTCGCCGAGCAGATCTTCGGCGGGCACCTTGACGTCGGTGAAGGAGAGCTCGGCGGTGTCCGAGGTGCGCAGGCCGATCTTGTCGAGCTTGCGGCCGACCGAGTACCCCTCGAGCGTGGTGTCGACGACGAACAGCGAGATGCCGTGGCGGCGGTCCTCGGGCGTCGACGGGGCGGTGCGTGCGCAGACGATCACGCGGTCGGCGTTGACGCCGCCGGTGATGAAGGTCTTGGCGCCGTTGAGCACGTAGTGGCTGCCGTCCTCGGAGAGCTTCGCGGTGGTCTTCATCCCGGCGAGGTCGGAGCCGGTACCGGGCTCGGTCATCGCGATGGCGAACATCATCTCGCCCGCGGCCATCCCGGGCAGCCAGCGCTGCTTCTGCTCGTCGGTGCCCAGGCTGGTGAGGTAGGGCAGGCACAGCGCGATGTGCACGCTGGAGCCGCCGAAGGAGACACCCGCGCGGCCCAGCTCCTCGCTGATGACGGCCTGGTACTTGAACGACTCGATGCCGGCGCCGCCGTACTCCTCGGGCACCTCGATGCCGAAGACGCCCAGCTCGCCGAGCTTGGGGTAGAAGTCCTTGGGCACGATGCCGTTCGCGTACCACTCGTCGTAGTGCGGAACGACCTCCGCTTCGATGAAGGCGCGGAGGGTCTCGCGGAAGGCCTCGTGATCGGCGGTGTAGACGGTACGGCGCATGGTGTTCTCCTCGGGTTTCTAGTTCGGGGTCTCGGTGGTGTTCGCCCCGACGGTGCGCAGGGCGAGGTCGGCGTAGAAGTCGCCGATGCGGTCGGGGGTGATCTCGCCGCCGTCGTGGTACCAGCGGCCGATGTCGATGCCGCTCGAGAGCACGGCGATCGTGGCCATGCGGGGATCGGGGGTGTCGAACGAGCCGTCGGCGACACCGGCGTCGACGATCGCGCGGACCCGGCGGGTGATCTCCCGGCGCAGGCCGCCGATCTCGGCGCGGTGCTCCTCGGTGAGCGCGTCCAGTTCGTAGTTGACCACCCGGACGCTGGTGTGCGACGAGGCGTGGTGCGTCGCGAACGCGCGCATGGTCGCGGCCAGGCGTTCGGCGGGGGAGGCGCCGGCGTCGTCGACGGCGGCGATCGCGTCGATGATCCGCTGATGGCCGACGCGGGAGAGCTGGTGCAGCAACTGCTCTTTGGACTTGTAGTGCACGTAGACCGCGGCCGGGCTCATCCCCGCGGCGGAGGCGATGTCGCGGGTGGTGGTGCCGTGGAAGCCGCGTTCGGCGAAGGCGGCTGCGGCGGCGGCCAGCAGTCGCGCCCGCGTGGCGTCCGCGCGGGACGGTGCCTCGGTGTCGGTCATCGTTTCCCTCCGCTGCCCACCGCGATGCGGCCCTTCGATGCGATGTCTCTAGTGTGAACGGGACCACAGTGAACGGTCCGTTGACGACCGGCTCTCAGTGGTGCAGAGTAAATGGTACACCGCTAAGCGAGCGCTTAGTCAGCATAGTTTCAACTCGGAGGTCATCCCATGCCCGAAGCAGTCATCGTCTCCACCGCCCGGTCGCCCATCGGGCGCGCAGCGAAGGGCTCGCTCAAGGACGCCCGCCCGGACGACCTCTCCGTCCAGATGGTGCAGGCCGCGCTGGCCAAGGTGCCCGGCCTGGACCCGCGCGACATCGACGACCTCATGTTCGGCTGCGGCCAGCCCGCGGGCGAGTCCGGCTTCAACATCGCCCGCGTCGTCGCCGTCGAGGCCGGTCTCGACCATCTGCCCGGCGTCACCGTCAACCGTTACTGCAGCTCGAGCCTGCAGACCACCCGCATGGCGTTCCATGCGATCAAGGCGGGGGAGGGCGACGTCTTCATCTCCGGCGGCGTCGAGACCGTCAGCCGCTACATCAAGGGCAACTCCGACGGCCTGCCCGATACCAAGAACCCGATCTTCGCCGACGCCGAGGCGCGCACCGCCACGTTCGCCGCCGGTGGTCAGACCTGGGTCGACCCGCGCGAGAACGGCCTGCTGCCCGACGTCTACATCGCGATGGGGCAGACCGCGGAGAACGTCGCGCAGTTCAAGAACGTCAGCCGTCAGGACCAGGACGAGTGGGGTGTGCGCAGCCAGAACCGCGCCGAGGCCGCGATCGCCTCGGGCTTCTGGGCCAAGGACATCACCCCGGTCACGCTCGCCGACGGCACCGTCGTCAGCAAGGACGACGGCCCGCGCGCCGGCGTCACCTACGAGGGCATCGCCGGCCTCAAGCCGGTCTTCCGCCCGGACGGCACCGTCACCGCGGGCAACTGCTGCCCGCTCAACGACGGTGCGGCGGCCGTGGTCATCATGTCCGACGAGAAGGCGAAGGCGCTCGGTCTCACGCCGCTCGCGCGGATCGTCTCCACCGGTGTCACCGGTCTCTCTCCCGAGATCATGGGCCTCGGCCCCGTCGAGGCGTCGAAGCAGGCGCTGCAGCGCGCCGGACTCTCGATCGGCGACATCGATCTCATGGAGGTCAACGAGGCGTTCGCAGCCCAGGTCATCCCGTCGGTGCGCGACCTCGGCATCGATGTCGACAAGGTCAACATCAACGGCGGCGCCATCGCGGTCGGCCACCCCTTCGGTATGAGCGGCGCGCGCATCACCAGCACGCTCATCAACTCGCTGCAGTGGCACGACAAGCAGTTCGGTCTCGAGACCATGTGCGTCGGCGGCGGCCAGGGTATGGCGATGGTCATCGAGCGGCTCAGCTGACCAGCGCTCGAACCGTCCCGGAGCGGCCCGTACGTCCTCGACGCGCGGGCCGCTCCGTCGTTTTCCGAGGCGGCGCACCGCGGACATCCGTACTGTGAGAAGGGTCACAGGAGTTCGCCGGCTCAAGGGGTCGTCACCCGGCGCGGTGTGTCGTAGGCTACAAAATAAGCGAGCGCTTAGTCAGTTTGAATGGAAGGTGTGTGGAGCATGACCCGATTCGCCGGGAAGACCGCGATCGTCACCGGAGCGAGCCGCGGCATCGGCCTGGCCATCGCGCAGCGGCTGGTGGCCGACGGCGCGAAGGTCGTCATCACGGCGCGCAAGCAGGAGGCGCTCGACGCCGCCGTCGTCGAGCTGGGCGGGCCGGACGTCGCCGTGGCCGTCGCCGGCTCGGGGGACGACGAGGCGCACCAGGATCAGGCGATCGCCACCGCGATCGAGACCTTCGGCAGCGCCGACTTCTTCGTCAACAACACCGGCATCAACCCGGTCTACGGCCCGCTCATGGACATCGACATCGCGGCCGCGCGCAAGATCTTCGAGGTCAACGTGCTCTCCACTCTGTCCTGGACCAAGAAGGTCCACGCCGCCTGGCAGAAGGAGCACGGCGGTGCGATCGTCAACGTCGGCTCGGTCGCCGGCCTGCGCCCCGCGCCCGGCATCGCCTTCTACGGCGTCTCCAAGGCGGCCGTCATCCACCTCACGGAGGAGCTCGCGGTCGAGCTGGGCCCGGACATCCGCGTCAACGCGGTCGCCCCCGCCGTGGTCAAGACCCGCTTCGCCACCGCCCTCTACGAGGGACGCGAGGAGCAGGTCTCGGCCGCGTACCCGCTCAAGCGCCTCGGCGTCCCGGACGACATCGGTTCCGTGGTCGCCTTCCTGCTCTCCGACGACGCGGCGTGGATGACCGGCCAGACGCTCACCGTCGACGGTGGCGTCCTGCTCACCGGTGGGGTCTAGGCCGATGGCGGCCTTCGATCCGAAGGACAAGGGCATCGTCGTCACGGGCGCGGGCAACGGCATCGGCGCAGCACTCGCGCGGGAGCTGGGCGCCCGCGGGGCGCGGGTCGTGGTGGCCGATCTCGACGCCGAGGGGGCCTCGCGCGTCGCGGACGAGATCACCGCCGCGGGCGGCACCGCGTACGCGGCCCCCGGCGACGCGGCCTCCGAGGAGGGCGTCGCCGCCCTCGTCGCCACCGCTCGCGGGCGCCTCGGCGCCATCGACGCCTGGTACGCCAACGCCGGCGTCGACCGCGGCCGCGGCCTCGAAGCCCCGGAATCCGACTGGGATCTCTCGTTGCAGGTCAACGTCATGGCGCACGTCAGGGCGGCCCGGCTCCTCGTCCCCGAGTGGGCCGAACGAGGCGCGGGCCGGTTCGTGGTCACCGCCTCGGCGGCGGGCCTGCTGACCATGCTCGGCGCCCCGGCGTACTCGGCCACCAAACACGCCGCCGTCGCCTTCGCCGAGTGGCTGTCGGTCACCTACCGGCACCGCGGCGTCGTGGTCCAGGCGATCTGTCCGCAGGGCGTGCGCACGCGGATGCTCGAGCAGTCGGGCGAACTGGAGGAGCTGCTCAGTCACGACACCGCGCTCACCCCCGAGCAGGTCGCGACGCAGGCGGTCGACGCGCTCGCCGGCGATGAGTTCCTCATCCTCCCGCACCCCGAGGTCGCGGGGTACTACGCCACTCGTGCGGGTGCCACCGACAAGTGGCTGCACGGCATGAACAAGCTCCAGCAGCGACTGGAAGAGAAGGAGAGCACGCGATGAGGGCCTGGCAGGTACCCGAACTGGGGGAGCCGCTCGCCGTACTCCGGGAGGCCGACCTCCCCGTTCCCGAGCCGAGCCCCGGGCAGGTCGTGGTGCGCACGCTCGCGACGGCGGCGAACTTCCCCGACGTCCTCATGTGCCGCGGGCTGTACCAGGTGAAGCCCGACCTGCCGTTCACCCCCGGCGTCGAGCTCTGCGGTGAGGTGGTCGCGGTCGGTGACGGTGTCGACGGCTTCGCCGTCGGTGATCGTGTGCTCGGTGGGGCGGCGCTGCCCGCGGGCGGCTTCGCGGAGTACGCGGTGCTCAGCGCCGCACAGACCTTTCCCGCGCCGGCATCGCTCGATGACGCGCAGGCGTCGTCGCTGTTCATCGGCTACCAGACCGGGTGGTTCGGCCTGCACCGTCGCGCGCACCTGCAGGCCGGCGAGACCCTCCTGGTGCACGCCGCCGCCGGCGGCGTCGGCAGCGCCGCGATCCAGCTCGGCAAGGCCGCCGGCGCGAAGGTCATCGGCGTCGTGGGCGGCGAGGCCAAGGCGGAGGTCGCCCGCGCGCTGGGTGCCGACGTCGTGATCGACCGGCACACCCAGGATTTCGTCGAGGTGGTCAAGGCCGAGACCGGCGGCCGCGGTGCGGACGTCATCTACGATCCCGTCGGCGGCGAGACCTACAAGCGCTCCACCAAGTGCATCGCCTTCGAGGGCCGGATCCTCATCATCGGTTTCGCCGGCGGCACCATCCAGGAGGCCCCGCTCAACCACGCCCTGATCAAGAACTACTCGATCGTCGGCCTGCACTGGGGGCTCTACAACGCCCTCGACCCGGCGGCGGTCCAGCAGTGCCACACCGAGCTGACCGCTCTGGCGGACAAGGGGTTGGTCAACCCGTTGGTGAGCGAGCGACTCTCGTTCGACCAGGTGCCGGACGGCCTGCAGCGGCTCGCGGACGGCACCACCGTGGGGCGCGTCGTCTACCAGGCGGACCGGTGACGGCGGAACCCGTGGCGGGCAGCGGCCCCGATGGGCCGCAGGGCCGCCGGGTGGACGCCGTCCTGTTCGACTACGGCGGCGTCCTCACCCGGCCGATGCGCCACAGCATCGAGGCGTGGATCGCCGACGAGGGCATCGAACCCGCCAGTTTCACCGCCACGCTCAAGGCCTGGCTCGGACGGGACGCCCACGCGGGCAGCCCGATCCACCGGCTCGAGACCGGCGAGCTGCCCGAGGCGGATTTCGACGCGGAGTTCGCCGCGGCGCTGCGCACCCGTACGGGCGAGCCCGTGAATCCCGATGGTGTGCTGCGCCGCATGTTCGCCCGGATCGAGGAGGACCCCGCGATGTGGGAGCTCGCCGCCGATCTGCGTGCGGCGGGCGTGCCCGTGGCGATCGTCTCCAACAGCTGGGGCGGCGGGAACCTCTACCCCCGTGAGCGCCTCGCGGCCCTGTTCGCGCCGGTGATCATCTCGGAGGAGGTGGGGCTGCGCAAGCCCGACCCCGCCATCTTCCGACTCGCGCTCGACTCGCTCGGCGTCCCGCCCGAGCGGGCCGCCTTCATCGACGACGCGACGCCGAACATCGACGGCGCCGCCGCCCTCGGCATCCGCGCCGTGCATCACACCGAACCCGCCACCACGCGTGCGGCCCTGCGGGAACTCGTTCCCGCCCTGGCCGATACGTCCGTCCACCCCTGAAGGAGAACACCATGACCCAGCGCATCGCCATCGTGACCGGGGCCGCCCGCGGCATCGGCGCCGAGGTGGCCCGCCGCCTCGCCTCCGACGGACACGCCGTCGCCGTCCTCGACCTCGACGAGGCCGCCTGCCGGGTGGTCGCCGACGAGATCACCGCCGCCGGCGGCCGCGCCATCGGCGTGGGTGTCGACGTCTCCGACGAGGAGAAGGTCGGCGCCGCCGTCACCCGCGTCGCCGAGGAGCTCGGACCGCCCACCATCCTGGTCAACAACGCGGGCATCATCCGCGACAACCTGCTCTTCAAGATGACCGTCTCCGACTGGGATTCGGTCATGGGCGTGCACCTGCGCGGCGCCTTCCTCATGTCGCGGGAGGTGCAGAAGTACCAGACCCAGGAGAAGTGGGGTCGCATCGTCAATCTGTCGTCGACCTCGGCGCTGGGTAACCGCGGCCAGGCCAACTACTCGGCGGCGAAGGCCGGCATGCAGGGCCTGACCAAGACGCTCGCCCTCGAGCTCGGCCGCTTCGGCGTGACCGCCAACGCGATCGCTCCCGGATTCATCGCCACCGACATGACCGCCGCGACCGCCGAGCGGATCGGCGTCTCCTTCGAGGACTTCAAGACCGCTGCCGCCAAGGAGATCCCGGTGCAGCGCGTGGGCCTGCCCGCCGACATCGCGCACACCGCGAGCTTCTTCGCCAGTGAGGGTGCGGGATTCGTCTCCGGCCAGGTGGTCTACGTGGCCGGCGGGCCCAAGGACTAGGCGCAGGACCGGACGGGAGAGGAAGACGAGCATGCGGGTACTCAACGGACTCGAGGAGTTGCAGGCGGCCGTGGGGGAGCACCTCGGCTACAGCGACTGGGTCGAGATCGATCAGAAGCGGATCGACCTGTTCGCCGAGGCGACCGGCGATCACCAGTGGATCCACGTGGATCCGGAGAAGGCGAAGGCCGGGCCGTTCGGGACGACCATCGCCCACGGCTATCTGACGCTCTCCCTCATCCCGATGCTGGTGTGGCAGATCTACACCGTCGAGGGCACGAAGATGGGCGTCAACTACGGCTGCAACAAGGTCCGCTTCCCGGCGCCGGTGCCGGTCGGATCGCGGGTGCGCGCCGGTGTCGAGCTGGTCTCGGTGACCCCGGGCAGCGGCGGACAGCAGGTGGTGGCCCGGGTCACCATCGAGCGCGAGGGCGCGGACCGCCCGGCCTGCGTGGCCGAGACCGTGTCCGTGGTGGTCTTCTGATGGCGGAGCAGCACCCGGGCCTCGACCTCGACGTCCTCGCGACCTGGCTCCCGCAGCACGTGGCGGGGGCGGGGGCGGACCTGAGCGCCGTGCTCATCGCCGGCGGCAAGTCCAACCTCACCTACCGCATCTCCGACGGTGCCTCGTCGTGGATCCTGCGCCGGCCACCGGTCGGGAAGCTGCTGCCGTCCGCGCACGACATGGGTCGCGAGTACCGGATGATGTCGGCGCTCGGCGGCACCGCGGTGCCGGTCCCGGTGATGTACTCGTACTGCGACGATCCCGCGGTGCTCGGCGCGCCGTTCTACGTGATGAGCGAGATCGACGGCGTGCCCTACCGCCGCGCGACCGAGCTCGAGGCGCTCGGTGCCGAGCGCACCCGGGCGATCTCCGAGCGCCTCGTGGACACCCTCGTAGACCTGCACCACGTCGATCCGGAGAGCGTCGGCCTGGGCGACTTCGGCCGCCCCGAGGGCTTTCTCGGTCGGCAGGTGCAGCGCTGGCGTAAGCAGTTCGCCGCCGCGCACACCCGCGACCTGCCCAAGGTCGACGAGCTCTTCACCGCGCTCGAGGCCCGCGTCCCCGCCGATTCGGCACCGGGGATCGTGCACGGGGACTACCGTCTCGACAACGTCCTCGTCTCGCCGCAGGACGAGCCGGCGGCCGTCGTCGACTGGGAGCTCGCGACGATCGGCGACTCGCTCACCGACCTCGCCCTGATGCTCGTCTACGGCCGGCTGGCGAAGGTCTCCGCGGGCACCGTCAGCGACGTGAGCGAGGCGCCGGGCTTCCTCGACGAGCAGCAGATCATCGACCGCTACGCCGCCGGATCGAGCCGGGACCTCGGCGATTTCGGCTTCTACATCGCCCTCTCCTGCTTCAAGCTCGCAGGCATCGTCGAGGGCATCCACTACCGCTACGTCAACGGGCAGACCGTGGGCGAGGGCTTCGCCGAGGCCGGCCAGGCAGTGAACCCGCTGCTGGACGCCGGACTCGACGCTCTGAAGGAGAACTGACATGGATTTCGCGTACGACGCCAAGACCACCGAACTGATCGGGCAGGTCAACGATTTCATGGACAGCCACGTCTATCCGGCGGAGGAGACCTTCCACCGCCAGCTGGCCGAGCTGGACGACCGCTGGGCATGGGACAGCGTCCCGGTCCTGGCGGAGCTGCGCGCCGAGGCTCGCAGCCGGGGCTTCTGGAACTTCTTCCTCCCCGGCGAGGGCGGTGCCGGACTGACCAACCTGCAGTACGCGCCCCTCGCCGAGATCTCCGGCCGCAGCCTGCACCTCGCGCCCGCGGTGTTCAACTGCGCGGCACCCGACACGGGGAACATGGAGGTGCTCAACGAGTTCGGTACCGCCGAGCAGAAGCAGCGATGGCTCACGCCGCTGTTGAACGGCGAGATCCGGTCGGCGTTCGCGATGACCGAGCCGGACGTCGCCAGCTCCGACGCCACCAACATCGAGCTCTCCATCGTGCGCGACGGCGACGACTACGTCATCAACGGCCGCAAGTGGTGGATCACCGGTGCGATGAACCCGAACTGCGCCGTCTTCATCGTCATGGGCAAGACCGCCCCCGATGCCGAGCGTCACCGCCAGCAGTCGCAGATCCTCGTGCCCCGCGACACCCCGGGCCTCGAGGTGCTGCGCGGCATGGAGGTCTTCGGCTACGACGACCACAGCCACGGCGGCCACGCCGAGCTGCGCTTCACCGACGTCCGCGTCCCCGCGAGCAACCTGATCGGCGACGAGGGCGACGGTTTCGCCATCGCGCAGGCCCGCCTCGGGCCCGGCCGCATCCACCACTGCATGCGCTCGATCGGCGTCGCCGAGCGCGCGGTGGAGATGATGTGCGAGCGGGTGTCGAGCCGCACCGCCTTCGGCAAGCCGCTCTCCGAGCAGGGCGTGATCCGGGACTGGATCGCCGAGTCCCGTGTGCGGATCGAGCAACTGCGCCTGCTGGTGCTCAAGACCGCCTGGCTGATGGACACCGTGGGCAACCGCGGCGCCCACACGGAGATCCAGGCGATCAAGATCGCCACCCCGCAGACGGTGCAGTGGATCCTCGACAAGGCCATCCAGTCGCACGGCGCGGGCGGCCTGTCCCAGGACTTCTCGCTCGCCGAGGCGTACGCCGGCATCCGCACGCTGCGCTTCGCCGACGGCCCCGACGAGGTGCACAAGAACTCGCTGGCGCGGGCAGAGCTCAAGCGCGTCGCAGCGAAGAAGGCGCAGTGACCACCGCGCAGGAACTCGACGGGCGCATCGACGAGTTCCTCGCGGCGCACCCGCCCATCGCGACCGATCCACTGGAGTTCCTGCGCGCGCGGTACGACGCCGGGCTGGCCTGGGTGGCCTACCCCGAGGGGCGCGGCGGACTCGGGCTGTCCCGATCGCTGCAGCAGGGCGTCGACGCCCGGTTCGCCGCCGCCGGTGCCCCGGACAACCGCAGCCACGTCAACGGGATCGGGCTCGGCATGGCCGCGCCGACGATCCTCGCGTTCGGCACCGCGGAGCAGATCGACCGGTTCCTGCGCCCGCTGTGGACGGGCGAGGAGATCTGGTGCCAGCTCTTCAGCGAGCCCGGCGCGGGGTCCGATCTGGCGGGCCTCGCGACCCGCGCGGTGCGCGACGGCGACGACTGGATCGTCACCGGGCAGAAGGTGTGGACCTCGGGCGCGCACAACGCGCAGTGGGCGATCCTCGTCGCCCGCACCGACCCGGATCAGCCGAAGCACAAGGGCCTGACGTACTTCCTGTGCGACATGTCCGACCCGGGCATCGACGTGCGCCCGCTGCGGCAGATCACCGGCGAGGCCGAGTTCAACGAGGTCTTCCTCGAGGGCGTCCGCATCCCGGACGCACACCGCCTCGGCGCGGTGGGGCAGGGGTGGCAGGTTGCGAACGCCACGCTCAACAACGAGCGGGTCGCGATCGGCGGCCGCGCCGCGCGGCGCGAGGACGGCATGATTGGCGTCGTCGCGAAGACCTGGCGCGAGCGGCCCGAGCTGCGCACGCCGGACCTGCACGACGACCTGCTCCGCCTGTGGGTGGACAGCGAGGTCGCCCGCGTGACCGCGCTGCGCCTGGGACAGAAGCTCGCCTCGGGCCAGCCCGGCCCGGAGGGCGCCGCGATGAAGCTGTCGTTCGCGCGGCTGAACCAGAAGCTCTCCGGACTGGAACTGGAGCTGCTCGGTGAGGACGGCCTGCGCTACGGGGAGTGGACGATGGTCCGCCCCGACCGGGTCGACTTCTACGGCCGCGACGCCGGGTACCGGTACCTGCGCGCCAAGGGCAACTCGATCGAGGGCGGCACCTCGGAGATCCTCAAGAACATCGTGGCGGAGCGCGTGCTGGGCCTGCCGCCGGAGCACCGGGTCGACAAGGACCTGCCGTGGAAGGACGTGCCCAAGTGAGCTTCACCCCGCACCTGCTCGACAGTGACGTCGAGGACGATCTGCGCGCCGCCGTCCGCGACCTGCTCGGCCGACGGGTCGCACCGTCGGACCTGATCGCCGCCTACGACGGCGACCCCGCGCCCGGCCTGCGGTCGGAGCTCGCGGACATGGGAGTCGCCGGCCTGCTCGTCCCGGAGGAGTCCGGTGGCGCCGGAGCCGGTGCCGCCGTCGCCGGCGTGGTCGCCGAGGAGCTCGGTTCCGCGTGTGCGGCCGGTGATTTCCTCACCTCGGCGGGCATCGCCACCGCGACGGCGCTCGCTGCGGGCGCCACCGACCTGGTGGCCGCCCTCGCCGCGGGGGAGCGCACCGCTGCGCTCGCCGTGCCCTTCTCCGTGGATCCGCACGGCCCGGTCCGGGGCGTCACCGTCACCGGCGGCGCGCTCACCGGGACCGTCCGGTCGGTGGCCGGGGCACTCGGCGCCGACGTGCTGCTGGTGCCGGGCGACGACGGTGCGCTGTACGCCGTCGAAGCGTCCGCCGCGCAGATCACCGCGGTCTCGTCCCTGGACATGACGCGGCAGCTCGCGGACGTCGTCCTCGCCGACGTCCCGGGAACGCCGGTCGCCGCCGACGGCGCCGCCGCCGTCCGCGCGGGGCTGCTCACCGGGGCGGCGCTGCTCGCCGCCGAGCAGGCAGGTGTCGCCCGCTGGTGCGTCACGACGACGGTCGCGTACCTCAAGGAGCGCAAGCAGTTCGGGCGCGTGGTCGGCGGGTTCCAGGCGCTCAAGCACCGCCTCGCCGAGCTGTACGCCGACGCCGAGTCCGCCGCCGCGGCGGCACGGTCGGCGACGGTGACGTTGTCCGCCCTCGGCACCGAGGACCCGGAGACCCGGATCGCGGTCGCCGTGGCGGCGGCGTACTGCTCCGACCTCGCGGTCCGCGCGGCGGAGGAGGCGGTGCAGCTGCACGGCGGCATCGGCATGACCTGGGAGGCGCCGGTGCATCTGTACCTCAAGCGCGCCAAGGCGGATCAGATCGGGCTCGGCACTGCGGGGCGGCACCGCGCCGCGCTCGCGGGCCTCGTCGACCTGCCCGCCTGAGAACACCGCGCCCCGGGCGCACCGAGACAGGAAGAAGGAATCATGGGAGTCGTCCACACCGTCACCGGAGACGTCGACGCCGCCGATCTCGGCGTCACCCTCATGCACGAACACGTCTTCGTGCTCACCCCGGACATCCAGCAGAACTATCCGGAGGACTTCGGTGACGAGGATGTCCGGGTGGACGACGCCGTCGCTCAGTTGCAGAAGGCCCACGACGCGGGCGTGCGCACCATCGTCGATCCGACGGTGGTGGGCCTCGGCCGCTACATCCCGCGCATCCGGCGGATCGCGGAGCGCACACCGGTGCGGATCGTGGCGGCGACGGGCGTCTACACCTACCGGGACGTGCCGCGCTACTTCATGTACCGCGGCCCGGCGCTCACCGCGATGACCGGGATCGATTTCCCGGATCCCATGGTGGACATGTTCGTCCGCGACATCACCGAGGGCATCGGCGACACCGGGGTCAAGGCCGGCATGCTCAAGTGCGCCATCGATCACTACGGGCTCACCGACGGCGTCGAGCGCGTGATGCGCGCGGTGGCGAAGGCGCACAACGCCACCGGTGTGCCGATCACCGTGCACACGCATCCCGGCTCCGAGACGGGCCTGTTGGTCAAGCGGGTGATGTGCGATGAGGAGGGAGTCGACCCGAGCCGGATCGTGCTGGGGCACAGCGGCGACTCGACCGACGTCGAGCACCTCACGGCGCTTGCCGATGCCGGGTTCACCCTCGGCTTCGATCGGTTCGGCATCAACCTCGAGACCACGTTCGAGGCCCGCAACGAGACCCTCATCGAGATGGTGCGCCGCGGCTACGCCGAACGGATCGTACTGTCCCAGGACGCCTCCTGCTACATCGACTGGATCGACCCGAACGTCAAGGCGGGCATGACCCAGTGGCACTACACGCACGTCTTCGACGACGTCTTCCCGTACGTCCTCGAGCGAGGCGTCACCCAGGCGCAGATCGACACGATGCTCGTGGACGTGCCGCGCCGCGTGCTGACCGGGGAGGCGTAGATGTCGTTCAACCTCGCGACGATGCTCCGCGAATCCGCCGACGCCGCCCCGTCGGCGCCCCTGCTCTTCGCCGGTGACGCCGAGTTGGACTACCGCACCGTCGACGCCGAATCCGGTCGGCTCGCAGCGGGTCTGATTGCGGCGGGCCTGGCTCCGGGGGACAAGGTGGCCGTGCAGCTGCCGAACCTCCCGCAGTTCGTCGTCGCCTATTTCGGCATCCTCAAGGCCGGCCTGACGATGGTCCCGTTGAATCCGCTGTTCACGGCCCGCGAGGTCGAGTACCACCTGACCGACAGCGATGCCCGGCTGTTCATCACGTCCGCTTTCTCCCTCGCCGGCGCGCTCGAGGGCGCCCGCGCCGCGGACGTGAGCGACGTCGTGGTGGTGGGCGGCGAACCGCCCGCCGGGGCCCGGGATTTCAGCGCGCTGCTCGGCGAGGACGCGAGGGAGATCCACCCGACGAACGCCGACGACACCGCGGTGCTGCTCTACACGTCGGGGACGACCGGGCGTCCCAAGGGTGCCGAGCTCACCCACATCGAGCTCTACATGAACTGCACCATCGCGCCGCAGCTGTTCGGCATGCGGGCCGACGACGTCGCGCTCGGAGCGCTGCCGCTCTTCCACGTCTTCGGCCTCTCCAGCGTGCTCAACGCCGCGGTGCGGTACGGCGGGTCCATGGCGCTGTTGCCGCGGTTCGAGGCGGAGGCGGCGATCGACGTCATCGAGCGTCGCCGCGTCACCGTGCTCTCGGGCGTGCCGACGATGTACGTGGCACTGCTGGGCGTCGACATCGCGGGGCGCGACGTGCGGAGCCTGCGCGCCGCGGTCTCGGGCGGTGCGTCGATCCCCGGCGGCGTGATCCGCGCCTTCGAGGAGAAGTTCCCCGGGCTGGCGATCCTCGAGGGCTACGGGCTCTCGGAGACGGCGTCGACCGCGACCTTCAACATCAGCGCCGAACAGCGCAAGGTGCTCTCCATCGGCAAGCCCATCTGGGGCGTGCAGATGCGGGCCGTCGATCCCGACGGTGCCGAGCTCCCGCCCGGGGAGGAGAACGTCGGCGAGATCGTGGTGCGCGGGCACAACGTGATGAAGGGCTACTACAAACGGCCCGAGGCCACCGCGGAGGCGATCCGCAACGGCTGGTTGCACACCGGCGACCTCGGCTACCGCGACGAGGACGGCTACTTCTTCATCGTGGACCGGCTCAAGGACCTCATCGTGCGTGGCGGGTACAACGTCTACCCGCGCGAGGTCGAGGAGGTGCTCTACGCCCATCCGGACGTGATCGAGGCCGCCGTCGTGGGCCGCCCCGACGACCGGCTGGGGGAGGAGGTCGTGGCGCACGTCGTCCTGCGCCCCGGTTCCGCCCTCGACGAGGACGGCCTCGCCGCCTACGCGAAGGAGCATCTCGCGGCGTACAAGTACCCCCGCGCCTACTACGTGCGGGCCGAGCTGCCCAAGGGGGCCACGGGCAAGATCCTCAAGCGGGAACTGCGCGCGCAGTAGTGGTCGGCGGCGGCACCCGGCGCTCCGGGGGCCGCCGCGCACCGTCAGGCGATGACGCGCTCGACGAAGGCGATCAGCTCCGCGGTCACGTCGTCGCGCGTCTCCGGTTCGTTGTGCACCTCGTGGCGCACGCCCGGGTACACCCGGGTGCGCACGTCGGGGTGACCGGAGGCGACGAGGGCGTTCGCCACGTGGTAGGCGCCCTCGCCGTAGTTGGTGACCGGATCCTGGTCGCCCGCAAGGATCAACACCGGTGTCTCCGGCGGCAGCGCGGCGTAGAACGCGTCCCCGTTCGCGGCGTCGTAGAGCTCGATGAAGCCGCGCAGGAACCGCGTCGACAGCGGAGCGCCGAAGTTGTTGAACGGATCGCGGGCGTGGTCGGCGACGACCTCCGCGTCCCGCGCCACCCAATCGGTCGGGCCCGCCGCTGCGCCGAAGCGCGAGACGAAGCCGTCGAAGAGCTCGGCGACGTAGTGCTCGGGGGCGGGGCCGGCCTGGTCGGGTTCCGCGGCGAGCGCGGCGCGATCGACGACGCCGTCGATCCCGGCGATCTGCGCGGCGATACCGCACAGCACCAGGCCGTCGATCCCGTCGGGCCGCGCCGTCGCCAGCCCGCGGGCGATCATCGAGCCCATCGAGTGGCCGAACGCGACGTAGGGCAGGTCGGGGTACAGGTCCTGGACCGTCGTGCGGAGTGTGCCGGCATCGGCGACGAGCACGTGTGCGGCGTCCGCGCCGGCGTCGCCCCAGACACCCGAGCCCATCGCGGTGGCGCCGTGCCCGGCGTGATCCTCCGCGGCCACCACGAAACCGGCGTCGAGCAGTGCGGTCACCAGGCGCAGATAGCGCCGTGAGTGCTCGCCCAGGCCGTGGATCACCTGCACGACCGCGCGGGGCCGCCGCACGGGGCTGTAGATCCAGGCGCGCACGGTGTCGCGACCGTTGACGGACGGGAAATCGGGTTCGAGGAGTGCCATGCCCCAGTTCTACGTGATCGGCGCCCGGACCGTCGCAGAACGATCTGAAGCCATGGAAACGGTCTCTCATCTGCGTAAGCAAACGCTTAGCAATTTCGCTGAACCGGTTGACACGAACGTCAACGTCAAGGATTCTCTGTGTCGGGGATCACACACTTCCACCTGAAGGGCCATCCATGACACAGACCCACGACCCGGGCGCCGCCGCACCGGTGACCGCGAAGAAGTCGCACGGCAAACTGCTGACCGCCGGGCTGGTGAGCAGCTCGATCGAGTGGTACGACTTCTTCGTCTACGGCACTGCCGCCGCCCTCGTGTTCGACAAGGTCTTCTTCCCGGACCTGTCGCCGCTGATGGGCACGCTGATGGCGTTCGCCACCTTCGCGGTGGGCTTCGTCGCCCGCCCGGTGGGCGGCATCCTCGCCGGGCACTTCGGCGACAAGATCGGTCGCAAGCCGATGCTCATCTGGTGCCTGGTCGCGATGGGGACCGCCACTTTCCTCATCGGCTGCCTGCCCACCGCGAGCGCGATCGGCTCGCTCGCGCCGATCCTGCTGGTGTCCCTGCGCTTCGTGCAGGGTCTGGCGTGCGGCGGCCAGTGGGGCGGCGTGGTCCTGCTGCTCACCGAGTCCGCCGGCCCCAAGAAGCGCGGCTTCGCCGGCACCTTCGGCCAGATGGGCGTGCCGCTGGGGCTGCTGCTGGGCAACCTGATGATGATCCTGATGAACGGCGTCCTCGACGACGCGGCCTTCCTCAGCTGGGGCTGGCGCGTGCCGTTCTGGGCCAGCGCGATCCTCGTACCCGTCGTGATGTACATCCACAAGAAGATCGAGGACTCGCCGGAGTTCCTCGCCCTGCAGCGCGAGGTCGCGGCCAAGAACGCCGGCAAGGAAGCGGTCGCCGCCGCTCCGCTGTCGGAGGCCATCCGCAAGCACTGGCGGAAGATCCTGCTCGGCGCGGGCCTGCTCGCCGGTACCAACTCCGCGTTCTACGTCTCGATCGCCGGCTTCGTCAGCTACGGCAGCAAGAAGCCGTCCGCGGGCGGCCTCGGAATGAACAGCAACTCGATCCTGGCGTGCGTACTGGCGACGTCGATCGTGATGCCGATCGTGATCATGATCGCCGGTGCCGTGTCCGACCGAGTCGGCCGCCGGCCGCTCATCCTGATCGGCGGCGCCGTGCTCGTCGCCTGGGCGTTCCCGTTCTTCTGGCTCGCCGAGACCACCAACATCGGTCTGCTGCTGGTCGCGATGTTCGTCTCGAGTTTCGGTCAGGCGCTGACCTACGGCCCGCTCGCCGCGTTCATGGCCGAACTGTTCGAACCGCGCATCCGCTACTCCGGCGCCTCGCTGGCGTACCAGCTCGCGGCCGTGGCCGTCTCGGGCGTCGCACCGCTGATCATGACGGCGATCATCGCGGAGACGCAGTCCAGTACGTTCGTCTCGGTCTACCTCGCGGCCATGGGCCTGGTGACCTTCGCCAGCGCCTACCTGCTCAAGGAGACGAACGGCAAGGCGGTGCGCGAGGATCCGAACGCCGTCCCCGGCGTCCCCGTAGCGGCGTGACCCGCACCGGCGTCCTTGAAGGTCCGAGCGGAGCCGAGCAGACTCGTGAGTGTGACGATCAGCCAATCACAGGAGCGGGCCCGCGCGAACCGCAAGGACGCCGGTGGCGCCCGCCGGGAGGAACTCCTCCGAGCGGCGGCCGAGTGCTTCGACGACCTCGGCTACGCGGCCACCACCGTCGAACTCATCGCCGCGCGCGCCGAGACCTCGCGTCCCACGTTCTACGCCTACTTCCGCTCCAAGGACGAGATCCTTCTCGCCCTGGTCGACCGGATCGGCACGGAGCTCGAGGCCACGCAGATGCTCGACGGCATCGAGACCGACGTTCCCCGCGAGGTGATCGCGGCGACGATGCGGGCCTACGCCGACGCCGTCTTCGCCAACGGCGGCCTGGTGGCACTGTTCGACGCGATGGCGCCGGTCCGCGACGACGTCGCCGAGATCTGGGGCCGGACCACTCGCCGCACCCATCGCCGCTACACCGCCTACCTCGAGTCCCTCGACCCGAGCACCGTCGACCTGTGCCTGCCGCCGGCGGCCCTGGTCACCATCCTCAACGACACCATCCACCACGGCGCGAAGCGGGTCGCGCGCGACAGCCCCGCCGCGCGTGAGCGATTCGTCGCGGACCAGATCCGCGTCGCCGAACGACTGATCGGCTTCTGACGGAGCCGACGCACCGAAGGAGCCCCATGACCGACCGGACCACCGACGTGGCCGCCGCACTCGACGCCGCCGCCGACGAGATCCGCGCCCTGCGCGAGCGCAACTGGCCGACGCAGGTGCCCCGCACCGTCGACTACCCGGCCGGTACGCCCGCGATGGTCGAGCACCTGCGGCACTGGGCCCGCGAGCGCGCCGACACGGTGGCGATCGCCTTCTACGGCCGCGAGGTGAGCTACGCCGAGTACGACGAGTTCTCCGACCGGTTCGCCGGGTTGCTCGTCGAGCTCGGCGTGCGGCCCGGCGACGCGGTCGGCGTGTACCTGGGCAACTGCCCGCAGTTCGCCATCGCCATGCTCGGGATCCTCAAGGCGGGCGCCGTCCACGTCCCCGTCAACCCCCTCCTGAAGGGCCGCGAACTGCAGCACGAGCTCGAGGACGCCGGTGTCGGAGTCCTGCTGGCACAGACCGATCTGCTGGAGCTGGTCGAATCGGTCCGTGAGCGGACACCTGTGCACACCGTGATCGGCACCGCGCTGGGTGATCTGCTCACCGACGTCGCGCCACTCGCCGAGGGGGCGGCGCCCTTCGACACCGCGCCGGACCCGCGCAGCGACTGGCACCGTGTGGTCGCCGCCGCGCCCGCGCCGGTGCGGGCGTCGGATCCGGACGCGCTGGCCGCGCTCAACTACACCGGCGGCACCACGGGGCTGCCCAAGGGGTGTGAGCACACCCAGCGACACATGGCCTACACGGCGGCCACCGCCACCCTCGCGGGCGGTACCGAGGTGGGGGACCCGAGTGCGGTCGGTCTGAATTTCCTGCCCGTCTTCTGGATCGCCGGTGAGGATTTCGGCATCCTCAAGCCGCTGATCAACGGGCAGACGATCGTGCTCATGACGCGGTGGGAACCGAGCATCGCGGCGGCGCTCGCGGCGCGGTACGCGGTCACCGACATGGTGGCGACCGTCGACAACTACGTCGAACTGATGGACCTGCCCGGATTCGACGGAAGCGCCCTCCGCACCGTCGTCAACCCGCTCGCCGTCTCCTTCGTGCTCAAGCTGACCCCCGCGGTGCGCGCACGCTGGCGCGAGCTGACCGGTCGGACCCTGCGCGAGGCCTCGTACGGCATGACGGAGACTCACACCGCCGACACCTTCACCCTCGGCTTCCAGGACGGCGACCGCGATCTCACCGCCGACCCCGTCTTCTGCGGACTTCCGGTGCCCGGCACCGACATCCTCGTCGTCGATCCCGACGGGGCACCGGTCCCGGTCGGGGAGACCGGGGAGATCGTGGTGCGCAGCGAATCGATCCTCACCGGGTACCACCGCCGCCCCGACGCGACCGCCGAGGCGATTCGTCACGGCTGGCTGCACACCGGCGATGTGGGGAAGATCGACGACTGGGGTGCCGTGCACTACCTCGCGCGCACCAAGGAGATGATCAAGGTGAACGGCATGTCGGTGTTCCCGTCCGAGGTCGAGGCGCTGCTCAAGGACCACCCGGCGATCGGGTCGGTGTCGGTGGTGCCGCGCCCGGACGAACGCAGGGGCCAGGTGCCGCTCGCGTTCGTCGTCTCGGCCGGGCCCGTCGACGTCGCCGAGCTCACGGCGTGGGCGCGGGAGAACATGGCCGGGTACAAGGTGCCCGACTTCGTCGTCGTCGACGCGCTGCCCATGACGGCGACGGGCAAGGTGCGCAAGGGGGATCTGTTCGAGAGGGCCGCGCGGATCGCGGCCGAGGGGAGTGCGAAGTGAAGCTGCTCATCGCCAACCGCGGCGAGATCGCGCTGCGGATCATCCGTACCGCCCGCGAACTCGGCGTGGCGACGGTGGCGGTCCACGCCGCCGACGATGCCGGGACGCCCCACGTCGCTGCCGCCGACGACGCCGTGGCACTGCCGGGTTCGGGCCCCGCCGCCTACCTCGACCAGGATGCGGTGATCGTCGCCGCCACCGACACGGGCGCTGATGCGGTGCACCCCGGATACGGCTTCCTCGCCGAGAACGCCGATTTCGCCGCGGCCTGCGCCGCCGCGGGGCTGACCTTCGTCGGTCCGGATCCGGGCGTGCTGCGCACCTTCGGCGACAAGGCATCCGCCCGGGCCGCGGCCGTCGCCGCCGGGGTACCGGTGCCGGCGGCCACCGACGGCGGGGTCGATCTCGCGACGGTGCGCGCCTTCGCCGCGGGGCGTGCCGCCGGTGTGATGATCAAGGCCGTCGCCGGCGGCGGGGGCCGCGGCATGCGCGCCGTGGTGCCCGGTCCCCGCTTCGACGAGGAGCTCGAATCCGCGTACCGCGCCTGCGTCTCCGAGGCCGAGCTCGGCTTCGCCGACGGTCGCGTCTTCGCCGAGGAACTGCAGAGCGGAGCCCGGCACGTCGAGGTCCAGATCGTCGGTGACGGCACCGAGAGCGTCGCGCTCGGCGACCGCGACTGCAGCGTGCAGCGCCGCAACCAGAAGCTCATCGAGGTGGCACCCGCACCGGCGTTGGGCGAGGACCTGCGCGCCGCGCTGCACGGCCATGCCGCCCGCCTCTGCGCGGCGGCCGGCTACCGCGGGCTCGCCACCGTCGAGTTCCTGGTGCGCGACGGCGCAGCGGTCTTCCTCGAGGTCAACCCACGGATCCAGGTGGAGCACACCGTGACCGAGGAGGTCACGGGCGTCGATCTGGTGGCCGCGCAGCTCGCGCTCGCCGACGGTGCGCCGTTGCGCGAGCTGGGCCTGCCCGCCGCCATCGGCTGCCGCGACGGCGTCGTCACGGGCGCGCCCGCCGCCGCGCACGGCACCGCCGTGCAGGCCCGGGTGAACCTCGAAGTGCCGCAGCACGACGGCACCGTGCTGCCCGCCGCCGGCACCCTCACCGGGTACACGCCGCCGACCGGTCCCGGCGTCCGCGTCGACGACTACGGCCGCCCGGGGCTGACGACCTCCGCGCGCTACGACTCTCTACTGGCGAAGGTGATCGTGCGCGCCGCGACTCCGGCGCGCGCGTACGCGAAGGCGGATACGGCGCTGGGGGAGTTCGTGATCGACGGCCCCGGCACGAACCTCCCCCTACTGCGCGCCGTCCTCGTCGATCCCGAATTCCGCTCCGGCCCCGTCGATACGGGGTACCTGGCGCGACGCATCGTCGACCTCGTGCCCGAGGTCGACGCGCCCGAACCCGCCGTCGCGGCCGCCGATCTCGACGGCGACGTCCTGACCGCGACCCTGACCGGCACCGTCGTCGCCGTGGCGGAACCGGGATCGGCGGCCGAACCGGGCACCGCCCTGGTGGTGCTCGAGGCGATGAAGATGGAGCACGAGCAGGTGCTGGCGGTCCCCGTCACCGTCGGGGAAGTACTGGTCCGGCCCGGCGAGACGGTGGCCGCGGGAACCCCGCTGCTGACGTACCACGCCGACAGCGCGGTGGGGGAGGGCACCGCGACGGCGGACGCGCTCGATCTCGACCGGCCCCGTGCGGACCTCGACGAGGTCCGCGAACGGCACCGCGTGACCCGCGACGAGGGTCGGCCCGACGCCGTGGCCAAACGCCGGCGGCTCGGGCGGCGCACCGCCCGCGAGAACATCGACCATCTCGTCGATCCGGGCAGCTTCACCGAGTACGGGGCGCTGCTCCTGCCGGCGCAGCGCGCCCGCAGGTCCGAGGAGGAGCTGATCGCGACCGGCCCGGCGGACGGATTGATCGGTGGCCTCGCCACCATCGACGGCGCCGAGGCCATGGTCATCTCCTACGACTACACCGTGCTCGCCGGCACGCAGGGCTGGCGTAACCACGCGAAGACGGACCGGCTGATCGACGTCGCGGAGCGCCGCGGCGTGCCGATCGTGCTGTTCGCCGAGGGCGGCGGCGGGCGCCCCGGGGACACCGATCTCGACATCGTTGCGGGACTCGATGTTCCGACCTTCCGCTCGCTCGGTGCCCTGCGCGGCCGCGTCCCGCTGGTCGCCGTCGTCTCGGGCCGGTGCTTCGCGGGCAACGCCGCACTGGCGGGGATCTGCGATGTGATCATCGCGACCCCCGATGCGAATCTCGGTATGGGCGGGCCGGCGATGATCTCCGGCGGCGGCCTGGGTGAGTTCGCGCCGGAGGCGATCGGCCCCATCGACGTGCAGCGTCGCAACGGCGTCGTGCACGTGGTCGCCGACGACGAGGCGGACGCCGTCGACCGGGCGCGCCGGTACCTCGGCTACCTCGCGGGGCCGGTCGAGGAGTGGTCGGCGCCGGACCCGCGCGTCGCGCGCCATGTCGTTCCCGAGAACCGGTTGCGCGCCTACGACGTCCGCGCCGCGATCGCCGCGATCGTCGACGAGGACTCGACGCTGGAGCTGCGCCGTGACTACGGCGTGGGCGTCATCACCGCGCTGGTGCGGGTGGAGGGCCGGCCGTACGCGCTCATCGCGAACAGCACACGACACCTCGGCGGCGCGATCGACGCGGAGGCCGCAGACAAGCTCGCGGACTTCCTCGAACTCGCCGAGGCCCACGGGCTCCCGATCGTCTCGCTCTGCGATACACCGGGATTCATGGTCGGCCCCGACGCGGAGGAGCAGGCCACGGTCCGTCGGTTCTCCCGGCTGTTCGTGCTCGGTGCGCGACTGACGGTGCCGCTCGGCGTGTTCGTACTGCGCAAGGGCTACGGACTCGGCGCGATGGCGATGACGGGCGGCAGTTTCCACGCGCCGCAGTTCACGGTCGCCTGGCCGACGGGCGAGATCGGCGGCATGGGCCTCGAAGGGGCCGTGCGGCTGGGGTTCAGCAAGGAGCTCGCGGCGGCGCCCGACGAGGCCGCCCGAGCGGAGCTGTTCGACCAGCTGCTCGGGCTCGCGTATCAGCGCGGACGAGCGCTGCACGCCGCCACCACGTTCGAGCTGGACGACGTGATCGACCCCGCCGCCACCAGAGACTGGATCCGTACCCTCACCCGGTGAGGGGGCGAGGGTACGGATCCTCCGCGGTCACCGGCCGTGCGCCGGTGACCGCGGTCAGCGCACGCGGCGGTACAGAGCCTCCAGTGCCACGGTGAGCGCCGCCGCGATGACGACGTGCATCAGCGAGAGCATCAGCGTGGAGGGGCCGTCGAAGTCGGCGGCCAGGGTGCCCGCGACGGTGCCGAGCGAGGCGGCCGAACCGACCACGGCCGCGACGCGCAGGATCGGAGCCCACAGCTTCGAGAGCAGCACGGCCACGGTCATTCCCACGGCCAGCGGCACGACCGTCAGGAGGATCACGCCGCCCGGGGCGACCGAGGCACGGGCGCCGGTCTCGTCCGACATGGTGAAGTCTCCACCGGCGGCGAGGCCGGCCAGCCACAGCACGAGGTTGATGAGCAGGGACAGGCCCACCGCGCCGAGAACGGCGGTGGTGCGGTTGACGCGGAAGGACGACGGGGCGGCGGAATCGATGGCGGTCATGGTCTCTCCTCGGGGGTCGTTTTTCTGGAACGGATCCATCACACAACCTCAAGGAATGTTTAGGTCAAGCCTCTAGGTGAGACCGGCCTGCGCGGCGACGACAGCCGCCTGTACCCGCGACTGCACGCCGAGCTTCATCAGCACGCGCGAGACGTGGGTCTTCACCGTCGCCTCGCCGATGTCGAGCTCCCGCGCGATCTGCTGATTCGACAGTCCGCGGCCCAGCCCGGCCAGCACGTCGCGTTCGCGGTCCGTGAGCGTGCTCAGGTCGGCACCGGACGGCTCGGCGGGCCGGGGGATCGCCGCGATCACCGCGCGGGTGACCTTCGGGTCGAGCACCGCATCGCCCGCGGCGACCGCCACGACGGCCCGGATCAGTTCGTCGCCGCCCGCCGACTTGAGCAGGAAGCCACTCGCGCCCGCGGCGAGCGCGCCGAGCACGTACTCGTCGAGATCGAACGTGGTGAGAACCAGTACGGCGCAGTCGGTCTCGGCGACGACGGAGGCCGTCGCCGCCAGCCCGTCGACCCGCGGCATCCTCACGTCCATCACCACCACGTCGGGCTTGAGCGCGCGCGCCTGCCGCAGCGCGGCGGCACCGTCGGCCGCCTCACCGACCACCTGCACGTCGCCGGTCGACTCGAGGAGCAGTCGCAGACCGGCGCGGATAGCCGCGTGATCGTCCGCCAGGACGACGGTGACCGTCACCTCGCCACCTCCCTCGGGATCGTCGCCCGGACCACCCAGGTCTCGCCCTCGGGGCCCGCCGTCGCCGTCCCGCCGACCGACTCCGCGCGGAAGGCGATGTTGCGCAGGCCGTCACCCGACCCGAGCGGGCCGGGCGGCAGGGCGTTTCTGGCGGTCATGCTCACATGCTCCTCCGCGAATGCGACGTCGACCTCCAGAGCGGCCCCGGGGGCGTGCTTGGTGGCATTGGTGATGACCTCCCCGAGGATCCGCGTGAGCGTCGCCTCGACCGCGGTGGGCAGCGCACCGTCGGGCAGCGCGAGCCGTACCGGGACCCCCGCCGCGTTCGCCGTCTCGATCAGCGGTTCGAGCGACTCGAGAGTGGTCCGCACCGCCGCGTCGTCGGGGGAGGTGAGCAGGTTGATCGTGGCCCGCATCTCCTCGAGGGCGGCCAGGCTGCCCGATCGGATCGACTGCAGCACCGCGGGATTCTCGGGGGTGCGCTGCGCCGCGTCCGCGAGGATCGCCACCGCGGACAGGTGCCCTGCAACGGTGTCGTGCAGCTCCCGTGCCAGGCGGCGCCGCTCGTCCGCGAGTGCGGTCGCGCGCCGGGCCTCGCCCTCGTCGCGTTCCAATTCCGCGAGCCTGCGGTAGGCGAGGACCGCGCGGCCGTACCCGATCGGCGACCAGAGGACGGCGACCAGTACGAGGACCGCGTAAATGCCGCCCTTGACCCCACCGAGAACGGACGCACCGGCCCCGAGTGCGAGCGTGAGCACCAGCACCGTCCACGAGACGACATCGCGGAGCCGATCGGAGCCGGTGGCCACCGCGAGGTAGATGACGTCCGAGAAGGCGATCCACAAGACCACCGACGGGCCGAACGGGAAGTCCCACGCCGCGAGTGCGAGCATGAGGCCGAAGGCGAGCGCGGGGCGATGTCGCGCGAGCAGCTGGACTGCGAGCGCGCCGCAGAGCAGCCCGAGCTTCACCTGCCAGGGATAGAAGTCCTCCGCCTCGTTGCGCACCGTCCAGCCGCCGGCGGCCCACAGCAGCGCTCCCACGAGCGTGATGCCGATCGCGGGGACCGCGGCGTACTCCGACGTCCACGACCGGCCGATCGACTTCATGCGCCCATTGGAGCACATCGGGCGCAGTGCCGGGTCCGCCGAACGGAGGATGGGTGGCGCACCGTCGGGCGGACGACGGCGGGGCGCGGGCGCGGCAGAGTGCGGGGCATGGACGAGTTGAACAATCCGGTGCTGTGGACGATCGCCGCGTGCGAGATCGGCTTCTGGGTCCTCGTGGTCGGGGGCCTCGTGCTGCGCTACATCCTGCGCTTGCGGCGCGCAGGCATGGTGGCGCTCGCGCTGGTGCCGCTGCTCGATCTGGTGCTGATCGCCGCCGTCGCGATCGATCTGAACCGCGGCGGGGAAGTGGGTTTCGCGCACCGACTGGCCGGGATCTACTTGGGCTGCACGGTGATGTTCGGGCACACGATGATCGCCTGGGCGGACGAGCGCTTCGCACACCGCTTCGCCGGCGGGCCCGCGCCGCGGAAGGTGCCCAAGGTCGGGCCCGAGCGCACGCGCAAGGAATGGAACGACTTCTACCGCTGGCTCGGCGCTGTGGCCATCGCGGGCGCCGTGTCCCTGGGGCTGGGCTACACCGTCGCCGATCAGACGCAGCGCGAGGCGCTCATGGGCGTCTTCGGCACCCTCGGCGTGATCACGGTGATCTGGCTCGTCACCGGGCCGCTGTGGGTCGCGGGGCGAGGGGAACGCACCGCAGAGCGCTGAGACCTGCCTCGGAAACGACGCTGCTCCCGCGATCACCATCGTGATCGCGGGAGCAGCCGAGTGTCGTGGCAGCGGGGGAGCCGCTAGTCCAGGTAGTCGCGGAGGACCTGCGAGCGCGACGGGTGCCGCAGCTTGCTCATCGTCTTCGACTCGATCTGGCGGATGCGCTCACGCGTGACGCCGTAGACCTGCCCGATCTCGTCTAAAGTGCGCGGCTGGCCGTCGGTGAGGCCGAACCGCAGGCGGACGACGCCGGCCTCACGCTCGGAGAGCGTGTCGAGCACCGACTGGAGCTGATCCTGCAGCAGGGTGAACGAGACCGCGTCGACCGCGACGACGGCCTCCGAGTCCTCGATGAAGTCACCGAGCTGCGAATCGCCCTCGTCGCCGATGGTCTGGTCCAGCGAGATGGGCTCACGCGCGTACTGCTGGATCTCCAGCACCTTCTCCGGCGTGATGTCCATCTCCTTGGCCAGCTCCTCCGGCGTGGGCTCGCGGCCCAGGTCCTGGAGCAGCTCGCGCTGGATGCGACCGAGCTTGTTGATGACCTCGACCATGTGCACCGGGATGCGGATGGTGCGGGCCTGGTCGGCCATCGCGCGGGTGATCGCCTGCCGGATCCACCAGGTGGCGTACGTGGAGAACTTGTAGCCCTTGGTGTAGTCGAACTTCTCGACGGCGCGGATCAGTCCGAGGTTGCCCTCCTGGATCAGGTCCAGGAACGCCATGCCGCGACCGGTGTAGCGCTTGGCCAGCGAGACCACGAGGCGCAGGTTGGCCTCGAGCAGATGGTTCTTGGCGCGGTTGCCGTCGCGTGCGATCCAGTTCATGTCACGCCGGATGCCGATCGCCGGCTTCTCGCCGCGCTCGAGCCAGCGGTTGATCTGCTGCTCGGCGAACAGGCCGGCCTCGATCCGCTTGGCGAGTTCGACCTCCTCCTCCGCGTTGAGCAGCGCGACCTTGCCGATCTGCTTGAGGTACGCGCGCACCGAGTCGGCCGAGGCGGTGAGCTCGGCGTCCTTGCGGGCCTGCCGCAGGGCCTCGGATTCCTCCTCGTCCCAGACGAAGTCGCCGGAGGCCTTGTCGGCCTCGGACGGCTCCTCGTCCTCCGCGTCCGCAGGGGCGGGCTTGGTGACGGCGCTCTTGGTCTTCGTGTCCGGGGCGTCGTCCGCGGTGTCCTCCGCGTCGATCGCGACCTCCTCGTCGGAGAGTTCGGTCGGATCCGGGTCACCGTCGAGCTCGGGATCGACTTCGTCCTCGGCGCCGCTCTCCGCGCCGGCGGCCGACGCGTCCTTCTTGCCCGCCGCCTTCTTGGCGGTGCGCTTCGCCGGCCCGGCAGCCTTCTTCGCCGCCGCCTTCTTGGCAGGGGCCTTCTTGGCGGGAGCCTTCTTCGCCGCCGCCTTCTTGGCAGGGGCCTTCTTCGCGGGAGCCTTCTTGGCGGTGGTCTTCTTGGCGGGGGTCTCCGCCGAGGTGGCCGAACCGTCCACGCCGTCTGCCGACGGTGCGCTGGAGCTGGTCTGCGTCGCTGCCACTTACGCCCTTTCCTACTGTGCCTGCGTGCGTCGAACTGCTGGTCCAGGGCGCGACAACGCTACCGTTCCCGTGGTACGGGGCTTCGGTGGTGGCTGCGGCGACCGGGGCGAGGTGGTTCGGCGTCTGGTCCGACGTTTCGACGTCGGACCCCCATTGTAACGATTCTTCTCGTCGCGCCCGCATTCACCTGCGGTCACAGTGCGACGAACCGGCCGGAATCAGTCGCGTTGCGATGCCATCGCCGCGCCGACGATGCCCGCCGTGTTCTGCAGCTTCGCCGGGATCACCGGGGTCTGAACGTCGAGCAGCGGCACCCATTTGTCGGCTTTCCGACTGACCCCGCCGCCGACGATGATGAGGTCCGGCCAGAGCAGCTTCTCGTACTCCTGGAAGACGCGGCTCACCTCCTTGGCCCACCGCTCGTAGCTCCATTCCTTGCGCTCCTTGACCGAGCTCGCGGCCCGGTGCTCGGCCTCCTTGCCGTCCACCTCGATGTGCCCGAACTCGGTGTTCGGGACGAGGGTTCCGCGGTGCAGCAGGGCTGACCCGATTCCCGTTCCCAGCGTGAGCAGCAGGATCACGCCGTCGAAGTCCCGGCCGGCGCCGTAGCGGTCCTCGGCCAGGCCCGCGGCATCGGCATCGTTGAGCACCGTGACGGCCCGGTTCAACGTGGACGTGAACAGGGCGTCCGCGTCGGTGCCGATCCAGCCCGGATCGATGTTCGCGGCGCTGCGGACCGTGCCCTTGGTCACGACGGCCGGCACGGTGACGCCCACGGGGCCCGTCCAGTCGAAGTGATCGATCACCTCGCGGACGACCTCGGCGCACGCCTCCGGCGTGGAGGGCTGCGGCGTGAGCACCTTGTAGCGCTCGCCCACCAGCTCCCCGGTCTCCATGTCCACGACACCGCCCTTGATGCCGCTGCCGCCGATATCGACGCCGAAACCCAGCTTCTCCGCCATTGCCTGCTCGCATTCCTCGTCGGTGCCGCACGTCGCGTCCTGGTTCCCGGGGTGCCCCCGGCGCTGACAAACTACCGCGGATTGTGGTTCTGTGGAGGACGTGCAACTTAACCGCTGGGAGTTGTCCGAGGTCGCCGTCGCCGTCGTCACGGAAGCCGCGCAGCGCGTCGCGGCCCGCCGGGCGGAGGTCTTCGGCGCCAACGCATTCGACGGTGCCGACGGCGCCCGCCCGGAGGGCGTGACCACCAAGTCCACGCCGACCGATCCGGTCACCGTCGTCGATACCGAGACCGAGCGCTTCGTCCGGGAACGACTCGCCGAGCTGCGGCCGGACGACACCGTGCTCGGGGAGGAGTTCGGGGGCGACCCGGGCGAGTCCGGCGCGGTCCGGTGGATCGTCGATCCGATCGACGGCACCGTCAACTTCCTCTACGGCGTGCCGGCGTACGCCGTCTCGCTCGGCGCCCAGGTGGACGGGGTATCAGTGGCCGGGGCCGTCGCGGACGTGGTGCACGGCACCGTCTACGCGGCGGTGCGCGACGGTGGCGCGCGCGAGATATCGCCGGACGGCACCGTCCGCGAACTGAGCGCCAACCCGATCACCGATCCTGCTCTCGCCCTCGTCGCCACGGGGTTCGGCTACGCCCGTGAGCGGCGCGAGAAGCAGGGGCGCGTGCTGGCCCAGCTGTTGCCCGCCGTACGGGACGTGCGGCGGATCGGTTCCGCCGCACTCGACCTGTGCATGGTGGCAGCGGGCCGTGCCGACGCGCACTACGAGCACGGTCTGAGTCCGTGGGACTGGGCTGCCGGCGCACTCATCGCACAGGAGGCCGGAGCGGTCGTGATCGTGCCCGCCGCCGACTCCAGCAGCGCGGACGGTGCGCTGACGCTGGCGGCCGCGCCGGGGATCGCCGAGGCGCTGATCGAGCTCCTTCGCAGCGCCGGGGGCCTCGAAGCGCTCTGATCAGCGGGTGCAGGACTGGCTGTGCACCGCGGAGACGAGAGCGGGATTCGCCCCGCCGTCCGTGGCGCCGGCCGGAGCCGCACGCAGGATGCGCAGGATCTCCTGCGCATCGGTGCTGGGCTCGAGGTCGGTGAAGAACGTGCCCAGCACCAGATCCACCGAGTTGTCGCGCCGGCCGTCGTCGATCAGTTCCGCGCAGGGCGCGATGATCCAGGCCGCCGCGGCGGCGGCGCGGCCGGAATCGCCGAAGCGCAGCTGTGCCTGGCAGGCCATCTCCGGGTAGACGGGGTCGTTGCCGTACGCGCCGGTGGTGGGCGCGGCGAAGCCGTAGTCCGCGAGCTTGTTCAGGGTGGTCTCCGCGCGCCCCGACTGGCCGGAGGCGTTGAGGACCCGCACCGTGGTCGCGGCCAGTGGGGCGGGCCGCACCGAGATCAGATCGTCGGGGGAGACGACCTCGAACCGGTTGGGCGCGGGGGCGGGCGTGGTGCCGCCGGCACGCGCGGCGGCACTGGGCGCGGGCGCGGCCGACGCCGACGCCGGGCCGGGCTGCGGGCAGGAGACCGGTGCCGCGGTCTCCTCCTGGGTGGACATCGCGCGGGCCCAGGTGGCTACCGCGATCACGGCGAGCACGGCGACGACGATGAGGATCGGCAACGTGTTGCGACGCCGGAACGGATCACCGTTCCGGTCGAATCGCCGGCCGGTGCCGGTGAGCTGGGAAACCACGGCCCCGACTGTACGGGAGCGGGCCGCCGGTGCCGGGGAGGCGGCGCGGGAGTCGGCCCGGGAATCATCGGGGCTCCGTGCGCGTTGGACGGGCAACGAGCGGACCGATCGGAGGCCGTCACGGAAAGGCCGTGACATCGCTTTCCGAGTGGGTTACACTCTGGGCCGCTCGCGCGGGACAACGCGCCCGGCGGTCACGGAAACCCCGAGACCCGGGGCACGAGCAAGGATGGGGATGACACGGCATGGCAACTGATTACGACGCTCCACGGCGCTCCGAGGCGGACGAGATCTCGGAGGATTCGCTGGAGGAGCTCAAGGCCCGTCGCAACGAGGGGCAGTCCGGCACGGTGGACGTGGACGAGGGTGAGACCGCCGAGTCCTTCGAGCTTCCCGGCGCCGATCTCTCGGGCGAGGAACTCAGTGTTCGCGTGGTGCCCAAGCAGGCCGACGAGTTCACCTGCACGAGCTGCTTCCTGGTGTACCACCGCAGCCGCCTCGCCGATCCGGACGGCAACGAGCTGATCTGCATCGACTGCGCCTGACGGCGAAACTCTCCGCGGCGGCCCGCTCCTAGCCGAGCGTGGTCGCGGCGGGGATGAGCGCGAGCATCTTCTCGGGATGCCGCGTGGACACCATCCAGTACGGTGTCGGATCGTCCGGGTCGTCGAGGACCACGACGATCATCGACTTGATCCATCCCCTGTGATAGACGAACGCCGCGGGATCGAGCTGGCGGCCCAGTGCCGCACTCTTCGCCTCCGGCGGCACCGCCGCCGCGCGCGAGACCAATTCCAGCGGCAGATGGGCGTTGCCGGCCCACAGCTCCCCGTCGCGGATCGCGACACTGCCGCGTCCCATGGACCAGAGCAGGACAGCGATGACCGCGACGATCAGCACCCACGCTCCGATCATCCAATCGCCCCAGCGTGCGGCGAGTGTCACCTCGTAGCAGAGTAGGGACGCGACCACCGCGCCCGCGATCCACCAGTACCACGGCACCGTCAGCCGCTCGGAGTAGCCGCCCGCGGGCTTCGAGGTCTTCACTGTTCGATCGTCCGACACGCCTTCAGCGTAGTCTGCATGCCATGGTGAGCCAGATACCCCTACTGCGGCTCGACGAGGGCCTCCCACTTCCCAAGCGCGCACATCCCGGCGACGCGGGCGTGGACCTGTACTCGACGATCGACGTGCGGATCGAACCCGGTGCCCGCACGCTCGTCGCCACCGGCGTGGCGCTCGCGCTGCCGCACGGCACCGTCGGTCTGATCCACCCCCGCTCCGGCCTCGCCGCGAAGCACGGGCTCACCGTGGTCAACACGCCCGGCACCGTCGACGCGGGTTACCGGGGCGAGATCAAGGTCTGCCTCCTGAACACCGATCGCGAGAGCGCCGTCGAGATCAAGCGCGGCGACCGGATCGCCCAGTTGCTCGTCCAGCGCGTGGAACTGCCCGACTTCAAGGAGGTCTCGTTCCTCGACGAGACGGTCCGCGGCGCCGGCGGCTACGGCTCGTCGGGCGGGCACGCCAGCCTCGAGTCGTCCCAGTAATCTCCCGAACACACCCCTCGTAGATCCAAGGAGCACATCCCCATGGCCCTCGGCCGCCGCAAGTCCAAGCAGCGCAGCACCTCGAGCGTCGACCCGTACGCGACGATCGGACAGCCCGAGCACCACACGGCGCCGGCGCCCGTGGAGGACGACGAGGTGCAGGAGCTCGGCACCGGCGCGGGCCCGTACGACCTCGGCTCGCTGGAGAGCACCGAGGGACTCGACGAGGGTCGCCTCGATCTCGGCTCGCTCATCCTGGCGATGCCCCCGGAATCGCAGCTGCAGGTGGAGATGAGCCCCGAGGGCGTGCCCGTCGGTGTGCACCTGGACACCCCCGTCGGCCGCATCACCCCGGGCGTCTTCGCCGCGCCCAAGTCGGGCGGGCAGTGGCGTGAGGTCGTCACCGAGCTCGCCGACTCGCTCCGCGAGAACGGCGCGCAGGTCGCCATCGAGGACGGCCACTGGGGCCGCGAGGTCGTCGGGACGCAGCCCGACGGCATCCTGCGGTTCGTCGGTGTCGACGGTCCGCGGTGGATGGTCCGCATCGTCGTCGCCTCGCCGCTCGAGACCGCCGACCAGGCCGCGCAACTGGCGCGCGCGATGCTCGCGGAGACCGTGGTGCGTCGCGGCACCGACCCGCGGCCCGCACGTGATCACCTCGAGATCGAGCTCCCCGCCGAGCTGGTGCAGCAGTTGCAGGAGGCCATGGCGGCCCAGCAGGCGCAGCAGGAGCAGGCCGCCGCATCGATCGCGGCGCAGGTCGCCCAGCGCGCCTCCGCCGACGGCCCGGCCGCCCTGCGGCAGAGCAATCAGGACCGGCTCACGCAGGGTTCGGCGCTCACCCGCCTGAACAACCAGCAGTAAGGCCCTCGATCCCGGCCCGGCCCAGAACGGCGGGGTCGGGACCCAGGTCGGCCAGGTCCACCACGACCGTGGCCGCGCCCGGGATCGCCGCGCCCCACGTCCGCGCCGTCGCGACGGCGTGGATCAGGTCGCCCTCGGCGCCCACGACGACGGCGCGCGCGGTCAGCTCGCGCAGCGCCTCCTCGGTCGGTGCGGCGTAGCCCGCCGCCTCGCGCAGGGCGGGCGCGAGGAAGTCACCGTGCGCGGCCCAGGAGCGGCTCAGCTCCCGCGCCAGCCAGGGCGGGCTCCCGGCCCGCATCCGCGCGATCGCCTCCACGGACCCGACCTCGTCCACGGTCTCGGCGGTGACCCGCGCCGACAGCGCGGCCGGCACGTCCGGTCCCGCCGGTCCGCACCACGGCGGCAGCGTCAGTACCAGGGTGACGTCGGCGTGCGGATTCTCCAGTGCCCAGCTCGCCGCGACGGCGGAACCGAGGGAGACGCCGCAGATCAGGAGGGGCCCATCGGCCGCCGCCGCGTCCAGCGCGGCGCGGTACCCGGCCTCGACGGACGGCGGTGTCGCATCGACGGCGACCGTGCGCGCGCAGAGCGCCGTCAGCGGCGCGAAGGCGCGGAGCACGAAGTCGGCGTCCGACCCCGACCCGGGCAGCAGGACTGCGGTGGTGTGCGCGGGGAACTGCATGGGCCGAGCATGCCAGGGCGGCCGCGCGGCGCACCGTCGGCACCGCCGAGCGGGCGGTGCGGGCGTCGCGGCCGCGTAGTGTGTCCGTGTGACGGATGGTGCAGAGCAGGAGCGGGATACCGCGCAGGACGCCCCCGAGCCCTCGATCAAGGAGCAGGTGCTCGAGCAGATGGGCGGCTGGCAGGGGCTGGTGTACTCCACGCTGCCCGTGGCCGCCTTCGTGCCCGCGAACGCGGCCTGGGGTCTCACCGGCGGCGCCATCGCGGCGCTGGTCGTCGCGGCCGTGGTCGCCGTGATCCGGCTCGCGACCCGCAGCTCGATCCAGCCCGCGATCTCCGGTTTCTTCGGCGTGGCGGTGTGCGTCGTCATCGCCCTGATCGTCGGCGGCAACGGCAAGGGCTACTTCCTCTACGGCATCGTCATGCAGGCGGTGTTCGCCGTCGTCTTCGCGGTCTCGCTGCTGGTGCGATGGCCGCTCGTGGGCGTGCTCTGGCACCTCTTCGACGAGCGGAAGCAGACTTCCGCCGATACCGACGGCACCGTCGCCGCGGGGGACTGGCGGTCCGATCGCCGGCAGTACCGCGCGTTCGCATGGCTGACGGTGCTGTGGATCGCGATGTTCGCGGTCCGCTTCGCCGTGCAGGCGGCGCTGTACCAGAACGACGACGTGGGCGGCCTCGGCATCGCCCGGATCATCATGGGCTGGCCCATGTTCGCCGTCGGCGTCCTGATCACCTTCCTCGTGGCGAGGCGGGTGACGCATGCTCGCGCCGAATGACGTCCTCGAGCTGACCTGCGGCGCCCCCGGACACGGCGGCTTCGTCGTCGCCCGGCACGAGGGTCGGGCCGTGTTCGTGCGCGGCGCGCTCCCCGGGGAGCGGGTGCGGGCGCGGGTCACCGAGGTGAAGAAGTCCTACGCCCGCGCGAGCACCGTGGAGGTGCTCGAGGCCTCGCCGCACCGCGTGGCCGAGGCCTGCGCCGCGGCCGCCGCCGGAGCGGGCTGCTGCGATCTGACCTTCGCCGCCCCCGCTTTCCAGCGGGAGATGAAGACGCAGGTGCTGCAGGACCTGCTGGTGCGTTTCGGCGGCTTCGAGGCCGGAGCCCTCGAACCCGTCGTCGCTCCGCTCTCCGACGCCCCGCCGGCCGGGTGGCGGCACCGCGCCCGCCTCGTCGCGGACGACGACGGCCGTCTCGGACAGCACGCCCACCGCAGCGCCGAGGTCGTGGTCGCGCCGTGCGTGCAACTGCCCTCCGCCCTCGTCGATCTCGCGGCCGGCCTGCGGGCCGAGCCCGGCGCCGAGGTCGCGCTCGTGCTCGACGACGCGGGCGCCGCGCACGCCGCCGTCCCCGCGCGCCGCGGTCGCGCCGCCCGGGTCCTCGCCGGGGAGGCGCTCGCCGAGTACCGGGTCGGCGCCCGCTCGTGGCGGATCCCCGTCGGCGGCTTCTGGCAGGCCCACCGCGACGCCGCGTCCCGCTACGCGCAGTGGGTGGGCGAGTACACCGGGCGGTACGGGGGAGAACCCGGCCGGGCCTGGGATCTGTACGGCGGCGCGGGCGTCCTCGCCGGCGCGCTGGTCGACGAGGGCTTCGCCGTCGACGTCGTCGAGACCTCCGGCGGCGCGATCGCCGCCGGTAGGGAGAGCCTCGCGGACGAGCCCGTCGCCTTCCACCGGGGCGACGTCGCCTCCCGGCTCAAGGGCCTGCGGGCGCCCGGTGTCGTCGTGCTCGATCCGCCGCGCACGGGCGCCGGCGAGGCCGTGATGTCCGCGATCACGGCGGCGGCGCCGACCGCGATCGTGCACGTCGGCTGCGATCCCGCGGCCTTCGCCCGCGACCTCGGTGCGGCCTGTGAGAACGGCTATCGCCTGGCGGAGGTGTCCGCGTGCGACGCGTTCCCCGGCACCCATCATCTGGAGGCCTTCGCGGTGCTGGTGTCGGGTCGCGAAGACCGGCGTGGCCGGTAAAGTGGCAAAGGCACCTCTCACGGGAGTAGACACGAGGGATATGAACCTGCTGCGCACCATCGACACCCCACGCGACCTGCGTCGGCTGGATCAGGACCAGCTCACGGCGCTGGCCGGGGAGATCCGCGACTTCCTCGTGGAGAAGGTCGCGGCGACCGGCGGGCACCTCGGACCCAACCTCGGCGTGGTGGAGCTCACGATGGCGATCCACCGGGTCTTCGACTCGCCGACCGATCCGGTGCTCTTCGACACGGGCCACCAGGCCTACGTGCACAAGATCCTCACGGGGCGCCGCGACGCCTTCGACACGCTGCGGCAGGCCGGCGGGCTGTCCGGGTACCCGTGCCGCGCCGAGTCCGAGCACGACTGGGTCGAGTCCTCGCACGCCTCCGCCGCCCTGAGCTACGCCGACGGCCTCGCGAAGGCCTTCGCGCTCAAGGGCGAGCAGCGCACCGTCGTCGCCGTGGTCGGCGACGGCGCCCTCACCGGCGGCATGTGCTGGGAGGCGCTCAACAACATCGCCGCCTCGGAGCGGCCCGTCGTCATCGTGGTCAACGACAACGGTCGCTCCTACGCGCCCACCATCGGTGGACTCGCCAACCGGCTCACGGGCCTGCGCACGCAGCCCGAGTACGAGCGACTGCTCGGTGAGGCCCGCGCCCGGCTGCGCCGCATGCCCGTCCTCGGCGAGCCCGCCTACTCGTTCCTGCACGGCATGAAGGCCGGCATCAAGGACATGGTGAGCCCGCAGGCCCTGTTCGCCGATCTCGGCCTCAAGTACATCGGTCCCATCGACGGGCACGACGAGGAGGCCCTCGAGGCCGCGCTGCGGCGCGCCAAGGACTTCGGCGGCCCCGTCGTGGTGCACGCCATCACCCGCAAGGGCAACGGTTACGAGCACGCGGAGAACAACGAGGCCGATCAGATGCATTCGGTCGCCGTGATCGACCCCGCCACCGGCCTCCCGACCGGCGGAGGCGGCGGGGCCCGCGACTGGACCTCGGTGTTCGCGGAGGAGTTGGTCGCGCACGGCGAGCAGCGCTCCGACGTCGTCGCCATCACCGGCGCCATGGCCGAGCCCACGGGCGTCGCGGACTTCGGCCGCAAGTTCCCCGACCGCATGTACGACGTGGGCATCGCCGAGCAGCACGCCCTCACCTCCGCGGCCGGACTCGCGCTCGGCGGGATGCACCCGGTCGTCGCGCTCTACGCCACCTTCCTCAACCGCGCCTTCGACCAGCTGCTGATGGACGTCGCGCTGCTGGGGCAGGGCGTGACCATCGTGCTCGACCGCTCCGGCGTCACCGGGCCCGACGGCGCCAGCCACCACGGCATGTGGGACCTGTCGCTCGCCTCGATCGTCCCGGGCCTGCGCGTCGCGGTCCCGCGCGACGCCGCCCGGCTGCGCGAGGAGTTCGCCGAGGCGCTCGCCGTCGACGACGCGCCCACCCTCCTGCGCTACCCCAAGGGGGCGGTGCCCGCCGATCTGGAACCCGCACGCCGGCTCTCCGACGGTGCCGACGTGCTCGTCGAGAGTGATCCCGCCGGCGCGGACGTGCTCATCGTCGCCGTGGGCCCCTTCGCGCACACCGCGGTCGACGTCGCCACCCGCCTGCGTGATCAGGGCATCTCTGCGACGGTCGTCGACCCTCGCTGGGTCCTGCCGGTCCCGGGCTCGGTCGTCGACCTGGCCCGCACGCATCAGCTCGTGGTCACGCTCGAGGACAACGGCGTGGCCGGCGGCGTCGGCGCGGCGGTGACGGCGGCCCTGCAGCGCGCGGAGATCGACGTGCCCACCCGGGTCCTCGGCATCGATCAGAAGTTCCTCGATCACGCCTCCCGCGGTGAGATCCTCACCGGCCTCGGCCTCACCCCGGCGGAGATCGCCTTCCGCATCACCGGTTGGGCCACGGCGTGCGCGCACGTGAGCGTCGCGGTGGAGAAGGAGCCCGCGGCGGCGCCGGAGCAGGTCCGCTGAGCCGACGCCGACGCGTCTCCTGAGAGGCCCGCGTCCCCGAGGGGCGCAGGCGAGGAGGGCTCCGCGCTACGCGGCGTCGAGGGCGTCCGCGACGGCGGTCACCGTCAGGCGGCGCTGCCAGTCCCGCGCGCCCGATGCGGCGAGCGCATCGTCGACGGCCGCCGCGCCGCGGGCCGTGCCGTCCCAGCACAGCTGCCGGACCGCGTCGGTCGGCAGCAGGTTCTCGACCGGTACCGCGACCTCGTCGGAGATCTCGGTCAGGGCGGCCCGGACCTTCGCGAGCCGCTCGGCCGCCTCGGGATTCGACTTGGACCAGCGGTTGTTCGCCGGAACCCCGTTGCGGGGGCCGTGCAGCGGCGGCAGCTGTGAGTCGGGGAGCGCGTTGGCCCGCTGGATCGCGCCGAGCCACCGCTTGGCCGAGCGTCGCATGCGCGGGCCGCCGAACACGGGCAGCGCCGTGAGCTCCGCCTCCGTGGTGGGGTTCTTCGCCGCCGCGTTGACGATCGCGGCGTCCGGGAGGGTACGGCCGGGCGCGACGTTGCGCTGTTCGGCCATTTCGTCCCGGGCGAGCCACAGCTCCCGCGCGCGGGCCAGCTGGCGCCGGTTGCGCAGGGTGCTCAGCCCGGACACGCGGCGCCACGGATCCGGCTTGGGCGCCGGATCGGGCCGCGTGCGCTCGTACTCGAACTCCTCGAGCGCCCATTCGAGCTTGCCCGCGTCCTCGAGCCGTTCGTGCGCCTCGTCCCGCAGGTCCACCAGCACCTCGACGTCGAGGGCCGCGTAGTTGAGCCACTCGTGCGGCAGGGGGCGGGTGCTCCAGTCCGCGGCGCCGTGGCCCTTGGCCAGCGCGTACCCGGTGTACTCCGAGGTCATCGCCGCGAGATTGACGCGCGGCGCGCCCAGCAGCCGTCCGGCGAGCTCGGTGTCGAAGAGCGCATCGCACTCGAAGCCGTCGTCGCGCAGGCACGGCAGGTCCTGATCGGCCGCGTGCAGGACCCACTCGACGCCCCGCATCGCCTCGATCACCGGAGCGAGGCCCTCCGGTTCGTGGATCGGGTCGAGCAGGAACAGGCCGGAGCCGGTGCGCTTGATCTGGATCAGGTAGGCGCGGGAGGAGTAGGTGAAGCCCGACGCCCGCTCGGTGTCCACCGCGATCGGACCCGTGCCACGACGCAGCGCGGCGGCGCAGTCGGCGAACTCTTCGACAGTGGTCAGCGGCTCCGGGACGCCCCCGGCGGGTTCGGTGAGCGGAATACCGGGAACCGGTTCCGACGAGGCCTTGCCCACGGGCGCGCCTACGCCGGGCCGAGCCGGGTGGTGCCGGCCGGGGGGAGTCCGGCGGCGGTCTCGAGTACCGCGCAGAAGGCCTCGACGTGCCCGGACAGGTCGTCGCCGAGGGGAGTCCACGAGGCCCGCAGCTCCAGCTGGTGCGCGCGCGGAGGGCCGGCGATATCGCCGTAACGCACGGACGCGGTGGCCGTGACGGTGCCGCCCAGGGCGGTCACCTCCTGGCCGCGGTCGGCGAGGGCGTCGGTCAGCCAGCTCCACGCGACCTCGGGCAGCAACGGATCCGACGCCAGCGACTCGTCGACCTCGGACTGGACGTAGGCGACGAGCCGCATCAGGCCGTTCCACGCCTCGTGGCCGTGGGGGTCGTGCAGCAGGATCAGCCGGCCGAAGGTCTCCCCGTCGGAGTGCTCGGGCACGACGTCGGTCTCGGGTGCGCGCACCTCGGCGCCGAGGGCGTAACTGAAGGGGGCCAGCCGCTGGGGCGGCCGGATGCTGCCGATCTCGATCTCGGGGCGGACCGTCGCCGTGTGCAGGGACTCGACGGCGACGCGGAAGGACTCCGGCTCGGCGCCGCGCGCTCCCGCCGTCTCGTCACCCGTTCCTGGTTGGCTCACAAACCGTGACCGTAGCCGCTCGGGCGGCGCTCCCGGCGGAGGCGCGCCGCAGGCCTCGGCCTCCGGGCGCGGAGGTCATGACATGATCGTTGGCGATGAGTACCGAGGATCGATCGACGACGGCCGACGCGACGGCGTATCCGTTGCTCGATGCAGCGGCGGGGCGCACCCCCTCACACCGTCCGGTGTGGTTCATGCGGCAGGCCGGGCGCTCGCTGCCCGAGTACCGGAAGGTGCGGGAGGGCGTCGGCATGCTGCAGTCGTGCTTCCGCCCCGACCTGGTCACCGAGATCACGCTGCAGCCGGTCCGCCGGCATCGCACCGACGCCGCGATCCTGTTCTCCGACATCGTCGTTCCGCTCAAGGCGGCGGGGATCGATCTCGACATCGTGAGCGGCATCGGCCCCGTCATCGAGCAGCCGATCCGGGACGCGGCCGCCGTCGCGGCGATGCCGCGGCTCGACGTGGCACAGGTCGAGCCGATCGCGGAGGCCGTCCGGATGCTTCGCGGCGAACTGCCCGCCGGGGTCGCGCTCATCGGCTTCGCCGGTGCGCCGTTCACCCTCGCCTCCTACCTGGTGGAGGGCGGCCCGAGCCGCAACCACGAGCGCACCAAGGCGCTGATGTACTCCGAGCCCGAGACCTGGCACGCCCTCCTCGACGCTCTCGCCGACATCGCGATCACCTTCCTGCGCGTGCAGGCGGACGCGGGCGCGCAGGCCTTCCAGCTCTTCGACTCCTGGGCCGGAGCGCTCTCGCTCGTCGACTACCGCGAGTACGTCCAGCCGCACTCCGCCAAGGTCTTCGCCGCCCTGCGCGAGAGCGCGCCCGCCCTGCCCGCCTTCCATTTCGGGGTCGGGACCGGCGAGTTGCTCGGCGCCATGGGTGAGGCCGGCGCGGACGTGGTCGGCGTGGACTGGCGCGTTCCGCTCGAGGTGGCCGCCCGCCGCGTCGGGCCCGGGAAGGCGCTGCAGGGCAACCTGGATCCCGCCACCCTCATGGCCGATCGGGACACCGTCGAGGCGCAGGTCCGGCGCGTCGTCGCCGACGCCGACGCCGCTCTCGCCACCGGTGCGACGGGGCACGTCTTCAACCTCGGGCACGGCGTCCTGCCCTCCACCGATCCCGACGTGCTGACGCGCGTCGTCGAGCTGGTGCACGCCCTATGAGCAATGTCGCCGTCGTCGGGGCGGGCATCTCCGGGCTGGTAGCGGCACTGCGGCTGCAGCAGGCGGGCGTGCGCGTCACCGTCTTCGAATCGGGCAATCGCGTCGGCGGGAAACTGCGCTCGGAGGAGATCGGTGGCGACCGCCTCGACGTGGGTGCCGAGGCCTTCGTCCGTCGCCGTCCCGAGGTCCTCGACCTCGCGGCCGAGCTCGGCCTGACCGACGAACTCGTCGAGCCCGCCGGGCGGCGCCCGGCCCTGTTCGCCGACGGTGCCCTGCGCGGCGGATTCGGCCGGACCCTGATGGGCGTCCCCGGGGACGCCGACGAGGTGCGGATCCCGTTGCGCTGGAACGCCGGCGCGGATGCTTCCATCGGGGCACTGGTCCGCTCGCGCCTCGGCGACGAGGTGGTCGAGCGCAGCGTCGATCCGATGGTCGCCGGTGTGTTCGCCGCGCACGCGGACGACGTCTCGGTCCGCGCCGCGCTGCCCGCGCTCGCCGCGCGCCTGGACGAGGGCGCGCCGTCGCTCGGCGAGGCCGTGCGGGATGTGCTCGGCCGGCCCGTCGACACCCCGGTGTTCGGTGCCTTCCGCGGCGGCTACCAGCAGCTGCTCGATGCGCTGGCCGAGCGGCTCGGTGATCGCATCATGCTCGGCGCGCCCGTGCCGGAGGTGCGTCCGGGCTGGAGCCTGCGCTGTTCGATGTTCGACGCGGTCGTGCTCGCGGTCCCCGCCCCGCAGGTGGGGCGCCTCGTCGGGCTGAGCCTGCCCGACCTGGGTGCCGCCGTGGGCGCGATCCCGGCGGCCAGCTCCGCCCTCGTGACGCTGCGCCTGCCGGAGGGGACCGAGCTGCCGGACCTGTCCGGCGTGCTCATGGCCAGTCGCGAGCAGGTCAGCGCGAAGGCGCTCACCCTCTCCGGTCGCAAGTGGGATCACCTGCCGGGTGGGACGGTGCGGCTGTCGTTCGGCCGCCTCGGCGTGAGCAGGATCGTCGACGACGTCGACGCCGGGTTGATCGCGGCGGCGCGCGATGATCTGGCCTACGTGCTCGGCGTGACCGCCGAACCGACCGCCGCTCACGTGCAGCGGTGGTACGAGGGCATCCCCGTGTACCTGCCGGGGCACCGCGAGACGCTCGCGGCGATCGAGGCGGCCACGCCGAAGGGCCTGGCGCTCGCCGGCGCCTACTTCGACGGCGTCGGAGTGCCGGCGTGCATCGCCCGTGCGGAGGCTGCGGCGCAGCGGGTGCTGGCCGACCTGTCCTGAGCCCGTCCCACGCGCGGGACTACGATCGGGTCATGGCCAAACTGGATTACGCGGAGCTCAATTCGACCGTTCGCTACCTCATGTTCTCGGTGTTCTCGATCTCGCCGGGGGAGTTGGGTGACGATGCGCAGCGGGCGGCGGCGGCCACCGAGGCCGAGGAGTTCCTCGCGAAGATCCAGGAGGGGGATCTGGTCGTGCGCGGCGTCTACAACGTCGCGGGCATGCGCGCCGACGCCGACTACATGATCTGGTGGCACGCGGAGAAGCTCGAGGATCTGCAGGCCGCGTACAACGACTTCCGGCGCACCACCGCGCTGGGCCGGGCGAGCCGCCCGGTGTGGTCGAACTCGGCGCTGCACCGGCCGGCGGAGTTCAACAAGAGCCACATCCCGGCGTTCCTGGCGGGTGAGGACCCGGGCGCGTACATCTGCGTGTACCCGTTCGTGCGCAGCCTCGAGTGGTACCTGCTGCCCGACGAGGAGCGCCGCAAGATGCTGGCCGACCACGGCCGCGCCGCGCGCGGTTACCCGGACGTGCGCGCGAACACCGTGCCGGCATTCGCGCTGGGCGATTACGAGTGGTTGCTGGCGTTCGAGGCGCCGGAGATGCATCGCATCGTCGACCTCATGCGGGACCTGCGGGCCACCGATGCCCGTCGGCACACCCGCGAGGAGACGCCGTTCTTCTCCGGGCCGCGGGTGCCCGTGCGGGATCTGGTCACCGCGCTGCCGTGACCCCCGTCGCCGGGGGCCCGGCGGCCGTCACTCCGTGGCGGCGGCGTCGTCCGCGTCGGGCTCCAGGCGCATCGAGATCGAGTTGATGCAGTACCGCAGATCGGTGGGGGTGTCGTAGCCCTCGCCCTCGAAGACGTGGCCGAGGTGGCTCTCGCAGTTGGCGCAGAGCACCTCGACACGGCGCATGCCCAGCGAGTTGTCGACGCGCTCGATGATCTTCTCGCCCGCGAGCGGGGAGAAGAACGACGGCCAGCCGCAGTGGGATTCGAACTTGGCGTCCGAGCGGAACAACTCCTCGCCGCAGGCGCGGCAGCGGTAGACGCCGGTGGTCTTGGTATCGGTGTACTCGCCGGTGAACGGCGCCTCGGTGCCCGCTTGGCGCAGAACGCGGTATTCGGGGGCGGTGAGGCGCTGACGCCACTCCGAATCGCTCAGTTCCAGCTTGGGCTTGGGGTCAGTCATGACTCCACGCTAACCCTGTACGGCGGTTGGTGCCAGTTCGTGTTTGCCCGGTTCCTCGGCGGGTGGCAGCGGGCGGTCGATGCCGTCCTCGAGGCGCTTCTCCGCCCTCGCATCGAGGTACCGGAAGAGGAGCACGCAGAACGGCACGATGATCAGCAGGGACCAGCCGAGCGTGCACTTGAGATAGGCCAGCGAGCGTCCGAATGCGGGCCATTTGCCCGAGAGCCAGGTGTCGTAACTGAGGAAGCCGTACACGGCGACCCAGGACACCCAGTTGCCCATCACCGAGCTGCGGTAGACCACCGTCATCAGCATGGGGAACAGCAGCATCGAGTAGTAGCCCTGCCCCAGCGAACCGACGAGCCAGGACATGGTCAGGAGCGTGCCGGTAGAGGTCGCGAGCCAGAGCAGCTCGTTATTCGTGCGGTAGTACTTCCACAGCAGCCACAGCGTGACCGCGGCCATGATCACCACGGCGGCGCGGAGGAGGAGCTCGAGCCACTCCGGCAGGCCGAAGTACTTCGCGTTCCCGGCGATGGAGCTGTTGTAGTAGTCGCGCGCCTCGCCCAGGTACGGCAGGGTCTTGTCGAAGTACTCGGTGCGGTCCGCCGAGAGCAGCATGCCCGCGCCCAGCAGCACCAGGGGAATGCCGACCGCGGTGATCAACGCCTTCCACCACCGCCGGTTGAGGACGATGAGCAGGAGCATCACGGCCAGCAGGGGCTTGACGGCGAAGGAGAGCCCGAGCGGGATGCCCGCCCACAACGCCTTGTTCTTGAGCAGCAGCGCCATCGCGGCGACCTCGGCCAGCAGGACGAAGCAGTTGAAGTTCGTGTAGACCAGCGTGCTGGTCACGGCCTCGGTGGTCACCGCGAAGAACAGCACGACCGGCGCCACGAGGGACGTGAGCCCGTAGCCGAACATCCGGATCAAGATGTAGAGCGCCACGAGCAGCGCGGCGGCGCTGAGCCCCACGAAGATGTACCGGGCGGTCTGCGGGTCGAAGTACCCGAACGGGGCCATGAGCAGCGTGCCCGACGGCGCGTACAGGTAGTGCGGATCGACGGTGTCGTAGTTCTCGGTGTAGACGGCCTCGTGCCGCAGGAAGCGCACCGCGGCCGCGTACACCGTGGTGAAGTCGTCCGTCTTGTTCCCGTTCGGGACCAGGATGATCAGCCGCTGCAGCAGTGTGAGCAGGGCGAGGGGCCAGAGAATGGCCTTGACCACGAGCGCGGGGTCGGACTTCATCCGAGCGAGGGCGACTGACGACACCGCTAAACCGTACCCAACGGCGCTGCGGGCCAGGGGAGGCCCGCCGGGGTCATGCCGGGCAGGCGCGGGTCGACGGTGCGTCGAGCCGGTCCAGGTAGCCGATCACCGACTTCTGCACGCAGGAGGAGCGGATCAGGGCGCCGTCGCCGATGCCGCCCCAGGTGACCTGCGAGGGCTGCGCGCCGACGACGGTGAGCTGCCCGGTCAGGGTGTCGAGCGCGGTCCGCGCGGTGAGCGGGTCGGCGGCGGAGGTCGCGACCACCGACTTCACGTCGAGTTCGGCGAGCTTCGGCGGTTCCGGCATCGTCGGCCACGCGGCGCACGCGCCGAGCTCGAGCGCGGCGGCCGCGCCGAGCCGGAACTCCGGGCCCCACGTGCGGGCCGAAGCGGCGATCTGATCGGGAGATGCCTTCGTCGAGGCGTCCGAACAGCGGGCGATGAACTGTCCGTCCGTGCCGAGCGCTTCGTCGGCGGAGCGCAGGAGAGCGCGCAGCGGTGCGGCGTCGCCGGTGCGGGCGCCCTGCAGGGCGGTCGCCAGCCGGGAGATGCGCGCATCGCGGTCGCCCGCGCCGATCCCCAGGGTGAGCACCACGGCCCGTCGGACGTCGACGTCGGTGAACGGCCCCAGCCGGCCGGCCGCGGCGTCGTCGATGATCCCGCGGATCGCGGCCGCCGGATCCGCGCCCAGCGCGCACCCGGGGCCGCACTGCGCGGCGAGGGCGTCGATGGTGGCCGACGTGCCCCGGGCGGCGTCCTCGGCGCGCTGCAGCTCCGTGCCGCCGTACCGGACGGGGGAGTCGAGCACGAGCCGTGCCACCTGCTTCGGGTGCTGCGCCGCGTACGCGAGGGCGGTGGTGGAGCCGTCGCCGACGGCGAGCAGGCCCAGCGTGGGCACGTTCCATGCGGTGCGCAGCGCCTCGAGGTCCTCGGCCGCGGCGGTGGCGGTGTAGTCGGCGATCGTCGACTCGTAGACGTCACCACAGGCGGTGGCGGCCCGTTGCGCGGCGTCGCCGATCGCGGCGATGCGCCGGCCGACGTCCGGGCCGGGGTCGCCGCCGCTGCGCAGGACCGCCTGGTCCTCGACGGTGCGGCACCCGAGAGCGCCCGAGGCGCCGATGCCCCGGCGCTCGACTGCGACCACCGGCCGGTTCGCCAGCAGTGGGCTGTCGCCGGAGGCGAGGGTCGCGACGGCGCGCTGCCCCGTGAACTCGGTGCCGCCGACGAGGACCAGCGGAGCCGCGGCGTCCGGGGTGCCGGGGACCTTCGCCCGGGTCACCGACAGGCGCAGCGGCACCTGCGCGCCGCCGACGGGCACCGTCAGCGTGGCGCACTGCAGGGTGGCGTTGGCCGCCGGCGGGGTGCCGTAGCGGGAGGCGAGCCGGCTCGTGCAGTCCTGCCAGGCGAGCGGGTCCTTCGCGGAGGCCTTCCACTCCGGCCCCTTCGGCGCCTCCGGCGAGCCCGGGGCGGCACCGCCACCCTTCCCGAAGTCCGTCACGTAGTCGGGGGTGGGTGCCGGAACCGGTGCGCAGGCGGGCAGAACCAGGATCGCTCCGACTGCGAGACCGGCGGTCGCGAGTGCTCGGGTGCGCGCGTGGGGCATGCCGTTCACAGTAACCACGCCCGCGGTGGGCCCGCTTCAGCGCGCCCAGCGGGTGTAGAGGTAGCCCTCGTCGTCACCGAACACGTGGCGTCGGTGGAGGCGATCGAGCGGCAGGTCGGGGCCCGTCACGATGCGCTTGCCGCTGCCCCCGACGAGCACCGGGGACAACGTCAGGCACAGCTCGTCGACCAGGCCCTGCGCGAGCAGGGCTCCGAGCATCCCGGGGCCGCCCTCGGCGAGCACCCGGCGGTGGCCATGGGCGTAGAGGTCCTTCAGCACCTCGGCGAGGTCGACCGATGCGCCGTTGCCCGAGTACACGATCGGCTCCGGCCCACCGGGCGGGTACAGGCGCGGGGTGCGGTCGAGCGTTCCGCGCGTCACGACGGCGAGCGCCGGATGCTCCGGCGTGCCGTAGTCCTCGTCGCGCACCGTGGCCGCTCCGACCAGCACGGCGTCGGTCGCGGCGCGCATCGCACCGAAGACCCGGTGATCGCCCTGCGCGCCGAGGCCGCCGGAGCGTCCGGCCGCCGTCGCGGACCCGTCGAGCGAACTGATCATGTTCGCGCGGACGTAAGCGCGGCCCTCCGCGACGGGGTGGGCGTAGGCGAGGGCGAGGGCCGCATCGTCCGCGGGGAGGTCCTTGATCATGCAGGGACGGTAGCGCGAGATTTTCGACCGCGCCGACCACTGGATATGATCTCCAGTCATGACGCTGCATCTCGTGGATCGCAACCCGACGGTGACGCCGGAGCAGATGGTGGAGCAACTCGTTCCGCCGGAGATGTTCAGCGAGGTCAGCTTCGACAGCTACATCCCCGATCCCAACGAGCCGACCCAGGCCGCCGCGGTGCAGACGGGACGCGCCTTCGTCGCCGATGTCATCAAGCTGACCAAGCAGCGCACCAAGAAGGGCCTGTTCGGCCGCAAGAGCACCCCGCCGCACGGCGTGGGCCTGTACCTGGACGGCGGCTTCGGCGTCGGCAAGACCCACCTGCTGGCGTCGATCTTCCACAGCGTCCCGTCGCCGAAGTCCTTCGGCACCTTCGTCGAGTACACCCACCTGGTGGGCGCGCTCGGCTTCAACCAGTGCGTGGAGTACCTCGCCGACCACAGCGTCCTCTGCATCGACGAGTTCGAGCTCGACGACCCGGGCGACACGATGGTGATGTCGCGGCTGCTGACCGAGCTCGCGGCGCGCGGCGTGTCCATCGTCGCCACGTCGAACACCCTGCCGGGGCAGCTCGGCGAGGGCCGCTTCGCCGCGCAGGACTTCCTGCGCGAGATCAACAAGCTGAGCTCGGTGTTCCAGTCCGTGCGCGTCGACGGCCCCGACTACCGGCACCGCGACCTGCCGCCCGCGCCGGACCCGCTCACCGACGAGGAGCTGACGGCGATCGCCGAGGCGGACCCGACGGCCACGCTCGACACCTTCGACGCGCTCTCCGAGCACCTGTCGAAGCTGCACCCCTCGCGCTACAAGCAGCTCGTCGAGGGGATCTCCAAGGTGTGCATCAGTGGTGTGCACCCCGCGGAGAACCAGACCGTCGCGCTGCGGATCGTGGTGCTCGCCGATCGTCTCTACGACGCCGGTATCCCGGTGCTGGTCTCCGGGGCCAAGCTCGACGAGATCTTCACGCCCGAGATGCTGGCCGGCGGCTACCGCAAGAAGTACCTCCGCGCGACGTCGCGCCTGCTGGCGCTCTCGCGTTTCGCGTCGGCCGACGTGCGCTGAAGCCCCCGAACACACCAACACCCGCCCGGTGATGTGTGGGCCGGGCGGGTGCATGGGTGAGGGTGCCGGAGTGTGAGACGGATCTCACTTCGCTGACACCAGTCACTGTACGGGAACGTGGTGCTCCGGGGAACCGGGTTTCGCACTTTCCCACGTCGGGATCTGCGGCCCGTTCTGCCGCAGTGGTTCAGCGCGTGAACCGGGCGATGGCGTCTGCGGCCTCCTTGATCTTCGCCGCGGTCTCCTCCTCGTCACCCGAGCGTGCCGCGTCCACCACGCAGTGGCTCATGTGGTCCTCGAGCAGTCCCAGGCCGACGGCCTGCAGCGCCTTGGTCATGGCCGAGACCTGGGTGAGGATGTCGATGCAGTACTTCTCCTCCTCGACCATCCGTTGCAGCCCGCGGGCCTGCCCCTCGATGCGGCGCAGCCGCTTGAGGTACTCGTCCTTGTCGGACATGTAGCCGTGATGGTGCTCGTGGCCCGTGTCGGTGGTCATGACGATCAGTATCCCTTCTCGGGGCGGAAGCTCCGCAGTCGCAGGCTGTTGCTGACCACGAAGACGGAGGACAGGGCCATTGCGGCGCCCGCCAGCATCGGGTTGAGGAGCCCGGCGGCGGCGAGAGGCAGTGCCGCCACGTTGTACGCGAACGCCCAGAACAGGTTCGCCTTGATCGTGCTCAGCGTGCGCCGCGCGAGCCGGATCGCATCCACCACGGTCCGCAGATCGCCGTTGACCAGCGTGAGGTCGGCCGCCTCGATCGCGGCGTCGGTGCCGGTGCCCATCGCGACGCCGAGGTCGGCCGTCGCGAGTGCGGCCGCGTCGTTGACGCCGTCGCCGACCATCGCCACGGCGCGACCGTCCGCCTGCAGCGCTCGCACGGTGCCCACCTTCCGCTCGGGCAGCACCTCAGCCACGACGTCGTCGATCCCGACCTGCGCGGCGATGAATCGGGCGGCGGGCTCGTTGTCGCCGGTCAGCATCAAGGGACGCAGCCCCAGGTCGCGGAGCCGGGCTACGGCCTCACGCGAGGTGGGCTTGATCTCGTCGGACACGACGAGCACGCCGCGGGCGGCGCCGTCCCAGCCGACGGCGATCGGCGTCTGGCCCCGGTGCTGGGCCTCGTCGAAGGCGGCGCGCAGGTCGTCGGGCAACGGCATCGCGTCCTCGTCGAGCAGGCTCGGCCGCCCGACGGCGACGGTGCGCCCGCCGGAACCGCCGCGGACTCCCAGGCCGGGCACGGCGGCGAAGTGCTCGACGGCACCGAGCGGTGCGGGTGCGGCCCGGACGACGGCGCGGGCGATGGGGTGCTCGGACGCCGCCTCGAGCGCGGCGGCGACGGCCAGTACCTCGTCGGCGGACTCACCCGCGGCCGCGTGGACGGCCTGCAGGGTCATCACGCCCGAGGTGATCGTGCCGGTCTTGTCGAGGACGACGGTGTCGATCCTGCGGGTGTGTTCGAGTGCCTCTGGGCCCTTGATCAGGATGCCGAGTTGGGCGCCGCGGCCGGTCCCGACCAGCAGGGCCGTGGGCGTGGCGAGGCCGAGTGCGCACGGGCAGGCGATGATCAGGACCGAGACGGCGGCGGTGAGCGCCATGGAGGCGGGTTGTCCCGCGCCCAGCCAGAAGCCCAGAGAGCCGACCGCGATCGCGATGACGATCGGCACGAAGACGCTGGAGATGCGGTCGGCAAGGCGTTGCGCGGCGGCCTTGCCGGCCTGCGCATCCTCGACGAGGCGACCCATGTGGGCGAGCTGGGTGTCGGCGCCGACGCGGGTGGCGCGCACCACGAGACGGCCGCCCGCGTTGACCGTCGCGCCCGTCACGGCGTCGCCGGCGCGCACCTCGACCGGCACCGCCTCGCCGGTGAGCATCGAGGCGTCCACCGCCGATTGTCCCGAGACGACGACGCCGTCGGTCGCGATCTTCTCGCCGGGGCGGACGACGAACTCGTCGCCGACGGCGAGCTCGCCGATCGGCACCAGCGATTCGACACCGTCGCGCAGCACGGTCGCGTTCTTGGCGCCCAGTTCGAGCAGGGCCCGCAGTGCGGCGCCGGCCCGGCGCTTGCTCTTCGCCTCGAAGTAGCGCCCGGCCAGGATGAACGTGGTCACCCCCGCGGCCGCCTCGAGGTAAATGCTGCCGGCGCCGTCCATCCGCTCGATGGTGAACGTGAACGGGTGCCTCATGCCGGTGACGCCCGCCGAGCCCCAGAACAGGGCGTAGACCGACCAGCCGAACGCCGCCAGCACCCCGATCGAGACGAGCGTGTCCATGGTGGCGGTGCCGTGCCGGAGGTTGGTCCACGCGGCACGGTGGAAGGGGAGCGCTCCCCACACCACGACGGGCGAGGCCAGGGTCAGCGAGAGCCACTGCCAGTAGTCGAACTGCAGCGCGGGAATCATCGCCATGGCGATCACCGGGACCGTGAGGGCAGCGCTGATCAGTAGACGGCGGCGCAGCGCATCGGTGGGCTCGTGCGTACGCCCGTCCGGCTCGTCGCCGTCCTCACAGCCCGGCGGCGCGGGCACGTGCGCGGAGTAGCCGGCCTGCTCGACGGTGCCGATCAGCACCGCGGTGTCGGTCCCCCGCGGAGCGGTGACATGCGCCTTCTCCGTGGCGAAGTTGACCGTGGCGTGCACCCCGTCGAGCTTGTTGAGCTTGCGCTCGATGCGGTTCGCACACGAAGCGCAGGTCATCCCCTCGATGGCGAGGTCGACGACGGTGTCGTCCGGGCGGGTCTCAGTGGCCATCGTGGCCCCCGTCCGGGATCGTCGGTGCGCCCGCGGGCGGCGCCGGAACGGCGGACGGGGCGTGGGGCGTCGTGCCGTCGGGCGACGGGTCGGCGGCGGAGCCCACCGCGAACGCGACGACGAAGACCACGGCCAGGCCGGCCACGAACGCGCCGATCGTCGCCAGTGGATTCATCGTCGTGACCGCCCTTCCGTCTGTGTCGCGCGAACTATACCCCCCTAGGGTACGCCGAACGGCGCGGTGGCGCTGCGGCGCACTGTAATGGTTGAAACGTCGAATGAACAGGTCGCACGCTCGAGACCATGAACGAGATCGAGACGCAGCCGCACGCCTGGGTCACCGAATCGCACCACCCGACGAGCGAAGGTGTGGTCGTGTACCAACGGTGCTCGTGCGGGGCCCGCAAGATCAAGTTGGTCGGCCGCACCGTCGAAGTACCCGTGTCGCAGCTCGGGATCGTCGCGCAGGCGGGATGATCGACGCGTGCAGTTCGACCACGACAACATGACCGGGGTGCGGCTCTCCGTCGACCTGGTGAATCTCCGGGTCGACGGGGAGTGGGCCGAGGATCGCGTCGCCGAGGTTCTGCGCGAGCACGAGATCCGGCGCATCGAACTGGATTCCGCGACGACCGCCGGGCTCGGCGACTGGGCGAACCTCCTTCGTGCGCCTTTTCTCACCTCGACCGTCGACGAGCGCTGCGCTGCGGTGAACAGTCTCCTCGACGCGGGGACCGCCGGCATCTACCTCACCGCGCACGACGACTGGCGGCCGCACCTGCACTTCACGCCGGAGACGGAATCTTTGCTCGGCCGGGTCAAGGCGGTCACCGCCGGCGGGCTCGCGGTCTTCACCACCGAGGCCGAGGGCGCGCGCCTCGGAGCCTGTGCCCGCGCCGGCTGCGGCCGGGTCTTCGCGGACACCAGTCGCGGTGGGCGGCAGTCCTACTGCTCGCCCCGCTGCTCCAACACCGACGCGGTACGCCGGCACCGTCGCACCTAGATCGGGGAGATCGAGCGGCGCTTCTGCGGCACCCGCGGCGGGCGCCGCCGAACCCGGCCCAGCGCCTCCGCGAGCATCGGCCGCGTCGCCGACGGGAGCACCACGTCGTCGATGCCGAAACCGTCGGCCGCGAGCAGCGGATCGACGTTCGCCTGGAACAGCGTGATGAGATCGCCGCGCGCCTTCGCCGGATCGGGCGCCGCCTCGTACTGCGAGCGGAACGCGAGGTCGACCGCGCTCTCGATGGGGATCGCACAGATCTCCGCGGTGGGCCACGCCAAGGAGAGATCGGCCTCGATGCTGCGGCCGCCGCCCATCGCGATGTACGCCGCGCCGTAGGCCTTACGGGTGACGATGACGAAGCGCGGGACCGTCGCCGCCGCCAACTCGTAACCCAGACGGGCGCTGCGCCGCACGAGGTTCGTCTCCTCGGCGCCCGCGCCGACCAGAAAACCGGGCAGGTCGATGAGGATCAGCAGCGGCAGCCCGAAGGTGTCGCATACGGCGATGAAGTGCGCCGCCTTCTCGCACGCGTTCGCATCGAGAGCGCCGGCGTGGAAGCGCGGCTGGTTGGCGACCACGCCCACCGGGCGGCCGTCGATCCGCGCGAAGGCGGTCACGATGTTCCGCGCGTGAACGCGCTTGAGCTCGAAGACCGTGTCGACGTCCGCGATCGCCTCGATGACGTCCACCACGTCGTAGGCCTGCCGCATCGACGACGGCACCATTGTGTCGATCCCGTCCGCGGTGTCCCCGGGCTCGTACGGGCCGGCCGAGATCAACGGCTCGTCGGCGGCGGAGGCCGGGAGGTAGCTGAGGAAGGCGCGGATCGCGTCCACCGCTTCCTGTTCGGTATCGGTCACCACGTCGACCACGCCGCGCTCGGCCTGCAGGTCGGCGCCGCCGATCTCGTCGTTGGTGAGGTTCTCGCCCGTCGCGGCCTGAACCAGCGGCGCCGACGAGATCCCGATGGTGCCCATGCCGCGCACGATGGTGACGAAGTCGCAGCACGCCGAGATGTTCGCGGGCGCGCCGAAGCCCGGGCCCATCATCGCGGCGACGAGCGGCACGTGGCCGGACAGGTCGGCCAGCCGTAGCAGCAGCTTCGATCCCGGTGCGGCGAGCCGCGAGTCGAGCGCCTCCTGCATGCGGTGGCCGCCACCGTCCATGAGCATGACGAGAGGGATGCCGTCGAGCAGGGCGCGCTCGGCGCACCGGTCGAGCTTCGCCATGCCGGTGGCGCCGTTGCTACCGCCGAGCACGGTGAAGTCGAAGGCCGCGATCGCCGCGGGACGCCCGTCGATGTAACCGATGCCGGTCACCACGCCGTCGCCGGGCGCGACCAGGGGAGCGGCGCCCTGCTGCGCCGGGCCTGGCCCAGCGAGGGCGCCGAACTCGTGGAACCCGCCGTTCGCGAGCAGCGCTACCCGTTCGCGGGCGGTCATCTTCCCGCGGGCGTGCTGCTTCGCGACCTTCTCGGCGCGTGCCTCGTCGGTGACCGCCCGGTAGGCGGCACGAACGCGGTCGTTCAGCGCCCCCTCGGGGCTCTGATTCGACGGTGCCTGCGTGTTCTCGCTCACGCTCGGAAGCTAGCAGCCAGGCGCGCGCAGTGGACAATCGCCCCCTAAGTGTCTACTCAGTGCCCGTTGCTCACGTACTGTCAGCAGAGCGAAAACCTGGATCCGGTTGCGTAACTCGGGCGTACCATCGCGTGATGGATGATGACGTCGTAGCTGGTCACACCAAGGCCGGCTCCTCCGACGCGGGAGCGAACGCGTGCGGCGATGGCCCCGCGGATTCGCCTTCCTCCGCAAACACAGAAGGGGCTCGCGAACGTCGGGACCGTGTTCCGATCCTGATCGGTATAGGCGCTGTCGCGACCCTTGCGGTAGCAGCGACGATTGGTGTCATCGTCAGCGACGATTCTCCGCCGCCGCGTGCGAACAAGGAGACGGCGATATCGCTGTGCAAGGAGTCGATAAGCGGTCAGTTGAAGGACCCTGAGAGTGCCAGGTTCGGCGACGTCACCTCGGGAAGCGAACGACGGGACGGAGGGACTCGCGTCTGGGACGTCGCAGGCACAGTCAACGCCAAGAACAGCTTCGGCGGTTACGTGGGGACCAAACCGTTCACGTGCACCGCGACCCTGGATGAAGCCAGCGGCACGATGTCGGCGACGGGTGCCTTGCTGGAGTGACCGGTCGCGTGCGGTGAGCTCGCCGGCGTTCGGACGTCATGTTCCGCAGGATGGCGTCAAGCTCCGCGAGACAGCGGCCTGGCCTGCGACTTACCTCAGCGCAGCGACCCTCCCCTGCTCTTCGCGCCCGAGCATCGCGTGGACCGCGTGCTGCTGCCCGTACGTCCAGATGTTGTTCGCGACCCAGTAGAGCAGGATCGCGATCGGCAGGATCGGGCCGGCGATGATGCTGCCCACGGGCATCACCCACAGCATCAGATTGCGCATCATGCCGGCCTGCATCGCGTTCGGAGTGTCGGTCACCTGGTGGCGCAGGGAGAACCGAGCGTTGAGATGCGTCGCCAGGCAGGCGATCAGCATCAGTGGGATCGCGACGGCTGCGATGGTCGCGAGACTCGGCACGCCGCCGAACTGACCGAACGACGCGAGCACCGTGTCGGAGCTGGACATAGAGACGGAGATCGGGGCACCGAAGAGGCGGGCGCTGAGGAACGACTGCACGTCGTGCGCGGAGAAGACGTAGTTCGCCGTCGATGCGTTCTGTTCCGGTGTGAGGCCGAGCTGGCCGACGCCGGTTCCGGTGCGGTTGAACGAGCGGAGCACGTGGTAGAGCCCGAAGAACACCGGGATCTGCACCAGGGCGGGCAGGCAGCCGAGCAGCGGCCGGACGCCGTGCTCGCGCTGCAGCTTCTGCATCTCCGCCGCGAGCTTCTGCGTGTCCTTGCCGTGCTCGGTGCGCAGCGCGTCGAGCTGTGGCCGCATCTTCTGCATCCGGCGTCCGGTCCGTGCGGAGACCAGGCCGGGCCAGAACAGGAATGCGCGGACGGTGAAGACCAGGAACACCACGGACAGGGCCCAGGCGAAGCCGTTGTCGGCGCCCAGGACCGCGCCGAAGACGCGGTGCCAGGCCCAGAGGACGGCGGAGATCGGGTAGTAGACGACATCGAGCATGAAGGAGCACCTCACAGGCAGAGCGCGCGCGAGGGACCGCGACGCGCAGGGGATGGGTTCTGCGTGTGCGGCGTGTGCCGGGAGAGGGGGCTACGCCGCGGAGGCGGCGAAGCCGGGTGCTCGAGGTCGACGGGGCCGCCCGGCCCCGTTGGGCATGGAACTGCGGCGATAAGCGCCGCGGAGTCGTTGATCGGGTTCGCGTCCGGTGGCCGGTCCCGACGGTGCCTGCGCGTCCCGATCCGACCAGGCGTGGCAGAGCGCGGCCACGGCGACGGCGAGGGCGATCCCGACGAGGGCGGCGGCACCGTCGGACATGGCGACGCCGGCGACGAACAGGGCGACCACGGCGACCCACGGCGCGGAGAGATCGTCCCAGCGGGGGAGGCTCCGGACGAGGTCGGCGATCATGACTCCACGGTACGGCAGAAATGGCTGAAGCCCCGGCCGCGTACGCGACCGGGGCTTCTTGAGCGGATGACGGGATTCGAACCCGCGACCCTCACCTTGGCAAGGTGATGCGCTACCACTGCGCTACATCCGCGTGCCCATCGGGCGAGCAACAAGTTACACGAACGTTGCGCCCGAAGGCGAATCGCCAGGTGGCGTCAGACTTCCCGCGGTAGGAGGAGGACCTTGCCGACGGAATCCTTCGACTCGAGTAGGGCCTGTCCCTGCTCGGCTTCGGCGAGGGGCAGGCGCGCCGAGATCACCGGGGCGATGAGCCCGCGCTCGACGAACGGCCACTCGTTCGCGGCCACGGCGGCGACGATCTCCGCCTTCGAACCGGGCCCGGTCAGAGGGCGGTTGCGGACGTTGAGCCCGATCACCCTCGCTCGCTTACCGATGAGCGCGCCCACGTTCACCTCTCCGGTGAGGCCGCCCTGCATGCCGATGATGACGAGCCGCCCGCCGACGCCCAACGCGTCGACGTTCCGCGGCAGGTAGCTGCCGCCCATGATGTCGAGGATCACATCCACCTGGCCCGCGAGCTCGGCCGCGAAATCCTGTTCGCGGTAGTTGATGACGATGTCGGCGCCGAGCTCGCGGCACCGCTGCGCCTTGCCCTCCGAGCCGACAGTGACGGCGACCCGCGCGCCGAGCGCCTTCGCGACCTGGATCGCGTGCGTGCCGATCCCGCTGCCGCCGCCGTGCACGAGCAGCAGCTCGCCCGCCGTGAGGCCGGCATCCATGACGATCGTCGACCAGACGGTGCTCGCGACCTCCGGCAGCGCCGCCGCGTCGATCAGGGAAATGCCGGCAGGGATCGGCAGCAACTGGGTCGCGGGGACGACGGCGTACTCCGCGTAGCCCCCTCCGGCGATCAGTGCGCACACCTCGTCGCCCACGGCGGGCCCGTCGACCTCGGGGCCCAGCGCGACGACGGTGCCGGACACCTCCATCCCCATCACGTCGGTGATGCCGGGCGGGGGCGGGTAGAGGCCCTGCCGTTGCAGCAGGTCGGCACGATTGATCCCCGCCGCCTCGATCCGGACGAGGACCTCGCCGGAGGCGGGTGCGGGAGTGGGCACCTCGTCGACGACGAGATTCCCCTCCGTGTCGACGACGATCGCGCGCATGGAGGTCTGTGCGGAGGTCATGTCGGATACCTTTCGGTCGGGTGCGACGGTCAGCGGACGGAGAACGGGACGGGCATGTGCAGGGCCGCCTGGGCTCCAGTGTTCACGTCGAGCGCGATCGTGCGAATCGGCTTCAGTGATCGCAGGTCGTCGGACATGCGCCCTTCGCCCAGAGTGAGATCGGCGCCACGGGGGAGGACGGTGGAGCCGGACGCGAGGACGTTGGTCTGGTTGAGGGTGGAGAACCACGCGCCGTCCCGCCGGGTGTACGAGGTGAGGGTGGAGACCTTCTCGCCACTCGCGCGCCGCTTCTGGCGCGGGGTCCGGGCGGAGAAGGCGACGTCGACGCCACCGTCGGCGTTGGCGACCCGCGCCGTGGTGCGCTCGGCCGTGATGTCGACGTCGAGGTCGGTGACCCACTTGGGGAAGCCGTAGCCGTCGTGACCGCGGACCTGCGCGATCTCGGTGTTCACCGGCAGCGAGAAGACGTAAGAGTGCAGGTGGTCGTCGGCGAGAGCGGTGACCAGATCCGCCACTCCCGGACCGCCGTGGCGCGCGGGCCGGACCGCGACGCCCACGGCGGCCTCGGTGTAGAAGTCGATGTCGCAGACGTCGTACCGGAAGAACATGACGGAGGCGAGCCCCAGGCCGGGGGCGACCTCCAGCGGGGTGAGTTCCTGCGGCAAGCGGCGGCGGATCGCCGCGGTGGGGGCCAGCATCGTCAGGCGCGCGGAGGACATGGCGTAGTAGAAGTTCGGCGTCCGCGTGGCACCGATGGGGGAGTCGACCCGGGTCTTGGGGAGCGTGCGGAAGAAGTCGACGCCCGGCACGTGCGGGTCGGCCGCCACCTCCTCCAGCGGGGTGTCCATCCGAAAACGGTCGTAGAGACCGTCCCGCGGGACGGGGACGGTGCGCCCGCCGAGATCGACGTCGACGGTGGTGTTCATGAGGCTCCTCGATTCGATGTGTGCGGTGCTTACATTGACCGTATGCGGATATGTAAGCACTGTCAACACGGTGAATGGGCCTGGGGGATCGACGAGGGCCGGCCCGTGCGAGCGTGCGGGCCTGGAAACGAAAAAACCGCCTGTCACCAGGCGGTTTCTCGGTGGTCCTAGCTGGGATCGAACCAGCGACCTTCCCCGTGTGAAGGGGACGCTCTCCCACTGAGCCATAGGACCGAGCTCGTGCGCGCCTCCGTGGTATCAGGGAGGCGAACGAGAGAGAACACTAACACGACCGGTGAGTGAAACGGTAATCGGGTGTCCGACCAGCGGTTAGAGTTCGACTGTGTGAGCCGAAGAGGCTTCGGGCGTGCGCATCACCACGCCGACTGCGCGCGAAACACGGGTTTACCTGCTGATTTGGCAGAGCGCTCGTTGTTCACGTAGTGTTCTCTCTCGCACCGGAAAGGCGTTCTGAGCGCCGGTCCGGACGAGTGCGGATGTAGCGCAGTGGTAGCGCATCACCTTGCCAAGGTGAGGGTCGCGGGTTCGAATCCCGTCATCCGCTCGAAGTGGGCTTACCGTGGCGGTGTGGCCGAGTGGTGAGGCAACGGCCTGCAAAGCCGTGCACACGGGTTCGATTCCCGTCGCCGCCTCCAACACGCTCAGCCACTCCGCAACGGAGCGGCTGAGCGCCACTTCATGTAAGCGCGATTAGCTCAGTGGGAGAGCGCTTCCCTGACACGGAAGAGGTCACTGGTTCAATCCCAGTATCGCGCACAAGACGAAACCCCCTGGATATCCAGGGGGTTTCGTCGTATCCGGGGACCGGAGCGGCGCTCGACCGTCGTGCGACGGTGCGTCGTCCTCGGTGGTCCAATGGGGTCCTAGACCGGCTCAGCGCCAACGGTGAAGCCGAGATCCCCGGAGCGGACGACCGAGATCGGCGCTGAGTCCGACGGCCGGCGCCAGGCGGTGTTGTGGTGCTCGATCACGTCCGCAGCCCGCATGAGTTCGAGGCCGCGCTCGCACGTCGTCGTGTGGCAATCCGCCAGCAGTACGACCTGGTACCCGCGCGCGTTCGCACCGCGAACGGTCGAGTCGACGCACGCCTCCGTGGCGAACCCGGCGACGACGACCGTCGTGATCCGGGCGCGGGTGAGAACGTCCGGGAGGTCGGTCTCGGCGAATGCATCGGGGAAGTCCTTGGTGATCGTCACGTCCGAGTGCTCAGGGTGGAGCGCCGCGACGACGGCCGGTATCCGATCGCCGAACCTTTGCCGGGTGAACACGATGAGCGCGCCGGCGGCACGGGCACGGTGCAGCACCGCAGCGAGACGGGCGAGGACGCCGTCGGCGTCGTACGCGATCGTCGGAAAGGTTCCTTGGACATCGATCACGAGGAGGGCGCTCTGCGCCGCGCTCACGTGATGCCCAGCCGTCATGGACAGGAGACTGCCACCATTACGGACGGGGCGTGGTCGGCTTCGGTTGTCCCCCGCGCACGCCGAGCCCTCGCTAGCCTCGATCACATGGCCATCACACTCGAGAACGTCGCGATCGCGGTCCGTGACCTGGACGCGACGATCGCGTTCTTCACCGACCTGGGGCTCACCGTCATCGGCCGCCAGACGGTCAGCGGCGAATGGACGGACACCGCCGTCGGCCTCGACGGCAATCACGCGAAGATCGCGATGCTCCAGACGCCCGACGGCCGCGGCCACGTGGAGCTGTTCGAGTACCTCCACCCGGACGCGATCGAGACCGAGCCGACGCTGCCCAACGAGATCGGCATGCACCGGATCGCCTTCTCCGTCGATGATCTCGACGAGTCACTGGCGATCGCCGCGAAGCACGGGTGCTTCCCCCTGCGCGGAATCGGGACGTACGAGGGCGTCTACAAGCTGACGTACGTGCGCGGCCCGAGCGGCATCATCGTCATGCTCGCCCAGGCCATCGCCCGGGACTGAGCTCTCAGGCCCGATTGACGGCGGCCGCGCGGGTGATGAGGTCGCGGAAGGCCGGCTCGTCGAGCGCGTCGGCCTCGCGGATGTCGATGGCGCGCCGGGTTCCTGCGTCGAGGCTGGCGTTGAACAGCCCGGCGGGGTCGTCGAACGAGGCGCCCTTGGCGAAGGTGACCTTCACCTTGTCCTTGTAGGTCTCGACCGTGCACAGAAGACCGCCGAGCGAGAACGTGGGCACCCCATCGGGGTTGGAGGGCTTGCGCCACTTCACCTCTTCGACGGTGTCCGGCTCCGCCTCGAGGATGAGGCTGCGGATCTGCTCGACGGTGCGCTCCCGCCAATCGCTGGTCATGCTCGAACGGTACGCCGACTGCGGCCGGGGCACTGGGCCCCGGCCGCCGCCGGTCGTCTCCGCGAGGGGGTCAGCTCACGTCCACCGAGGGGGTGTCGGTGACCTCGACGCCGCTCGAATCGGCCGTCACGGAGCCGGTGTCGGCCTCCACGCTGGTGCTGCCGGTGGCGGGCGAGCTCACCTCGACGCCGCCGGACGGGCCGGTCACGGATGCCGAGCCGGTGCTCGGGCTGACGGTGGCCTCGCCGGCCTCCACGTGGCCGCTGGCGCCGCCGACCGGGGTGGTGACCTCGGCCTCGGCCTTGGGGCCGGTGACCGTCACGTCGCCGTTGCCGGCGACGCTGCCCGAACCCGTCGAGACGGAGGCACTGCCGCTCGCGACGGGGGTGGTGACGGAACCACTGGCCGTGGGGCCGGTCACCGAGACGCCGTCGGCACCGGCGGTGGCGCTACCGGTGGTGGCGGAGACGGTTCCGCCGCCGATCGGCGTGGACACGTTCGCCGTTCCCGAAGGTCCGGTCACGGTGGCGCCGGTCGGGGTGATGCTCCCGCCGCCGCCGTTGACGTTGAGTCCGGCCGTCACGGTGTTGAGCACGTTGACGTTCGCAGTGAGGTCGGGGGCATCGACGGTGAGGCCGCCGGTGCCGACGGTGATGGTGCCCGGCGTGACGCCCACGGAGCCGCCGCCGAGCGGGGTGGTGATCGCGCCCGACAGGCTCGGGGTGACGAGGACGAGCTGGCCGTTCTGGAAGCCGATGCTGCCGAGGTTGAGCGCGAGCGTCCCGCCGCCCAGCGGGGTGGTCAGGCCCAGGTTGATGGCCGGCAGCCCGACGATGAACGTGTTGGGGCCGTAGGTGACCTTGACCGGGACGATGGTGGCGGTGGCACCGCCGAGACCGAGCGGTGCCGTGGCGTTGAGGCCCAGCGACGGGGTCCAGGTGGTCAGGCCGTTCGCGGTGATCGCGCTCAGCGAGGTCGACAGGCCCAGCGCGCTGCCCAGCGGGCCGTTGATCGTGGTGTTGTTGCCGCCGATGCTGCCGAGCCCGCCCCCGGGAGCGAGGCCGACCACTCCGTAGGTGGTGCTCGAGAGGCCACCCAGGCCGAGAGGTGCACCCACCGCGAAGGTGTCCGACGCCCAGGCGCCGATCCAGCCGGGCGCCAGGGGCGTGGTGCCGAGAACGGCGCCGCCCGTGGTGTTCGACGCGGGGAACAGGCCACCGAGGACGGGGATCTGGTTCCACGTGGCGACGCCCTGGTTGATCTGCGGGGCGACGATCGGGATCGTCGCCAGCGGAATGCCGCCGGGGAGGAACGGCGCGGCGGCGAGGATCGCGTCGACCTGCGGGTTGCCGGTGGTAGCGGCGTTCGCGGTGGCCGGGGTGGCCACCGCCATTGCCGCAGCCGCGGCGACGGCGGTCGCGGCGACGGCGGTGCGGCGCACCGACTTCCGGGTGTGCTTGGGCGAGGGAGCGGACATGGAGGACCTCCGGTTCATGAAGGTTCGGCGAGCTCGGTCGAGGGCGCCGATAGAAGTGATGGTGACCCGGGAGGGCCTACGGCGTCTGCGCTCGGTGCGAGTGCCTGAAGCGGCGCCTGTGCATCTCCTGGGAGTTCTGAAGTTATCAGTAATTTCACGCTTTCCCAATACGTTTCTCAGGTATTCGCTCAAACCGATTCAAGCTACCGCGCAGTAGCGAAATCATAAGTGGTCTAACAAAACCCGTTCCACCTGTTTGCGATGCGATAGCCCTGCGCAATCGGTGTATTCGTAACAGTTTTCTGGCGTTGGAATGGCGGGTTTCTTCGCGGCAGAAATGACGTTCGGCGGTGAATGAATAGGCGCTTTGCATAAGTGGATGTGCAGCCTGCGCTCCGATGACGCCAAGCGATTATCATGAACGTCATGTTCACTACCATGCAACGTCAGGACGTAGCGAACCGGCTGCTCGCCGCAGCCCGGGGCGCCGACGGGATCACGGCGGGTGCGGTCATCGGAGCGGCGGCTGCGGGCGCCCTGGATCCCTTGTCCGGCATCGACCTTCGGTTCGCCACCGACGGTGAGATCGCCGACGTGCGGGAGCGCTGGACGGCCCTGATGTACGCCGAGTTCGGCGCAGTCCATCACACGGTCGAGGCGGAGGGCACCGTCTACCTGCTTCAGGATCTCCTCACGGCCCGGATCGCGATCGTCTCGCCCGCGCGGTTCGGCCCCCGTCCGGGCGAACCCTTCCATCCTGTGTTCGGCGCCGACGTGCAGCAGGGCGGGATCGGTGCCCCCGCGGCCGATCTGGTCGGTCCGGCCTGGTTGGCCGCGCTGCGGACCCGCGCCGCACTGCACCGTGGTGACGGGCCCGCCGCCGCGGACGCGCTCGGTGGGCTGCGGGACGCGCTCATCGCTCTCGCGGGGGCACGTACAGGCGCTCCGCCCGGATTCCTCGTGCCCGAGGACCGCACGCGCCTGCGTGCCACGGAGACCGGATCGCGGGACGTCAAGAACGTCGGGCGCGCGTTCGCCGCCGCGGTCCAGATCCTCGACGCCGAACTGCAGTCGGCCGCTCCTGCGGTGGCGGACGCCGTCACCCTGCCGCTGCTGGAGGAGGTAGCCGGCTAGCGCCGGTACCGTGGAACCATGCACGACCAGCACAAGGAGCTGCCCCAGACGGGCCCACGCGCGTGGCGCGCACGCATCAAGTCGTCGGCGCACGGCGCCCTCGCCTGGCGGATCGCCGTCGGTGTGATCGGCGGCCTCGTGCTGGTCGCCGGCATCATCGCCATCCCGTATCCGGGCCCGGGGTGGCTGATCGTCTTCGCCGGGCTGGGCATCCTGGCCACCGAATTCGAGTGGGCGCACCGGCTCCTGCGCTTCGCCCGCGCCCGCTACGACCGCTTCGCCGAATGGCTCTCGCGGCAGAACATCCTCGTCAAGGGCGCCTTCGGCCTGGCCACTTGTCTCATCGTGCTCGCCACCGTGTGGCTGCTCGGCGCCGCAGCCATGATCGCCGGGTGGTTCGGCATCGACTGGGCCTGGCTCGCCAGTCCGATCTTCGGCTGACCCTTCAGGTGCGATCCGACGGAACCGAACCCGACGCCGTAGTCGGCGCCGTCGAGGCGCTCCGGTGCGGCACCGGCGCGCCGGATCGGCGCGTCGCGGGCGTCCTTTACTGGTACGCCCTCTCGAACGCTCTCGCCGGCGTCGCCGCCGCCGGCCGGGACGCGTCGACGTTGACGATCCACTCGGGCCACGGCGGCTGGCCGGAGCTGGGGGAGCGGGCACCGTCGGACGACCCGTACGGCGCGTTCGCCCGCCGCTGTCACGCCCTGATCCCGGTACTCGCCGCCGCCTCGGGCGCCTCCGAGCGATCCCTCTGGGCGGTCACGACCGACTCGATCGCCTCGGTCGCCCTGGGCGCAACCGACCCGGACGCCGCCGCGGCCGAGGCGCTGCGGGCGTGCGGCCCCGAGGCCCCTGCCGCCCGGTTCGAGCAGGTGCCGGGACGCGGCACCGTCGTCCGACGGGGTTCGTGCTGCCTGTTGTACCTGTGCCCCGGGATGACCAAATGCCTGAGCTGCCCGCGGCAGACGCCGCGGGAGCGGCGGGCGCGGCTCGCCTGAGCTCGCCTCGAACGGCGCCGCGCCGGTCGCGACCGATAGGATCGGACACACTGACAACCGCGTGCGGCCAGGTATGCCGCCCGCTACATGACTAGGAGCACTGTGAGCACCACCTTCGTCGTCCCCGCCGGCATCGCCGCCGGGGCCGCCATGCGCGAGCTGGATCTGCCCAACAAGGGGCCCGAGGCCGTCGTCGTCGTCAAGACCACGGACGGCACCCTCAAGGACCTGAGCTGGATCCCCGAGACCGACACCGAGGTCGAGGCCGTCGCGGCGAACACGGAGGACGGGCGCAGCGTGATCCGCCATTCCGCCGCCCACGTGCTGGCGCAGGCCGTGCAGGACGGGTTCCCCGGCACCAAACTGGGCATCGGCCCGCCGATCAAGGACGGCTTCTACTACGACTTCGACGTCGCCGAGCCGTTCACCCCCGAGGACCTCAAGAGCCTCGAGAAGAAGATGAAGCAGATCATCAAGGCCGGGCAGAGGTTCAGCCGCCGCGTCTACGCCAGCAAGGACGAGGCCCGCGCCGAGCTCGCCGGCGAGCCCTACAAGCTCGAGCTCATCGACGACAAGGGTGCGGCCGACGACAGCGAGGTCATGGAGGTCGGCGGCGCCGAGCTGACCGCCTACGACAACCTCAATCCCCGCACGGGCGAGCGGATCTGGGGCGATCTGTGCCGCGGCCCGCACGTGCCCACCACCAAGTACATCCCCGCGGTGAAGCTGACCCGCAGCTCTGCGGCGTACTGGCGCGGCGATCAGAACAATGCCGACCTGCAGCGCGTCTACGGCACCGCGTGGGAGTCGCCCGAGGCGATGGACGAGTACCTCGAGCTGCTCGCCGAGGCGGAGAAGCGCGACCACCGCAAGCTCGGCGCCGAGTTGGACCTGTTCAGCTTCCCGGACGAGCTGGGCTCGGGCCTGCCGGTCTTCCATCCCAAGGGCGGCATCATCAAGCGCGAGATGGAGGACTACGTCCGCGCCAAGCACATCGAGAACGGCTTCGAGTACGTGGGCACGCCCCACATCTCGAAGGAGAACCTCTTCCACACCTCGGGCCATCTGCCGTACTACGCGGACACGATGTTCCCGCCGCTGCACGTGGACGAGGAGCGCAACGCCGCGGGCGAGATCACCAAGCAGGGGCAGGACTACTACCTCAAGGCGATGAACTGCCCGATGCACAACCTGATCTACCGCTCGCGCGGTCGGTCGTACCGGGAGCTGCCGCTGCGGCTCTTCGAGTTCGGTTCCGTGTACCGCTACGAGAAGTCGGGCGTGATCCAGGGTCTGACCCGCGTGCGCGGCTTCGCCCAGGACGACTCGCACAGCTACGTGACCCCGGAGCAGGCGAAGGGGGAGATCAAGCACCTCCTGGGCTTCGTCCTCGGGCTGCTGCGCGACTTCGGTCTCGACGACTTCTACCTCGAACTGTCCACGCGCGGTGACTCCGAGAAGTTCATCGGCTCGGACGAACAGTGGGCCGTGGCGACCGGCATCCTCGAGGAGGTCTGCATCGAGTCCGGCCTGCAGTTGGTGCCGGACCCGGGCGGGGCCGCCTTCTACGGCCCCAAGGTCTCCGTGCAGGCGAAGGACGCCATCGGCCGTACCTGGCAGATGTCGACGATCCAGTACGACTTCAACCAGCCGGCCGGCTTCAATCTCGAGTACACCGCCGCGGACGGCACCAAACAGCAGCCGGTGATGATCCACTCGGCCAAGTTCGGGTCGATCGAGCGGTTCTTCGGCGTGCTCACCGAGCACTACGCCGGCGCCTTCCCCGCGTGGCTCGCCCCGGAACAGGTCGTCGGCATCCCCGTGGCGGAGCAGTTCGGCGATCACCTCGAGACGGTGATCCGCAAGCTTCGGGCCGAGGGGATCCGCGCCCACGTCGACCACAGCGACGACCGGATGCAGAAGAAGATCCGCAACCACACCACCCAGAAGGTTCCGTTCATGCTGCTAGCCGGTGAGCGCGACCGTGAGGCGGGAGCGGTGAGCTTCCGGTTCCGGGACGGGACCCAGGTCAACGAGGTGCCCGTGGACGAGGCCGTCGCGAAGATCGTCGAATGGGTGCGGGCGCGCCGCAACGAGTCGCCGACCGCCGAGCTGCTCGGCACCGTCGTCACGCCCTGACCGGAACAGCACGGGACGAACGGGAGAGGGGATCGATGACGGACGCCACCGAGGGCGGCGCGCACGACGCTCACACCGACTTCGGCGTCGGGGACGGCGACGAGTCGATCGAACGGCTCTGGACGCCGTACCGGATGCGGTACCTCGTCGATTCCCCTCCCGTCCCCGAGGGCAGTACGGCCTTCCTCGAGATCCCCAAGCTGGCGGACGAGGACGGGCTGATCGTGGCCCGCGGCGAGCACTGCTACGTGGTGCTCAACCTGTTCCCGTACAACCCGGGCCACTGCATGGTGGTCCCGTACCGCCAGGTGGCCGATCTCGAGGAGCTCACCGACGACGAGGCCTTCGAGTTGATCAAGCTCACTCAGAAGACCATCCGGGTGATCAAGCGCATCTCCCGGCCGGCCGCGTTCAACGTGGGCTTCAACCTCGGTCGTGCGGGCGGTGGCTCCATCGCCGAGCACCTGCATCAGCACATCGTCCCGCGCTGGCCCGGGGATGCGAACTACATCACGGTGCTCTCGGGCACTAAGGTGATGCCGCAGCTCCTCGGACAGACCCGGGCGCTGATGGCGAAGGCCTGGGAGGAGGTCTAGGAGTGTCGGCGATCTTCAGTCGCGAGGCGGTCTCCAAGGTCACCCATCCGATCGCGAAGGTGCTGATCAAGACCGGCCTGACCCCCGATGCGGTCACCCTGTTCGGCACGGTGTGCTCGGTGGGCGCCGCGCTGTGGCTGTTCCCGCAGGACCAGCTGTTCTGGGGAACCATGGTGATCTGGTTCTTCGTCATGTTCGACATGCTCGACGGTGCCATGGCCCGTGTGCGAGGCGGCGGCACCCGGTTCGGCGCGTGGCTCGACGCCACCTGTGATCGGGTCGCCGACGGTGCCATCTTCGCCGGCCTGGCGTGGTGGGCCGTGTTCACCGAGCACAACCGCCTCAACCTGCTCGTCGCCACGCTCATCTGCCTGGTCACTTCGCAGGTCATCAGCTACGCCAAGGCGCGCGCGGAGGCCTCGGGCCTCAAGGGCGACGGTGGCTGGATCGAGCGCCCGGAGCGTCTCATCATCGTGCTCGTCGGTGCCGGCTTCACCGGGCTCGGCGTGTGGTGGGCGATCCACGTGGCGATGTGGCTGCTCGCGGTCACGAGCATCGTGACGGTCTTCCAGCGCGCGATGAGCGTGCGCCGCTCGCCCGGCGCCACCGACCTGCTGCCGCTGCCGCAGGCCGTCGCCCAGCACGAGGAGGACCAGGCGTGATCGACCCGCGCGAAGAGCTCGCCGACCTCGCCTACCGCACCGGCTGGGCCGTCACCAAGCGCATGCCGGAGTCCGCTGCGAAGTTCCTCATCGACGGTGTCGGTGGCCGCCTCGGCGCCCGCGGCGAGAACACCCAGCTGCGCAAGAACCTCGCGCGGGTCCTCGGGACCACGCCGGACGCGGTGCCGCAGAGCCTGATCGAGGAGTCCTCGCGCTCGTACGCGCGGTACTGGCGCGAGTCCTTCCGGCTGCCGTCGATGGACCTGGAGGAACTGGGGCGCACGCTCGACCGGTACGTCGACGCCCCCAGCGTGCACGAGGCCGTCGCCGCGGGGAAGGGCGCCGTCCTCGCACTGCCGCACAGCGGCAACTGGGACATGGCGGGCGTGTGGCTCGCGCAGCATTACGGCCGTTTCGCGACGGTGGCCGAGCGGCTCAAGCCCGAGTCCCTGTTCCGGCAGTTCGTGGCGTACCGCGAGTCGCTCGGGTTCGAGATCTTCCCCACGTCCGGCGGCGAGCAGCCGCCGATGCAGGCGCTGGCGCAGCGGCTGCGCGAGGGCCGCCCGATCTGCCTGCTCGGCGAGCGCGACCTGGCGCGCCACGGCGTGCCGGTCACCTTCTTCGGCGAGCGCACCCGGATGCCTGCGGGACCCGCCAAGCTCGCGATCGACACCGGCGCGCCGCTGCTGCCCGTGCACTGCTGGTTCGAGGGCGACGCGTGGGGCTTCAAGGCCGAGGCGCCGATCGACGTCTCCGGCGGTATCGAGAGCGCGACCCAGAAACTGGCGGACGCCTTCGCGCGCAACATCGCCGAGCACCCCGCCGACTGGCACATGCTGCAGCCGCTGTGGGAGTCCGACTGGTCGCAGGCGCGACGTGAGCGGATCCTCGGTGCGGACGCGGAGCCCGAGGTGCGCTGATGCGGATCGGGATGATCTGCCCGTACTCCTTCGACGTCGCGGGCGGAGTGCAGGCGCACGTCGTGGATCTCGCACGAGTGCTCATCGAACGCGGCCACGAGGTCTCTGTCCTCACGCCGTCGTCGAAGGAGACGGTGCTGCCCGACTTCGCCGTCTCCTCCGGCAAGGCCGTCGCGATCCCGTACAACGGCTCCGTCTCCCGGCTCTCCTTCGGGCCCAAGGCGTTCGCCCGCCTGCGCAAGTGGATTCGGCGCGGCGAGTTCGACGTGCTGCACGTGCACGAGCCGAACGCCCCGAGCCTCGGCATGCTGGCGCTGGCCATCGCCGACGGCCCGATCGTGGCGACCTTCCACACCTCCACCGAGAAGTCGCTGGTGCTCTCGGTCTTCCAGAGCGTCCTGCGCCCGTCGCACGAGAAGATCCGCGGCAAGATCGCGGTCTCCGAGCTAGCCCGTCGCTGGCAGATGGAGTCCCTCGGCTCCGACGCGATCGAGATCCCCAACGGCGTCGATGTGCGGACCTTCTCCGACGCCGAACCGCTGCCCGGTTATCCGCGCGCCGGCAAGACGGTGCTCTTCCTCGGCCGCTACGACGAGCCGCGCAAGGGCATGGCCGTCTTCCTCGAGGCGCTGCCGGCGATCGTCGCCGCGCAGCCCGACGTCGAGGTGTTGGTGATCGGCCGCGGCGACGAGGAGAAGTTGTTGCGCGAGGCCGGCCCGTACGCCGGGCACCTGCGGCTGATGGGTGCCGTCACCGACGAGGAGAAGGCCTCCGCGCTGCGCTCCGCCGACGTCTACGTCGCCCCGAACCTCGGCGGCGAGAGCTTCGGCATCGTGCTCGTCGAGGCCATGGCGGCCGGGACCGCCGTGGTCGCGAGCAACCTCAACGCCTTCGAGCGGGTGCTCGACGGGGGCGAGGCCGGGCGCCTGTTCCCGGTCGGCGACGGTGCCGCCCTCGGCCGCACCATCGTCGACCTGCTCGACGACGACTTCCGTCGCGCCGAGCTCGTCACCCACGCCTCCGAGGTGGTCTGGCGCTTCGACTGGTCCGTTGTCGCCGAGCAGGTGATCCGCGTCTACGAGACCGTCGCCGTGCCCGGCGTGGTCGTGTCGATCCCGGGCGCCGGGAGCGAAGCGAGCGGGCCCCGTGACTGAGCCGCCGGGAGCGAAGCGAGCGGGCCCCGTGACTGAGCCGCCGGGAGCGAAGCGAGCGGGCCCCGTGACTGAGATGAGGGTGTCGCCGTGCTGAATCTCACCGCAACCACCGTGCTGGTGATCGGCCTGATCGTCATGGCCGTGCTCGTCGTGGCGGCCCTGGCGTATCAGACCGCGCACCGTCTGGACCGGTTGCACGTGCGGGTCGATCTCTCGTTCGCCGCGCTCGAGGCCGCCCTCGCGCGACGGTCCGCCGTCGCCCGGGCCGTGGCGGCGTCCATCCCCGCGGACCGCGGGCCGATGCTGCGCGCAGCGGCAGACCGCGCCGAGAACGCCGCGCCCGAGGATCGGATGCCGATGGAGAACCGGCTCTCCGCCGCGATCGGGGCCATCGACATCGAGAACCTGCCGCGTTCGCTCGTCGCCGAGATCGCCGACGCCGACACCCGTGTCACGATGGCCCGGCGCTTCCACAACGACGCCGTCCGCGACACTCGGGCGCTGCGCGGGCGGCGGTTCGTGCGCTGGCTGCACCTCGGGGGCACCGCGCCGATGCCGCAGTACTTCGACATCGTCGACCGCGGCGGCATCCTGCCCGCGGCTCTGCTCGCGGCCAACGACGAGCGCAGGGTCTCGGCCCGGGTCATCGTCCTCGATCCCGACGGTGCCGTGTTGCTGGTCCGCGGCCACGAGCCGGTCCCGGAGGGCAGGACACCGTCGAATCACTGGTGGTTCACCGTCGGCGGCGGAGTCGAGCGGGGCGAGGACCTGCGCGTAGCGGCCGCGCGCGAACTGCTGGAGGAGACGGGCCGGGCCCTCGCGCCGTCGGCGTTCGTCGGGCCCCTCTACCGCCGAGAGGCCGTGTTCTCCTTCGACGGGGAGGTGATCGACTCGGTGGAGTACTTCTTCGCGGTCGGCACCGAACGCTTCGAGCCGGCACCGTCGGGTTGGACCGAACTGGAGCGTCGCACCCTCGACGAGATGCGCTGGTGCACGCCCGACGAGATCCGCGCGCTCGCGGATCCCGTCTACCCCGCGACGCTCGCCGACCTGATCCCGGCCGCTCACGCGGCCGTCGGCTCCGGCGCGGCGCCGGCCTCGCCGACCCCCGTCGAATAGGAGGCCGCCGTGGCGCCGAAGGAGATCTCCGGGTACCGGGTGGTGCGCCGCCTCGGGGCGGGCGGCATGGGCGAGGTCTTCCTCGTCGAGCACCCGCGGCTGCCCCGGCAGGACGCACTCAAGCTGCTCGGGCCCCAGTTCGGCGGCGACCCGCAGTTCGCCGCTCGCTTCCTGCGCGAGGCCGACATCCTCGCGGGCCTGCGGCACCCGAACATCGTCACGATCCACGACCGCGGCGAGTACGAGGACCGGCTCTGGCTCGCGATGGAGTACGTCGCGGGGGAGGACGCCGCGCAGTACCTGCGCACCCGCGGGCCGCTGCCGCCCGAGACCGTCGTGCAGATCGTCGAGCAGGTCGGCAGTGCCCTCGACTGGGCGTGGAGCGAGAGCCGCCTGACGCACCGCGACATCAAGCCCGGCAACATCCTGATCGAGCCCGCGCGGTCCGGCCGCCCTCCCGTGGCCAAGCTCGTGGACTTCGGCATCGCCAAGGCCGGCGACGAGGCGAGTTCGCTGACCGCCACCGGGGTGGCCGTCGGCACGATGGCCTACCTCGCGCCCGAGGTGATCGAGGGCGAGCCGCTGGACAACCGCGCCGACGAGTACTCGCTCGCCTGCACCGCCTTCGAGCTGCTGACGGGCGCGCCGCCGTACGGGCCGGGCACGCCCAGTTCGGTGATGATGGCGCACCTGCAGGCCCCGGTCCCGGACCCCGCGTCGCGGCTGGCGGGGTTGCCGTCGGGCCTCGGTCCGGTCTTCGCCCGGGCGATGGCCAAGCGGCCGGCGGAGCGGTTCCCCGACAACGCCGCGTTCGCGGCCGCCCTCCGCGACGCCCTGGGGACCGCGCCCGCCGTCGCGGGGCGTCCGCCCGTCGTCGGTTCGACGTCGCCGAACCGTCCGCCGATGCAGCCCTCCGAGCCGACGCTGATCCGGCCGACGCCGCCGCCCACGCCGATTCCGGCCTACGCGTCCGGCACCACGCCGCCGCCCGGCGGCCCACCGCCGGGGCCGGCGCGGGGCAACGGCCGGGTCATCGCGCTGAGCGCGGTCGTCGCGGTGCTCGTCGTCGCGCTGGTGGTCGTCGGCTTCCTCGCCTTCGGGCGCGACGATGCCGGTGCCCCGGTGGCTGCCACCGGATCGTCGACGCCGTCGACCACGACGGACCTCCCGACGACGACTCCGGTCGCGACCACCCCCTCCGTCCGCGTCCCGACGGTGCCCGGCACCGACGCCTACGGCTTCGTCGGCAGCCCGGCCCGCTGCGGTGGCGGCGAGACGCTCGAATTCGCATTGCTCACGACCGGGGCCGGCTCGGGATCGCGGGTCGTGGTCTGCAGCGCCGACGGTGCCTTCACCTACCGCGGTGCACGGGCATCGGGCGACAACAGCGGCGTCACCCTGCCCGCGACGGAATCGGGCGCCGGTGCCTACCGCGCGGTGAACCGCGACGCCAAGGGCAAGTCCGACAACGACCACATCTACACCGTGAGCGCCAGCGGCCTGGTCATCTCCCGCGGCGACGGGCGGGCCGTCGCCTCCGAGCCCGCCCGCGCCGTCTGGGTGCGCTGACCCGCCCCCCGATCCGTCGCGTCCCCACCGAAACGCCACAGCCCCCACCCGATTCGATCCGTCCCCACCGAAACGACGCGCGTTCCGGTGGGGACGGAACGAATCAGGGGGGCGGGGGCGTCAGCGCGAGGTGATGACGGGGCCGCCTGTCCCGTCGCGGTGCGCCGCGGTGATTGCCCCGTCGCGGACGTCCCACACGCCGGGTGGGGTTCGGTGTGCCCGGTAGGCCTCCCACGCGTCACTCGCGTCCTGCACGACGAAGACGCGGAGATCGCTCGCAGGAGCAGTCTCGAGCTCCAGCCATCGGGGATCGGTCGTAATGATCTCGCCGCCCGAGTAGTCGATGAACGAGCCGCCCACGGTGAACATCCAGTCGAAGGCCATGTCGATCTCGGTGTCGATCGGGCGGCTGATGGCGAGGTGCTGCTCGTCGGCGGTGATGCGCGGCAGCAATCCGTCGGCGATGTCCTCGGCGGTCAGGTATTCGCCGGGGGAATCGGGTACGGCGACGAGCGACCACGTCGCGATGAAGCGGACCACGCGTTCCGTGGCGAAATCGGGACCCACGGTGAGCTCGGCCGCCGGAACGAACGGGTGCACCGCAATCATTCCGCCCATGACGTCAGTGTAGAGAAGACACCGCCGTGACCTGTGGGTGTGCCCGGACCGCACCGTCGACAACCGGCGTCCCGACCCGGGCTGGGAACCGCGGACCGTCATCGGGAATACTGGAACCCCGCACGCCCCACCTACGAGGAGACCTGTCAGTGACCACTGATCCCCAGACCGCACCCGTCACCGGCACCGCACGCGTCAAGCGCGGCATGGCCGAGATGCTCAAGGGCGGCGTGATCATGGACGTGGTCACGCCCGAGCAGGCGAAGATCGCCGAGGACGCCGGCGCCGTGGCCGTCATGGCCCTCGAGCGCGTGCCGGCCGACATCCGCGCCCAGGGCGGCGTCAGCCGCATGTCCGACCCCGACATGATCGACGGCATCATCGAGGCCGTCAGCATCCCCGTCATGGCGAAGGCCCGCATCGGCCACTTCGTCGAGGCGCAGATCCTGCAGGCGCTCGGCGTCGACTACATCGACGAGTCCGAGGTGCTGACCCCGGCGGACTACAGCAATCACATCGACAAGTTCGCGTTCACCGTGCCCTTCGTCTGCGGCGCGACCAACTTGGGCGAGGCCCTGCGCCGCATCACCGAGGGCGCCGCGATGATCCGCAGCAAGGGCGAGGCCGGCACCGGCGACGTGTCGAACGCGACCACGCACATGCGCAAGATCCGCGACGAGATCCGCCGACTGACCTCGCTGCCCGAGGACGAGCTGTACGTCGCCGCGAAGGAGCTGCAGGCCCCGTACGACCTGGTCGTCGAGGTCGCCAAGAACGGCAAGCTGCCGGTCACGCTGTTCACCGCGGGCGGCATCGCCACCCCGGCCGACGCGGCGATGATGATGCAGCTCGGCGCCGAGGGCGTCTTCGTGGGCTCCGGCATCTTCAAGTCGGGCAATCCGGAACAGCGGGCCAAGGCGATCGTCGCCGCCACGACCTTCTACGACGACCCGGCCAAGCTCGCCGAGGTCTCGCGCGGGCTGGGCGAGGCGATGGTCGGAATCAACGTCGATGACATCCCGCAGCCGCACCGCCTGGCGGAACGCGGCTGGTAACGGCATGTCGCCCGCCGGTGTCCGACGATTCGCGCTAGCGTCGAGACTGCGCGTGTCGGGCACGGCGCGGTACTGAAGTGGAAGCAGTGAGGCGGAGGATGTCAGACCAAGCAACGGCCAGGGCCACCCAGGAGTACGGAGCTCAGCCGTCCCTGGGCGGATCGCAGGTGGAGGCCGCGCCCACGGTGCTGCGCGTCCTCGCGTACATCGCGGACCTGTGCGTCGCGTCCGCGGTGGTCGCGATCGCCCTGATCGTGAACGTGGTGGCCGGCCTCGAGCTGGGCTGGGTCTTCCTCGGCATCGGTGTCGCGGTGGCGATCGTCGCCTCGATCGTGCTGCACGGGCTCTACGGCGCCAGCCCCGGCAAATCGCTCGCCGGCCTCACGGTCGTCGACGCCGACTCGCGCCAGCCGATCGCGTTCCCGGCCTCGGCGATCCGCTCGGTGGTGTTCAACGTTCTGGCACCGCTCGTCTACCTCCCGGCCTGGTCCGTCCTCGCCGACGGTGGGCACCGGGGCGTGCACGAGAAGGCCTCGCGCTCGACCGTCGTCGACGAGGCCGACGTCGCCGCGCCCGTCCGCGCGCGTTCGGCCGCGCCGTCGGGCCCGCTCGGCGGCCTGGTGACCGGAGAGTCCGAGAGCAGCCTGCAGCGCATTCCGAAGCCTCTGCCCGAGTCGGCCGCCGCGGGCGCGGCGACCGAGGTCGTCGGCGTGGACGAGCCGCGCGAGCGGATGCAGCCCCCGTCGCTGCCGCCGCTGCCGGACGACGTTCCCGGTCTGCGCCCGATCCCGCCCCGCTTCGGTCCGCCGCCCACGGCGGAGGAGCAGGCCGCCGCAGCGCAGTCGCCGACCCCGGCGTTCGCGCCGCCGCCGCAGCCGCCGCAGGTCGCACCCCGGCCCACGGGGCCGACCGGCCCCACCGGCCAGCCGCAGGCGCGCCCGCAGGGCCCCTCACAGCCGCCCGTCGCACGCCCGGTGCCGCCGCAGGCCGCGCCGCAGCAGGGGCGCCCCGCTGCGCCCGCGCCGTCGGGCGGAGCGCCCGTCGTCCTGCGCTTCGACGACGGCCACTCGGTCGACGTCCGGGGCGACGGCATCATCGGTCGCGAGCCGGTCGTGCCCTCGGGCTCCGACCCGGCCAAGGTCACCAAGCACGTGCTGGTCGACGACACTGCTTCGGTGTCGAAGACGCACTTGCTGTTCGGCATCACCCGCGGTGAACTGTGGGTGGAGGACGTGGGCTCGACCAACGGTTCCGCGATCGCGTTCGGCGATTCGTGGACCGAGCTCACCAAGGGAGTCAGGTACGCCGTGGAGAAGGGCAGCGTCGTGCACATGGGGCAGCGGAGTTTCAAGGTGTTCGCAGGATGACGACGGAAGCGGGGGAGGCACGCTCCGAGATCGTCTACGGCGCGCAGGGCGGCGTGTCCATGAAGTGGGTCGCCATCAGCAATCCGGGACGCGTGCGCATGACCAACGAGGACGGTGCGCTCACCGGCCCGGGCATGTTCCTGCTGGCCGACGGCATGGGCGGCCACGACGCGGGCGAGGTGGCCTCGGCCGCCGCTCTCGAGGCGCTCGCCGAGGTCTTCGGGCCCGAGCCGGTGGACGCCCAGGTCGTGATGGAGCAGGTCGTCGACCGGCTGCGCGACGCACACGCGGCGATCGAGGCCATCGATTCCGAGACGGGCAAGCGCGCGGGCACGACGGTGACCGGAGTCCTGCTCACCACGTACGAGGGCGTGCCGCACTGGCTGGTGGTCAACATCGGCGATTCGCGCACCTACCGGCTCGCCGAGGGCTACTTCGAGCAGCTCACCGTCGATCACTCGCAGGTCCAGGAGCTGATCAACGGCGGCTTCCTGAGCCCCGAACAGGCCCGCGTCGATCCGCGGCGCAACGTCATCACCCGCGCCCTCGGCGCGGGTATGGAGCCCGACGCCGACTTCTGGATCGTGCCGGCGCAGCCGCGCGAGAAGCTGCTGGTGTGCTCCGACGGTCTCAACGGTGAGCTCACCGACGACGAGATCCGTCAGATCCTCGAGAGCGACGTGCCGATCGACGAGTGCGCCGATCAGCTCGTGGCCGCGGCCCTCAACGCGGGCGGCCGCGACAACGTCACGGTGATCGTGGTGGACGCCACCACGGAACAGACCGATCCGGACTGGTGACCTGAGTAAAGTCATCCCTCGTGGCTGACATCGAAGCACTACTGAGTCTCGAGCAGATCGACCGCGACATCTTCCGCGGTATCCACGCCCCGTCGATCCTGGTGCGCACCTTCGGCGGCCAGGTGGCCGGGCAGGCGTTGCGCTCGGCGATCGAGACGGTGCCCGACGAGATGCAGGTGCACTCGCTGCACGGCTACTTCCTGCGTCCCGGCAACCCGGACGCCGATACCGTCTTCCTGGTCGACCGGATCCGCGACGGCAGGTCCTTCTGCACCCGCCGCGTCAACGGCGTCCAGAACGGCGAGGCGATCTTCTCGATGTCGGCGTCGTTCCAGTTGCCCGGGCAGGACGGCATCGAGCACGCCGACGAGATGCCGCCGACCCGCGACCCGGAATCGGTGCTGAGCCCGCGCGAGGATCCCAACGCGACGCGCGAGAGCCTCGGGCTCTTCGCGGAGTGGAGCGACTGGGACATCCGCATCGTGCCGCAGGAGGAGACCACGCCGTACACGGGGCGGGCCGTGCATCAGCAGGTCTGGTTCCGGCACATCAAGCGCCTCCCGGACGATCAGAACGTGCACACCAGCGCTCTCGCGTACATGAGCGACATGACGCTGCTCGGCTCGGCACGCGTCGCGCACCCCGGCGTCGACACCCAGGTCGCCTCGCTCGACCACGCGATGTGGTTCCTGCGGCCGTTCCGCGCCGACGAGTGGCTCCTCTACGACCAGACGTCGCCGTCCGCCGGAGGCGGCCGGGCGCTGACCGCCGGCCGCATCTTCGCGCAGGACGGCGCGCTCGTGGCGGTCGTCATCCAGGAGGGCCTGCACCGCTTCCGGCAGTAGCCGCCTAGGCTGGCTCCCCGTGACTGTGCGGATCGGGGTTCTGGCTCTGCAGGGCGACGTGCGCGAGCACCGCCATGCGCTCGAGGCGGCGGGGGCCGCGACGGCGACGGTGCGGACGGAGGCCGACCTCGCGGCCGTCGACGGCATCGTCATCCCCGGCGGTGAGTCGACCACCATGAGCCGGCTGCTCGGCGTCTTCGACCTCTTCGACCCGCTCCGTGACGCGCTCGCCGCGGGCCTGCCCGCCTACGGCTCGTGCGCGGGGATGATCCTGCTGGCCTCCGAGGTGCTCGACACCCGGCCCGATGCGCGGTGCCTGGGCGCCATCGACATGACCGTGCGGCGGAACGCCTTCGGCAGGCAGGTCGACTCCTTCGAGACCGACCTCGCGGTGACCGGCGTCGACGGTGACCCCGTGCGCGCGGTGTTCATCCGCGCGCCGTGGGTCGAGCGGGTCGGCGAGGGCGTCGAGGTGCTGGCGAGGGTGCCCGCTGAGGCCGGCGCCACAGCGGGTACGGTTGTCGCTGTTCAGCAAGGTGTGACGATGGCCACATCTTTTCATCCCGAAGTCACGGGGGATCTGCGGATCCACCGTCGCTTCGTGGACATGGTCCGGCGCCGGTGACTCCGCTGCCGTAGAGCGAGGGGAGCGCGCCGTGAGCTACATGCCGGTGACCGATTCGATGTTCCTGCTGGCGGAGTCCCGCGAGCATCCGATGCACGTCGGCGGCCTGCAGCTGTTCACGCCGCCCAAGGACGCGGGGCCGGACTTCGTGCGGTCGGTGGTCGAGACGATGCGCGCGCACACGCAGGTCAGCGAGAAGTTCGGTCGGCGCCCCGCCGATCCGGTGGGGATCCTCGGCAACACGTGGTGGACCGAGGTCGACTCGATCGACCTGGACTACCACGTGCGGCACTCGGCGCTGCCGCAGCCGGGCCGCATCCGCGAGCTGTTCCAGCAGGTCTCCCTGTGGCACGAGACGCTCCTCGACCGGCATCGTCCGATGTGGGAGGTGCACGTCGTCGAGGGACTCGAGGACGGTCGGTTCGCGGTCTACTCCAAAGTGCACCACTCCCTGGTCGACGGGGTGACCGCGCTGCGCTACATGACCCTGGCGCTCTCGAACGACCCCGACGACCGCGAGGGGCGCGTCGTCTGGCAGCCGGGCCTGGGGCGCCGCGGCAAGCGGGCGCCGGCGCACTCCACGCGGCGGCCGGCGTTCGACCCGCTGGGCACGGTCAAGCAGATCGGCGGCCTCACCGGTGAGGTGCTGGGCATGCTCCCGGCCTCGCTCAAGGTCGCGGGCACCTCGATCCGTGACCACGACTACAAGGCGCCCTTCCAGGCGCCGCACACGATCTTCAACGTGCCGATCGGCGGCGCCCGACGGTTCGTCGCGCAGTCCTACTCGCTCGACCGGATCGACGTGATCCGGCAGGCGGCGGGCGCGACCGTGAACGACATCGTGCTCGCGATGTGCGGCAGCGCGCTGCGCGCCTTCCTGCAGGAGATGGGCGAGCTGCCCGATCGCTCGCTCACGGCGATGGTGCCGGTCTCCCTGCACAAGGACGGCGACGAGAGCTCGTCGAACGCCGTCGGTGCCGTGATCTCGACCCTGGCCACCGACCTGACCGACCCGGCCGCGCGGGTGACCGCCATCCAGGACTCCGTCCGCGCCGCCCGCCGCGTGATGGGGGAGCTCTCGCCGCTGCAGGTGCTCGCGCTCAGCGCGGCGAACATCGCGGGGCTCGCGCCGGGCATGCTGCCCGGCTACCGCGGCGTCTCCCGGCCGCCCTTCAACCTGGTCATCTCCAACGTGCCCGGGCCCCGGGAACCGATGTACTGGAACGGGGCGCACCTCGACGGCGTGTACCCCGCGTCGATCGCCTGGGAGGGACAGGCCCTCAACATCACGATCTGCACGAACAACCGCAACCTGGAGTTCGGTATCACCGCCGACCGCACCTCCGTGCCGCACGTGCAGCGACTCATCCACCATCTCGAGGACGCGTTGACTGAGCTGGAGAAGGCTTTCACGTAAACTCGAAGGGTTGAAGCAGCGCACCCGAACGGAATCGAGGGATCGATGAGCGGCCATTCCAAATGGGCCACCACCAAGCACAAGAAGGCGGCGATCGACGCCAAGCGCGGCAAGCTGTTCGCCAAGCTGATCAAGAACATCGAGGTCGCGGCGCGGACCGGTGGCAGTGATCCCGACGGAAACCCGACGCTCTACGACGCCATCCAGAAGGCGAAGAAGACCTCGGTGCCGAACGACAACATCGAGCGCGCCCGCAAGCGCGGCGGCGGCGAGGAGGCGGGCGGCGCCGACTGGCAGACCATCATGTACGAGGGCTACGGCCCTAACGGCGTGGCGGTGCTCATCGAGTGCCTCACCGACAACCGCAACCGCGCCGCGGGCGAGGTCCGCGTCGCGATGACCCGCAACGGCGGCAACATGGCCGATCCGGGCTCGGTCTCGTACTTGTTCACCCGCAAGGGCATCGTCACGCTGGACAAGAACGATCAGGCCGAGGACGACGTCCTCATGGCGGTCCTCGACGCCGGCGCCGAGGAGATCAGCGATCTCGGGGACCAGTTCGAGATCATCGCCGAGCCGACCGATCTGGTCGCCGTGCGCACCGCCCTGCAGGAAGCCGGCATCGACTACGACTCGGCCGAGTCCGGGTTCCGTGCGTCGGTCGAGGTCCCCGTCGACGCCGACGGCGCGCGCAAGGTGTTCAAGCTGGTCGACGCGCTGGAGGACAGCGACGACGTGCAGAACGTCTACACGAACGTCGACATCTCCGACGAGGTGTTGGCGGAGCTCGACGAGGACTGAACGTCCTGAGATCGGTATTCCGCATCGCCCCTACTGTGCGGTAAAACCACGTCAGGATATTCTCAGGTTGTGACTCGCACCCGAACGGCGCTGCGCCGTGCCCCGGCTCTGGCGTTGGCCGGGGCGCTGCTCCTGGGCGCGGGCGGGGCCGCGGCCTGGGAATCCGGGCGAGCCGAGACCGTTCACGGCGCCACTGCGGTGGGCGTGGAGTTCGGCGCGCTCGGCCGCGACGACGCCGTGCACCGACTCGACGACGCCGCGCGCCGGGTGGACACCGAGCCCATCACGCTGCGTACCGCCAAGGGCGAGGTGAAGCTCCAGCCGGCACAGCTCGGCCTGGCAATGGACGTCCCCGGCACGGTGCAGCGCGCGATCGATGCGCGCTCGCCGATGCGGGACCTGATGGGTCTGTTCAGCGATCGGCACGTGCACCCCGCGTCCACCCTCAACCGCACCGTCTTCGACGCGGCGATCACGAAGGCGTCGGGAACGCTGACGTCCGCCGCGGGCGACGGCGCCGTCGTCTTCCGGGCAGGTAAACCGGTCCCCGTCGAACCCAAGGCCGGCGACCGGATCGACCCGGCCAAGGCCGCCGAAGCCGTTGCCGCGGCCTGGCCGGATTCCACCGACATCACGGTGCCGACGGAGTCCGTGACCCCCACCGTCTCCGCGGACACGGTCCGCGCCGTCGCGGGCGGGGCGGCCGCGCAGGCCGTCGCCTCCGACGTGGTGCTGCGCCGCGACGCCATGGACCAGGTGGCGGCCGGGACCGTCGGGCGGGTCTCCGCAGCCGACATCGGCACGTTCCTGTCGTTCCGGCCCGACGGCGCCGGCAACCTCGCCCCGCAGGTGGACCGGGAGGCCGCCAAGAAGGTGCTCGGCGACCGGCTGGAGTCGTCCGTCGCCAAGCCGAAGGACGCGAGCTTCGACCTGTCCGGCGGCAGTCCGACGGTGACCGAGGCCGTCCCCGGCCGCGAGGTGGTCTGGGACCCGACGATCGACGCCGTCGCGAAGGCGGTGACCGAGCGTTCCACGCAGGGCAGGACCGCGACCGCGCAGTTCAAGTCCGTCGAGCCGAAGGTCACCACCGCGCGGGCGAAGGAGCTCGGGGTGCGCGAGGTGGTCAGCGAGTTCTCCACAGGCGGCTTCAGCGATGCCTCCGGCGTGAACATCCGCAGGGTCGCGCAGGAGGTCAACGGCGCCGTGGTGCTCCCCGGGGAGACGTTCTCGCTCAACGGTTACACCGGGCCGCGCGGCACGGCGCAGGGGTACGTGGAGTCCGGGATCATCAACAACGGCCGCCCCGATAAGGCCGTCGGCGGCGGTATCTCGCAGTTCGCGACCACGCTCTACAACGCCGCGTACTTCGCCGGCCTCGAGGACGCGGGCCACACGGAGCACAGTTATTACATCTCGCGGTACCCCGAGGCGCGGGAGGCCACCGTGTTCGAGGGCGCGATCGACCTGAAGTTCCGCAACGACACCCCCTACGGCATCGTCATCGAATCCACTGCGGGCGCGTCCTCGGTGTCCGTCCGGATGTGGAGCACCAAGACCCGCGAGGTGTCGTCGAGCACGGGCTCGCGCAGCCTGCCGACGCAGCCGGACACCATTCGGCTGCCGAAGGGGCCGCACTGCGTCGCCAGTAGCGGCCAGCCCGGCTTCACCACGAGCAACACCCGGACGATCACCGACGCCAAGTCCGGCGGCGTGATCTCCCGCCACACCCGCACCGTCAAGTACGACCCGGTGCCGACCGTCATCTGCGAGTAGGCAGGCGCGTCGCTGCATCCCGCCGGTGCACGGGGCAGGTATGCTCTCGAACAAAGGTTTGAGTGTTCGAGAAGTGTGCGGAGGTGCGGCGATGCGGGTGATGGGGGTGGACCCCGGTCTCACGCGCTGTGGCCTGTCGGTGGTCGAGACGGGCGCGGGCCGCAAGGTCACGGCGCTCGACGTCGACGTGGTGCGCACGCCCGCCGCGATGCCCCTCGCGGAGCGGCTGCTGGCGGTCTGGACCGCGGCGGAGTTCTGGATGGACACGCACGAGCCCGACGTGATCGCCGTCGAGCGGGTCTTCGCTCAGCACAACGTCTCCACCGCCATGGGCACGGCCCAGGCGGGCGGAGTCGTCGCTCTCGCCGCCGCCCGCCGCGGGATCGACGTGCACTTCCACACCCCGTCCGAGGTCAAGGCGGCCGTCACCGGCAACGGTAACGCGGGCAAGGCCCAGGTCACCGCGATGATCACCAAGATCCTCGGGCTGCAGAAGGCGCCCGAACCCGCGGACGCGGCGGACGCACTCGCTCTCGCCGTCTGTCACAGCTGGCGTGCGCCGATGATCGCGCGCATGGCGGAGGCGGAACGCCGTGCGGCGGAACAGAAGAAGGTCTTCGAACAGCGTCTCGCGGCGCAGCGCCGCGCGGCGAAGAAGGTGACGGGGGGAGTGCGATGATCGCATCGCTGCGCGGCGAGGTACGGCACATCGGGCTCGATCACGTGGTGGTCGAGTGCGCCGGTGTGGGCTACAAGGTGCTCGTCGCCCCGGCGACCGCGGGAGCGCTCTCCCGGGGCGCGGAGGGCTCGCTGCTCACCTCGATGGTGGTGCGCGAGGACTCGATGACCCTGTACGGCTTCACCGACGGGCCGCAGCAGGAGCTGTTCCACCTGCTGCAGACCGTGCAGGGAGTGGGGCCGCGGCTCGCGATGGCCGCGATCGCCGTCCTCGAGCCGGCGCAGATGCAGACCGCGATCGCCTCGGGTGACATCAAGACGCTGTGCTTGATCCCCGGAATCGGCAAGCGCGTCGCCGAGCGGATCCACGTGGAGCTCAAGGACAAGGTCAGTGCGGCACCGTCGGACGCGGCCGGCCCAACCGGGGCGACGGTACCGGCCGGCGGCGTCTCGCAGCAGCTGCTCGACGCGCTCGAGGGCCTGGGGTTCACCCCGAAGCAGGCCGAGCCGGCTGTCGCGGCCGCCGTCGAGGCCGGGCCCGACAAGTCGGTCTCGGACCTGTTGCGCGATGCCCTGAAGTCGTTGGGACGCGGGTAGGTAGATGCAGTACGACGACGAGACCGGCAGCGAGTTCGAGGACGCCGAGGGCATCATGGGCCCCGCGGCGCTCTCGGGGGACGACACCGAATCCCTCCGGCCGAAGTCGCTCGACGAGTTCATCGGGCAGCCGAAGGTCCGCGAACAGTTGCAACTGGTCCTGCACGGCGCGAAGCTCCGCGGCGGCACCCCGGACCACATCCTGCTCTCCGGGCCGCCCGGGCTCGGCAAGACTAGCCTCGCGATGATCATCGCCGGGGAGCTCGGCACCGCCCTGCGTGTCACCTCCGGGCCCGCCCTGGAACGTGCCGGCGACCTGGCGGCGATGCTCTCGAACCTCGTCGAGGGCGACGTGCTGTTCATCGACGAGATCCACCGCATGGCCCGTCCCGCCGAGGAGATGCTCTACCTCGCGATGGAGGACTTCCGGGTCGACGTGGTGGTCGGCAAGGGGCCCGGCGCCACCTCCATCCCGCTCGACGTCGCGCCGTTCACCCTGGTCGGCGCCACCACCCGGTCCGGAGCACTCACCGGGCCGCTGCGCGACCGCTTCGGCTTCACCGCCCACATGGATTTCTACGAGACCGCCGACCTGGTCCAGGTCATCGAGCGCAGCGCGAAGATCCTCGGCATCACGATCGAGCGCGAGGCGGCCGCGGAGATCGGCAGTCGCAGCCGGGGCACGCCCCGCATCGCCAACCGCCTGCTGCGCCGCGTCCGCGACTTCGCCGACGTCCGCGCCGACGGCACCGTCACCGTCGACGTGGCGCGCGCCGCGCTCAAGGTCTACGACGTCGACGAGCTCGGCCTGGACCGCCTCGACCGCGCCGTCCTCGGCGCCCTGATCCGCAGCTTCGGCGGCGGCCCCGTGGGCGTCTCCACGCTCGCCGTCGCCGTCGGCGAGGAGCCCGGCACCGTCGAGGAGGTGTGCGAGCCCTTCCTCGTGCGCGCCGGGATGCTGGCGCGCACACCACGCGGCCGCGTCGCGACGATGGCGGCCTGGCACCACCTCGGCCTCGAGCCGCCCGCGGGTGCGCTCGCCTCCGGCATCGAGGTGCGCGGCGACTTCGATCCCGACGAGCGCCTGTTCTGACTCAGCTCGTCGGCGTCGTCAGGTCGTAGGCGGACACCCCGTCGACGGTGCGCGACGGGAACGTCTTCTCCACCCACGCCCGGATCTCCGCGGCGGTGCCCGAGCTTCCGAATCCGCCGAATCCGCCGCCCGATTCGGCGAGGAAGTAGTGGATCCTGCCGTCGCGCACGTACTGCTGGAACTGCGCGAGGGTGGGGGACGGATCGGTGCCGTTGAATCCGCCGATCGGCATGACGGGCTGCTCCGTCGCGAGCTGGTAGCCGGCGGCGGCGTTCGCACCGACCGTCGCTGCGACCCAGGTGTAGCGGTCCGCGTCCGCGAGCAGGAGCGCGGTCACCGCGGGGCCGGGCGCGCTGCCCATCAGGAACGACGGTCCGCCGCTCCCGCGCTCGCCGCCGGGACCGCTGCCGCGGGCACCGTCGAACCGGGGAGCGCCGCCCTGTCCGTCCCGTCCGGGCCGCTCCGTCCGGCCGCCGCCCGGGCCGAATCCGTGCCCGCTCGACGGTCCCGCGGAGACGATGGCGCCCTGTCGCGGCGATGCGATGGTCTCGGCGGTGAAGGCCACCTGCCCGGCGATCGCCGTGAACAGCGCGGTCGCCGCGATGGCACCGACCAGGCGCCGTTCCCGCCCGACGGCGGGGAGCAGCGTGGCGAGGATCGCCACCGTCGAGACGGCGGCCGCTGCGGCGATCGTCCAGCGCAGCCACGGATTCCAGTCGGGCGTCAGGTCGAGGATGTACCAGGCCGTCGCGCCGCTCGCAGCCACGGCGAGGGCGGCGACCACGCGCACCCAGGGTCGCTCGCGGGCGCGCCATCCGACCACTGTCCCGATCGCGACGAGCGCCGCGATCGCGGGTGCCAGGGCCACGGTGTAGTACGCGTGGAAGATCCCCGCCATCCAGCTGAACGTGATTCCGGTGACGAGCAGCCACCCGCCCCAGGCGATCACCGCGGCCCGATCGCCGTCCGTGCGCGGGGCGTGGCGTCGCAGTGCGAGGACGAGAACGATCGCGATCAGCGCCGCGGGGAGCAGCCAGGCGATCTGGCCGGCCTGCGCGGGGTCGACCATGCGCAGGATGCCCGCGTCGCCGAACATCCCCGCGCCGCCGCGCCCGGGCATGTCCAACCCGGCCGGCAGCTCGAGCCCCGCGGGGATCTCCATGCCGCTCCGACCGGGGCCGACGCTGCCCGTCTCGTCGCCGTTGAGGCGGCCGAGGCCGTTGTAGCCGAGCGTGAGCTCGAGGATGGAGTTGCTCTGCGAACCGCCGATCCACGGCCGCGACGAGGCGGGCCACAACTCGACCGCGAGCAACCACCACCCGGCGGCGACGACCATCGCGCCGCCCGCGGCAACGAGCTGCACGACGCGCTTGCCGAGCCTCGGCGGGCCCGCGACCAGGTACGCCAGCGCCAGGCCGGGGACGATCAGCATCACGGCCAGCTGCTTGGTCAGGAATCCGAGGCCCACGAACGCGCCGCACGCGATCAGCCATCGCCAGCGCCCGTCCTCGACCGCGCGCAGCATCGCCCACGTCGCGGCGATCATCAGCAGGACCAGGAGGGCGTCCGGGTTGTTGAACCGGAACATCATGGCCGCCACCGGGGTCACCGCGAGGAACAATCCGGCGAGGAGGCCGGCGCCGGGGCCGAACCGACGGCGCACCGTTGCGTACAGCAGCGCGACGCAGGCCACCCCGAGGAGGGCCTGCGGAACGAGCATCGCCCAGGTGTTCACACCGAACAGGCGAGTGGACACCTCCATCACCCACAACGAGGCGGGCGGCTTGTCGACGGTGATCGAGTTCGCACCGTCGGAGCTGCCGAAGAACATCGCCTTCCAGCTCACGGTGCCGGCCTGGACGGCGGCGGAGTAGAAGGCGTTCGCCCAGCCCGCGCGGCCGAGGGCCCAGAGGTAGGCGATCGCCGTCCCCGTGAGGAGGACGGCGATCGCGCTGCGCTCGCGGGTCTTGCTCACCGGAGCTCCGCCTGCTCGCCGGTGGCGGAGCGGAAGATCAGGCGCAGTCCCAGGAACCGGGTAACGGTCGCGACCAGGTTCGCCACCACGAGCACGGCCAGTTGGAGCCCCCGGCCCGCGTCGGGGGCGACGTGGTCGAGGACGGACAGGCTGCCGGCGGTGAGCGCCCAGGTGAGCAGGAACACCACGAGCCCCTGCAGGTGGTGGCGCGCGGCCCCTGCACGGCCGCGCACGCCGAAGGTGAACGCGCGGTTGGCGGCGATGTTGCCCACCGCGGTGACGAGCAGTGCGGTGAAGTTCGCGCCCTGCGCCCCGATCAGCGGATGCAGGAGGAGGTAGAGCAGCGCGTACGCGGCGGTGCTGGCCACCCCGACGGCGGCGAACCTTGCGAGCTGGCCGACCAGGTTGTGCGGCACGCCCGCCAGCTGCGGCTCCTCCCTGCCGAGCGCGCGGCGCACGTCGTCGAGGGGCAGCGCGCCGCCGGCGAGCGCGCGGCCCACCCGGACGACGCCGCGCAGGTCCTTGCGCACCGTGTCGGCGATGTCGACGCGGCTGTCCGGGTCGTCGGTCCAGTCCACGGGCACCTCGTGGATGCGCAGCCCGGCCCGCTCGGCGAGGACCAGCAGCTCGGTGTCGAAGAACCACTCGCCGTCCTGCACCAGCGGCAGGAGCTCCCTCGCGACGTCCGTGCGAATGGCCTTGAATCCGCACTGGGCGTCGGAGAACCGGACCCGCAGCGCGGTGTGCAGGAGCAGGTTGTAGCCGCGGGAGATGAACTCGCGCTTGGGGCCCCGCACCACGTTCGCTCCCCGCCCGAGACGGGTGCCGATGGCGAGATCGCTGTGCCCGGACAGCAACGGCGCGACGAGCGGGAGCAGTGCGTTGAGATCGGTCGACAGGTCCACGTCCATGTAGACCAGCACGCGGGCGTCGGACTCGGCCCAGACCCGGCGCAGGGCTCGCCCGCGGCCCTTCGCGTCGAGGTGCACCACCTGCACGCCGGCGTCGGCGGCGGCCAGCGCCCGTGCCCGGTCGAGCGTGTCGTCGGTACTGGCGTTGTCGGCGATGGTGATCCGTGCGGGCAGGTGCAGTTCGTCGTCGATGTAGGCCCGCAGCGTGTGGATGCAGTGCGCGATCGTGTGGGACTCGTTGTAGACGGGGATCACGATGTCGAGGAGCGGAGTGGGCGGAGTGCCGTCCGGTCGTGCGCCGGCGGGCGCGACGGTGCGGTCGGTGGCGGTATCGGTGGTCATGGCAGCAACCCTCGATCGGCCCGCTGGGGCTACCCTGCCGCACGTCTGTGGACCTGCTGGGATACGACTCCGGCGCCCCGACGCAACGGTCGAAGCCCCTCGGGGTGCACGCGATCAACGGCGGCGCGCCGATCCTCCGGGACGAGCGTGCGGCGCGGGAACCGGCGTCAGCCCAGGGCGGCCGCGCCGAGCGCGATCAGGAGACCGACCTTGACCACCTCGAGCCCGATGTAGCCGAAATGCATTCGGTTGCGGGGCATCTCGTCGCCGATGGCGTGGGATGCGGTCGCGCCGATCACGCGGCGGTCCATCACGCGTCGCAGTACGACGCAGCCCGCCAGGTCCGCCGCCGCGAGGACCAGGAGGACGACGGTGACGGGCCGGTGCGGCCCCACGGCGAGCGCGATGGCGACGCCGAGGGCCAGCACCGCCTCGCACGCGTTGAGGGCGCGGAAGACGAGCCGCCCGATGCCCACCCCGAGCGGGACCGTGATCCCGGGCGCGCGGAACTTGATCGGCGCCTCGAGGAACGAGATCGCCAGGATCATTCCGAGCCAGACGAAGGTCAGCGCTGCGGCGACGGTGTTCACGGCTCCGATGCTAGGACCGCCGCGACGGCGCATGTCGGTGGGGCCGTCTAGCCTCGGGGTGCAACCGATCAGGGGAGTCTCGGCGATGACGGAACGAATGCTCACGGGAGAGCGGGCGGAGCGCGCCCGGCGGGTGATCGAGGCCCTGGCCGGGCCCGATGCCGCGCTGCGCGGCGATCAGGAGACCGCGGTCGCCGCCCTGCTCGAGCCCGCCGCGCGGGTGCTGGTGGTGCAGGCCACGGGGTGGGGCAAGTCCGCGGTGTACTGGGTGGCCACGGCGCTGCGCCGGGCCGAGGGGGCGGGGCCGGCGCTCATCGTCTCGCCGCTGCTGTCGCTCATGCGCGACCAGGTGGCCGCCGCCGAGCGGGCGGGCCTGCGGGCCGCCACGCTCAACTCGTCGAACTTCGAGGAGTGGAACGCGATCGAGGCGGCGCTCGCCGCCGGCGAGATCGATGTGCTCCTCGTTTCGCCCGAGCGGCTCGCGAACCCGTCCTTCGGTCGTCGCGTCCTCGACGCGCTCGAGGGATCGCTCGGCTTGCTGGTGATCGACGAGGCGCACGCGGTGTCCGACTGGGGGCACGACTTCCGTCCCGACTACCGCCGCGTCTCGGACGTGCTCACCCGCCTGCACCCGCAGACCCCGGTACTCGCCACCACCGCCACCGCGAACGCGCGGGTCACCGACGATGTGGCGGCCCAGCTGGGCGACGCCACCCTCGTGCTGCGCGGTCCGCTGGCACGCCGCTCGCTGCAGCTCAACGTGCTGCCCGCCCTGGCCCCGATCACGCGGTACGCGTGGGTCTCGCAGCACCTGCCGGACCTGCCGGGATCCGGCATCGTCTACGCGCTGACGGTGGCGGACGCCGAGCGCCTCGTGGACGGTGTCCGGGCCGTGCACGGCCCCGGCTATCCGGTTGCCGCCTACACCGGCAAGCTGGATCCGGACACGCGGGCCAGGCTGGAGGACGCGTTGCGCGCCAACGAGATCAAGGCCCTGATCGCCACCTCGGCCCTGGGGATGGGCTTCGACAAGCCGGACCTGGGCTTCGTGGTGCACGTCGGTTCGCCGCCCTCGCCGGTCTCGTACTACCAGCAGGTCGGTCGTGCAGGCCGCGCCATCGACCACGCCGTCGTCGCGCTGCTGCCCTCGGAATCGGACGCGGGGGTGTGGGACTACTTCGCCACGGCCACCATCCCGGATCCGCAACAGATGGACCGGGTGCTGGGCGCCCTCGCCGAGGACGAGTCCGGGGAGGGGCTCTCGGCCATCGCGCTCGAGGCGGCCACCGGCCTGCGTCGCACCCGCATCGATCTCATGCTCAAGCAACTCGCGGTCGACGGTGCGGTGGAGCGCGTCGAGGGCGGCTACCGCGCCACGGGCGCGCCCTGGCAGTACGACGCGGCGCACTACGAGGGGATCGTCGCCACTCGCCGGCGCGAGGCCGACATCATGCGGGCGTACACCCGCGGCGAGCGGTGCCTGATGCAGTTGTTGACCGAGTCGCTGGACGACCCCGAGGCCGCTCCGTGCGGCCGGTGCTCCGTGTGTCTCGGTCACGTTCCCGACGGGCTCGGCGATCCGGTCCCGCCGGACACCGCCCGCGCCGTGGCGGGCGCGCTGCGGGCCCAGAGCCAGGTGCTCGAGCCGCGCAAGATGTGGCCCGGCGGCGTCGCGGGGCGCAAGGGCCGGATCCAGCCCGATCTCGCGGCCGAGCCCGGCCGGGTGCTGGTCTTCGCCGATGCCCCCGAGTGGACGGGCACGCTGGGGGCGGCTCGCGGCGGCGATCAGCAGGCCATCGCCGACCTGGGGGACGCCGCAGTCGCCGCGCTCTCGCGGTGGCGCGATCAGTGGCGCGCTCGGCCCGAGGTGGTGGCCTCGCTCCAGCTGACGGACCGCCCGGCACCGGTCGAGCCCGTGGCCGACCGCATCGCCGAGGTCGGCCGACTGGACCGGGTGACGCTGCCCGTGCCGCGCGGCCCGGCACCGGGGCGGGACGCCTCGGGTGCCCAGGAGGCGGCGCACTGGCTGGACGCGATCGAGGTCGGAGCCGCCGCCGGATCGGTGCGCGGTCGTTCGGTGCTGCTCGTCGTCGACGAATCCGGCACGGGCTGGGCGGTCACGGTCGCCGCGGCCCGGCTCCGGGAGGCCGGGGCGACGGTGGTCCTCCCGCTGGTGGTGCACCGTCCCGCCTGAGTTCCGCGAGATATGGAACACTGGAACACCGAGTGCTGCCTAACACCCGGGCGGCGAGGCTGCGGAGCGTCCGCGGCCACACCACCGAGGAGAACCATGCCGAACCTGATCCTGCCCCTCCTGCTCGTCCTCATGCTCGTCTTCCTGTTCTTCCAGTTCCGGAAGCAGAAGAAGCAGATGAACGAGACGATGGAGATGCAGGCCGGCCTCACCGTGGGCACCAAGGTCATGACCAGCACCGGGCTCTACGGCACCGTCGTCGGCCTCGGCGAGGACACCGTCGACCTGGAGATCGCGCCGGGCATCACCACCACCTGGGTGCGCCGCGCCGTCGCCAAGATCCTGACCCCCGAGGAGCTCGGCGCCCCGTCGATCGAGACCATCACGGACGACGAGGGCCACATCGATCTGGACAAGCGTTCCGAGGACCGCTGACCGAAGCACCACCGTCATCACCGACGACCTTCTCCGGCGGACAACCGTCGGGGGAGTTCTTCACGCCGAGGAGTCGTAACCGCCCGTGGCCAGGAAATCATCGAGTAGCGACCGCACCGAGTCGCGGCTCCTCATCGCCTTCGGGCTGATCTTGCTCGCGGTCTTCGGCCTGGTGTTCTTCACCGGGGACCGGGAGCCCACACCCAAGCTGGGCATCGACCTGCAGGGCGGCACCTCCGTCGTGCTGCAGGCCGTCACGCCCGACGGCAAGGCGCCCGACACCGAGAAGATGGAGCAGGCGCGCGACATCATCAACAAGCGCGTCAACGGGCTCGGCGTGTCCGGTTCCGAAGTGAAGATCAACGGCCGCAACCTGGTGATCACGGTGCCCGGCACCGAGGGCGACCAGGCTCGCACGCTCGGCCAGACGGCACGCCTGAACGTGCGGCCCGTGCTGGGCTCGCAGCCGGCCGCGGCGGTCAACACCCCCACCCCCGACATGTCGGATCCCGAGGCCGCCCAGAAGGCGATCAAGGAGGCGCGGGACACCCGCCAGTCGACCGATCCGGCCGTGCAGAAGAAGGCCATGGAGAGCCTGAACTGCAACGCACCGTCGGACCCCCTGGCCGGCAACGACGACCCGACCAAGCCCCTGATCACCTGCGACCGGCCCGAGGACCGCAAGGAGGGCCAGCCGCGTTCGGTGTACACCCTGGCTCCCGCGATCATCGACGGCCAGTCCATCAAGAACGCCTCCTCGGGCATCCCGCAGAACGGCGTCCAGTACGTCGTGACGCTGGAGTTCACCGGCGAGGCCTCCCGCGTGTGGGCCGACTTCACGTCGAAGAACGTGGGCAAGCAGGCGGCGTTCGTGCTCGACTCGCAGGTGATCACCGCACCGAACATCAACGGTCCCATCACCGGCGGGCAGACGCAGATCACGGGTGACTTCAATCAGCAGTCGGCCGCGGACCTCGCGGGCGTGCTCAAGTACGGCTCGCTGCCGCTGTCCTTCAAGCCCGGCACCGCGCAGACCGTGAGCGCCACGCTCGGCTTCGAGTCGCTCAAGGCGGGCCTCATCGCCGGCGTGATCGGCCTGATCCTGGTGCTGATCTACGCGTTGGCGTACTACCGCGCGCTCGGCGTGCTCGTCGCGCTGTCGCTGGCACTGTCGGTCGCCCTGCTCTACGGCCTGCTCGTGCTGCTCGGTCGGTGGATCGGTTACTCGCTCGATCTCGCGGGCATCGCCGGCATCATCATCGGCATCGGCATGACCGCCGACTCCTTCGTCGTCTACTTCGAGCGGATCAAGGACGAGATCAGAGAGGGCCGAAGTTTCCGGTCCGCGGTGCCACGTGGCTGGGCCAGCGCCCGGCGCACCATCTGGACGGGTAACGCGGTCTCGCTGCTCTCGGCCGTCGTGCTCTACGTGCTCGCCGTCGGCGACGTGCAGGGCTTCGCGTTCACGCTCGGCCTGTCGACCATCCTCGACGTCGTCATCGTCTTCCTCGTCACGCACCCGTTGGTGTACTTCGCGTCCAAGACCGACTTCTTCGCCAAGCCGTCGATGAACGGCCTCGGCGCCGTGGCCGCGATCGGCCGTGAGCGCAAGCGGGCCGCCGCTACCACCGGGGAGGCGTGAGCATGACCGATACCAGCATTGCGAACGAGAAGAAGGCGTCCTTCTTCACCAAGCTCTACACGGGCACCGGCGCGTTCGACATCGTCGGTAAGCGCAACCGGTACTACCTCGCGACCGGCATCATCATCGTGATCGCCATCCTCGGCATCCTGATCCCCGGCTTCAAGTTCAGCATCGACTTCGAGGGTGGCACCCAGATCTCGTTCCCCGTCGGGAACGCCCAGGTGGACACCGCCAAGGTCCGCGAGACCGTCCGCAGCGCCACCGGCGTCGAGCCGTCGGCCGTGCAGACCGCCGGCACCGGGGCCGCGCAGACCTACCAGGTGGCGCTCTCCGAACTCTCCAACAACCAGATCACTCAGGCGCGGGATGCCCTCTATCAGGCGTTCGAGCCACCGGGGCGCGACGGTAAGCCGGCACCGAACAGCATCAGCTTCTCCGGTGTGAGCTCCACCTGGGGCGATCAGATCACCCAGCGCGGTCTCCTCGCGCTCGCGGTCTTCCTCGTGCTGGTGACGATCTACATCGCGCTGCGCTTCCGCGAATGGGACATGGCGCTCGCCGCGCTCGCCTCGCTGTTCTTCGACGTGGTGGTGACGGCCGGCGTCTACGCCTGGTCCGGCTTCGAGGTCAGCCCCGCCACCGTGATCGGCCTGCTGACCATTCTCGGCTTCTCGCTCTACGACACCGTCGTCGTCTTCGACAAGGTGGACGAGAACGTGCGCGGCGTGCTCAACACCAGCCGGCGCACCTACGCCGAGCAGGCGAACCTGGCGATCAACCAGACACTCATGCGCTCGATCAACACCACCGTGATCTCAGCGCTGCCGATCATCGCGCTGATGGTGGTCGCTGCCGGCGTACTGGGTGTCGGCACGCTGATGGACCTCGGCCTGATCCAGCTCGTCGGTGTTCTCGTCGGTACCTACTCGTCCGTCTTCTTCGCCGCGCCGCTGCTGGTCACGCTCAAGGAGCGTCGTCCGCAGTACAAGGCGCACAACGAGAAGGTCCTGGCACGCCGCGCACGCGCCGAGGCGGGCGAGGCGGCCGACGCCCTCGCCGCCACCGACGCCGGCGCGGTGCGCCTCGACAAGGCCCCGGCCCGTCCGCAGACCAAGCGCGGCCGCCGTCGTGACTGACGCGGCGCGCGCGGCCGTCGCCGCGCACACGCGGCACGTCGCGGACTTCCCGGAGCCGGGCGTCGTCTTCGCCGATCTCACGCCCGTCTTCGCCGACGGTGCCGCCCTCGCGGCGGTCATCGACGGGCTCGCCGCGGCGGGCCGCGACGACGACGGTGCCCGCTCGGTCGATCTGGTGGCCGGGCTCGACGCCCGCGGATTCCTGCTGGGGTCCGGCGTCGCCCTGCGCCTCGGAGTCGGCACCCTCGCCGTCCGCAAGGCCGGCAAGCTGCCGCCGCCGGTGCTGCGCGAGGAGTACCAGCTCGAATACGGTTCCGCGGCGCTCGAGGTGCCTGCCGAGGGCATCGAGCTCGAGGGCAGGCGGATCCTCATCGTCGACGACGTGCTCGCCACGGGCGGCACCGTCGGCGCGGCCGTGGCGCTGCTGCGGCGCGCGGGTGCGATCGTCGAGCGGGTGTCGGTGGTCCTGGACCTCGAGGCGCTCGGCGGACGCGGGCGACTGCAGCAATTGCCCGGCGGTGGCATCACGGTCTCGGCGATCTCGGTAGGCTGAATCTCTAGTCCAGTTCGTCGTCCGGGGCGGGGAGGCACCATGTCGTTGCAGTCTCAAGGGTCCGACGCCGCGCGGACCCCCACGGCGGCGGGCCAGCCCGGTCCGCCCAACCTGGAGACCACGGGGTCCACCACCCGGCGGGTGCGTGCACGGCTCGCCCGCCGGATGACCGGCACCCGCAACCATGTGCGGCCCGTACTCGAGCCGCTGGTCGCACTGCATCGCGAGGTCTACCCCAAGGCCGATGTCGCCCTCATCGAGCGTGCCTACGACGTCGCCGAGCAGCGCCACGCCAGCCAGATGCGCAAGTCGGGCGACCCGTACATCACGCACCCGCTCGCCGTCGCGACCATCCTCGCCGAGTTGGGCATGGACACCACCACCCTCGTCGCCGCGCTCCTGCACGACACCGTCGAGGACACGGGCTACTCGCTCGAGCAGCTGACCGCGGAGTTCGGACCCGAGGTCGCCCACCTGGTGGACGGCGTCACCAAGCTCGACAAGGTGGCCCTCGGCAGCGCCGCCGAGGCGGAGACCATCCGCAAGATGATCATCGCCATGGCGCGCGACCCGCGCGTCCTGGTCATCAAGGTCGCCGATCGGCTGCACAACATGCGCACCATGCGCTTCCTTCCGCCGGAGAAGCAGGCCCGCAAGGCCCGCGAGACCCTCGAGGTGATCGCCCCGCTCGCGCACCGCCTCGGCATGGCGACCGTGAAGTGGGAGCTCGAGGACCTGGCGTTCGCCATCCTGCACCCGAAGAAGTACGACGAGATCGTGCGGCTCGTGGCCGACCGGGCACCGTCGCGCGACACCTACCTGGCCGCGGTGCGCGCCGAGATCAACGGCGCGCTGGCAGCGCAGCGGATCGTGGCCGACGTGCAGGGCCGCCCCAAGCACTACTGGTCGATCTACCAGAAGATGATCGTCAAGGGCCGGGACTTCGACGACATCCACGACCTGGTCGGCGTGCGGATCCTCTGCGACGAGGTGCGCGACTGCTACGCCGCCGTCGGCACCGTGCACTCCCTGTGGCAGCCGATGGCGGGGCGGTTCAAGGACTACATCGCCCAGCCCCGCTACGGCGTCTACCAGTCCCTGCACACGACGGTGATCGGCCCGGAGGGCAAGCCCCTCGAGGTGCAGATCCGCACCCGCGAGATGCACCGCACCGCCGAGTTCGGCATCGCCGCGCACTGGCGCTACAAGGAGACCAAGGGCCGCGCCGGCGGCGGGGCCAAGGGCTCGGACCTGGCCGAGGTCGACGACATGGCGTGGATGCGCCAACTCCTCGACTGGCAGCGTGAGGCGGCGGACCCGGGGGAGTTCCTCGAGTCGCTCCGCTACGACCTCGCGGTCAAGGAGATCTTCGTCTTCACCCCCAAGGGCGACGTGATCACGCTGCCCGCGGGCAGCACCCCCGTGGACTTCGCCTACGCCGTGCACACCGAGGTCGGTCACCGGTGCATCGGCGCGCGCGTCAACGGGCGGCTCGTCGCGCTCGAGCGCAAGCTCGAGAACGGCGAGGTGGTGGAGGTCTTCACGAGTAAGGCCGAGAACGCCGGCCCGTCGCGCGACTGGCAGTCCTTCGTCGTCTCCCCGCGGGCCAAGGCCAAGATCCGGCAGTGGTTCGCCAAGGAACGCCGCGAGGAGGCGTTGGAGAACGGCCGCGACGCCATCGCCAAGGAGGTGCGCCGTTCGGGCCTCCCGCTGCGACGCCTGACGAACGCCGAGTCGATGGCGGGCATCGCCAAGGAACTGCGCTACGCGGACGTCTCGGCGCTCTACACGGCCGTCGGCGAGCATCAGGTGTCGGCGCACACGGTCGTGCAGCGGATGCTCGAGCAGCTGGGCGGCATCGAGGAGGCCACGGAGGAGCTCGCCGAGCGCAGCACCCCGTCGACCCTCTCGGGCCCGACGGCGTCGACCGACGTGGGCGTGCTCGTCACCGGGCAGCCGGGCGTGCTCGCCAAGCTCGCCAAGTGCTGCACCCCGGTGCCGGGCGACGAGATCGTCGGCTTCGTCACGCGCGGCGGCGGAGTGAGCGTGCACCGCACGGACTGCACCAATGTCGCGGAGCTCCGCAAGGAGCCGGAGCGCTTCCTCGATGTGAAGTGGGCGCCGTCCGCCTCGTCGGTGTTCCTCGTGGCGATCCAGGTGGAGGCCCTCGACCGGCACCGCCTGCTCTCGGACGTCACGAAGGTGCTGGCCGACGAGAAGGTGAACATCCTCTCCGCGTCCGTGACCACCTCGCGCGATCGGGTCGCGGTGTCGCGCTTCACCTTCGAGATGGGCGATCCCAAGCACCTCGGTCATGTGCTCAACGTCGTGCGCAACGTGGAGGGCGTCTACGACGTCTACCGCGTCACCTCCGCGCAATAGCGCGGAATCGCGGCCTCGTGCAGGCTGCGCAGGAACGCAGGAAGGCCCCCGCCGGAGCGGGGGCCTTCCTGCGTCGTGTCGGTTATTCGTCGAGCTTCATGGTCGCGATGTTCACCGGTTCCTTGGGCTTGCCGTCGGTGACGGGCTCGCCCGGCTTCGGAGCGGGATCGCCCTCCTTGGGGACGATGCCCTTCTTGGCGATCTGCTGCAGGACCGTCAGGCCCGCGTCATCGGTCTTGCCGATGACCGAGTAGTTCGCGGGCAGCGTGGTGTCCTTGTAGACGAGGAAGAACTGGCTCGAGCCGGTGTTGGAGGTGCCCGGGTCACCCGTCTGCGGGTTGGGCTGCTGGTTCGCGTTCGCGACGGCGATCGTCCCGGCCGGGTAGATCACGTTCTGCGAGGGCTGCATCGGGTTGCTCTGCCCGGGGGCGGGCTCGAGGAAGCCGGGGGCCTCGTCGGGGGAGGTCCAGCTGGGGCCGCCCAGGCCGGTGCCCGAGGGGTCGCCGCACTGCAGTACGAACAGGCCGCTCTTCTTGTCCGCGGCCTCATTGGCGGTCTCGCGATGGCAGCTGGTGCCGTCGAAGTACTTGGCCTGCATGAGAGTGGCGAAGGTCTCCACGTTGCAGGGAGCCTTCGAGCGGTCGAGCTCGAAGCCGATCGGTCCCGCGTTGGTGGTGATGGTGCCCGTCATGGTGCCGGTGTTCGGGATGTCCTTGCCCTCGGGCTTGGTCAGCGACTTGTTGCGCTCGGCGAGCTGGTCGAGCTTCGGCAACTGCTTCTCGGCCTCGCCGATCAGTCGCTCGCCGCTGTCGGCCCTCTCGGCCGCCGCGGTGATCTGCTCCTCGAGGGGCGCCCTCTGATCGGCGGGCATCGTGGGCACGCGCTTGCGCGCATCGGCGATCTGGGTGCGCATCTCGGCGATCTGCTGCTTCTGGGAGGCGATGCTCTTACGGGCGTCCGCGGCCGGATCGCGATCGCCGAAGTCACAGGTCACGTGGAGGGAGTTGTACTTGTTCTCCGCCGCGACGCGCAGAGGTGCGCGCGGCCCCGCCGGAACCCAGATGTACGCGGCGACGGCGGCCGCGACCGCGACCACCGCGACACCGGCCCCGATGGCCTTGACCTTGCGCTTGCGCGCGTCGGTCTCCCGCCGCTCGTTCTGCTTCGCCAGCTTCTCGCGGGCTGCCTGGCGGCGTTCCTCATTGCTCGGCACGGTGTGACGACCTCCTCATAACCGACATCCGGCGGGCACAACTGATCGCCAAGTCTGCCAGTTAAACCTGAAAGACGCCGTCACCGGGTCTGGTGCCACAATGGTCGGATGCTGATCACCGGATTCCCCGCGGGGGTGTTCCAGACCAACTGCTACGTCGTCGCTGCCGGGCCGGACTCCGACGCCGTCGTCATCGACCCCGGTCAGGACGCTGTCGCGCCGCTGAAAGCGCTGCTCGCAGAGCACCGGCTGAACCCGGTGGCCGTCCTGCTCACGCACGGGCACCTCGACCACACATGGACGGCACAGCCGTTCGCCGACGAGTACGGCATTCCCGTCTACATCCATGCGGACGACCGCCCGATGCTCGCCGATCCGGCCGTCGGCATCGGCGCCGCCCTCGGCGCGATGATCGGTGACCAGGTCTTCATCGAACCGCAGAAGGTGATCGACCTCGTCGACGGCGAGCCCGTCACGCTCGCCGGGATCACCTTCGGCGTCGATCACGCGCCCGGTCACTCCGCGGGCTCGATCGTCTTCACCACCGAGGCCCCCGCGGTCGACGGTGCGGGTACCCCCGTCGAGGGTGAGACGGTCACCGTCGCCTTCGACGGTGATGTGCTCTTCCAGGGCTCGATCGGCCGCACCGATCTGCCCGGCGGCAGCCACGAACGGCTGCTGAGCTCGATCGCGGCGAAGCTGTTGCCGCTGCGGGACGACACCGTCGTCCTGCCCGGCCACGGCCCGGCCACCACCATCGGACGGGAGCGGGCCTCGAACCCGTTCCTGCAGGGACTCACCGGCACGCAGACGCCGGGGGAGCGGAAAGGACGTTACGGACTGTGAGCGCCGGTAGTTTCCAGGCCCCGAAGGGCATTCCCGACTACATCCCGGTGCCGTCGGGGGAGAAGAACAGCTCCGCCGACTTCCTCGCCGTGCGGACCGCGCTGCTGCGCGCGACCGCCGAGGCCGGTTACGGCTACATCGAACTGCCGATCTTCGAGGACACCACGCTCTTCGCGCGCGGCGTGGGCGAGTCGACGGACGTCGTCGCGAAGGAGATGTACACCTTCGCCGACCGCGGTGAGCGCTCGGTGACGCTGCGCCCCGAGGGCACGGCCGGCGTGGTCCGCGCCGTGCTGCAGCACGGCCTCGACCGTGGACAGCTGCCGGTCAAGGCCGCCTACGCCGGGCCCTTCTTCCGGTACGAGCGTCCGCAGGAGGGCCGGTACCGGCAGCTGCAGCAGGTGGGCATCGAAGCCATCGGTGTCGACGACCCCGCGCTCGACGCCGAGGTGATCGCCGTCGCCGACCGCGCCTACCGCAGTGTGGGTCTCGACGGGTTCCGCCTGGAGGTCTCGAGCCTCGGCGACGGCACCTGCCGGCCGCCGTACCGGGAGAAGCTGCTGGAGTTCCTGTTCGCGCTCGACCTCGACGAGGAGACGCGGCGCCGCGCCGAGATCAACCCGCTGCGCGTGCTCGACGACAAGCGGCCCGAGGTGCGGGCCATGACGGCCGACGCGCCGCTGATGATCGACAATCTCACGCCGGAACCCAAGGAGCACTTCGAGAAGGTGCTCGGCTACCTCGACGCACTCGGCGTGCCGTACGTGGTGAACCCGCGGCTGGTCCGCGGCCTCGACTACTACACCAAGACGTGCTTCGAGTTCGTCCACGACGGCCTCGGCGCGCAGTCCGGCATCGGCGGCGGCGGCCGCTACGACGGCCTCGTCGAGCAGCTGGGCGGACGCGAGGGCGTCACCGGCGTCGGCTTCGGTCTCGGTGTCGACCGCACCCTGCTGGCGCTCGCGGCGGAGGGCAAGCGGGCCCCGTCCGCGGCCCGCGTGGTCGCCTTCGGCGTGCCGCTGGGCGACGCCGCGCGCGATGCGATGGTGCCGCTGCTCGGTCGCCTGCGCGGCGCCGGCATCGCCTCGGACATGGCGTACGGCAACCGCGCCATGAAGGGCGCCATGAAGGCGGCGGACCGCTCAGGTGCCCGATTCGCCCTGATCCTGGGGGATTCCGAGCTCGAGCAGGGCGTGGTGATGCTCAAGGATCTCGCGAAGGGCGAGCAGCGCGCGGTCGCGATCGATACCGTCGTGGACGTGATCGTGACCGAGAGCTCCGAGAGCGCGGGGTAGTCCGCGTGTCGTCCAGTCCCGCCGAGCCCGGCGCCCGCGACCCGCGGGAGTTGAGCGCGGAGGACGCCGTCGATGTGGATCTGATCCCGCCGCGGCTGATGCTGCCGAAGGTGCGCCGCGCCCTCGCTGTGGGGCTCGCGGTGACGGTCGTCGTCGCCGTCGTGGTGGCGGTGCTCGCCGGCCCGGGGTGGGGCACCGCGGTGCTGATCGCCGGTGCGGCGCCCGGGGTGGGCGGCTACCTCGGCGTCGCGCGTCGCCGCGTGGTGCTCGATCACCGCGTGCTCACGCGCCGGACGCTGCGCACCCGCCGGATGAACCTCATGGACGCCGACGAGGTGGACCTCGTCGCCGAGGTGGCCCGGTTCGCGCAGGTCTCGCTCCGGCTGCGGCAGGGCAGGACGACCGTGCGCCTGCCGATCGCGCTGTACGAGGGCACCGCCCGCGGGCGCGTCCGCGGCCGTGAGCTGCCGATGCTGGGCACTCGGCGGCTCGCGGAGGCGCTCGATCGCCACCGCCGGCCCGAGGTGCGCGACGTCGCGCGGGTGCTCGCGGAGCAGTCGCGCGCCCAGGCCTCGTCGATGCCGATGCGGGACCGCCCGTTGTTCCGGGCGGCGGGGATCGCGCGCGAGGTCGGCGGTGCGGAGGAACTCGTCTTCACGGCCGACGAGGTGGACGAGATCGCCCGCCCGCCGTGGTAGACGCGCGGTGTTCGAACGCTTGACTGCGCTCGAACAAAATGTTCGACTGACTGTGTGCGATGGGATGGTCAGCTACTCGGTGATGCCGGTTCGGGCGTGCGTGCGCTGCCCGGCCTCGAAGGGGTCGGGCGCACCGTCACGACGCCCGAATTCGAGGGCATCACCTTCCACGAGGTGCTGTGCAAGAGCGCGCTGAACAAGGTGCCCGAGTCCTCGGCGATGCCGTTCAACTGGACCGTCAACCCGTACCGCGGGTGCACGCACGCCTGCACGTACTGCTTCGCGCGATCGAGCCACGAGTACCTGGAATTCGATGCGGGCGGTGACTTCGACTCGCAGATCGTGGTGAAGACCAACCTCGTCTCGGTGCTCAAGAAGGAGTTGCGGCGCGCGTCCTGGCGGGGCGAGCCCGTGGCGCTCGGCACCAACACCGATCCCTATCAGCGCGCCGAGGGGCGCTATCGCCTGATGCCCGGCGTGATCGGTGCCCTCGCCGGCGCCGGCTCGCCGATCTCGATCCTCACCAAGGGCACGCTCCTGCGTCGTGACCTGCCCTTGCTCGCCACCGCGGCCACGCGCGTCCCCGTCCAGCTCTCGGTTTCGCTCGCGCTGCTCGACCCGGAACTGCAGCGCTCGCTCGAGCCCGGCGCGCCCAAGCCGGAGGCGCGGCTCGATCTCATCCGCGCCATCGCCGACGCCGGTTTCGACTGCCACGTCATGGTCGCGCCGGTCGTGCCGTATCTGACCGACGACGCGGCCTCGTTGCGGGCGCTCATCGCCGCGCTCGCGGACGCGGGCGCGGCCAGTGCGTCGGTGATGGCGCTGAACCTCACGGGGCGGTATCGGGATTGGTTCCTCGGGTGGCTCTCGGAGAACCACCCGATGCTGGTGCGGCGCTATCGGCAGCTCTACGGTGCCACGGGTCGCGTCTCCGCGGAGTATCGGACGCACCTGCGTGCGCGGGTCGCGCCGATGCTCGACGAGTACGGGCTCACGCGCCTGGAGGACCCGTATGCGAGACCGCCGCAGCGCGTCCCGCGCACGCCGCGATCCCACGGCGCTGCCGCCCCGGATCTGCAGGAGTCCCTGTTCTAGACGCGCGCGCCGGGACAACGCCCGCGGGGTGGATGCGACGCACGAGATCGGCGGAACGCACGAACGGGGAACGGCGTGACGAAGCAGGCGACAGGGCGCGTGGAGCCCACCGGCGGTGGGCGCGATCTGATCCTCGAGCGCTACTTCGACGCCGATGTCGAGGACGTCTGGGCCTCGATCACCGAGCCGGGACGCACGGCGCGGTGGTTCGGCGCCTGGACGGGGGAGCCCGGCGCCGGCTCCGTCGTGCAGGTGACGATGGGCTTCGAGGACGGTGCGCCCGTGATGCCCATGACCATCACCGTGTGCGAGCCGCCCCGCCGGCTGCGCGTGCACGCGAAGGACGAGTACGGCGAATGGGATCTCGAGGCGCTCGTCGAGCGCGACGGTGGGCGTACCCGCCTCACCTTCGTGCACCATCTCGACGATGCGGCGAACGCCGCCGAGGTCGGGCCGGGGTGGGAGTACTACCTCGACGCGCTGGTCGCCGTCGAGAGCGGTGATCCTGCACCGGATTTCGACGACTACTACCCGGCGATGGCGGTGCACTACGGCGGTTGACCGAGGGGGCGCCTCGCGCTATTAATGGAAATGATTACTATTAACAGCATGCCCACTCACGCCCCGCTGCCCGTCACCGTCCTCTCCGGCTTCCTCGGCGCCGGCAAGACCACGCTGCTCAACCACCTCCTGACGAACCGCGACGGCCTGCGGATCGCCGTGATCGTCAACGACATGAGTGAGGTCAACGTCGACGCCGCGCTCGTCGATCTCGGCGGCTTCGACCGCACCGAGGAGAAGCTCGTCGAGCTCAGCAACGGCTGCATCTGCTGCACCCTGCGGGAGGACCTCGTCGACGCGGTCGGAGCGATCGCGCGCCAGCGCACCCCTGACGGCCGACCGCGGTTCGATCACCTCGTGATCGAGTCCACGGGCATCTCCGAGCCGATGCCCGTCGCCGCGACTTTCGACTGGACCTTCGACGACGGCAGCCGGCTCGGCGACCTCGCCGCGCTCGACACGATGGTCACCGTCGTCGACGCCAGCACGTTCCTGGGGGAGATCGCCCGGGGTGCCGGCCTCGCCGAGCGCGGCCTCGGCGCTGCCGCCGGCGATGAGCGCTCCATCGCCGACCTGCTGATCGACCAGGTGGAGTTCGCCGACGTCGTGCTCATCAGCAAGCTCGACCTCGTCTCCGCTGCGGCCGGTGGCGCCGTCGAAGCGACGGTGCGCCGCCTGAATCCCCGTGCCCGCGTGCGGCCGCTCGCGCGCGGCGAGATCGCGCTCGGCGAGGTGATCGGCACCGGCCTGTTCGACCACGACGCGGCGTCCTCGGTCGCCGGCTGGGACGACGAGGTGATCGGTGGGCACACGCCCGAGACGGAGGAGTATGGCATCTCCTCGACCGCCTACCGGGCCGACCGGCCGTTCCATCCGCAGCGGCTGCTGGAATCGCTGGGCGAGGTCCGGGCGGTGCTCCGCAGCAAGGGCTTCTGCTGGATCGCCAGCCGTCCCGACCTGGTCGGCGTGTGGTCGCAGGCCGGCCCCAACCTCACGATCGAACCCGCCGCGTACTGGTCCCAGGTCGACGGTGCGCCGCAGCAGGAGCTGGTTTTCATCGGCGTGCGCCTCGACGCCGCGCGGATGCGGGCGCTGCTCGATCGCGCCCTGCTCACCGACGACGAGGTGGCGGAGGGGCCCGCCGCGTGGGTGCGGTACCCGGACCGGCTACCGGCGTGGAACGTGCCGGCGCACCGTCACTGAGCCGCGAGGGCGGATTGCGCGGCATCCGCGGCGGCCTCGGCCACCTCCGGGATGAGCGACAGGCGCGTGCGCCGCTCGAGCAGGTCCTCGGGAGTGACCGCGCCCTCGACGAGCGCGCCGAAAAGCAGCTCCGCGCCGGTGATCTCGGTGCCCGGGGCGACGGGCGCGGCGAGTGCGGGCTCCGCCTCGCCGAGTGCGCGGACCACGGTGGCCTCGGTGCCGTACGCGCGGATCAGCCGCTCCGGCGCGTCGATGCGCGCCAGCGCCTCCCGCGGCGCGGCGCCGACGAGGGGGAGTGTGCGCGTGATGCACGGGTCCGCGGACAGTCCTGACGTGGCGAGGGCCGCGTCCACCGCGTCCTGCGCCATCCGGCGGTACGTCGTGAGCTTGCCGCCGACCACCGTCACCATGCCGTCGTCGCGGGTGAGCACCGCGTGCTTGCGCGAGACGTCGGCCGTCCGCCCCTCGCCCGAATCGAGCAGGGGGCGCAGGCCCGCGAACGTGCCCACGACGTCGTCGCGGGTCAGCGGGGTGCCGAGCGCGAGGCCGACCGTCGCGAGCAGGAAGTCGATCTCGGCGTCGGACGGGGTCGGGACGTCCGGCAGCGGACCGTCGGCCTCCTCGTCCGTCAGGCCCACGTAGACGCGCCCGTCCGGTTGCGGCAGCGCGAAGACGTACCGGCCGAAGGAGTTCGGCACCGGCACCGTCAGGCCCGCGGTCAGCCCGCCGAAGCTCTCCTGCCGGAACACCAGGTGCGTGCCGCGGCTGGGCCGCAGCGAGATCGCGGGATCGACGGTGCCCGACCACACGCCCGTCGCGTTGACGACGGCCTTGGCGCGCACCGCGATCGAATAGCCGGTCAGCTCGTCGGTGATGGTCGCGGACGTGCCGGTGGCCTCGGAGGCCGCGCAGTGCGTGAGGATCACGGCGCCGTGTCGCGCGGCGGTGCGCGCGATGCCGACGGTCAGCCGGGCGTCGTCGGTGAGCTGGCCGTCCCAGTTGAGCAGGCCGCCGCGCAGGCCCTCGCGGCGCACCGTGGGCGCCAGGGCGATGACCTCGGCGGGGGAGATGCGGCGCGAGCGTGCCAGCTCGGACGAGGGGGTGCGGGCGGCGAGGCGCAGTGCGTCCCCGGCCAGGAATCCGACCCGCGTGAGCGCCGCGTCGCGCCGGGAGACGTCCCCGAGCAGTGGGACCACCTGCGGCAGTGGGCGAGTCAGGTGCGGGGCGATGAACCGGATCAGCGCGTCGCGCTCGACGGCGCTCTCGTAGGCGATGCCCACGGCGCCCGAGGCGAGGTAGCGCAGGCCGCCGTGCACCAGCTTCGAGGACCAGCGGCTGGTGCCGAAGGCCAGGTCGTGCTTGTCGACGAGCGCCACCCGCAGGCCGCGCGAGGCCGCGTCGAGCGCGACGCCGGTACCGGTGACGCCGCCGCCGATCACGAGCAGATCGACGGACGGATCCGCGTGCAGCGCGGCGAGATCCGCCGAGCGACGGGCTGCGGAGAGACGGGTGGCGGGCGCGAGGGCCTCGATCGCGGCGCTCACGACTGCAGGTACCGGTCGATGAGGTCGAAGAGCTGCGCGTCGAGCAGGTCGGCGGACTCGGTGAACACCGGGCCGGTGAACGCCGAGGACCACGCCAGCTGCAGCACCACGGCGGCCAGCTCGGCGGGATCGCCGGCGCGGACGCTGCCGTCGGCCTGCCCGGCGGCGATACCACCCGTGATCGCCTCGAGCTGCGCACGCGACGTGCGGCCGGTGCGGTGGAGCATGTACGGCATGAGGAAGTCGGGGTCGAGCTCGACGATCCGTCGCAGTAGCGGGTGCGAGCGCGCCGCGGAGGTCACGTGCACGACGGTGCGCGCGATGGTCTCGCGACCGGTGGCACCGTCGAACAGTCCCACGGAGGACAGTGCGGCGACGAACTCGCGGGTGGTGACGGCGACGGCGAGAGCCTGCACGTTCGGGTACCGGCGGTAGAGCGTGGCGCGGGAGACCTGGGCGGCGCGGGCGACGTCGGCCATGGTGGTGCGGCGGATGCCGATCGTGGACATCAGGTCTCGGGCGGCGTCGAGGATGTGCTCGTCGTCGACGGAGTTGGCCGGGCCGCGGGCGGACGACCCTCGGGGATTGAGATCCTGCGACATCATGTGTACAAATGTATCATGACTTCGTCCGAGGTGGATCTGCCCGTCGTCGCTTTCGAGCCGGGGCGCTGGGGTGACCCCGCCCAACCGATGCATCTGTCCGATTCCGTGCTCGGTGCGCTCACCATGCTGGGCATCGAGGGTGGCCCGGGGGCTCCCGAGCAGCCCTTCCTCATGCCCTCCCGGCTCTCCGGTCGCGCGCTCGCGGCGCTGCAGAAGACGGGTGTGACGGTCGCCACCGACGACGCTACCCGTCTGGCGCATCTGCGCGGCTACTCCACGCCGGACCTGCTCAAGTTCCGTGCCGGTGACACCTCCGACGCCCCCGATGCGGTCGTCACGCCCACCGCGGCGGACCAGGTGGCCGAGGTGCTGGCCGTCTGCGGTGCCAAGGACCTGACGCTGAGCCCCTTCGCGGGTGGCACCTCCGTGACCGGCGGCCTCGCGCCCGAGCGGACCCGCCCCGTCGTCGCGCTGGACCTGCGCGGCCTCACGGGCCTGCTCGCGCTCGACGAGGTCTCCCAGATCGCCACGCTGGCGGCCGGCACCCGGCTGCCCGAGGCCGAGCGGCTCCTCGCCGAGCACGGTTTCGAGCTCGGCCACTTCCCGCAGTCGTACGAGGGCGCGACCATCGGCGGCTGCGCCGTGACCCGCTCCGCCGGACAGTCGTCCATCGGCTACGGCCGGTTCGACGAGATGGTCGTCGGGCTCACCGTCGCGACCCCGCAGGGCGCGACCGAGATCGGGACCGCCCCCAAGTCGGCCGCCGGCCCCGACCTGCGCCAGCTCTTCCTGGGCTCGGAGGGTGCCTTCGGCGTGGTCACCGCCGTCCGCGTGCGGGTGCACCCGGTGCCGACGGTCCGCCGGTTCTACGGCTGGCGCTTCCCCGACTTCGCGGCCGGCGCGAAGGCCATGCGCGTGCTCGCGCAGGGGGCGGTCCGCCCGACGGTGCTGCGCCTGTCCGACGAGGCCGAGACGGGCCTGAACCTCGCCGATCCCGGTGCCGCGGGCAAGGCCGCCGTCGGCGGCTGCCTGATGATCGTCGGCTTCGAGGGGGACGAGCCGGACGTCGACTGCCGCGACGGCTACGTCTCGGCCCGCCTGGCAGAGCTGGGCGGCGAGTTCCTCGGCGAGGACCCGGGCGAGGCCTGGCGCGCCGGACGTTTCCGCGGCCCGTACCTGCGCGATCCGCTGCTCGATGCGGGTGCGCTGGTCGAGACGCTCGAGACCGTGACCTTCTGGTCCAACCTCGAGCGACTCAAGGCCGACGTGACCACGGCCCTGACCACCGCACTGGGGGAGCAGGGCACTCCCGCCGTGGTCATGTGCCACATCTCGCACGTCTACCCGACGGGCGCCTCGCTCTACTTCACCGTGATCAGCAAGGCGCTCGAGGATCCGCTCGCCCAGTGGGGCGCGGCGAAGGCGGCGGCGAACACCGCGATCCGCGCGGCCGGCGCGTCGATCACCCACCACCACGCGGTCGGCACCGATCACCGCTCCACCTACCTGGAGGAGATCGGCGAGGTCCAGGTGACGGCGCTGCGCGCGGTCAAGGACGCCCTCGACCCGCAGGGCGTGCTGAACCCGGGGATCCTGCTCCCGTGACCGGCACCGACGTCATCGCGGTCCTCAATCCGATCTCCGGCGGCGGGATCGCCCGCACCCGCTGGGCCGCCGTCGCCGAGGAACTGGCCCGACGGGACGTGTCCACCGCCGTCGTCGAATCCGTCTCCGGGGACGACGCCCGGCGCCTCGCGCAGGAGGCGGCGGAGTCCGGCGCGCTCACCGTCGCCGTCGGCGGCGACGGGCAGATCCGGGAGGTCGCGACCGGTGTGCTTCGGGTGCCCGGCGCGCCGATGGGCATCATCACCGCCGGCCGCGGTAACGACATGGCCCGCCACCTCCGGATCCCCGACGAGCCGTCCGCCCTCGCCGACGTCCTCACCGACGGTCGCCGCCGCGATCTCGACGTGCTCGCCGTCGGTGACGAGATCGCCGTCGGCAACGTCTACGTCGGGCTCGATTCGGTGGCGACCGAGATGATCAACCGGCTCCGCTGGATGGGCCCGCTGGCCTACCGGGTCGCGCCTGCGATCGCCGCGCTGCGGTGGAGGCCCGCCCGATTCCGCATCGAGGTCGACGGTGCCGTCCACGAGGGCCCGGTGCACATGGTGATCGTCGCGAACTCCGGCTGGTACGGCAGCGGCCTGCACATGGTCCCGGCCGCGTCCTCCGACAACGGCCGCATCGACGTGCTCGCCGTCGACGGCGCGGGCAACAAGCTCAAGCTCATCGGCGCGATGGGGGAGGCGAAGACCGGTGCACATGTCGCGCGGGCGGAGGTCCTGACGTTCAGCGGCCAGGAGGTCGTGGTCAGCGCCGACCGCGCCATCCCCGTGCACGCGGACGGCGATTACCTCCAGGAACTTCCCGTCACCGTCCGGATCCGCAAGGCCGTGCTGCCGGTGCTCGTGCCCCGCTGACCTGTGGGCCGGGCGCGGTACCGCTGCGGCGAGCTCTAGACGATCGCGGCGCGCAGGGTGTCCAGGCCCATGCCGCCGAGCGCCAGGGCGTCGCGGTGGAAGTCCTTGATCGTCGATCCCGGGTGAGCGGCGAGGTAGGCGTCGCGGGTGTGCTGCCACACGCGCTGGCCCACCGAGTACGAGGGCGCCTGCCCCGGCCAGCCGAGGTAGCGGTGGTACTCGAAGCGCAGTTGCTCGTCCGACATCGCGACGTGCGAGCGCAGGAACGACCAGCCCTTCTCGTACGTCCATGCGCCGCCGCCGACCTCGGCGGGCGCCGCGAAGCCGCAGTGCATGCCGATGTCGAGCACCACGCGCGCGGCGCGTAGCCGCTGCGAGTCGAGCATGCCCATGAGGTCGCCGTCGTCGTCCAGGAAGCCCAGGTCGCGCATGAGGCGCTCGGCGTAGAGCGCCCAGCCCTCGCCGTGACCGGAGGTGAACGAATAGAGCCCCCGCCAGCGGTTGAGCGGCGCGATCACGGCCTGCCCGATCTGCAGGTGATGGCCGGGCACGCCCTCGTGGTAGACGGTCGTCTTCTCCTGCCAGGTGTGGAACTCGGTGACGCCCTGGGGAACCGACCACCACATCGCACCCGGCCGGGTCAGGTCCGCGGACGGGCCGGTGTAGTAGATGCCGCCGTTGGTGCTCGGCGCGATGCGGCAGTCCAGGTGATGCAACTGCGCGGGGATGTCGAAGTGCGTCCCCGCGAGCGCCGCGACCGACTCGTCCGAGGTGCGTTGCATCCACTCGCGGAGCGCATCGGTGCCGTGCAGCGTGTAGCGGGGCTCGGTGTCGAGCTTCGCGAGCGTCTCGGCGACGCTCGCGCCCGGGTACAGGCGGGCCGCGACCTCCTGCTGCTCGGCGACGATCGACGCCAGGAGTTCCTGCCCCCAGGCGTACGTCTCCTCCATATCGACGGCCGTCCCCAGGAACAGCCGCGAGTAGAGCGGATAGACCTCGCGGCCGACGCCCAGACCACCGGGTTCGTCCACCGCGATCGCGGCCGGGGCGATCTCCGTCTCGAGGACCTCCGCGAAGCGTGCGAAGGCTGCGCCGATCGCCTCCGTCAGGCCCGACGGAGCCTCGCCGCCGATCCGGGCAGCATTCGCCGCGACCTGTTCCCCGGCCTCCCTCGCCTGGGCGAGCACCTCGGCGACCTGCAGTGCGGGGAACGGCCACGCGCCCTCGGCGAGGCGGGCGCGCAACCCCGAGATCGCCGATTCCACCGCGGCGGGGACGGCGGCGAGCCGATCGGCCAGACGCGGGTCACCGTCGGGCATGAGGTCGAAGACGTCCCGGACGGCCTGCAGCGGTGAGGCGATCACGTTGAGGTCGCCGACGGTCCGCCCGGCGTCGGCGAGCTCGATCTCCACGCCCAGGCGCTCGCGCAGCGCGTCGGCGGTCACCCGATCGGCGTCCGACTCCGGCGTCAGCGTCGCCAGTTCCGCCAGCGTCTCGCGCGCGACGGCGGCGCGGGCGCCGACGCCCGCGGGGGAGAAGTCGGTGAGCCGGTCGTCGAAGTCGGTGATGCCCACCGCGGTCGCCTCGATCGGATCGACCTCCGCCAGTCGGAGTGCGAGACGGTCCGCCAGCGCGTCGATCGGGGTTCCCGCGGGAGTGGAAGCAGCCATGGTGTTCAGCCTAGGCGGCGCCGTCGCACGGTGTGCGGTCGAGCGTGAACGGCGGTGTGCAGGAAAGGCAGCGACGCGCGCACCCCGGGGGCGGAGTACGCGCGTCGCCGGCCGTGTTCCGGATCAGATGGCGCCCGAGAAGGTGTCGCACTGCGCAGGAGCGCCGGTCTGGTAGCCCTTCGTGAACCAGCGCACGCGCTGCTCCGAGGTGCCGTGCGAGAACGATTCGGGGTTGACGTTGCGGCCGGCGTTGCGCTGGATCGTGTCGTCGCCGATCGCCTGCGCGGTCTGGATGGCGGTGCTGATCTGGTCCTGGGTCAGCGGCTCGAGCAGTGCGTTCTCGCCCTTGTCCGCCTTCGACGCCCACACCCCCGCGTAACAGTCGGCCTGCAGTTCGACGCGGACGGAGCCGCCCTCCGCGCCCCGGCCCTGCTGGGCCTTGTCGATGTCGCCGAGCAGGTTCTGCACGTGGTGGCCCCACTCGTGCGCGACGATGTACTCCTGCGCGAAGGCCGCGTTGGAGCCGCCGAGCTTCGTGATCACGCGGTCCATGAAGTCCAACTGGAACACGGCGACCTGATCACCGGGGCAGTAGAACGGCCCGGTGTCGGCGCCCGCCACACCGCAGGCGGTGTTGATCGAGTTCGCTCCGACCGGCATGATCCGCGTTCCGCCCTTGGGTTTGGTGTAGCCGCGCAGAAGTTGGGGCCACACCTGGTTCAGGGAGTTCGTGGTGGCCACGATCCGGCACGTGGTGTCGGTGTTCGCCAGTTGCGGCGTGCACGCCGCGATCTTGCGGTTGAGGTCCTGCTCGGACTGGCTCAAGGAGTTCCCGGCGCCGGCTCCGGGGCCCGCGGGCGCCGCCGAGTTCGGGTCGCCGCCGGTGCCGCCGGTGAGGAAGTAGATGAGGAGACCGATGATCACGGTGCCGATACCGCCGCCGCCGATCACTACGCCGCGGCCGACGCCGCCGCCGGCGCTCACTCCGCTGGTGTCCAGCGGACCGTTATCCCGAAAGGTCATGCCGATAGCTTTGCATGAGTGGGGTGGGATCGTGAACCGGATCGCCCCGTAACATGACAGGCGCTGAAAGATTCCCTGTCGAAAGGACACCCCGAAAGTGCTGCGCACTCACCTGGCCGGATCGTTGCGTGCGGAGGATGCCGGCACCGTCGTCACCCTCGCGGGCTGGGTGGCGCGGCGGCGTGACCACGGCGGAGTGATCTTCATCGACCTGCGCGACAGCTCGGGCGTCGCCCAGGTCGTCTTCCGCGAGTCCGACGTCGCCGAGCAGGCGCACCGGCTGCGCTCCGAGTACTGCGTGCTCGTGACCGGCACCGTCGAGAAGCGGCCCGAGGGCAGCGAGAACCCGAACCTGCCGTCCGGCGCCATCGAGGTCAACGTCACCGAGCTCGGCGTGCTCAACGAGTCGGCGCCGCTGCCCTTCCAGCTCGACGAGGAGCCGGGTGAGGAGGCGCGCCTGAAGTACCGCTACCTGGACCTGCGCCGTGAGGGCCCCGCCGCGGCGATCAAGCTGCGCAGCCAGGCCAACGCCGTGGCGCGCAACATCCTCGCGCTCAACGACTTCACCGAGATCGAGACGCCGACGCTCACCCGCTCCACCCCGGAGGGCGCCCGCGACTTCCTCGTGCCCGCGCGCCTGCGCCCCGGCACCTTCTACGCCCTGCCGCAGAGCCCGCAGCTGTTCAAGCAGTTGCTCATGGTGGCCGGCATGGAGCGGTACTACCAGATCGCCCGCTGCTACCGCGACGAGGACTTCCGCGCCGACCGGCAGCCCGAGTTCACCCAGCTCGACATCGAGATGAGCTTCGTGGACCAGGAGGACGTGATCGCCCTCGGCGAGCAGATCGTCAAGGCGCTCTGGTCGCTGATCGGGCACGAGATCCCCACCCCGATCCCGCGTCTGACCTACGCGGAGGCCATGCGCCGCTTCGGTTCCGACAAGCCGGACCTGCGCTTCGGCCTCGAGCTGGTCGAGTGCACCGAGTACTTCAAGGACACCCCGTTCCGGGTGTTCCAGTCGCAGTACGTGGGCGCCGTGGTCATGCCGGGCGGCGCGAGCCAGCCCCGCCGCCAGCTCGACGCCTGGCAGGAGTGGGCCAAGCAGCGCGGTGCCCGCGGCCTCGCCTACGTGCTGATCGGCGAGGACGGCGAGCTCACCGGCCCCGTCGCCAAGAACCTCTCGGACGACGAGCGCGCGGGCCTCGCGGCGCACGTGGGTGCCCAGCCGGGCGACTGCGTGTTCTTCGCCGCCGGCGCGACCAAGCCCATGCGCGCCCTGCTCGGCGCCGCGCGCGGGGAGATCGCCGAGAAGCTGGGCCTGATCAAGGACGGCGACTGGGCCTTCACCTGGGTCGTCGACGCGCCGCTGTTCGAGCCCGCCGACGACGCCACCGCCTCGGGCGACGTGGCCGTGGGCGACGGCGCCTGGACCGCGGTGCACCACGCCTTCACCAGCCCCAAGCCGGAGTCGATCGACACCTTCGACACCGACCCGGGCAGCGCGCTGGCCTACGCCTACGACATCGTCTGCAACGGCAACGAGATCGGCGGCGGCTCGATCCGCATCCACCGTCAGGACGTCCAGGAGCGCGTCTTCAAGGTGATGGGCATCGACGAGGAGCAGGCCCGCGAGAAGTTCGGCTTCCTGCTCGACGCCTTCTCCTACGGCGCTCCGCCGCACGGCGGCATCGCCTTCGGCTGGGACCGCGTGGTCTCGCTGCTCGCCGGCGCGCCGTCGATCCGCGAGGTCATCGCGTTCCCGAAGTCGGGCGGCGGCGTCGACCCGCTCACCGACGCGCCCGCTGCCATCACGGTGCAGCAGCGCCGCGAGTCCGGCATGGACGCGAAGCCGAAGAAGCCGGAGCCGGCCGGCGCGGACCAGGTCGCCGAACAGAAGTAGCCGCGTGCGCCACTTCCGGGTGACCAGTCCGCTCGGCGCGGTACCGCCGCCGACCCGACCGGACGGACGGGTGCGATGAGCATCGAGCGACTGCACGCCTTCGACGGGGCGGGCCTGCGCCGGCTCTCGGCGCGGGTCCGCGGCCTCATCGACGACGAGGGCATCACCTACAACGCCCTCGACGCGCTGACCCCGCACGCGGAGCCCGCCGAACCGGGACCGTGGCGGCTGGACCCGCTGCCGGTGCTGCTCGGCGCCGACGAGTGGGACGCCCTCGCGCGCGGCGTCGCGCAGCGCTCGCTGCTGCTGGACGCCGTACTCAAGGACTTCTACGGCGATCAGCGGACGCTGCGCAGCGGCCTCGTCCCGCCGGAGGTGGTGTTCGCGCACCCCGGCTACATCCGCCGGGCCGTCGGCGTCCCGTCGCCCGGGCCGCGATCGCTGTTCCTGCACGCGGTCGACGTGGGCGAGGTCGCCGGCGGCGACGCCGCGGGGTACGCCGTCACCAGCGACCGGACCCAGGCACCGTCGGGCGTCGGGTACGCGCTCGCCGATCGCCGCGTCACCTCCCGCGCGCTGCCGCGCGAGCTCCGCGAGGAGACCCCGCGCCCGGTGTCCTCGTTCGCCGCCGCCCTGCGGGTGCAGCTGATCGAGGCGGCCCCGCCCGGCGTCGACGACCCGACCGTCGTGGTGCTCAGCCCGGGCGCCTTCTCGGAGACCGCCTTCGACCAGGCGTACCTCGCCTCCGTCCTCGGTTTCCCGCTCGTCGAGGCCTCGGACCTGACGGTGCGCGACGGCGGCGTCTTCATGCGGGCCCTCGGCCGCATGAAGCGCGTGCACGTGATCCTGCGCCGCGTCGACTCCGAGTTCTCCGATCCGCTGGACCTGCGCACCGACTCGCAGCTCGGCGTCGTCGGCCTGGTGGAGATGATGACGCGCGGCGCCGTCACCGTCGTCAACACCCTCGGTTCCGGGGTGCTCGAGAACCCCGCCCTGCACGCCTACCTGCCGCAGCTGTGCCGCGACCTGCTCGACGAGGACCTGCTGCTCCCGTCGACGCCCACCCTGCACGCCGCGACCCCCGCCGGGCGGGCCGCGATCGACGGTCCGCTCGAGGACCGGCTCGTCCTGAACTTCGCCACCGGCGAGCGCCTGGTGGGCGCCGATCTCACGACCGCCCGCGCGGACGAGCTGCGCGCCCGGGTGGCCGCGGATCCGGCGGTGTGGTGCGTCAAGACGCTCGTCCCGTTCACCGCGCGGCCCGCCATCGACGGCGGCGCGGTCGTCGACCGGGGCTTCGCGCTGCGCGTGTTCTCCCTGGCCCAGGAGTCCGGCTACACGGTGCTGCCGGGCGGGCTCGGCCAGGTCCTGCTCGACGGTGCCGGCGGCGCCCTGCTGCACTCGTCCGCCGCCCGCGACGTGTGGGTGCCCACCCCCGACGACGTGCGCGCACCCGCGCGCGTGGCGACCGCGCCGCGCTCCGGCCGCGTCGGCTCCGCGCCGAGCGGTCCGGTCGCCACACCGCGCGTGCTCTCCGATCAGTTCTGGATCGGCCGCTACGCCGAGCGCGCCGAGGCCACCGTCCGGTTGCTGTCGATGGCGCACGACCGCAGCCGGGAGTTCCGGCACCGCCCGTGGCAGGCCGGCGCGGACGTGCTGCAGCCGCTGCTCGACGCGGTGGTCGCGGCCACGGTCACCGAGCAACTCGGGCCGATCCTCGTCGAGGGCACCGAGCAGACGGACGTGCTCGCGCGGCTGCGGCGGCTGACGCTGGACATCGACGTGCCCGGCAGCGTCGCCCACTCCGGGATCCGGTTGCGCGCCTGCCTGCGGGCGGTGCGCGATCAGATGTCCACGGACACGTGGCTCGTGCTCAGCGGCGCGGAGCGCTCGCTCGGGCGGCTCGCCGCCGATACCGACGACGGCGGCGAACAACTCGATCAGACCCTCGGTGAGGTGCTGGTCTCGCTGCTCGCGTTCGCGGGCCTCGGCCGCGAGTCGCTGGTGCAGGACCCGGCGTGGCTGATGATGGACGCCGGCCGTCGGATCGAGCGGGCACTGCAGCTCAGCGCGGTCACCCGCGCGATGGTCGTGCCGGAGAACCCCGCCGAGATCGAGGCGGGGCTGCTCGACGCCTACCTGGTCAGCTGCGAGTCGTCGGTCACCTACCGGCGGCGCCATCGCGCGGTGCTGCGGGCGGGCGCCGCCGTCGAGCTGATGTTCCTCGACGCCACCAACCCGCGATCGCTCGTCGCCGCGCTGACCGCGCTGTCGACCGACTTGGCGCAGCTGCCCGACGAACTGCGCAGCGCGAGCTGCGAGCGCACCGTCGGGGAGGCGCTGGCCCGGCTCGGCAGGTTCGATCCGGACGACGCGGAGACCGTCGTCGACGGTCGGCGGTCGGAGCTGGAAGCACTGCTCGACGCGGTGGACGAGGGGCTGCGCGAGGTCTCGGACGTGCTGGAGCGCACCCGCTTCGCGCCGCCCGCCGCCGCGCGCCCGATCTGGGTGGGGGTGCAGTCGTGGGCCTGAGTTTCTCCCGGCGGACCGAGGACTCCTCGACCCGCCGCTACCGGGTGGTGCACGAGACCACCTACACCTACGACGCCGAGGTCACCTCCAGCTTCGGCCGCTGCTACCTCTCGCCGCGCGAGCTGCCCGACCAGCGGGTCGCCGAGCACGCCATCACCATCGGGCCGGAGCCGTCGGACCGTTCCGAGGGCGTCGACGCCTTCGGCAACACCGACACCTACTTCCACGTCACCACCCCGCACACCCGGCTGCTGGTGCGCGGTGAATCGCTCGTCGAGGTCGACCCGCTGGACCGGTCGATCACCGACGAGGGCCCCGCCCTGGCGCCCTGGGAGTTGGCGCGGCCCGTCGGCGAGGCGGGCGCGATCGCCGCGCAGTACCGCCTCGATCAGCGACCACCCGAGATCGACGACGCCGTGCGCGCCTACGCGGACGCGATCTTCACGCCGGGCAAGCCGCTGGTGGAGGCCATCGAGGAGCTGACCACCCGGATCTACACCGACTTCGCCTACAAGTCCGGCGCCACCAACGTCTCGACCCGCGTCGGCACCGTGATGGAGCGGCGCGAGGGCGTGTGCCAGGACTTCGCCCGCGTGGCCATCGCGTGCCTGAGGTCCAAGGGGCTCGCCGCGCGCTACGTCTCCGGCTACCTCGCCACCGAGCCGCCGCCCGGCCAGGACCGGGTGGTCGGTGCCGGTGCCACGCACGCCTGGGCCGCGGTCTGGCTGCCCGGCGACGTGTGGCTGCCGTTCGACCCCACCAACAACAAGTTCGTCGACGAGCGCCACGTGAGCGTCGCGTTCGGCCGCGATTACGAGGACGTGCCGCCGCTGCGCGGCGTCATCTACACCGATTCGAGCGGCTCGAAGATCGGCGTCTCCGTGGACGTCGCGCCGCTCGACTGAACATCGACGATGCTCGCGCACCGGCCCCGCACCAGCGGCCCGTTGTGGCTGACCAGCACGATCCCGGTGCCGGCATCGCTGAGCTCGTCGAGCACCCGCAGCACCGCCCGCGCCGCGACCGGATCGAGCATCGCCACCGGCTCGTCGGCGAGTACGAACGCGGGCTCCTGCAGCAGCACGCGGGCCACGCAGGCCCGCTGCAGCTGACCGTCGCTGACCTGGGACGGGAACCGGTCGAGCAGGTCGGCGTCCAGGGTGGCGCGCCGCGCGGCGTCCTCCACGGCGCCGCGGTCGACGGGCGCGCCCGCGATGCGCAGGGGCTCGGCGATCACCTGCGCCACCGTCCACCGGGGGTTGCACACCGTTCGCGGGTGCTGCGCGAGCAGCGCCACCGCGCCGGGCCGGGGGCGGGGCGCACCGCCACCGTGGTCGACGGTGCCGGCGTCGGGCGCGAGCAGCCCCGCCAGCACGCGCAGCAGGGTCGTCTTGCCGGAGCCGGAGGGGCCGGTGACCCCGGTCCAGATGCCGGGCTCGACGTCGACGTCGACGCCGTTGAGCACGGTGCGGCCGCCGCGGCGCACCACGACGCCGCGGCCCCTGATCGGCAGTACGGTCATCGGACCTCCTCGAAGAACGCGGCGATGTAGTCGTCGGTGACGGCCGCCGCCCGCACGCGCGCGGGCGATCCCTGCACGACGATCCGGCCGGCGCGCATCACCGCCACCCCCTCGCATCCGGCGGCGAGCACCGAGGGCAGGTCGTGGGTGATCACCAGCACGGCGGCGCCGTCGTCGGCCAGGTCGCGCAGCAGCCGCAGTACCCCGCGAGCGGTGTCCGGGTCCAGCGCGGACGTCGGCTCGTCGGCCAGCACCACCGACGGTGCGCCGGCGACCGCCGCGGCCACGGCCGCGCGTTGCGCCATCCCGCCGGACAGCTCGTGCGGGTACAGCGGCAGGGCGTCCGCGGGCAGGCCCGCCGCCGCGCAGAGCTGCGCGGGCGAGCGCGTGCCGTCGAGCGTGCGGATCACCTCGTCGAGTTGCGAGCCCAGCGTGCGGACCGGGGTGAACGAGGTGACCGGCGACTGCGGCACCACGCCCACCACGTGCCCGCGCACCGCGGACCACGCCGCGTCGCCCTGCCCGAGCGCCCGTCCGGCCACCGTCACCTCGCCCGTGGCGGCGGTCCCGGCCGGGAGCAGTCCGCACAGTGCCGACGCGACCATCGACTTGCCGCACCCGGACTCGCCGACCAGCGCGGTGAGCGTTCCGGCCCGCAGATCGAGGTCGACGGAGTCGAGCACCGTCGCCGCGCCGGCGCGCACGGTCAGTGCGCGGATCGCGGCCGTCATCGCCACACCTGTGGGGTCGGTGCGGCCGTCGCGCGCCGCAGGCTCGCGCCGCAGGCCGCGCACGCGAGCGCCGTCAGGACGAGGGCGGCGCCGGGCACCGCCAGCGTCCACCAGGCCCCGGTGAGGACGTCGCCCCGGGCCTGGCCGAGTTGCGATCCCAGGCTCGCCCGGTCGGGGGACAGGCCGACCCCCAGGAATGAGAGCGTGCTCTCGTGCCAGACGGCGTGCGGCAGCAGCACGACGGCCGCCACCAGCGCCTGGCTGCTCACCGCGGGCAGCAGGTGCCGCCGCGCCACGAACAGCCGGCTCGCGCCCGCCAGGCGCGAGGACTCCACCCACCCCGACGAGACCGTCGAGAGCAGCTCGGCCCGCACGACGCGGGCGACGGCCGGCCAGTGCGTGAGCGCGATGGACGCCACGATCGCAACGGGATCCCCGCGCCAGAGTGCCGCGATGACCACGCCCACCACCAGATGGGGCAGTGCGTTCACGCCGTCCACGAGCCGCATGAGCGTCGCATCGAACCACCCGCCCACTGCGGCGGCGGCCGTGCCCACGAGCAGGCCGAGCAGTGTCGACAGGGCCGCGCAGACGGCGGCGAGCAGGAGGGAGATCCGCAGGGCCGAGGCCGTGCGCACCGCGATGTCGTAGCCGGAGTGGTCGGTGCCGAGTGCGGTGCCGGAGCCAGGAGGGAGCAGGGCGTCCCCGAAGTCCGCCGTCTGCGGACCGGCCAGGTACGGCACGGCCAGCGCGGCCACGACGAGCGCGGCCAGCACCGCCCAGGGCGCGGCGCGCCTCATCCGGCCATCTCGATCCGCGGATCCAGCCAGATCGCGGCGGCGTCGGACGCCGCGGAGCCGATCAGGACGGCGGCCGCCGCGAGCAGCGACAGCGCGGCGAAGAGCGGGAAGTCGAGCGCCGTCGCCGCGTCCACGAGGGTGGCGGCCAGTCCGGGCCAGCTGAAGACCACCTCGACGACGGCCGCGCCCGCGATGACCTCCGGCAGGCGCGTGCCGAGCAGAGCCAGCGTCGGTAGTACCGCGACGGGCGCGATGTGCCGGCGGAGCAGGCCGGGGCCGCTGATCCCGCGGCTGCGCGCCCCGCGCACGGCATCGGACTCGGCGGCGTCCACCACGGCGGAGCGCATGGACAACAGCAGCCACGGCACCTGCGAGAGCGTCAGCGTGATGAGCGGGAGCACGGCGTGCGTGAGGATCCCGCCGAGCGTGTACGGGTCGCCCGGGCCGCGTGCGCCCGAGGTGGGCAGCGCGCGCAGCGCCACGGCGAAGACCGCGACCAGTACCAGGGAGATGACGAAGGGCGGCGTGGCCGCCAGCGCGGTGGCCAGGCCCGAGACGGCGCGGTCGAGCGCGCTGCCGCGCCGCATTCCCGCGATCCCACCGAGCACGAGCGCCAGCATCGCGGCGAGGGTCAGTGCGGCCGCCGACAGGCCCAGCGTGAACGGCAGGCCCGCGGCGAGCACCTCCGTCACCGGCCGGCGCTGCGTCGCCGACCAGCCGAGGTCCCCCGACGGGAGCCCGCTGATCCAGTGCCACCACGCCGACCACCACGTCGTGTTCAGGCCGTACGCGGCGCGGGCCGCCTCGCGCTGCGACTGTGTCGCGGACTGGTAGTCGGCGCCGAGGTAGGTCGCGAGCGGATCGAAGGGGGACAGGTCCGCGAGCGCGAACAGCGCGAGCGACACGATGCCCAGAAGGGGCACCGCGACGGCGGCGCGGGTCACCAGCAGGCGGCCGATCGCAGGGCCGCGCCGCCTGCGCCGCTCCGGGCTCAGCGTCGCCACGAGGGCAGATTCCACCACGGGCCCCAGCTCACGCCGTGCGAGTGGGGCTCGAGGATCGGCGCGGCGAACGTCCAGCCCGGGGACCGCACGGCGTAGACGTGATGCAGGTGAGCGAGGAAGACCCCGGAGGGTTCGGCGGCGTAGGCCAGCTGGATCCGTCGGTACGCCTCGTCCTTCGCCGGGCCGGGGGTCAGCTCGCGGGCGCGATCGAGCAGACCGTCGAGGCCGGGCGCGGTGTAGTTCCCCGGATTGCTGTACGGCGAGGAGGCCGGCACCCGGGTGTGCAGCGCGTCGTAGCCCTGCGAGTCGATGCTGAACGGCGTCTCGCCGCCGGCGAGCAGGACCGCGGCGTCACCGGTGCGCTTCTCGATGTCGTCCCAGCTGCTGCCCTGCGGCGTGACGACGATGCCGAGCGGCTTCATGGCGGCCGCGAACGCGACGGCGAGATCGCGACGCACCGAGTCGGAGGCGTTGTAGAGCAGTGGGAACGCGGCGCTCTGCCCGTCGCGGGCACGGGTGCCGTCGGGACCGGTGAGCCAGCCGGCCTCGTCCAGGAGCCGGCGGGCCGTGTCCTGGTCGAAGCCGAATTGCGCGGCGGGCTCGTACGCGGCGCCGTACACGGACGAGTAGGGCGTGCTCGCGGGCTCACCGGCGCCACCCAGGACGCCGGAGACGAGGGCGGCGCGGTCGACGCCGAGGTTCATCGCCCGCCGCGCGGCGGGGTCGGCGGCGAACCGGTTCCCGGAGGGCAGCGAGACGCCGCGCCAGTCGGACGACTTGACGGTCACGGTCCGCACGTCGCCTCGCCCGTCGAGCGACGCGGCGAGCTTGGGCGGGAGGGAGGCCCCGTCGATCTCCCCGGCCCGGATCCGCTGGGCGCGGGCGTTGTCGTCGGCGACCAGGGTGTAGACCACCCGGCGCACGGCCGGCGGTTCGCCGCGGTCGGTGCGCGCGACGAGCACCGCCTGGTCGTTCGCGACGGATTCGAGACGGTACGGGCCCGTGCCCACGGGATCGCGGTTGAGCGACCACTGCGCGGCGGGCCGTGTCTCGACCCGCTCGGACGGCACGATGCCCAGGAGCAGGTAGGGGGTCGGATCGGCGTCGGTGGTCAGGCGGACGGTGACCGCGTTCTCGCCGTCGGCCGTGACCTCCTCGACCGGCGCGACGTGGGTGGCGATGTCGGCGGCGACCGCGGGCGCACGGGCGGCGTCGTAGGTGGCGACCACGTCGGCGGCGTCGAAGCGGCTGCCGTCGGAGAAGGTGACCCCGGAGCGCAGGGCGATCCGCCAGGTACGCGGGGCGATCCGCTGGGGTGCGGCGTCGGCGAGCGCGGGGACCAGGTTCGGGACCGCGGTGTCCGACGGTGCGTCGGGCCGGTACAGCCCGTCGTAGAGCGGGGACACCCCGAGCTCGCCGTAGCCCAGGAGCGGGTTGAAGGCGCCGAGCTCCTGCGTCTCCGCCAGGACCAGGCGATCCCCGTCGGACGCGGGCGCGGAGGAGCAGGCCGACGTCGCGAGGGCGGCTATCGTGAGAAAGCCGAGGACACGGCGGGCTCTGCGCATGCGGAGGACTATATCTGTCCAATTGCAAAGATGTCGGATGGAGCGGGGTTTCGATGACGGAGGTCGATGTCGAGGACCCGAGCGAGTGGGCGGCGAGATTCGCCCTGCTCGGTGACGAGACGCGGTTGCGGCTGCTCACCGCCATGCACGCCCGTCCCGGGCTCGGCGTCGGGGAGCTCGCCGCGCGCGCGGGGATCGGGGAGAACGCCGCCTCGCAGGCGCTGCGGGTGCTGCGCCACGCGGGGTGGGTCAGCGCCGAACGCGACGGCCGCGTCGTGCGCTACTTCCTGCGGAACGATGCGATCGTGCACCGGATCCTGCACGACATCCTCGGCGCTCATCACGCAGCCACCCCGGACGAGCCGCTGGGGTAGGTTGGAGGAGATGGTTGCCGCGCTGGGATACGAGACGACGAGGGCGGCCCTCACTGCGGTGGAGGGCCTGCTGGGTCGCCGGGTCGGCGCATCCGTCGAACTGGGCGAACCCGAGGATCTGGGTGGTTCCGGGCGCACCCTCGTGATGCGGGTCCGGGTGCTGCACAACAACCCTCTGCTCCCGCGGTCCGTCGTGATCAAGCAGCTGCGCGCCGCCGATCACACCGACAAGGACCACTCCGAGGCCTTCGCCCGCGAGGGCGCGGCGTACAAGTTCGCGACCGCTCTGCCGGTCGATGCCCGCCCGGGTCCGCAGCTGCTCGCCTCCGACGCCGAGGAGCGCATCCTCGTGCTGCAGGACCTCGGCGAGGGCGAGACCATGGGGGACCTGCTCCGCCGCACCCCGTCGTCGGGCGCGGCCACCGTGCTCTCGGCGTGGGCGCAGGCGCTCGGCCGCATGCACGCGGGCACCTACGGGCGCGAGCGCGACCTGTCGGTACTCGCGCGCCGCGAGCACACCGACTCCCGCAACGACCCGGTCGCCGGCGAGGCGGCCCGCGCCGCCGACGCGGTGCCCGCGGCGCTCGGCGGTGTCGACGAGGCCACCCGCGCCGTTCTCGACGCCGCGGTCGCCCTGTTCACCGAGGGACCGTTCCGCGCCTTCAGCCCGTCCGACGTCGGCCCCGACAACACGCACGTCGTGGGCGGCGCGGTGCGCTTCCTCGACTACGAGTGGGCGGGCTTCCGCGACGGCGCGCTGGACGTGGCGTACGTCCTGCTGACCTACCCCGACTGCATCGAGGACGGCCACGACCCGGACCTCGACGTCGCGATCGTGGAGGCGTGGCGCTCCGAGGTCGTGCGCCTGTGGCCCCGGCTGGCCGACGACGTCGCGCTCCGCCGGCACGTGACCACCGCGAAGCTGGCCTGGCTGACGCTCGCCACCTACTGGGCGCTCGGCCTGGACTCCGCCAGCCGCATCGACGCCGGCCATCTCGACAGCCTGCCCGCCTGGTCCAACGACGATCTCGCCGCCCGGTGGGACCGGCTGGCCGCCGCCGACCCCCGCGTGCACGACTTCGCCGTCGCCGCCGCCGCGGAGGTCCGCGCGCTATGACCCGCCCCGCGGAGGTCCGCCTCCGGTGACCGGTTCCCTGTTCGGCGACGACGGGGATCTCGGAGCGCCACCCGAAGCACCGTCGGCCCGCGGGCCGGTCGAGTTCGTCCCCACCCACGCGGGCACCCCGCTCGCCGTGCGCATGCGCCCCCGCGACCTCGACGAGGTCCTCGGCCAGGAGCACCTGCTCGGACCGGGCACCCCGCTGCGCCGCCTGATCGACGGTGCCGGCGCGGCGAGCGTGATCCTCTACGGCCCGCCCGGCACCGGGAAGACGACGATCGCCTCGCTCATCTCCGGCGCGACGGGACGCCGGTTCGAGGCGCTGTCCGCGCTCTCCGCGGGCGTGAAGGACGTGCGCGCCGTCATCGAGCTGGCGCGCCGGCGTCTGCTCGTCGACGAGCAGACGGTCCTGTTCATCGACGAGGTGCACCGGTTCTCCAAGGCACAGCAGGACGCCCTGCTCGCGGCCGTCGAGAACCGGGTCGTGCTGCTCGTCGCGGCCACCACGGAGAACCCCAGCTTCTCCGTGGTCTCGCCGCTGCTCTCGCGGTCTCTGATCCTGCAGTTGCGGCCGCTCGAGCCCCCGCACATCTCCGAGCTCATCGATCGCGCCCTGACCGACCCGCGGGGGTACGACGGTGCGCTCACCATCGCCGACGAGGCCCGCGAGCACCTGGTGCGCCTCGCCGGCGGCGACGCCCGGCGCTCGCTGACCGCACTCGAAGCCGCCGCCGACGTGACGTTGGGGGAGGGCGGCGACGAGATCACCCTCGAGGCGGTCGAGTCGTCGATCGACACCGCAGCCGTGCGCTACGACCGCGCGGGCGATCAGCACTACGACGTGATCAGCGCCTTCATCAAGTCGATCCGCGGTTCGGACGTCGACGCGGCGCTGCACTACCTGGCCCGGATGATCTCGGCGGGCGAGGACCCGCGGTTCATCGCGCGACGTCTCGTGGTGCACGCCTCCGAGGACATCGGCATGGCCGACCCGCAGGCGCTGCTCGTCGCGACGGCCGCCGCGCAGGCCGTCCAGTTGATCGGCATGCCCGAGGCGCGGCTCGCGCTGGCGCAGGCCACGATCCACCTCGCGTCGGCGCCGAAGTCCGACGGGGTCGTCGCCGCCATCGGCGCCGCGATGGGCGACGTGGCGGCGGGCAAGGCGGGCCCGGTGCCGCCGCACCTGCGCGACGGGCACTACGCGGGCGCCGAGAAGCTCGGCAACGCGCAGGGCTACGTCTATCCGCACCACGTCCCCGGCGGCGTCGCCGCGCAGCAGTACCCGCCCGACGATCTGGTGGGCGTCGACTACTACAGCCCCACCGACCACGGCTTCGAGCGCGAGATCGGCCCGCGGGTCACGCGGTTGCGCGGGATACTCCGGCGGCGGTAGAGGCACCGGCGGACGGCGGCCGAGGAACGCACGTGCGAGGGGGCGTGGCGCGTCGGTAAGGTGGTCGGGTCGCTGTAACGCCCGATGACATTTCAGAAACGTGAAGGATCGCTGTGCAGACCCATGAGATTCGGAAGCGGTTCACGGACCACTTCGTCAAGGCCGGACACACCCAGGTGCCGAGTGCCTCGCTGGTCCTCAACGACCCGAATCAGCTGTTCGTCATCGCGGGCATGGTGCCCTTCGTCCCCTTCTTCCTGGGCCAGCAGACCCCGCCCTACGATCGCGCCACGTCGATCCAGAAGTGCGTGCGCACGCTCGACATCGAAGAGGTCGGCATCACCACGCGGCACAACACCTTCTTCCAGATGGCGGGCAACTTCAGTTTCGGCGACTACTTCAAGCGCGATGCGATCCGCTTCGCCTGGTCCCTGCTGACGAACCCCGTCGACGAGGGCGGCTTCGGGATGGATCCCGAGCGCCTGTGGTCGACCGTCTACCTCGACGACGACGAGGCCCGCGACCTGTGGCTCGAGGTCGGCCAGGTGCCCGAGCGCATCCAGCGCCGCGGCATGAAGGACAACTACTGGTCGATGGGAATCCCCGGCCCGGCCGGACCCTGCTCGGAGATCTTCTACGACCGCGGCCCCGAGTACGGCGCCCCGGGCGGCCCCGAGGCCGACGAGGACCGCTACATCGAGATCTGGAACCTCGTCTTCATGCAGAACGAGCGCGGCCAGGGCGGTGGCAAGGAGAACTTCGAGATCCTCGGGGAACTCCCGAAGAAGAACATCGACACCGGCATGGGTGTCGAGCGCGTCGCCTTCCTGCTGCAGGGCGTCGACAACGTCTACGACACCGACCTGCTGCGCCCGGTGATCGACCGCGCGCAGGAGCTCACCGGCCAGCGCTACAACGCCGGCGACGCCGAGCACGACCGCCTCTTCCGCGTCATCGCCGACCACACCCGCACGGCCGTCATGCTCATCGAAGACGGCGTCAACCCGGGCAACGACGGCCGCGGCTACGTACTGCGCCGGCTGCTGCGCCGCGTCGTCCGCTCGGCCCGCCTGCTCGGCGCCACGGGCGAGACGATGGGCGTCTTCGTCGACACCGTCATCGCGACCATGTCGCCGTCCTACCCCTCGCTCGCCGACGACGCGCAGCGCATCCGCACCGTCGCCACCGGCGAGGAGCAGGCCTTCCTCAAGACGCTCGAGCAGGGCACGACGCTCTTCGGCAACGCCGTCGACTCCACCAAGTCGTCGGGGAAGACGGAGCTCTCGGGCGACGACGCCTTCACCCTGCACGACACCTACGGCTTCCCGATCGACCTCACGCTCGAGATGGCCTCCGAGGCCGGGCTCACCGTCGACGAGGACGGCTTCCGCGCACTCATGGCCGAGCAGCGCCAGCGCGCCAAGGACGATGCGAACTCCCGCAAGTCGGCGCTCGCCGATCTGTCGGTGTTCCGCGAGTTCCTCGATCGCGGCCCCACCGAGTTCACCGGCTTCGACGAGCTGGTCTCCGACGCCCAGGTGCTCGGGCTGGTCCGCGACGGCGTCCGCGTGCCCGTGGTGAAGCAGGGCGAGGACGTGGAGATCGTGCTCGACCGCAGCCCGCTCTACGCGGAGGCCGGCGGCCAGCTCGCCGACATCGGCACCATCACCACCGCCGCCGGCGCGCAGATCGTGGTCACCGACGTGCAGCGCGTCGCCAAGACGCTGTGGCGCCACCAGGGCACCGTCGCCTCCGGTGAGGTCTTCGAGGGCGACACCGTGACCGTCGCCGTCGACGAGGGGCACCGCCACGGCAGCACCCAGGGGCATTCCGGCACCCACCTCGTGCACGCCGCGCTGCGCCAGGTGCTCGGCCCCAACGCCGTGCAGGCCGGCTCTCTCAACAAGCCGGGCTATCTGCGCTTCGACTTCCGCTGGTCGGGCGGCCTGAGCGACGATCAGCGCAGCGACATCGAGCGGGTCACCAACGAGGCCGTGCAGGCCGACTACGCGGTGCACACCGACGTCACCGACCTGGAGACCGCCAAGCGGCGCGGCGCGATGGCGCTGTTCGGCGAGAACTACGGCGATCGCGTGCGCGTCGTCGAGATCGGCGGGCCGTTCTCGATGGAACTGTGCGGCGGCACCCACGTCGCCAGTTCCGGCCTCGTCGGTCCCGTCACCGTGCTCGGTGAGAGCTCCGTCGGCTCGGGCGTGCGCCGCGTGGAGGCCTACGTCGGCCTCGATTCGCAGAAGTACCTCGCCAAGGAGCACGCACTCGTCTCCGCGCTGTCCAGCTCCCTCAAGGTGCCGTCGGAGGAGGTGCCGGCGCGTGTCGAGTCGCTGGTCACCCGCCTCAAGGACGCCGAGAAGGAGCTCGAGAAGCTGCGCGCGCAGGCCGCGCTCTCAGCGCTCGCCGAGCTCGCCTCGAGCCCCGAGCGGGTCGGCGCCGTCCGGCTCGTCGCGGCGAAGGCGCCGCAGGGCGTCACCGCCGGCGATCTGCGCGGCCTGGTCACCCAGCTCAAGGGCCGCCTCGGCGCGGAGCCCGCCGTCATCGCCCTCTTCGCCGTCGACGGCGAGAAGGTGCCGTTCGTGGTGGCCGCCAACGACGCCGCGCAGGATCTGGGTGTCAAGGCGGGTGACGTCGTCAAGGCCGCCGCCCCGTCGGTGGGCGGCCGCGGCGGCGGCAAGGCCGACATGGCGCAGGGAGCGGGATCGGACGCCTCCGGTGTCGACGGTGCGCTCTCGGCGGTCCGGTCCGAGGTCGCGCGGACGGTCGGCGCCTGACGGTGAGCGGAGCGGACGCCGCCTGGGAGCGGGGCCGGCGGCTGGCGCTCGACGTGGGCAAGGCCCGCATCGGCGTGGCCGTCTCGGATCCCGACGGGATCCTGGCGACGCCCGTCGAGACGGTGCGCGCCGCCAAGGACGGCTCGGACCTGCGGCGGATCGCGCAGTTGGTCGTCGACTACGAGCCGGTGGAGATCGTCATCGGGTTGCCGCGGACCCTGCGTGGCGAGCGCGGCTCGTCGGCGAAGATGGCGGAGGGCTTCGCCCGGCGGCTCGCCGGTGTTCTCGGTGCGGCGAACGCAACGCCACCACGGGTATGTTTTTTCGATGAGCGCTTCACCACCGTCACCGCGCAGCGGGCGCTGCGCGAGAACGGGGTGCGGGCGAAGGAGCAGCGAGCGGTGATCGATCAAGCCGCTGCGGTGGCCATCCTGCAGGGGTGGCTCGATGAGCGTAGGCCGGTGCCCGGCCACGAGGAGGTCGACGAGTGAGCGACGGGTGGAACTACGAGCGCGCCGACCCGGTGTCGGTCGGCGGTGAGCGGCGGTCCACCCGCGCCGAGCGGCGACGGGCCGCGCAGCGCGCGCGGATCAAGCGCCGGCGGCGCTTCGCGCTGCTCTCGATGCTCGTGGTCTTCCTGGTCGTGGTCGGTGGCGTGCTGTGGACGGTGCGCGGGTCCCTGTTCGGCGGTGCCGCGGCGCCGGAGGACTACCCCTCCGGGCAGGCCGGCCCCGAGGTCGTGGTGCACGTCATCGGGCAGAACAACTCGGACTTCGCACAGAACCTCGTCGACGCCGGCGTGGTGAAGTCGGTCGGCGCGTTCAACCGCGCCGCGGGCGATAAGCCGATCTCGGCCGGCTACTACGAGCTGCGCAAGTCGCTGCCCGCGGCGGACGTCGTGACCATGCTCGTGGATCCGGCGCGGACGCATCGCGTGGGCATGCTCAACGTCCCGGCCGGCGCGGTCCTCGATGACAAGCGCAACAAGGACAACAAGGTCTCGCCCGGCATCTTCAGTCAGCTCTCCGCCGCCACCGCGCACACGGTCGACGGCGTGAAGAAGCAGACGCCGAAGGCGGACTTCGTCAAGGTCGCGTCCAGCTCGACCGTCACGGATCTCGGCGTGCCGGAGTGGGCCGCCGCCACGGTCACCCGGCTCAAGGGCGACCATCGTCGCCTCGAGGGCCTGATCGCGCCCGGTGTCTGGGACCAGATCGACCCGTCGGGGACGCCGCAGGCGATCCTGCGCCAGCTGATCACCGCCTCCGCCAAGCAGTACGAAGCGCAGGGGCTGCTGACGGCGAGCCGCTCCTCCGCGGCCAAGCTCGCGCCGTACCAGGTGCTGGTGTCGGCGTCGATCGTCGAGCGCGAGGTCAACCAGGCCGACGACTACCCCAAGGTCGCCCGCGTCATCCTCAACCGGCTCGCGAAGAACCAGAAGCTGGAGATGGACTCCACGGTCAACTACGGCGAGGCCGTCACCGGCATCGACGTGGCAGGCGAGAAGCTGCTCAAGAAGACCGAGTGGAACACCTACGCCAAGACGGGGCTTCCCGCCACGCCGATCGGCGCCGTCGGCACCGACGCCCTCGTCGCGACCGAGAACCCCACGCCCGGCCCCTGGCTGTACTTCGTCACCGTCGACAACAAGGGCACGACGCTGTTCACGGACGACTTCGCGCAGCACGAGCGCAACCGGCAGAAGGCGTGCGACACCAAGTTCCTCACGGTGGGCTGCGGCCCGTGACCGGGGCGCGGCGCGCGGCCGTGCTCGGCTCGCCGATCAGCCACTCGCTCTCGCCCGTCCTGCACGGCGCGGCGTTCGCCGCGCTCGGCCTGGACTGGACCTACGAGCGGATCGAGTGCGACGCGGAGGCGCTGCCCGGCCTCGTCGGCGGCTTCGGGCCCGAGTGGGTCGGCGTCTCGGTGACCATGCCGGGCAAGTTCGCCGCGCTGGAGTTCGCGACCGAGCGCACCGACCGCGCGGTCGTCGTCGGTTCCGCCAACACGCTGGTCCGCACCGAATCCGGCTGGCTCGCGGACTGCACCGACGTCGACGGTGCCGACGGCCTCCTCGCCGAGTGCGGGGCGACGGGGGAGTCCGCCGTCGTCGTCGGCGCCGGCGGTACGGCGCGTCCGGTGTTCGCCGCGCTCGCCGACCGGGGCTTCACCCGCACGACGGTGCTCGCCCGCTCGGAGGAGCGCGCCCAGGGGGCGCTCGCGTGTGCCGAGACGTTCGGCCTCACCGCGGACTGGGCCCCGCTGACCGCCGCGGCCGTTCCGCAGGCCGACGTGGTCGTCTCGACCCTGCCCGGAGCCGCCCAGTCCGACGACTTCCCGTTGACGGATGCGCTGTCCTCGGCGGCGCCCGCGGTGGCCGACGTCGCCTATGATCCGTGGCCCACTCTGCTGGTGGCGGCCGCGGAGTCGAAGGGCGCGCGCACCGCAGGCGGCCTGACGATGCTCCTGCACCAGGCGTTCCGGCAGTCCGAGTGGTTCACCGGCCAGGCGGCGCCGCGGGAGGCGATGACGGCGGCGCTGGCCGCCGCGAGGAAGGCGCGATGACCACCGACTTCCGGTACCGCTTCCGGCCGCGGTACTACGAGATCGACCGCCAGGGCGTCATGTTCAACATGTGGTACCTCGGCTACGTCGACACGGCGATCGGCGAGTTCTACGCCGATCGCGGCACGCCCTACGAGGCGATGCTCGCCGCCGGCTACGACTCGCAGGTGGTGCACGTCGAGCTCGACTACGCCGCGGGGCTGACCGATGAGGGCGACACCGAGCTCGTCCTGCGCACCGGCCGGATCGGCACCAAGAGCTTCACGATCGAGTTCGTGTTCGTCACCGACCTCGACGCCGCCGAGCCGACGGAGGCCGTCGCGGGGCGCATCGTCTACGCCGTGATCGCCACCGACGGCTCGGGCTCCATCCCGATCCCGGATGCGCTGCGCGAGGCGTTGCAAGCCTGACAGACTGGGCCCGTGGAGTGGGGGCTCTTCGGGGGTTTGATCCTCGCGTCGTTCGTCGCGTGGTGCGCCGCGCTGTGCTGGTTCGACGTGCGCGAGCGTCGCCTTCCGAACGTGCTCACGCTCCCCGCCGCGCTCCTCGCCGTCGCCGGCGCCGCCTGGGCACTGCTCGACGATGACGCGGCTCCCGCATTCGGCGCCGCCCTGTGGACGGCGGTGAACGGTGCGGCGTTCCTCGCGCGTGGGATGGGCGCCGGAGATGTGAAGCTCGCTCCCGCGCTCGGTGCGGTCCTCGGCGCCGTGCTCGGCGTGCCCGCCGTCCTCCTCGCGGTCCTCGGGGCGCAGGTACTCACCGTGGCCTGGGCGCTCGCGATCCGCGACCGGACGGTGCCGCACGGCCCGGCCATGTGCGCGTCGGCCCTAGCGGTCCTCGTCGCCGGATGACGGGAGCGCCGTCAGGCTCCGCAGCAGGGAGTCGAACGAGCGCAGATCCTCGTCGGACAAGGGGGCGAGCATGCCGCGCACCCGTTCGACGTGCCCGGGCAGGAGCCGTTCGATGAGTGCGCGCCCGGCCTCGGTGAGCGTGACGCGTTTGCCCCGCCCGTCGGTCGGGTCCGGGGTGCGGGTGATCAGTTCCGCCGACTCGAGCCGGTCGAGGCGTGAGGTGAGGCCCGCGCGGGTGATCAGGAGCTGATCGGCCAGGGTCGCGGGAGTGAGCGCGAACGGCTCCCCGGACCGGCGCAGTGTCGCCAGCACGTCGAATTCCCCTCGGCGCAGCCCCGCGCTCTCGAGGGGACCCTCGATCGCGGCGCGGGCCACCGCCTCGAACTGGGCCAACCTGCCGATGATGCTCATCGGGAGGATGTCGAGATCGGGATACTCGTTGCGCCACTGGAACATGGCGGCGTCGACGTCGTGCACGGAGGGAGATTACTACGTGTTGACCGAAGTCATTAGATGGTTAATGATCTAACTAATTAGCAATGTAACTACTTGGAGGTCGCATGTTCGTCAGGAAACCGGAGACGCTCGGCGGCGGCTCGGGCCCGCAGATCGCGCTCCTCGCCGACGCTTCGGCGACCGGCGGTGCCGCCAGTGTGCAACGTGTGCACCTGCCCGCAGGTACCGATGGCGCATCGCCGCACTTCCACACGATGTCGACCGAGATCTTCGCCGTGCTCGACGGTGCGCTGGAGATGCTCGTGGGCGACGAGCTCGCTCTGGTCGAGGAGGGCGAGCTCGCGGTGATCGCACCGAACACCGTGCACGCCTTCGCCGCCCCTGCGTCGACGTCCGCGTCAGCTCTGATCGTGCTCACGCCCGGTGTCGAGAGGTTCGGCTACTTCCGCCTTCTGCAATCCTTCGCGTCCGGTGCGGCGACGCCGGCGGACCTCCTGGCCGCTCAGGACGAGTACGACAACCACTTCGTCGACAGTCCGCTCTGGCGAGATCGCCCCCGCGGCTGATAAGGCCGATTCCCTTGCACCCACGGTGAGCGCAAGGGGTCACAGGCGAATCCCGGACGCCTACCGTCGAATCCGTGACCGCGCCTACCTCACGCCCTGTCCTCGGGATCGCCCTTGAGCCGTTCGGCTGGCATCCCGCAGCGTTCGCGGAGGTCGGCGCGGATCCACTGGAGGCCACCTCCGCGGAGCACTGGGTTGGGCTGGCCCGCTCCGCGGAGGCGGCCGCCGCCGACTTCGTCAGTTTCGAGGACTCGTTCTCGCTCACCGCGCGGGATCGCCTCTCCGGCCGCTTCGACGCCACCCTGCTCGCCGCGCGCGTCGGGCCCGCGGTCGGCCGGATCGGTCTGGTCCCCACGGTGACCGCCACGCACACCGAACCCTTCCACGCCTCCAAAGCGATCGCGACGCTCGACTACGTGAGCGGTGGCCGTGCCGGGGTGCTGCCGTCCACCACCGGCGCCCCAGCGGACGCCCCGTTGTTCGGTCGCAAGGCTCCCCAGGACGAGGCGTCCCGCGCCGCCGAGGCCCGGGAGTACATCGAGGTGCTCCGCGATCTCTGGGACAGTTGGGAGGACGAGGCCGTGATCAAGGACGTCTCGACCGGCCGCTACATCGACCGGGACCGATTGCACTACATCGACTTCCAGGGCGAGAACTTCTCGGTCAAGGGGCCGTCGATCACGCCGCGACCCCCGCAGGGCCGGCCCCCGGTGATCGTCCGCGTCGGCGACGGCGCCTCCGAGACCGTCGCCGCGGACGCGGATGTCGCCCTCGTTCCGGCCGCCTCCGACGAGCAACTCGCCGACACCGCGCGACGACTGCGCGCGGCCGGGACCCCGCTCCTGCTCGTGGACGTCACCGTCCACCTCGCCGACTCCGAGCGGACGGCTCTGCGCCGCATCGACAAGCTCGACCGCCGCGAGCCCGCCGCCGACGACACCGTCGTCTTCGCGGGGACGGGGGAGTCCCTCGCCGCCACCGTCGAGCGGTGGCGCTCGCTCGGCTTCGACGGTGCGCGGCTGCGCCCCGGCGTCAACGCCATCGACCTGCCGCGGCTGCGTGCGGCCTTCGCGCCGCTGCTGCCCGGCGCTCCCCGCTCCGGAACGCTGCGCGAGATCCTCGGCCTGGCTCCTGCGGTCAATCGCTTCGTCACTGTGAAGGGGGCCTGATGACCGGGCTGAACGTCCTCGACCTCGCACCGATCCCGGAGGGGAGCAGCCCGTCGGACGCGCTGCGCAACACCCTGGATCTCGCGCGCCGCGCCGAGGACTGGGGATACGGCCGGTACTGGGTGGCCGAGCACCACTTCGCGCACGTCGCCAGCGCCGCCCCCGCCGTGCTCATCGGTGAGATCCTGGCCGCCACCAGTCGCATCCGTGTGGGCTCCGCGGCGGTGCTCATCGGCTTCACCACGGCCCCGGCCGTCGCCGACGCCTTCGGCGTGCTCGCGGCACTGCACCCCGGCCGCGTGGACATCGGCCTCGGCCGTACCGGCCAACGCCTGCGCACGCCGCCGGCCGGAGCGCCCGCACCCAATCCGGCGATCGTCGCGGGCTACGAGCAGCTCTACCACCCGAACGCCGAGCCGCCGAGCTACACCCAGCAGGTCGACGACGTGCTCGCGCTGATCGGCGGCACGTTCTCCGCCGACGGGCACGCCCTGCGATCCCCGGTCGCCGAGGCGGCGACCGAGGCGCCCGTATGGATCTTCGGCAGCAGCGCGGGTGAGAGCGCCCGGCTCGCCGGTGCCCGCGGACTGCCCTTCGTCGCGAACTACCACGTCAGCCCCGCGACCACGGTCGAGGCGGCGCAGGCGTACCGCGAGGCCTTCCGGCCCTCCGAGCGACTCGCCGCACCCCACCTGGTGGTGAGCGCCGACGTCGTGGTGGGCGAGAGCGACACCCAGGCCCGCGAGCTGGCGGCGGGATTTCCAGCGTGGGTGCATTCGATCCGCTACGGCACCGGCGCGATCGCCTACCCGCATGACAGCGCGACGCTCACCGACGCGCAACGGGCCCGGGTCGCCGACCGCACCGACACCCAGTTCGTCGGCGAGCCCGGCCGCGTCGCCGACGGACTCCGGGCACTCGTCGAGCGCACCGGCGCCGATGAGCTCGTGATCACATCGGTGACGCACGATCACGCCGCGCGCCTGCGCAGCCACGAACTCCTGGCCAAGGAATGGGGACTGTTGTGACGGATCGCTTCTCCGATGTCCCGGTGCGGGAGGGCGCGCAGCGCAAGCCGATCCACCTGGCCGCGCACTTCCCGGGCGTGAACCACAACACCGTGTGGTCGGACCCCGCGGCGCGCAGCCAAGTGGACTTCGAGTCGTTCGTACACCTCGCACGGGTCGCCGAGCGCGCGAAGTTCGACTTCTTCTTCCTCGCCGAGGGGCTGCGGCTGCGCGAGCACCTCGGGCGCATCCACGACCTCGACGTCGTCGGCCGCCCGGACACGTTCACGGTGCTCTCGGCGCTGGCCGCGGTCACCGAGCGGATCGGCCTGGCCGGCACCATCAACACGACCTTCAACGAGCCCTTCGACGTGGCGCGGCAGTTCGCGACGCTCGATCACCTCAGTGCCGGGCGTGCGGCGTGGAACATGGTCACCAGCTCGGACGCCTTCACCGGGGAGAACTTCCGGCGCGGTGGCTTCCTCGCGCACGCCGACCGGTACCGCCGGGCCGACGAGTTCATCACCGTCGCACGGAAGTTCTGGGACGGATGGGGGCGCGGCGAAGTGGTGCACCACGGCGCGCAGTTCGACGTCCGCGGCGACGCACCCCTGCCGCCGTCTCCGCAGGGGCATCCGGTCCTGTTGCAGGCGGGTGACTCCGGTGAGGGGCGGGACTTCGCCGCCGCGCAGGCCGATGCGATCTTCACCCGCCACGGCTCCCTCGACAGCGGTCGCACCTTCTACGCCGACGTCAAACGCCGTGCCGCCGATCGCGGCCGGAATCCGGAGCACCTCAAGGTGTTCCCCGGCGCCGCGGCCGTCATCGGCGATACGCCCGACGAGGCGCGGGAGAAGGCGCGCGACATCCGTCGGCGCCAGGTGAGCCCGCAGACCGCGCTCAACTTCCTCGAACAGGTCTGGGGACGCGAGCTGCAGTCCTTCGACCCCGACGGTCCGCTGCCCGACGTGGATCCGGTCTACGACGCCCCGGCGGTCAAGGGCCGGGTGCTGCATGCCGATCCGCGGGAGATCGTCGCCGCCTATCGATCCCGCGCCGAGGCCGGTGGTCTGTCGATCCGCGAGCTGGTGATCGAGCTCAACACCCGGCCGCAGTTCGTGGGCACGGCGCAGCAGGTGGCCGACGAGATCGACACCTTCATCCAGGCCGACGCCGCGGACGGCTTCATCCTGGTGCCGCACCTGACACCGACCGGTCTCGACGAGTTCATCGACGGTGTCGTCCCGCTGCTCCAGGAGCGCGGCGCCTTCCGCACCGAATACGAGGGCACGACGCTCCGGGAGCACCTCGGACTGCCGATTCCGGGGGACGCCGAGGGCGCCCGCCGGGTCGGTTAGGCCGTCTTCACCGGTTCCGTCCGCGCACCCGCGGCGAACGGGCTACGGTGCGGCCATGAGCCGAGCGATGCGCCCCGATCTGTCCGGTGTCGACCCCCTCGTGGTCAACCTCACCCACCGCGTGTGCCTGGGCGATCTGCCCACGCGCGGCGCCCGTTCCTTCGGTGATCGGGTCGCGCTGGTCGACGGTGACCACTCGGTCACCTACCGGCAACTCGAGAGCCGCGCCAACGCCGTTGCCCGTGGCTTGCAGGCGCGCGGCTACCAGCGCGGGGACGCCCTGGCGCTGCAGATGCAGAACCGCTGGGAATTCGTGGTCTCGGTGTTCGCGTGCGCCAAGCTCGGCGTGGTGGCGATGCCGCTGAACCTGCTGCTCGCCCCCGGCGACGTGGCGTACCAGCTCGGGGACAGCGGGGTGCGCGGCATCATCACCGAGGACGTCTTCACGCCCGCCCTGACCGCGGCGCTCGGCGCCGCCGACCACGAGGTGGGGGAGGTCTTCGTGGTCGCCAACGCCGACGGCGCGATCCCGCCGGAGGTGGGCGGCGTCCCGTCGATCGCCTTCACCGACCTCGCCGATGCCGACGACGCCGTGGTGGAGACCATCGTCGAGGACCGCGACATCCTGCACTGCCTCTACACCTCCGGCACCACCGCCCGGCCGAAGGGCGTGGTCACCAGCCATGTCGCGGTGCACATCTCAGCCCTGTCGTCCGCATTGGGTCTGGGCCTGCGGCCCGACGTGCAACCCGTGATCCAGCCGATCGCGCTGCCGCTCTTCCACGTCACCGCACTCGACGCACTGCTCATGCCGACGCTCATCACCGGCGGGACCGCGGTGCTGCTGCGGGGATTCGACCCCGAGAAGCTGGCGCGCGCCTTCGTCGACCACCGGGTCACCCACATCACCCTGCTGCCGATGATGTGGGCGGCGTTGTTGGCCCGCCCGGAACTGAACGACGAGAACACCTCGTCGCTGGTGGCGGGCATGTACGCGATGGCGCCCATGCCCGCCGAGCTGCTGTCCGCACTGCGCTCCCGGTTCGCCTCGGCCGCGATCATTCTCGGCTCCGGCCAGACCGAGACCACCCCCGCCTCCGAGCTGCAGTGGGCGGGGCATCAGGGCGTCAAGGACGATTCCTGGGGGCCGGCCACCGTCTCCACCGACATCGCGATCATGGGAGACGACGGCGCCCTGCTCCCGCACGGCGAGATCGGCGAGATCGTCTACCGGGCACCGCAGCTCATGGAGGGCTACTGGAACAACGCGGCCGCGAACGCAGAGGCCTTCGCGCACGGCTGGTTCCACGGCGGCGACATCGGCTACCTCGACGACGAGGGCGTCGTCTACTTCACCGACCGCGCCAAGGACATCATCAAGTCCGGTGGTGAGAACGTCTCCTCGGTGGAGGTCGAGCGGGTACTGCTCGGGCACGACATCGTCGCGGAGGTCGCGGTCGTCGGCACCCCGCACGAGCGCTGGGGCGAGGCCGTGACCGCGTTCGTCGTGACCACCCCGGCGGGGGAGCCCGACGGGGAGGCGCTGCTCGAGTACGCCCGCCAGAACCTCGCGGGATTCAAGGCGCCCAAGGAGATCGTCTTCGTCGAGGCCCTCCCGAAGACCGCGACCGGCAAGATCCAGAAGAACCTCGTCCGGACGCTGCGCGAGACCCGGACCTAGGCCGCCGAGGACAGCGCCGGCAGTAGCCCGCGCGCGTCGGTGAGGATCTGCTCGTAGTCGCGGACGTCGAACTCGTAGGGCAGTTCGAGCCGGAACTCGGTGACGGGCCCGGAATCCGGGGTGAACGCGGGGTCGGCGGCCAGCCGCTCGGCGATCTCCGCGATCGGCCCCACGAGATCCTCGGCGAACAGGGTGCGCTTCTCGCCGTGCGCCGCGAGCGTGCGGTCGTAGCGGGACCGGGCGTACTCCCGGTACCGCGCGGCGGTGGCCCGGTCGGCGCTGTCCGTCGGCACGATCACCCGGCCGACCGCGACCCGCTTGCCGGTTCCGCCCGCGGCGCGGAAGGCGTCGATCAGGGTGGCCTGGACCGTGCCGAAGTCGTCGGAGTCGATGCCGGCCGCGGAGACGATGTTGCCGGTCAGCAGGTGCAGGCCGGCCTCGCCGGTCCACCGCGCCGAACCGAGCGATGTTCCGCCGTACCAGGAGCGGTCCGCCAGCTCCGGGCTGTGCGGCTGCAGCCGGGGGCGCTGCACGTTGCCCGGCGACTCGATCCGGGTCTCCTCGTCGCCGAGGTACGCGCCGCGCAGGTGCTCGACCGTGCGCGCCACCCGCGCGTGCCCGGTCTCGGTCGGGCGGTGCTCGAAGACGAGATCCTCGAGCAGGTCGGCGTGCGGCTTGCCGGTGGAGAACCCGGCCTGGATCCGCCCGCGGGAGAGGGCGTCCGCGAGCGAAAGATCCTCCGCGAGCCGGAACGGGTTCTCGTAGCCGATCGGGATGACGGCCGTGCCCAGCTCGATGGTCGCGGTGCGCTGGGAGGCCGCTCCGAGGAAGACGGCGGCGGAGGAGATCCCGTGCTCCAGGTGGCGTTGGCGCACCCAGGCACCGCGATAGCCGAGGCGTTCGCCGAACTCGATGAGCCGCAGCGTGTCCTCGAGTCCGGAGGCGGGATCGTCGTCGGCGTAGTTGCCGGGGGTGAGGAAGGCCAGCGATGCGATCGTCACGTCAGAACCCCGCGGCCGGGTTGATCTCGGACTTCGGCAGCGCCGAGGTCGGGACGTTCCACTTCTCGAACAGCTTCTGGTACTCGCCGCGCGCGATGAGCGTGTTGATCGCCTGCGTGATCGCGGGCGCGATGGGGGAGCCCTTCGCGGTGACGAAACCGACGACGGTCGTGGAGTACTCGCCGAGGAACTTCGTGCCCGGCACCTTGTCCACCAGGTAGCGCAGCGAGAGCGTCGGCCCGAAGTAGGCGTCCACCTTGTTGTTCTGCAGGCTCAGGATGACGGCGCCCTGATCGTCGAGGTACTGCACCGTGTACGCGCGCTTGCCCTTCGCCGTGCACTGCTGCGTCCCCTTCTCCAGGATCTGTTGGAAGGTGGTGCCCGAGCCGGTGACGATCCGCTTACCGCACAGGTCCTCGAGCGTCTTCACGTTCGTCAGGCCGGAGTTCGAGGAGCCGACGAAGGACTGGCCGTCGTTGAGGTACGTCGCGAAGTCGACGATCTCCAGCCGGGGCTTGGTGACACCGAAGTTGCCCTGCCCCACCTGGTACCGGCCGTTCTGCACGCCGGGGATGATGGTGGAGAACGTGCCGATCTCCTGCTTCCACGTCACGCCGAGTGCCCTCGCGACGGCGTTGCGCAGGTCCACGTCGAGGCCCACCGGGTTGCCGTCCGGGACCTCGCCGCCGTGCGGAAGATTGTTGATGCCGGGCTGCCGGGTGAGCCCGAGCGTCAGTTCCTTCGTGCCGGCCGGAAGCAGTGCCTGGGCGGTGGGATCCGCGGCCACGGACGAGACCACGTCCTGCGTCGGGATCGGGTAGCTCGAGCTCTCCGCGGCGGGATCGGACGAGCCGCCGCACGCCGCGAGAACGGTCGCGGCGGCGATCAGGGGCAGGGCGAGCAGGGCGCGGCTGCGCATGGGGTCTCCTTGGACTCGGGTCTGGCGGGGGACTAGCAGGGGATCAGCGCACGGCCGCGAGGAATTCGCGGGTGCGGGGGTGCTCGGCGTCGGCGAAGATCGCCTCGGGACGGCCGGTCTCGACGATGCGGCCGTCGTCCATGAACACGACGGTGTCGGCGACGTCCCGTGCGAAGCCGATCTCGTGGGTCACCACGAGCAGCGTCATGCCGGACTCGGCGAGATCACGGATCACCGCCAGCACCTCGCCGACGAGCTCGGGGTCGAGCGCCGAGGTGGGCTCGTCGAAGAGCACGACGTCGGGGCGCATCGCCAGCGTGCGGGCGATCGCGACGCGCTGCTGCTGGCCGCCGGAGAGCTGCGAGGGGTAGGCCTTCTCGCGTCCGGCGAGCCCCACCCGGGCGAGCAGCTCGCGCCCGCGCTCGGCGGCCTCAGCGGGTGGGACGCCGGTGGCGAGCTGTCCCTCGGTGATGTTCTCCAGCACCGTGAGATGCGGGAACAGGTTGAACTGCTGGAAGACCATGCCGATCCGTCGGCGCTGCCGGGCCACGTCGCGCGGGTGCAGTTCGCGCAGCACGGCGGCGTCGCCCCTGTGCCCGGCGGCGCGGTAGCCGATCAGGTCACCGTCGACCCGCACGTATCCGGCGTCCGGGCGTTCGAGGTGGTTGATGCACCGCAGGAGCGTCGACTTCCCGGAGCCCGACGGGCCGAGGATGATCGCCACCTCGCCGGGGGCGACGTCGAGATCGACGCCGCGCAGCACCTCGTTGCCGCCGAAGGACTTGCGCAGTCCGCGGATCTCGATGGCGCTCATCGGTGCGCGCCCGCCGTGCGGAGGGTGCGGGGGAGCCGCGGCCGCAGGCGCGCCGCGTCGGCGAGGATCTCGCGGAAGGGGCGGGCGTCCCGTCGACCCCGGTTGAAGCGGCGCTCGACGAAGTACTGGCCCACGGCCAGGACCGAGGTGATCACGATGTACCAGATGGTCGCGACCAGCAGCAGCGGCATGACCTTGAAGTTCTGGTTGTAGACCAGCTGCACCGAGTACAGCAGGTCGGTCACCGCGATGACGCTGACCAGGGACGTCGACTTCAGCAGCCCGATCAGCAGGTTGCCGGACGCCGGGATGATCGCGGGCATCGCCTGCGGGAGAACGATGCGGCGGAAGATGCGGCGCGGACTCAGGCCCAGGGACCGCGCGGCCTCCGTCTGTCCGGGATCGACGGAGACCAGCCCGCCGCGCACGATCTCCGCGGCGAACGCGGCCACGTCGATGGTGAGCGCGATGAACGCCGCGACCAGCGCGGAGATCAGGTGGGTGGTGTTGACGGTGACGAACTCAGGGCCGAACGGGATACCCAGCGACAGTTGCGGGTACAGCGAGGCGAGCTGGAACCAGAACAGCAGCAGCACCAGCGGCGGGACGGAGCGCACGATCCACACGAAGCCGAACGAGACCGCCTGGAGCACCGGCCCGCCCCACAGCCGCATCGCCGCCAGGCCGATGCCGAGGACGAAACCGGCGGCGAAGGTCACCGCGGTCAGCCACAGCGTGAGCCACAGCCCCCGGAGCACCGACTCCTGCGTGAAGTAGCGCGCGACCGTGGGCCATTCGAAGCGCTCATTGGTCAGCAGGGTGTGCACGAGCATCGCGCCGAGCACCGCCACCACGGCCGCCGCCGCCCATCGGCCGGGCCGTCGTCGCGGCACGAGGCGCACCGCGTCCGGATGCTCGCCCGCGGCGGGGGCCACCCCGGCGCTCGCCGGGGAGAGAATCGTTGTCGCCATGATGGTCGACCGTAAGTCGTTGGCGCGCAGAGCAGAAGGTTTTCAATCGTCCTGACCGGAGGCGACGATCCCGGAATCGAACGCGTAGCGGACGGCGTGTGCCCGGTCCCGGAGCTGCGCCTTCGCGAACAGATTGTTGATGTGCGTCTTGACCGTCGACTCGCTGACGAACAGTCGCGCGGCGATGTCGCGATTGGTGAGGCCGTCGGCGATCAGCCGCAGCACCTCGCTCTCACGGGGCGTGAGGTCCGCGGGCGGCACCGCCGCGGGCTCCGACGGTGCCGGACGCGCCGCGCCGCGCCCCGTCGCCGAGGTGAGTAACCGCTGCTGCACGACCGGATCGAGCACGGACTGCCCGGCGGCGGCGGCCACGATCGCGGCGGCGATCTCGGCGCGGCCCGCGTTCTTGGTCAGATACCCGCGGGCGCCGGCCTGGAGCCCCTGCAGGATCGATTCCTCGTCGTCGAAGGTCGTCAGCAGGACGACCGCTGTGTCCGGCGCATCGGCGAGGACCCGGGCCGTGGCCCCGGCACCGTCGAGGTTGGGCATCCGCAGGTCGGTCAGCAGCACGTCGGGGCGGTGTTCGCGGACCAGCGCGACGGCCTCGACCCCGTCGGCGGCGGCGCCGACCACGGCGATCCCGGGCGTGAGATCGAGCATCGCCGCGAGTGCCTCGCGGACCGCGGCCTGATCGTCGGCCACGACCACGCGGACCTCGTCCGCACGGGGCGCGTCCTGCTCGGCGTCACTCATTCACAGCTCCTTGATCGGGTCGGACGAACGGGGCAGGGACAGCCGGACGCGCCAGCCGCCGTCCGCCGTGGGCCCGGCGTGCACGGTGCCGCCCGCCTCGGCGGCGCGCTCGCGCATGCCGATGAGCCCCATGCCGGAGCCCCGGGCCCCGCTCGCCGCACCGCGACCGTTGGTCACGGTCAGCTCGGTGCCGTCGGTGATCGGGACGAGGCGCACCGTGACGGGCGCGCCCCCGGCGTACCGTCGGGCGTTCGTGATGGCCTCCTGGGCCACCCCCAGGACGGCGCGGCTCTGCGCGTCCGTGACGTCGACCGGCCGGGTCTGCACGGATTCCTCGGGGCCGTTCGCGAGGGCGGCCAGCGCGGTCGGCAGGTCGACGGTGTCCTCACGCAGGGCGTGGACGGCGCCGCGGGCCTCGGTGACCCCGTTCGCGATGGCGCCGCGGGCGCGCTGCACGGCGGCGCGGGCGTCGCCGGGGCGGTCGGCCTCGAGCAGGGCGTCGGCGAGCTCGAGCTGCATCCCTGCGCCGGAGAGGGTGTGGGCGAGCACGTCGTGCAGGTCGCGGGCGATGCGGGCGCGCTCGGCGAGCGCACTACTGCGGGCCTCGGACTCGGCGGTGAGGCGGGACTGCTCCACGAGTTGTTCGAGCGCCCGGGTGCGCTCGCTGCGGCTGCGTCCGGCGATCCCGGCCCAGACCGTCGCGATGACGGACACGCCGATCCAGATGGCGTTGAAGTCGGTGCGGCCCGTCAGCGCCGCCGTCGCGGTCACGCTGCCGCCCGCGAGAACGGCGAGCGGAACCGCGATGCGGGAGGGGTGGACGGCGCCGAAATGGACCGTCGAGACATAGAGCACGACGCCGAGCCCCGCGTTCGGCTCGATCGCGAACAGCGCGCCCGCGGCGACTGCGGTGATCGCGTCGACGGCGATGCGCAGCGGCTCGGGGAGCCGGTCCTCGGGGACCCAGCGGACCGCGACGCCGGCGGCGACGAGAGCGAACAGGGCGGCGGTCCACGGCGAATGCCGGTGGAAGTCGAGGGTCGCACCTGCGACCACGACGCCCACCGCCGCGATGACGAGCGTGAGCCTCGTCCGGATGCCGTCCAGCACCCGGCAATGATGGCACGCGATCGTGCGCGGTGCTACGGACCGCCCGGTGTCGGAACGGCGCGGCACGACACCCGACCGGCGGGCGGAGTGCGCAGCGCGTCGGTGGTAGTGGGAAAATGGCTCCCATGTCTACGTCATCGATGTCCAGTGCCGCCGCCGACCTGACGGTGCACTCGATCATCGATGCCCGTGCGCGGCTCGCCGGGGTGGTGTCGGTGAGCCCGCTGCAGCACTGCGAGCGGCTCTCCGCGCTGACCGGCGCCAAGGTCTACCTCAAGCGCGAGGACCTGCAGGTCGTGCGCTCGTACAAGATCCGCGGCGCCTACAACCTGATGGCCCAGCTCACCGACGCCGAGAAGGCGGCCGGCGTGGTGGCCGCCTCGGCCGGCAACCACGCCCAGGGCGTCGCCTTCGCGTGCCGCGCCATGGAGGTGCACGGGCGCATCTACGTGCCCACCACCACGCCCAAGCAGAAGCGCGACCGCATCCGCGCGCACGGCGGCCGGTACGTGGAGCTGATCGCCACCGGCGAGACCTACGACGCCGCGGCCGCCGCCGCGCAGGCCGACGTCGCGTCCACGGGCGCCACCTGGGTGCACGCCTTCGACGACCCCCGCACCACCGCCGGGCAGGGCACCATCGGCGTCGAACTGGTCGAGCAGCTCGGCGGCGTCCCCGACGTCACCGTCATGCCCGTCGGCGGCGCCGGCTGCTTCGCCGGCGTCACCCGGTACCTGCGTTCGCAGTCGCCGTCCGCGACGATCGTCGGCGCCGAGCCCGCGGGCGCGCCGTCGCTCGCCCGCGCCCTCGAGAACGGTGGCCCGATCGACCTGCCCACCATCGACCCCTTCGTCGACGGTGCCGCCGTCAAGAAGATCGGCGGCATCGGCTACGACGTGGCCGTCTCCGAGGGCGCGCGGGTGTGGCCCGCGCACGAGGTGCGCGACGTGGCCGCCGCCGAGCTCGGCATCGTCGAGGTGGACGAGGGCGCGATCTGCACCGCGATGCTGGATCTCTACCAGAACGAGGGCGTCATCGCGGAGCCCGCGGGGGCGCTGTCGGTCGCCGCGCTGGGGCAGCTGCGGCTTGAGCCCGGTTCGACGGTCGTGTGCCTGCTCTCCGGCGGGAACAACGACGTCTCGCGCTACAACGAGGTGATCGAGCGCTCCCTGGTGCACCAGGGTCTTAAGCACTACTTCCTCGTCGCCTTCCCGCAGGAGCCCGGCGCCCTGCGCCGCTTTCTCGACGAGGTCCTCGGCCCCGACGACGACGTGACCCTGTTCGAGTACGTCAAGCGCAACAACCGCGACACCGGCGAGGCGCTCGTGGGCATCGAGCTCGGCACCGCCGGTGATCTCGGCGCCCTGCTGGAGCGGATGGACTCCTCGCGCCTGCACTGCGAGCGGCTCGAGCCCGGCTCGCCCGCCTACCGCTACCTGACCTGACGCACGCACGGACGACGCGAGGAGGCCCGTGATCCTCAACGATCTGGGAATCACCGTCGGCGAGGCGGCGGACGTCGTCCTCGCCACGGTCGGCATGTACGCGACGCTGCTGATCGTCGTGCGCATCCTCGGGCAGCGGGTGCTCGCCAGCATGTCCTCGTTCGATCTCGTGGCCGTGATCGCGTTCGGATCGGTGATCGGTCGCGCGGCGTTGGGGGACATGCCGAGACTCGGGAGCGGCGTCGTCGCTCTGGTCACCCTGATCGTCATCCAGGCGATGCTGGGGCTCGCACGGCGCACCCGGTTCGGCGAGCGGTTGGTGACGAATCGGCCGGTTCTGCTCATGGCAGGGCCCGAGATCCTCGAGGACCGGCTCGCGAAGACGCACGTGTCGCGTTCGGATCTGCTCACCCACCTCCGACAGGCCGGAGTACGGGATCGCTCGGAGGTGGCGGCCGTCGTCCTGGAGTCGCGCGGCTCCCTGAGCGTGATCCGCGCCGGGGCCCCGATCGCGCCGGAGCTGCTCGACGGGGTGGTCGTTGCCGAGGCGATCACCGGGCGGGGGCGCGCCTGACCGAGGTCAGGCGACCGGAACGGCGGTCTGCTGCGCGCGGTGCGCGGCCACGCGCTGCTGGAGGAACCACTGCTGCGCGTAGAGGGTGATGCCGATGAACAGCATCGTCGTGACGCCGGCGAAGCCGCGGCCGGTGTGGTCGCCCATCGCGAGGGGGACCAGCACGTCGACGCCCACGTGCAGCGCGATCGCCACGATCCACAGGCCGATGGTGGCGGCGGTGCCCTGGCGCAGGTACCGGCCGTCGGGGCCGGGGAAGACCTTGGTGGTCAGCGCCCGCGGGTAGGCGAGGGCGACGGCGATGATCAGGCCGATGACCGCGGCCACCACGTGGCCGGCACCGACGTCGCCGCCGTTCGCCACGTACTGGACCGTCTGGTAGAGGCCGACGGCGGCCAGGACCAGCGCGATGCGGGCTGTCTTGTCCTTGAGCGGCCGGGCCTGCAGCTGGCGGTAGAAGATCCAGCCGATGGCGAGGACGGAGATGACGGCGATGGTGGCTGTGTTCATGGCGATCACTGTGCCGCGATCACGCCCCCGGCGGATCGACCGACGGGTGGAGATCCGGGTGGAGACGTAGCCTCGTCCCATGCAGATCAGCGAGAACCTGACGCCCGCCGTCGTCGACTTCCTCTCCGCGGGAACGCGGACCGGGCACCTGAGCTACCTCGCCCGCGACGGACGCCCGCTGACGGCGCCCGTCTGGTTCGTGATCGACGACGGGGCCCTCGTCTTCGCCACCGGCCGGGACACGTCGAAGGGGCGGCTGCTGGCGAAGGACCCGCGGGTCGCGGTCTCGGTGGACCTGCAGGAGCCGCCCTACGCCTTCGCACAGGTCCAGGGGATCGCGGAGTTCGTCGACGACCCCGACTACCTGCTGACGATCTGCACCGCGTGCGGCGTCCGCTACATGGGCGCCGAGCGCGGCGAGGAGTTCGGCCGCCGCAACGCCGTGCCGGAGGAGATCGTCGTGCGCGTGCGCCCGACCCGCGTGCTCTTCAACGGCGACGTGACGGCCTAGACCTCAGAACAACTCGTCGACGGCGTCCTTGATCAGCTCCAGACTGCGCGTGCGCTCGGCGAGGCCGGGGAGCATGCCGGAGACCATCAGCTCCTGCGGCTGCGTGCGGACCAGCAGCTCGCGCAGCTCGTCGCGCACCGTCTCCTGCGAGCCGACGATCCACGCCGACGTCGTCGGTGCGATCGCATGCTCCTGCTCGGGCGTGAGCGGCTGCGCCGCGGCCTGATCGTAGGTCAGCATCCGGCCGGGATTGCCGGTGCGCACCCGGTACATCGACGCCTTCGCCGGGCCGGCCAGGCGCTGCGCCTCCTCGTCGGTGTCCGCGGCGATCACGGTGATCGTCAGCATCGCGTTCGGTGCGTCGAGATCGCCGGGGCGGAAGGTCTCGCGGTACTCGGCGAGCGCGGGCAGCGTCGCCTGCGGCGCGAAGTGCCGCGCGAAGGCGAACGGGAGCCCCAGCAGGCCGGCGAGCTTGGCGCTGAAGGTCGATGAGCCCAGCAGCCACATCTGGGGATGCGCGCCGACGCCGGGCGTCGCGGTGATCGCTGCGTAGGGGTGATCGGCGGGGAAGTCGTCGCGCAGGAAGGCCCGCAGATGCGCCAGCGCCTGGGGGAAGTCGTCGACCGACTCGCTGACCCTGCCGCCGCGCAGCGCGTGCGCGGTGAGCTGATCGGTGCCGGGGGCGCGACCGATACCGAGGTCGATGCGGTCGGGGTACAGGGCGTCGAGCGTGCCGAACTGCTCGGCGACGACGAGCGGCTGGTGGTTCGGCAGCATCACGCCGCCGGAGCCCACCCGGATCGTCTCGGTCGCCGCGGCGATCTGCCCGATGAGCACGGCGGGCGACGAGCTGGCGATACCGGGCATCGAGTGGTGCTCGGCCACCCAGACCCGCTCGTAGCCGAGACGTTCGGCCGCCTGCGCCGTCGCGACGGTGTCGCGGAGGGCGTCACCGAAGGACGCACCGTCGACGACGGGGGCGAGGTCGAGTAGGGACAGGCGAGGGCGGGGGAAGGGTGCTTCGGTCACAGAAGGGACAACCGGGGGCGGCCCGGAAAACATTCCCGGACCGCCCCCCGTGTGTCCTCCGACAGCCGTCAGATCAGCTCGCGCAGCGCCTCCACCTGCTTCACGCGGCCGGCCGCGTCCTCGGCGATCGGCACGACGTTCAGGACGGTGGCGCCGGCCTCGGCGAACGCGGCGACCCGCTCCTTGACGTAGCCCTTCGGGCCGATCAGCGACACGCTGCGGGCCAGCTCGTCCGGCACGGCCTCCACCGCGGCGGCCTTGTCGCCGCCCAGGTACAGCTCCTGGATCCGGTCGGCCTCGGCGCCGTACCCGTAGTTGGTGGCCAGGGTGTGATAGAAGTTCTTGCCCTTGGCGCCCATGCCGCCGATGTAGAGCGCGAGGTGCGGCTTGACGAACCCGAGCAGGTGATCGACGTTCTCGCCGATCGCGAGCGCGGGGCCGGCGTAGACGTCGAGTTCGCCAAGCGCGGGATCGCGCTTGGCCTTGCCCTCGGCGACGGCGTCGCCCCACACGTCCTTCGCCTTCTCCGGCAGGAAGAAGATCGGCTGCCACCCCTCGGCGACCTCGGCGGCCAGCGCCACGTTCTTCTGGCCGAGCGCGGCGAGCAGGACCGGAATGCGCTCGCGCACAGGGTGGTTGATCAGCTTGAGGGGCTTGCCCAGGCCCGTTCCGCCGTCCTCCGCGGTGAGCGGCATCTGGTAGAACTTGCCGCGGTGCTCGAGGCGCTCGCGGCGCCACACCTGGCGGCAGATCTCGATGATCTCGCGGGTGCGGCCGATCGGTGCGTCGTACTTCACGCCGTGGAAGCCCTCGATCACCTGCGGGCCCGAGGCGCCGAGGCCGAGGATGAACCGGCCGTCGGAGACGTTGTCCAGGCCCGCGGCGGTCATCGCCGTCAGCGTGGGCGTGCGGGTGTAGATCTGCAGGATGCCGGACGCCAGCTGCACGCGCTCCGTCTTGGCGGCGAGGTAGCCCAGCGCGCTCACCGCGTCGAACGAGTACGCCTCGGGGACGAAGACGATGTCCAGTCCCGCCCGCTCCAGGTCGAGGACCTCGTCGGCCGTGGCCTTGAACCCGTCCGTGTAGTTGATGCCCAATCCGATTCGCATACGCGCAAGGTTCTCACAAAGCAACCGCTTAGCGACAGAGTGCCCGGGGATTGTGGTCAGGTTCCGCGGCGCAGGACGACGAAGGAGTGGCCCGGCACAGTCGTGGTGGCGCCCTGGGGCGACGGCGGCTCCCACGCGAGGACCTCGTCGCCGGAGAACGGTGCGGTGACCGGCGCGGGGGAGAAGTTCACGAGCAGTGTCAGTGCGCCGCGGTGCACCGCGAACCAGGTGGCCTCGCCCGGATGGTCACAGCCGACGGTGCGCAGATCGTCGTCGGCGAGGCCGGGGTCGTGGCGCAGTGCGATGAGGTCGCGGTACGTCGCCGACAGTCGCGCGTGGCCGGGGCGCGCCGGCTCGGACCAATCCAGGTGCGACACGGCGAAGGTATCGGGATCCTGCGGGTCGGGCACCTCGCCCGGAGGCCAGCCGTGCTCCGCGAACTCCGCCGTGCGGCCCTCCGCGGTGGCGCGGGCGAGCTCGGGCTCGGGGTGGCTGGTGAAGAACCGGAACGGGGTCCGCGCGCCCCACTCCTCGCCCATGAACAGCATGGGCGTGAACGCGGAGAACAGCACCAGCGCGGCCCTCACGGCGAGTTGCCCGGCGGTCAGGTACGCCGACGGACGGTCGCCCCGCGCCCGGTTGCCCACCTGGTCGTGCGTGCAGGTGTAGGCGAGCAGCTGCGACGGTGCCACCCGGTCGGGATCGATCCGCTGGCCGTGGACACGGCCGCGGAACGAGCTGTACGTGCCGGCGTGGAAGAAGCCCTCGGTGAGGACGGTCGCGAGGCATTCGGGGCTGCCGAAATCGGCGTAGTAGCCCTGGCGCTCGCCGGAGACGATCGTGTGGATCGCATGGTGCACGTCGTCGTTCCACTGCGCGGCGAGCCCGTATCCGCCGTGCGCCGCCGGGGTCACCAGGCGCGGGTCGTTGAGGTCGGACTCCGCGATGAGGGCCAGCGGGCGGCCGAGTTCCACGGAGAGCTCCGCGGTCAGCGCGGCGGCGTCCTGGAGGATGTGCCGGTCCGCGTGGTCGACGAGGGCGTGCACCGCGTCGAGCCGGAGTCCGTCCACGCCGTAGCGGCGCAGCCACCAGGCGATGTCGTCGAGGAGGAACCGCCGCACCTCGGCGCTGCCCTCGCCGGAGAGGTTGATCGTGTTGCCCCAGGGGTTCGCGCCGTCGCTCTCGTACGGGCCGAACCGGCCGAGGTAGTTGCCCGACGGACCCAGGTGGTTGTGCACGACGTCGAGCAGGACGCCGAGGCCCAGGCGATGCGCCGCGGCGATGAAGCGCTCCAGCCCCGACGGTCCGCCGTACGGTTCGTGCACGGCGAACCACCCGACACCGTCGTAGCCCCAGCCGTGCGCGCCGTTGAACGCGTTGACCGGCATCACCTGGACGAAACCGACGCCGAGGTCGCGCAGGTACGGGAGCCGCTCGATCGCGGCGTCGAACGTGCCCTCCGGGGTGAACGTGCCGATGTGCAGCTCGTAGACGACGGCGCCGCGCAGCGCGCGCCCCGACCACCGCGGGGCGTCGGACTCGGCGATCAGCGCCGAAGGACCGTGCACCCCGTCGGGTTGGTGGGGTGAGCGCGGATCGGGGAGCACCGTCTCGTCGTCATCGAGCAGGTAGCCGTACCGCGCACCGGGCTCCGCCGGGAGGGTGATCCGCCACCAGTCGTCGGCACCGCGGACCATCGAGTGCGTCGCGCCGTCGAGCCAGAGGCGGACCCGGTGCGGCCGCGGCGCCCACACCTCGAAGGCGTGGTCGGCGGCGACGGGCGAGGTGGGCATCGGTTCGCAACGATAGCGTCAGTGCAGGCTCTCCCACTCCGCGGTCCGGGCGCGGTGCAGTTCGATCGCTGCGAGCGCCGACTCCGCCGTCGCGTGCCGGCCGCCGGTGATGCACCCGATGGGCCGGAAGTCGTGCTGATCCAGCGAGCGGAAGCGCCAGACCTCGTCCAGCGAGTGGGTGCACACGTGGGTGGTGAGCGTGACCTCGGCCGGCACATCGAGGCAGGCGCTGGCGTCCTCGGCGAAGATCTCCGCGAAGGTGCGCTCGCCGAGGCGGACGTAGAGCGTGTCGCTCATCGGCACCTCGGAGAGCACCGTGCGATCGCCCGCGAGGATGAGCCGGTCGTGGATCTCCGCGGTGAGTTCCCACGCCGAGGCCATCCCGGCGCAGCGGATCAGCAGGTGGGCCACCTCCTCCGCATCCTCCAGCAGCCCGAGGATCGAGTTGCGGCCCTCGCGCAACGCGCGCACCTCGATGGCGCCGCCGGGCAGCCGCTGCGCGGTGAGCCGCGACGTGCCGGCGACCATGACCAGGCGGCCGGTGGGCAGGAGATCGGCCGGGAGGCCGTGCTCCCGCAGCGATTCCGCGACCCGCGCCAGCGACGAGGCGCGGATCCGGTTGCCGCTGACGCCGGCGCGCGCGGTGGCGGACTGGACGAGTGCCGTGGTGAGCGGCCGCGGGGTTTCGCTGTTCATGTCCGCAAGTGTGCGCGGACCCACTGACAAGTTTTCTACTCGCGCACCAGCAGGGCGACAGGATGTTCGAGGAACAGCTCCTGGAGCGCCGTCCGACCGGTGGCGACGTGTCCCGTCAGCCGGTCGGTCCACGCTCCGTCGCCCAGCTCGAGCCGCGTGTCGCGCCAGCCGCCGGCGCGTTCCAGGCGGAGGGAGTGGCGCGTCGCGAGAACCGCGACGTCCGGCGCGCCGGCGTCCGGCCCGCGGTGGAAGGCGAGCAGGTGGTCGGCGGCGGGCCCCTCCGCGAGGAGCGGGCGGTACGAACCACCGACGAAACTGTCCGGGCGCTCCCGCCGCAGTCGCAGCGCGGTGCGCACGAGGTGCTGCTTGGGGTGCGCCTCGTCCGCGCCGGACCAGTCGACGGGCCGGCGATTGTCCGGGTCGACCAGCGAGTCCTCCCAGCGCTCCGTGCCCTGGTAGACGTCGGGAACCCCGGGGCCTGCGAGCTGCAGCAGCTTCTGCGCGAGCGCGTCCGACCGCCCGTGCCGCGCCAGCTCGCCCACCAGCTCCGTCATCGCGGCGCCGGCCGGACCGTCGAACAGGGAGTCCAGGAAGGCGTGCCCGGCTGCCTCGAAGGCATCGTCGGGCGAGCGCCAGGACGTGCCGATGCGCCCTTCGCGCATCGCCTTCTCGGCGTACGCGTGCAGGCGCGCCCGGAGCGCGTCGGAAGCCACCCCGTCCTCCGGCCACACACCGAACGCGTTCTGCAGCAGGAACAGCCCCGTCATCGGATCGGGCGGCGGCGGGAGCAGGGACAGGCACCGGTCGACGGTCACCGCCCAGTCCCACGGGCACTGGCTCAGCACGCCGATGCGGGCGCGCACGTCCTCGCCGCGCTTGGTGTCGTGGGTCGTCAGGGCCGTCATCGCCGCGGGTCGGTCCGTGGCGCGCCGGGCGAGGGCCGGGTGCGGGTCGCTTGGCCCGAAGTCCGACGGTGCGCCGCCCACCTCCTGCAGCGAGACGAGCCGGGCCGAGCGGTAGAAGGCCGTGTCCTCCAGCGCCTTCGCCGACAGTGCGCCCGTGAGCTGCGCGAACCGCCGGGCGGACTCGCCACCGCGATCGCGGGCGGCGGCGACCGCCTCCAGGGCGGGTCGCAGGCCCGGCTCGGCGCCGGCCGAACCCGCTGCGTCCAGCGCGCGCCGCCGAGCCGCGGCGGATCGGGCCGCGAGCACCGGGTAGTCGTCGCGGTAGTACGGGATCTCGTTCATCCAGAACAGCGCGGCGTCGGCGAGGTCGTCGAGGGGCACCGCCGTGGCGATCTCGCGGTGGATCGCGCGGGCCAACCGGAGGAACTCGGGTCGCAGGTCCGCGGCGGCGAGCTCGCCGCGCAGGCGCAGCGTCGCGCCGGAGTTCCAGCGGACGGCACCGTCGTCCCCGGTCCACCGCTCGTGCAGCGCGCTCAGCCCCGTTTCGCCGGCGGGGTCGAGCAGGGCGTGCCCGATCTCGCGCAGTGCGTCGTAGCCGGTGGTCCCGTCGACGGGCAGCTCCGGTTCCACGGGCTCGTCGGCCTCGAGGATCTTCTCGATCACGATCCATGCGGACGGTCCGGTGAGCTCGCGCAGCATGCGCAGGTAGCCGACGGGATCCGCGAGCCCGTCCGGGTGATCGACGCGCAGGCCGTCGGCGATCCCGTCCGCGAACCACGACCCGACCTCGGCGTGCGTCGCGGTGAAGACCTCGGGATCCTCCACCCGGACCGCGGCCAGGTCGTCGACGGTGAAGAACCGGCGGTAGGAACGCACGGGCGACGTCCACGGGACGAGGCGGTAGGGCTGCGCGTAGTGGAGCCGCTCCACGTCCAGGCCGCCCACGTCGCGCCCGAGGGGGAAGGTGCGGTCGTGGTAGCGCAGCACCGGCTCGGGGCCGCTCCGGTCGACGGTGATCGCCGCGGCGTCCTCCTCCGAGGCGAGGACGGGGAGGGCGAGCTTGCCGCCGGCGCCGTTGCGGGGGTCCCACTCGATGTCGAAGTAGTGCGCGAAGGCGGACTCGCGCCCGCTGCGCAGAACGTCCCACCACCACGGGTTCTGCTCCGCCCGACCGACGCCGAGGTGGTTCGGGACGATGTCGATGACCAGCCCGAGGCCGTCGACGTGCGCCGCGTCGGCGAGACGTTCGAGCCCCTTCCGGCCGCCGAGCTCGGCGCGCACCGTCGTCGGATCGGTCACGTCGTAACCGTGCGTCGAGCCGTGCACCGCCTCGAGGACGGGGGAGAGGTAGAGGTGCGTGACCCCGAGATCGGCGAGGTAGGGCACGCGACGGGCGGCGTCGTCGAAGGTGAAGGACGGCCCCAGTTGCAGCCGGTAGGTCGCGCCGACGGGACGCGGTTCGCCGGTAGCCATGCGCCCGATCATGCCATTGCGGACCGAACCGGCCGCGGGTGCGCCGTGCGGCCCGGCGGATGGCGGCGCGGTCGCGGCCCCCGCTAACGTGGCCCGACATGACGCCCGACGAGATCCTCGCCCTGGACACCCGGACGCTCTGGCACCCGTACAGCGCCGTCGGCGGCGCGGGCGCGCGGGTGGTCACCTCCGCGGAGGGGGTGCGCCTGACCCTCGGCGACGGGTCGCGGGTGATCGACGGCATGAGCTCCTGGTGGGCCGCGATCCACGGCTACCGCAACCCCGTGCTCGACGCCGCGGCGAAGGCCCAGATCGACACGATGTCGCACGTCATGTTCGGCGGCCTGACCCATGAGAGCGCCGCCCGGCTGGGCGACCTGCTCGTCCGGATCACCCCGCCCGGCCTCGACCGGGTCTTCCTCGCCGACAGCGGGTCGGTGTCGATCGAGGTCGCCGTGAAGACCGCCCTGCAGTACTGGCGCGCCCGCGGCGTCGCCGGCCGCAACCGCCTTCTGACCTGGCGCGGTGGCTACCACGGCGACACCTTCACCCCGATGAGCGTCTGCGATCCCGACGGGGGCATGCACTCGCTGTGGAGCGACGTCCTCGCCACCCAGGTGTTCGCGCCCGCGCCGCCCGCCGAGTACGACGAGGCCTACGTCGCCGAGCTCGACCGTCTCGTCGGGGCGCACGCGCACGAGCTGGCCGCGGTCATCATCGAGCCCGTCGTGCAGGGCGCCGGCGGCATGCGTTTCCACCCGCCCGCGTACGTCGCGGCGCTGCGGGAGATCACCCGCCGGTACGACGTCCTTCTCATCTGCGACGAGATCGCCACCGGCTTCGGACGCACCGGCACCCTGTTCGCCTGCGGCGCGGCCGAGATCACGCCCGACATCCTGTGCGTCGGCAAGGCCCTGACCGGCGGTTACCTCACCCTTGCCGCCACGCTGTGCACCGACGAGGTCGCGCTCGCCATCTCGCACTCGGATCAGGGCGCGCTCATGCACGGCCCGACGTTCATGGGGAACCCGCTGGCCTGCGCCGTCGCCGTCGCCAGCACCGAACTGCTGCTCGCCCAGGACTGGGAGGCGCGGGTCGCGGCGATCGCAGAGGGGCTGCGCGACGGGCTCGCCCCGCTGCGCGCCGTGCCCGGCGTGGTGGACGTGCGCGTGCTGGGCGCGATCGGCGTGGTGCAGCTCGACCGGTCCGTGGACATGGCGGCCGCGACGGATGCGACGGTCGCGGCGGGCGTGTGGCTGCGCCCCTTCCGCGACCTGGTCTACACGATGCCGCCCTTCATCAGCACGCCCGACGACGTCGCCGCGATCTGTCGGGGAGTCACGGCCGCGGTGCACGCGGCGCTACAGTGAGGACATGAACGGTGTTCAACTGGATGCGCTCGGCTGGCTCGACGGCTACGCCGCGGACCGCGCGGCCGCAGGTCTGCGCCGCTCGCTGACGGCGCGGCGGCCCGGGGTCGCGGGACTCGATCTCGCCTCGAACGACTACCTCGGCCTGAGTCGTCATCCCCGCGTGCTCGACGCCGCCGCGGATGCACTCCGCGTCTGGGGCGCTGGATCGACCGGTTCGCGGCTGGTCACCGGAACGACGGAACTGCACGAGCGGTTCGAGCGCGACCTCGCCGACTTCCTCGGCGCCGAGGCGGCGCTGTGCTTCTCCTCGGGCTACCTCGCCAACCTCGGCGTGGTCACCGCCCTGGCCGGCCGCGGTGCGCTCGTCGTCTCCGACGGCGGCTCGCACGCCTCGCTCGTCGACGCCTGCCGCTTGTCCCGGGCACGCATCGTGGTCACCCCGCGCGGCGACGTGAACGCTGTTCGAGACGCGCTCGCGGATCGCTCGGAGGAACGCGCGATCGTCCTCACCGATTCCGTCTACAGCGCCGACGGGGTGCTCGCTCCCGTCGCGGAGCTGCACGCGGCGGCGCGCGCCCACGGCGCCGCGCTCATCGTCGACGAGGCCCACGGCCTGGGCGTTCGCGGCGACGGCGGTCGTGGCCTCGTGCAGGAACTGGGGCTCGCCGGTGAGCCCGACCTGGTCGTGACCGCGACCCTGTCCAAGGCCCTCGGCTCGCAGGGCGGCGTCGTCCTCGGTCCCGAGCGCGTGCGCGCGCATCTCATCGACGCCGCGCGGCCCTTCATCTTCGATACCGGTCTCGCACCGTCGGCGGTGGCCGCCGCCGGCGCCGCGTTGACCGAACTGCGTGCGGAACCCGCGCTCGCCGGTCGCGTGCTCGACCGCGCCCGTGCCGTGGCTGCGGGGATCGGTGCGCCCGAGCCGACCTCGGCGGTCGTCTCGCTGGTGCTCGGCGAACCCGAGCGCGCCGTCGCCGCGCGGGACGCCTGCGCGGCCGAGGGGGTGCAGGTCGGCTGCTTCCGCCCGCCGTCGGTGCCGGAGGGGACGTCCCGCCTGCGGATCACCGTGCGTGCCGATCTGACGGACGACGAGGTCGCGCGGGCCGTCGACGTGATCCGGCGGGCCGTCGCGTGATCCTCTGCGTCACCGGCACTTCCACGGGCGTCGGCAAGACCGTCGCGACTGCCGCCCTCGCCGCGGCGCTGCTGCCGAGTGGGCCGGTCACCGTCGTCAAGCCCGCCCAGACAGGGTTCGCCGACGGCGCCGCGCGCGACGAGGACGGGCAGCTCGCCGACGCCGCCGAGGTCGCGCGGCTCGCGCCGGGGGCCGTCACCGTCGAGCACCGGCGCTACCCGGAACCGCTCGCCCCGCTCACCGCCGCGCGCCGAGCGGGGCTGGCGCCCCTCGGGCGCGACGAGGCCGCCGCGGTCGTCCGGCGCGCGCAGGGGAGCGTGCTGGTCGAGGGCGCGGGTGGTGTGCTCGTGCGACTCGGCCTCGACGACGCCCGGACGCCGTTCACCCTCGTGGACCTGGCGGCCGACCTCGAGGCGCCGGTGGTCGTGGTCGCGGACCCTGCGCTCGGCACCCTCAATCACACCGAGCTGACGATCCGGGCCCTCGCCGCCGGCGGTGTCGCGTGCGCGGGCATCGTGCTCTCGCGTTGGCCCGATCAGCCGGGCCTGGCGGAGCGATGCAACCTCGTCGACCTGCCCGACCTCACGGGCGTGCCGGTCGTGGGGCGGATCCCCGACGGGGCGGCCGCGCTGCCGCCGGAGCGGTTCGCGGCGGCCGCGCCGTCGTGGTTCGACGCGGACTGGCTCAGCGCGCGATCCAGGCGCTGAGCAGGTCGATCCGCTGCCAGCCGCCCGTCACGTCGAGCGGGTAGCCCGCGGGGCCCGCGGTGCGGGCGATCCGCTCGCGCAGCTGGGCGTCGTTCAGGCCCGGGTGCGCCGCGCGCAGCAGAGTGATCGCCCCGGCCGGGACCTGAACGGGAGCGTCGCCGCCCACGCGCGGCAGGCCCCAGCTCAGATCGCGCCGGTACGCCGTTGCGGCGGCGCCGGTCTCGGCGTAGTTGCGCTGGCAGGCGACCACGCGTTCGATGGGGCCGCCGGCGCGCGCGGCCAGCGCGGCCCGCAGCTCCGCGCGGGCCTGCGCGACGAGATCGGCGAAACCGGGATCGGCGAGCGCGTCCGCCACCGCGGCCTGCGCGAGGATCCGGCCGCCGATCACGTCGAGCGGGTAGTGCACGCCGAGGACGACGCGGTGCCTGCCGTAGTCGGCGCCGCGCGCGAGCAGCTGCGGGCCGAGCTCGGGGAGCAGGGTGGCGATGACGATCGCCTCGGCGTACCCCCACGCGGTGTGCCCGGACGGGTAGGAGCCCGAGCCGCGTACCGCTTCGTACAGGTCGGCTCGACCGTCCCCGTACCGCGTGATGCGGTCCGGCGCGACCTCGAACGGGCGCTGGTACTGGAAGTGCTTCTTGGCCGCCGAGGTGTCGACGTACGCGTTGATCAGCGCCTTCTTGCCGATCAGCAGTGCCGTGGTCTTCGGCAGTTCGCCCGCGGCCTCGGCGGCATGGAAGGCAGGGGTCAGGCGGCTGCCCAGAGCGGAGAAGATCGAGTCGTCGAGGAGGCCGTAATTGTCGGCGACCGCGGCGCGCTGCTCGGCGGCGGTGGCCGTGCGATTGGTCGCGACGGCGGCGTCGAGGTTCGCGGCGAGCACCGACTTCGGCAGGCGGGAGAAGGCCGCCAGCTGATCGATGTACGAGTTCGCCTCGGCGGTCGGCGCGATCGCGCCGGCGGCGACCGGGCTCGATGTCGGCGCAGCCTGCGGGGTGAACGCGCACGCAGTCGGGGGAGCGGCCTCCGCGGGGCTCGCTGTCACGGCGAGCGGAGTGGTCAAGGATGCGGCGATCACGGTCGCGACCAGGATCTTCTTCGAGCGAAGCGTCATGCAGACACTGTCGCGTTGATACATAGAAAAGGGAAGGAAACTATTTCGGTCGAGTCGATGAACGTTTCCCGCCACGCTCGCGTGCGTCTTGAACACTGTTCACGAATTGAACGCTGTACAGTGCAGGTAGTCGCGGCACCGTGGTGCCGCAGCACAGCCGATCGACACAGCCGACGAGGAGATTCACATGACCGGGGTCCTGGCCGACATCATCGAGATCGCGCGCGAGCAGGTGCTCGAGCGCGGTGAAGGGCTGAGCGAGGAGCAGGTTCTGGCCGTCCTCCAGCTGCCCGACGACAAGCTCGACGAGGTGCTCCAGCTGGCCCACGAGGTCCGCATGAAGTGGTGCGGCCCCGAGGTCGAGGTCGAGGGCATCATCAGCCTCAAGACCGGCGGCTGCCCCGAGGACTGTCACTTCTGCAGCCAGTCGGGCCTGTTCGAGTCGCCGGTGCGGTCCGCGTGGATCGACATCCCGTCGCTGGTCGAGGCGGCGAAGCAGACCGCCAAGACCGGCGCCACCGAGTTCTGCATCGTCGCCGCCGTGCGCGGCCCGGACAAGCGCCTGATGAGCCAGGTCGCCGCCGGCATCGAGGCCATCCGCAACGAGGTCGACATCCAGATCGCGTGCAGCCTCGGGATGCTCACGCAGGAGCAGGTCGACGAGCTCAAGGCCATGGGGGTGCACCGCTACAACCACAACCTCGAGACGTCGAAGTCGCACTTCCCGAACGTCGTCACCACGCACTCCTGGGAGGAGCGCTGGGGCACCCTGCAGATGGTCCGCGAGGCCGGCATGGAGGTGTGCTGCGGCGGCATCCTCGGCATGGGGGAGACGCTCGAGCAGCGCGCCGAGTTCGCCGCCAACCTCGCCGAGCTCGAGCCCGACGAGGTGCCGCTCAACTTCCTCAACCCGCGCCCCGGCACGCCCTTCGGCGACCTGGACGTGCTCGAGCCGAACGAGGCGCTCAAGTCCGTCGCGGCGTTCCGTCTCGCCCTGCCGCGCACCATCCTGCGGTTCGCCGGCGGCCGCGAGATCACCCTCGGTGATCTGGGTGCCGAGAAGGGCATCCTCGGCGGCATCAACGCCGTCATCGTGGGCAACTACCTCACCACCCTGGGCCGCCCGGCCGAGACCGATCTGGACCTGCTCGGCGAGCTCAAGATGCCGATCAAGGCCCTCAACGACACCCTGTGACACTCGTGGCGGACCAGGAGCCGGTGTACAACGAGTTCACCGGCAAGCCCCTCGCGGACGGGGGGCCCGTCTTCGCGGCGGCGCAACTCGGGCTCGAGCCCCCGCGGTACTGCGCCTACTGCGCACGCAGGATGATCGTGCAGGTCAGCCCCGACGGGTGGACGGCGCGCTGCTCGCGTCACGGCGAGCTCGACTCGAAGAGCCGCGAACGCTGATCCCGATGCACGGGTCCGCTCGATAGGCTGCTGTCGATGCCTACTCACACGCCGACCCGCTCCGCCTCCCACGTCGTGGTCCCCCTCGTCGTGGGGGCGGTGCTCGGGGCCGCCGCGGCGCTGGTCTGGGGCACGACGGCGCCCGGCGTGCGCGGGGTCGTTCTGGACACCGGCCAGCCGGTGCTCCGCACGGACCAGTTCGACAACTTCTTCATCGCGACGGTGCTGTTCGTAACGGTGTCCGCGGTCGGCGGGCTGCTCACGGCGCTGGGCCTGTTCCGCGGCGCGCGGCGCACCCCGCGCGGCGTCGCGCTGACGCTCGGCGCCGCCACCCTCGGGGTGCTGATCGCGGTGCTGCTCGGGCAGGCAGTCGTGAACGCGCGGTTCACCGGCCCGGGAGCACCCGGTCTGGACTTCACCGCCGCACCGTCGATCCGCCTCGAGGGTGCCAACGTCTTCGCCCTCGCCGACCACTCCGGCGGCACTCTCGGCGATCTGGCTTCGTGGGTGCTCGTTCTCGTGTGGCCGGGCATCACCGCGCTGGTCTGCGTCGTGCTCGCCCTCCTCGGACGGCTTCCCGACGACGAGCCCGCGCACGCGCCCAGCGGAGCGCAGGTCGAGGCTCCGCCGGTACGGACGCCGTCCTCATGACCGCGTCGGTCCCGCTCCTGCGCGTGGTGTGCGGTGACATCACGCAGATCCGCGCCGAGGTGGTCGTCAACGCCGCGAACCGCGCGATGCGCGGCGGGGGCGGCGTCGACGGTGCGATCCACCGGGTCGGGGGTCCCTCGATCCTCGAGGACTGCATCCGGCGCTTCCCCGACGGCCTGCCCACCGGTGGCGTCGGCTGGACGGCGGCGGGCGAGCTGCCGGCCCGGTACGTCGTGCACGCCGTCGGCCCGAACCACGGTGCGGGCGAGGACGACCCCGCCCTGTTGCGGTCGTGTTACTCGGGTGCCATCCGGACGGCCACTGATCTCGGTGCCCGTTCCATGGCCGTGCCGCTGATCAGTGCCGGGGTCTACCGCTGGCCGCTCGACGAGGCGGTCTCCATCGCCCTCGAGACGATCCTCGAGACTCCGGGCGATCTGGACGTCATCACGCTGGTGGTGTTCGACGACACCGTGGAGGCGCGGGTGCGTGATCTTCTCGGTGCCGGGCTCGCGGCGCATTGGGTGCCGTACCGGATCCTCGACGCCGTCGTGCAGCTGCACGAGGCGGGCTATCGACAGGTGCGCTGTACGCCGTACGTCTACGCCACCGGACACTGGCGCGCCGAGATCACCGTCGCGGGTGCGCGGGCCGCGGCCGATCCCGTCGCCCGCTACTCGTCGGCCGCGGGGCAGGACTACCTGGACATGCGTGTCGAACCGTGGACGAGTCCGGTCGAAGTCGCCGCCGCGGTCCTGCGGCATCTCGACCGGGGCCTGGTGCCGGATCGCGATCCGCGCCACGACGCGTACGTGCGGTGGTTCGGCGGCCTGCGATCACTGGCCGCCCGCCGTCGGGCGTATCCCGTCGCCTTCCGCGAGTACGGCGAGCTGCCCGGCTGGAGCGTCGGAGACGGTCCGCGCTATCCGGACCCGCCCGCCGACTGACGGCCGGGGGCGGGCTCAGTCGCCGGTGTGGCCGCGCAGCAGGTCCGCGAAATCGGCCACCGGGCCGAGGTCCAGCGACTTCCCGGAGCGCCGCGGGGCACTCAGGTCCGACGGTCCGCCGAAGCCGGCCACGGCACCGTCGGCCTGGACGAGCGCGCCGGCGAGTTCCGCGCCGGCGCGGGAGATCCGCGATGCGAGCTCCGAGGAACCGAAGTCCTCGGTGGCGGCGAAGACGCCGGTCGGCAGGATCTGCGCGCGCAGGTAGCTGAACAGCGGGCGCAGTGCGTGATCGAGCACGAGCGAATGGCGCGCGGTGCCGGCCGTCGCTGCCACGAGCACCGGGACGCCGGTCAGCGCGTCGGTGTCGAGCGCGTCGAAGAACATCTTGAACAGGCCGCTGTAACTCGCGGTGAACACCGGCGAGACGGCGATCAGCCCGTCCGCGGCGGCGATCGCGTCCTTGGCCGCGGTGAGCGCCGGTGTGGGGACGCCGGACGTCATCACCGTCGCGAGGTCGCGGGCGAGCTCGCGGACCTCGATCACCGTGATGTCCACGGCCTCGCCGCGGGCGGACACAGCGGCCCGCGTGGCGTCGGCGAGCTGATCGGCCAGCAATCGCGTCGACGAGGGCTCGGAGACACCGGCGGCGACGACCACCAGGGAGCGGGTCATGGTCAGGCCTCCTTCGATGTGACGAGGTCCTGGGCGGGGAGCACCAGGTGATGGGGCGAATCCGGGCCCGCGGCGACGAGCGAGTCGTGGGTCGGCGGGTCCGACGGGACGTGGGCCGGGCGGCGCAGCTCGAACTCCTTGCGCAGCACGGGGACCACCTGGGTGCCGAGGATCTCGACCTGCTCGAGGACCTGGTCCAGCGGCAGGCCCGCGTGGTCGAGCAGGAACAGCTGGCGCTGGTAGTCGCCGGCGTAGTCCGCGAAACCGAGGGTCTTCTCGATCACCTGCTCGGGTGTGCCGACGGTGAGCGGGGTCATCTGCTCGAAGTCCTCCAGCGACGGTCCGTGCCCGTACACGGGCGCGTTGTCGAAGTAGGGGCGGAAGCGGCGCTTGGCCTCGGCCTCGGTCTCCGCCATGAACACCTGGCCGCCGAGTCCCACGATCGCCTGGTCGGCGGAGCCGTGGCCGTAGTGCTCGAAGCGCTGCCGGTACAGGCGCACCATCTGCTCGGTGTGCTCGGTGTTCCAGAAGATGTTGTTGTGGAAGAAGCCGTCACCGTAGAACGCGGCCTGCTCGGCGATCTCGGGCGAGCGGATCGAGCCGTGCCAGACGAACGGCGGCGTGCCGTCGAGCGGCGCGGGCGTCGAGGTGTAGCTCTGCAGCGGGGTGCGGAATTGGCCCTCCCAGTCGACGACGGGCTCGCGCCACAGCCGCCGCAGCAGGTGGTAGTTCTCGATCGCCAGCGGGATGCCCTGCCGGATGTCCTTGCCGAACCACGGGTAGACGGGGCCGGTGTTGCCGCGGCCCAGGGTGAGGTCGACGCGGCCGTCGGCCAGGTGCTGCAGCATCGCGTAGTCCTCCGCGATCTTCACCGGATCGTTCGTGGTGATGAGCGTGGTGGCGGTGCTCAGGCGCAGCTTCTCGGTGCGGGCGGCGATCCAGCCCAGCATCGTGGTCGGCGAGCTCGGCACGAACGGCGGGTTGTGGTGCTCGCCGGTCGCGAACACGTCCAGGCCCACCTCTTCGGCCTTGACGGCGATCGCCGTCATCGCCTTGATGCGGTCGTGCTCGCTGATGGTGGTGCCGGTGGTCGGGTCGGTGGTCACGTCGCCGACGCTGAAGATTCCGAACTGCATGTCGATCCTTCCCGTTCGGGTCCCTCGCGGACCCTTCGATCACTGTAACGGACCGCGGTCCGTATCTATTTCCGGGAGGTCGCGCCGTTCGCGGCGTCGGTTCGGCCGGAGAGCGGCGAGGCCCGACGCCGAGATCAGATCGGCTCTCGACGCACGATGTCCGAGGAGTTGATGACGAGCACTTCGCGGTCCGACTCGGTCAAGGCGGTCACGAAGCCGGACTCCACCTTGAGCACGTGGGCGGTGATGACACCGGTTCTCGTGTGCAGCCGTTCGGCGGGCGACCAGGGCGTGCGCTCGACGGCGGCGAGCAGAAGCACGGCGAGTGCCGCGATCGATCCCACCTCGCGGATCGCGAAGTCGACGGTCCGCCCGCTGAGCCCTTCGGCGAACCAGTGCTTGACGGCGAGGACCGCCACCGCGATGACCGCCGCTCCGATGGGTACCCACACGTAGCCGTAGGTGACGGTCAGCGCGACGCAGGCGGTCGTGAGGACCGCGACCAGGAGCGCGGACCACACGCTGGTGGGCGACTTCGCGTGCACGCGCCATGCGAGCCTCAGGACCGAGAGGGGGAGCAGGACCATGACGAGGGCGCTGGTGAACTCGGGATCGCTCATGAGCGTGCCGAGCACGATCGTCAGGGCGCTGTTGACGTCGGTCACGGCCATGATCCGCGACGCCACGCGCCAATCCCACTCGGACACGACGAGCAGGCGCAGCACGACGAACAGGACGGCGATGGTGGCACCCGTTCCCAGGGTGCGCACGATGCGGGCGTCCGTCGCTTCGGCGAGATTGATCGACATGCGATCCTGCGCGTCGCTCTCCGGCTCGGTCACCTGCGGAGCGTAAGCACACACGCGGGCGCAGGTGGGCCGATCGCGCGGGTCCGGGTGGCCGGGCCTCAGCCGGGTGGGCGCAGGGTGGCGAACTCGTCGGTGATGCGCAGGTACGAATCGGTGAACCGGTACAGGGCGGGTGGGCGTCCCCGGGTGGCCTGGCCGGTCTCGCCGGTCGCGGTGATCACCGATCGCCGGGAGAGGATGCGCAGGAGGTTGGTCGCGTCCACGGGGTAGCCGAGCACGGCGACGTAGACGTCGCGGAGCTGGGAGATGGGGAAGGCGCGCGGGGCGAGCGCGAAGCCGATGTTGGAGTAGGACAGCCGGGCGGCGAGCCGCGCCCGGGCGCGGTGCACCATGGCGGCGTGGTCGAAGGCCATCGTCGGCAGGGCTTCGACGGGGTGCCAGGTCGTGTCCTCGGGAAGGCGCGGGTCGGTCCCCGAGCGGACCAGGCCGAGGAAGGTCGAGGCGAGGGTGCGATCGGCGTCAGCAGTGGCCGGAACCCGGTGCGGGTCCGAGAACTCCGCGAACTGTTCGAGGTGCGCCACCTCGGTCAGGTCGACCTTCTCGGCCAGCAGTCGACGCGCGCTGGCCGGTAGGTCCTCGCGCGGCCCGAGCAGACCGCCCGGCAGTGACCACGCGCCCTGGTCCGGGGCCATCGCGCGCTGCCACAGCAGCACCTCGAGTCCGCCCGCTGCCCCCGTGCCGCCGATGGCCGGCGCGACCCGGAACACCGTCGAGAGGACTTCATGTGCGACACGCATCGGGGGTGCGGTGCTAGCATCGGCCATATATCGATCATAGGTCGATAAATAGCCGACGAGAAAGGGAGGCGCCGCGATGACCACAGCCACGTCCGCCGCCACCGCATTCAGTTCGCCGCTCGCCGAGCGGATCGTCGAGGGCGGCGGTATGTACACCGGCGTCGACGGCGACCGCGAGTGGGCGGCGGAGGTCAAGCGCCTCGCGAAGCTCCGCGACGCCACGATCCTCGCCCACAACTACGAACTTCCCGCCATCCAGGACGTCGCGGACTTCGTGGGCGACTCGCTCGCACTCTCCCGGATCGCCGCCGAGGTCACCACGTCGACGATCGTCTTCTGCGGCGTCCACTTCATGGCGGAGACCGCGAAGATCCTCAGCCCCGAGAAGACGGTGCTGATCCCGGATCAGCGCGCCGGCTGCTCGCTGGCCGATTCCATCAAGGCCGTGGAGCTGCAGGAATGGAAGGACGAGCACCCAGGCGCCGTCGTGGTCTCCTACGTCAACACCACCGCCGAGGTGAAGGCCCTCACCGGCATCTGCTGCACCTCGAGCAACGCCGTCGAGGTGGTGCAGTCGATCCCCGAGGACACCGAGATCCTGTTCCTGCCCGACCAGTTCCTCGGCGCCCACGTCAAGCGCGTCACGGGCCGGCAGAACATGCACATCTGGGCGGGCGAGTGCCACGTGCACGCGGGCATCAACGGAGACGAGCTGGCGGCGCAGGCCAAGGCCCACCCCGATGCGGACCTCTACGTGCACCCCGAGTGCGGCTGCGCGACCTCGGCGCTCTACCTCGCGGGCGAGGGCGCCGTGCCGGACGACCGGGTCAAGATCCTCTCCACGGGCGGCATGCTCGACGCGGCGCGGGAGACCAGTGCCCGCGAGGTGCTGGTGGCGACCGAGGTGGGCATGCTCCACCAGCTGCGCATGGCGGCGCCCGGAGTCGACTTCCGCGCCGTCAACGACCGCGCCTCGTGCAAGTACATGAAGATGATCACCCCCGCGGCGCTCCTGCGCTGCTTGGTCGAGGGCGCGGACGAGGTCTTCGTCGACGCCGAGACGGCCGACGCGGGCCGCCGGGCGGTGACTCGGATGATCGGGATCGGGCAGCCCGGCGGCGGGGAATGACCACGCGCGCCGGGGGCGGAGCGAACGGGACCGGCACCCCGGCCGATCTGCTCGTCGTCGGCGCGGGCGTGGCCGGCCTGACCGCCGCGGTGGCCGCGGCCGACGCCGGGCTGACGGTGACGGTGCTGTTCAAGCCCTCCGTCGGCGGCGCACCGTCGACCTCGACGGCGTACGCGCAGGGCGGCATCGCCGTGGTCGATCCGTCCGATCCGACCGACGGCGTCGACCGGCACGTGGCCGACACCGTCGCGGCGGGCGGTCCGCTCGTCGACGTCGTGGCGACGCGCTCCATCCTCGCCGACGGGCCCGCCGCCGTGGACCGGCTGATCAGCTGGGGCGCGGAGTTCGACCGCCGGGCCGACGGCCGTCTCAAGCGGACACGGGAGGGCGGGCACACCGTCTCGCGGATCATCCACGCGGGCGGCGATGCGACCGGCGCCGAGGTGCAGCGCGCCCTCACCGCTGCCGCGAGGGCGAGGCCGAACGTCACCGCCCGCCCCGCGCAGGCGTACGCGCTGCTCGCCGACGGTGACCGCATCGTCGGGGTGCGCACGGCCGAAGGGGACGCCTTCGGACGCACCGTGCTGCTCGCCACCGGCGGTGCGGGACACCTGTTCTCGAGTACCACCAATCCCCTCGGGGCCACCGGCGACGGCATCGCGCTGGCGGAGGCCGCGGGCGCGGAGGTGCGCGAGCTCGAGTTCGTCCAGTTCCACCCGACGATGCTCTACACGCCCGGTGCGCGCGGCCGGCGGCCGCTGATCTCGGAGGCGGTCCGCGGCGAGGGTGCGCATCTCGTGGACGCGCGCGGCGCCGGCGTCATGGACGGCGTGCATCCGATGGGCGATCTCGCGCCCCGCGACGTGGTGGCGCGCGCTGTCACCGCCGCCATGGAACGCACAGGTGCCCCGTGCGCATACCTCGACGCGACCATGATCCCCGATGTCGCGCAGCGCTTCCCGACGGTGACGGAGGCGGTCCGCGCCGCGGGCATCGATCCGCAGACCGAATTGATCCCGGTGGTCCCCGGCGCGCACTACCTGTGCGGCGGGGTGGTCACCGACCTGCACGGTGCGACCGGTGTCCCCGGCCTGTACGCGGCGGGCGAGGTGGCGCGTACGGGGCTGCACGGGGCCAATCGTCTCGCCTCCAACAGTCTCCTCGAGGCCCTCGTGATGGGGCTGCGGGTCGCGGCCGCCGCGCGGCGTGCACCCGCACTGCCCGGCGGCGCGGTCCGTGAGGTGGCTCCCGCGCAGGCCCGCGCCGAACGGGATGCGCTGCAGGACGCCATGACCGGTGCCTGCGGCGTGCGGCGGACCGTCGCCGGACTGACAGACCTGAGCGGGCTGCTCGCCGATCCCGCCTTCGTCGTCGACGGACCCGCGGTATCTTCCCGGGACCGGGAGGACGCCGTGCTCACCGCAGTGGCGCGACGCATGGTGGGGCAGGCGCTGACCCGACAGGAATCCGTGACCGAGGTACTGGAGGTACGCCCGTGACCGAGCTGACGCTCGAGCCCGACCGCGCCGAGGTGGTGCGGCTCATCCGCACCGCCCTCGACGAGGACCTTCGCTACGGCCCGGACGTGACCAGCGAGGCCACCGTCCCCGACGGTGCGACCACCCTGGCCAAGGTCATCAGCCGCGAGCACGGCGTGCTCGCCGGCATCCCCGTCGCGGAATGGGTGCTCGACGAGGTGGTCGGTCCCGGGAACTACCGCGTGCCGGCGAAGATCGCCGACGGCACCGTCGTCGCGCCCGGTGACGTGGCCATGGCGATCGAGGCGCCGACCCTCGCTCTCCTCACCGCGGAGCGAACACTGCTCAACATCGTCACGCACCTGTCCGGGATCGCGACCGCGACGGCCGCCTGGGTGGGGGAGGTCGAGGGCACCGGGACGAAGATCCGCGACAGCCGCAAGACGCTGCCCGGGATGCGGGCCCTGCAGAAGTACGCCGTGCGCGCGGGCGGGGGAGTGAACCACCGGATGGGGCTCGGGGACGAAGCGCTCATCAAGGACAACCACGTGGTGGCGGCGGGTTCGGTGACCGCGGCGATCGAGGCGGTGCGGCGCCGCGCACCCGGCGTCCCGCTCGAGGTGGAGGTCGATTCGCTCGAACAACTCGAGGAGGCGTTCGCGCTCGGCGTCGACCTGGTCCTGCTCGACAACATGCCGCTGTGGATGACGCAGTCCGCCGTGCAGCGCCGCAAGAAGCTGGCACCGCGCACGAAGCTGGAATCCTCCGGCGGGCTCACCCTGGACGTGGCCGCCGACTACGCCCGCACGGGTGTCGACTACCTCGCCGTGGGGGCGCTGACCCATTCGGTGCGCGCCCTGGACCTGGGGCTCGATCTCTGAGAGTGCCTTCGGCGTAGGTCATTCGGCGTTGGCGAGTGCGACCACCAGGTTGATCGTGCTGGCCAGGATGCCGTTCGCGAAGATGAACGACAACAGCGTGTGGCGCAGGGTCGCGTTACGCATCTCACTCGACGTGATCACCGTGTCCGAGACGGCGTAGACGGTCCCGAAGGTCAGGGCGACGTAGGCGAAATCGGTGTACCGCGGCGGCGCCTCCTGGTTGAAGTCGATGCCGCCCGGCGGGTTGTCCGTGTAGTAGATGTCGGCGTACCGCTGCATGTACAGCAGGTGGATCATCATCCACGAGAGCGCGACGGTCCCCAGTGCGAGCGCCGCCAGGCCGAGGCGGGCGCTGGACGGCGCGGTGTGCGCGTCGACCATGACCACACCGACCGCGGCCAGACTGATGAGCGCGGCCATCGTGGTCAGGAAGTTCGTCTGGCTCTTCCGCGGATCCTGCTCGGTGGCGTGCAGCGCGGTCTCCGCGGCATCCATCTTCGAGGTCATCGTCCAGATCCAGAGGTCGTAGATGCCAGCGGCGAACGCCCAACCGACCGCGGGAGCATGCCGCCACACGTCGAGGAATCCGGTGGCGATGCCGGCCGCGACGCCCACGACGAGCATCGAGCCGGTGCGGATCCGACGCGTGTTGGCGCGACCCGCCCACCACTTCTTCGCTGGAGCCGCGGGAGTCGCGGGAGGCGCGGCCCCCGCGGCACCGTCGGCGGCGTGGTGTGACGGCATCGACATGCGGTGATTCTAGGGCGCAACCAGCGAAGTTTCTCGATTGCAAGACGATGTGATGGACGAGTCACCGGCAGACCGCGGAGGCGGTGAGCGTGGGCAACGACTCCGGGCGCACAATGGGAAGCATGATCGTCAACGCATATGGGGCCACCTCCGCCACCGAACCGCTCACACCGATGACCGTCGAGCGCCGCGACCCGGGCCCGCACGACGTCCAGATCGCCGTCCGCTACGCGGGTATCTGCCACAGCGACATCCACACCGTGCGCAGCGAGTGGGGCCCCGCCCGCTACCCGGTGGTCCCCGGTCACGAGATCGCCGGTGAGGTGACGGCGATCGGTTCCGAGGTCACGAAGTTCGCCGTCGGCGACCGCGTCGGCGTCGGTTGCTTCGTCGACTCCTGCCGGGAGTGCGCCGCCTGCGTGCGCGGCGAGGAGCAGTACTGCGAGCGCGGGATGGTCGGCACCTACAACGCCAAGGGTCGCGACGGACAGCCCACCCAGGGCGGCTACTCGACCGGCATCGTCGTCGATGAGAACTACGTGCTGCGCGTGCCGGAGAGTATCGACTACGCGGCCGCCGCGCCGCTGCTGTGCGCCGGCATCACGCTGTTCAGCCCGCTGCGCCACTGGAACGTGGGACCGGGCACCAAGGTCGCGATCATCGGCCTCGGCGGTCTCGGTCACATGGGCGTCAAGCTCGCCGCCGCCATGGGCGCCGAGGTGACGGTGCTCAGCCAGTCGCTCAAAAAGATGGAGGACGGCCTGCGCCTGGGCGCCGCGCACTACTACGCGACCTCTGACCCGGACACCTTCAAGGTGCTGCGCAATCAGTTCGACGTCATCATCAACACCGTCTCCGCGAATCTCGACATGCACCAGTACTTCGGCATGCTCGCCGTCGACGGCACCCTCGTCGAGGTCGGCCTGCCCGAGCACCCCGTGCCCGTCAACGTCTTCGACCTGACCCGCAACCGGCGCAGCTTCGCCGGCTCGATGATCGGCGGCATCGCGCAGACCCAGGAGATGCTCGACTTCTGCGCCGAGCACGGCATCGGCTCCGAGATCGAACTGATCTCGGCGGATCAGATCAACGAGGCCTACGAGCGCGTGATCGCCTCGGACGTCCGGTACCGCTTCGTGATCGACACCGCGACCCTCGAGGCGCCGGCCACCGCCGGGTCCTAGAGCTGATTGACCCGGATCAGGTTGCCCGCGGGATCGCGGAAGGCGCAGTCGCGCACGCCGTAATCCTGATCCATCGGTTCCTGCACCACGTCGGCGCCTGCACCGGCGACGCGCTCGAACAGACCGTCCAGATCGTCGGTCGAGAGCGTGATCGCCGTGTAGGCGCCCTTGGCGATGATGTCGAGCACGGTGGCCTTCTCGCCCTCGGTCAGACCCGGGTCCATCGCGGGCGGGTGCAGCAGGATCGAGGTCTGCGGCTGCCCGACGGGGCCCACCGTGAGCCAGCGCATGTCCTGGTAGCCGACGTCCTTGCGGACCTCGAACCCGAGGATGTCCCGGTAGAAGCCGAGCGCCGCCTCGGCGTCGGTGTGGGGCAGATAGGCGAGGGAGATCGTGATGTCCATGCCGCTCACGTTATTGCGGTGCGGACGGCGGCGCTTCTCGATTCCTGACCGGTCGCATCACCTGGCGCGCGAGGCACGCGGGGATGCCCTCGGCGGCGGCGCGGTGGTCGCGCTTGTAGACGCTCGGCGGCACACCGACGAGCTCGGTGAAGCGGGTGCTGAAGGTGCCGAGTGAGGAGCTCCCCACCGCGAAGCACGCGTCGGTCACCGAGACGTCACCGCGGCGCAGCAGCATCATGGCGCGCTCGATCCGCCGGGTCATCAGGTACGAGTAGGGCGATTCGCCGTAGACGCGCCGGAACTCGCGACTGAGGTGTCCTGCCGACATGTGTGCGCCGCGCGCCAGCTCCTCGACGTTCAGCGGCTGCGCGAACTCGCGGTCGATCCGGTCGCGGACGCGCCGCAGGACGGCGAGATCGCGGGCGCGCTGCGCCCGGTCAGGAACCCGGGCGCCACTTCTTGGCGTACTCATCGACGTACTCCTGGCCGGTGAGCGCCTGGATCTCCTGCATCAGACGATCCGTGACGGACCGCTCGAGCGCGTGCCGCTCGTCGGGGTCGGAGGGGATGTCGTACTCGATCGGCTCGATCGGCTTGGCGAACTTCACCTGCACGCGCTCGGCGTGCCAGCTGAAGGGGCCGGGGGGCGAGACCTTGTCGGTGCCGATGACGCCCACGGGGATGATCGGCACGTTCGCCTCGAACGCGATCCGCACGAGGCCCGTGCGCCCGCGGTACAGGCGGCCGTCGGGGGAGCGGGTGCCTTCCGGGTACATCCCGACGAGCCGTCCCTCGTCGAGCAGCTTCTTCGCGGTGGTGAGCGCGGCGGTCGCGGCGTCGCCGCCGCTGCGGTCGATCGGGACCTGCCCGGTCTGGGTGTAGAAGAACTTCTGCAGCTTGCCGGAGATGCCCGGCGCGGTGAAGTAGTCGCTCTTGGCGAGGTAGGAGATGCGGCGCGGCACCACCAGCGGAACGAACAGCCAGTCCGCGATCGAGAGGTGGTTACCGGCGAGCAGAGCCGGACCCTCGGCCGGGATGTTCTCGAGCCCCTCGACGGTGGGGCGGTTGACCACCCGGATCGTCGGTCCCACCGAAACGTGCTTGATCAGCCAGTACAGGAGGCCCTGGTCGCCGTGGTTGGTCTCACCCATGGCGGATAACTTACCGGACCGTCAGGTGTGGTCGGGAGCAGTAGGCGTAGGGCACGATGGGCCTGTGACGGCCTCCACATCGGCGCCCGACTACACGGCGCCCCACTGGGATCGGTCCGCGCTCGTCCTCATCGACGTGCAGAACGACTTCGTCTCCGGCGCCGCGCCGATCCCGGGCACCGCGGAGTCGGTGCCGGCGATGGCACGACTGGCCGCCGCCTTCCGCGCGGCGGGTCGCCCCGTCGTGCACGTGATCCGCCTGTACGTGCCCGGTGGCTCCGACGTCGATCCCGTCCGACGGTCCGCCGTGGAGGCGGGCGCGCGGATCGCGGCACCCGGGAGCGCGGGTGCCGGGATTCCCCCGATGCTCCTCGACGCCCCACTCGATCACGAGCTCCTGCTGTCGGGCGCACTGCAGGAGGTGGGCGCAGCGGAGGCGGTGCTCTTCAAGCCGCGGTGGTCGGCGTTCCACCGGACCCGGCTCGACGAACACCTGCGCGCACTCGGCGTCGACACGGTGGTCGTGGCGGGGTGCAATCTGCCCAACTGCCCGCGGGCGACCCTGTTCGACGCCTCCGAGCGGGACTACCGCGCGGCCGTCGTCGCCGATGCGACGTCCCAGGCGACCGAGCAGCGGTTGGACGACCTCCGGATGATCGGTGTCCAGGTCCTCTCGACTGCGGAGGTGGCCGATGCCCTGGCCGGAAACCCGGTGGCACCGGACCCATAGAATGGGGGCATGTCTGAACTGCAGCTGAGCCGTCTCGACCTGCGGGGGCGTCGCCCGTCGCTCACCGAGCTGCGCGGGGCCCTGCCGCGCGGCGGGGTCGACGTCGACGCGGTGGTGCCTCGGGTGCGCCCGATCGTGGACGCGGTGGCGGAGCGCGGCGCGGAGGCGGCCCTGGAGTTCGGGGAGAAGTTCGACGGCGTGCGCCCGCCCACCGTCCGGGTTCCCGCAGCGGCGCTGGAGCGCTCGCTCGCGGAGCTCGATCCCGCGATCCGCGAGGCCCTGCAGACCGCGATCGACCGCGTTCGCACGGTGCACGCCGATCAGCGGCGGACCGACACCGTCACCGAAGTGGTCCCCGGGGGCACCGTCACCGAGCGCTGGATCCCGGTGGACCGGGTGGGTCTCTACGTTCCCGGCGGCAACGCCGTCTACCCGTCCTCCGTGGTGATGAACGTGGTCCCGGCACAGATCGCCGGTGTCGGCTCCCTGGTCGTCCTCTCGCCCGCCCAGAAGGATTTCGACGGCCTGCCGCACCCGACGATCCTCGCCGCATGCGCGCTGCTCGGCGTCGACGAGGTCTGGGCGACCGGCGGCGCGCAGGGCATCGCCCTCGCCGCGCACGGCGGTACCGATCTCGACGGTGCCGAGCTGGCCCCCGTCGACCTCATCACCGGCCCCGGCAACATCTACGTCACCGCCGCGAAGCGGCTGTGCCGCGGCCTCGTCGGCATCGACGCGGAGGCCGGGCCCACCGAGATCGCGATCCTGGCCGATCACACCGCCGACCCGGTGCACGTCGCGGCCGATCTCATCAGCCAGGCGGAGCACGACGTCATGGCGGCGTCGGTGCTGGTCACCACGTCGGCGGATCTCGCGGACCGGGTCGACGCAGCGCTGACGGCCCAGCTGGAGGTCACCCGGCACCGCGAGCGGGTCGACACCGCCCTGCGCGGGCCGCAGTCCGGCACCGTCCTCGTCGACGACATCGACGAGGGACTCGCCGTGGTCAACGCCTACGCCGCGGAGCACCTCGAGATCCAGACCGCGCAGCCGCGGGAGGTCGCGGGTCGCGTCCGCGCGGCGGGGGCGATCTTCGTCGGCCCGCATTCGCCGGTCAGCCTCGGCGATTACGCGGCCGGCAGCAACCACGTGCTGCCCACCGCCGGCTGTGCCCGCCACAGCTCGGGCCTGTCGGTGCAGACCTTCCTGCGCGGCGTGCACGTCGTCGAGTACGACGAGGCGGCGCTCAAGGACATCGCGGGCACCGTCATCACGCTCGCGAACTCCGAGGATCTGCCGGCGCACGGCGAGGCCGTGCGGCTGCGGTTCGAATCGCTCGAGGGGGGTCGCGCGTGAACCCGCTCCCCGGCGAGGCGGTGAGCCTCGAGCAGCTCCCCATCCGGGACACGTTGCGGGGCAAGGAGCCCTACGGTGCGCCTCAGCTCCCGGTGGCGGCCGCGATGAACACCAACGAGAACCCGCACCCGCCGAGCCCGGCGCTGGTCGCCGACATCGCCAAGGCCGTCGGCGAGGCGGCCGCCGCGATGAACCGGTACCCGGATCGCGACCTCGCCGCGCTGCGCAACCGCCTCGCGGAGTACGTGACGGAGCGGACGGGCACCGTCGTGGGACCGCAGAACCTATGGGCGGCCAACGGCTCCAACGAGATCCTGCAGCAGGTGCTGCAGGTCTTCGGCGGTCCGGGGCGCACCGCGATGGGGTTCGTCCCCAGCTACTCGATGCACCCGATCATCTCGGACGGCACCGATACGCACTGGATCGCGGGCAAGCGCACGGAGGACTTCGCCCTCGACATCGACTACGCGGTCGGCGCGATCGACGAGCTCCGGCCCGACGTGCTGTTCCTGACGAACCCGAACAACCCCACGGGCCATCTCATCGCCGAGGACGATCTGATCCGGCTCATCGAGGCGGCGCCCGGCATCGTCATCGTCGACGAGGCGTACGGCGAGTTCAGCGCCGGGCCGTCCGCGGTGCGGTTAATGGACCGGTTCGGCGGCAAGCTCATCGTGAGCCGCACCATGAGCAAGGCCTTCGCGTTCGCGGGCGGCCGCGTGGGGTACCTGGTCGCCGCGCCGGCGATCGTGGACGCGATCCAGCTGGTGCGCCTGCCGTACCACCTGTCGGTGTTCACCCAGGCCGCGGCGATCGCCGCGATCGATCACCGTGCGGAGACCCTCGCCTCGGTCGCGCACCTCTCGGCCGAGCGCGACCGGATCGCCGGGCGGCTGCGCGATCTGGGCTACGACGTCATCGAATCGCACGCCAACTTCATTCTCTTCGGCGGGTTCGCCGACGAGGCCGCCGCCTGGCGCACCTACCTCGACGGGGGAGTCCTGGTGCGCGACATGCACATCCCGGGGCACCTGCGCGTGACGGTGGGCCTGGACCACGAGAACGACGCCTTCCTCGCGATCAGCGCGAAGCTGGCACCGACGAACGACGGAGACCGCTCATGACCGATCGCATCGCCCGCATCGAGCGCACGACCCGGGAGTCGTCCATCGTCGTCGAGCTGAACCTCGACGGCACCGGCCGCACCGAGATCTCCACGGGGGTGCCGTTCTTCGACCACATGCTCACCGCCTTCGGGCAGCACGGCAGCTTCGATCTGACCGTGCAGGCGAAGGGCGACATCGAGATCGATGCGCACCACACGGTCGAGGACACCGCCATCGTGCTCGGCCAGGCCTTCGCGGAGGCGCTGGGGGACAAGAAGGGCATCCGCCGGTTCGGCGACTGCTTCATCCCGATGGACGAGACGCTCGCGCACGCCTCGGTGGACGTCTCCGGCCGGCCGTACGCGGTGCACACCGGCGAGCCCGACTACCTGGTGAGCTCGGTGATCGGCGGCTACCCCGGCGTTCCGTACTCGACGGTGATCAACCGGCACGTCTTCGAGTCGCTCGCCATGAACGCCCGGATCGCGCTGCACGTCCGCGTGCTCTACGGCCGCGATCCGCACCACATCACCGAGGCGGAGTTCAAGGCCGTCGCCCGCGCGCTGCGCGCCGCCGTCGAGCCCGACCCGCGCGTCACCGGCGTCCCGTCGACCAAGGGCACGCTCTAACGACCCGCTGCCGGTGCGACGCCGCGCGCCGCGCGGAGCCGTGCGACCCCGCGCCGGAGGAGTGACCTCGCGATGAGTAGGCCGATGAGGTTCTTCCGGACTTCGCGGCGGCGGATGTCGCGCATCTCGTTGTAGTCCGAGATGCTGACGTCTCGCGTTGTCGCCGCAGCGTCCCGCGGGATGGATCCGCCAGGCAACAAGGTTTCCCGGTACTCGTTGCGTCCGCGCGACCGACGGGACAGGCTCGGTTCCTCGTACCGGCACAGGTCCGCCGGCTGCATGGCGACGAAGCCACAGGTCGGCGGACCGAGGTAGGCTCGCGTGCTCTTCGGTAGATCGATGACAGCCGCGCCGATGAAGGCGACAGCCAGGATCCCCATGATGATCGTGGCGGTTCGCAGATTACGCGCAGAGATCGGCGGAGCGCCGTTTCCCGGTCGCAGGGGCCGCGGCACCCCTGTCGGTGCCTCTCGGCCCGACGGCATACGTGAATCCAGTCCGTTTCCCCGCCCCCGGCGGTGAAGCAGTACGACGGCACAGTACGCCGAGACCGTACGTTCGTGGACGATTGTCGAGAAACCCGTGCCCGGAGAGGATCCCGTCGGTTTTCGCGCAGCGAGGAACGGATCTCTTTTGTAGGATCAACAAAATTGTCTGCGGAAGTCGGGAGTGCCGGTGTCCAGGAGTCGAGGCCTCAGTGCCGTCAGCATCGTGATCGTCCTTCTGGCGGGGCTGTTCGCCTGCGGCTCGCCCGACCGCACGGAAGGGGGCGCGGGGGAACAGCAGCCGATCTCGGTGGCGGTCGACGTGACGAACCTTCCGCAGCGGATCATCGGTGTGAAGCAGACGATCCCCGTCAGCCCGGGCGAGACGACTCTGCTCTTCCCGCAGTGGCTTCCGGGCAATCACTCGCCGTCCGGCCCGATCGACAAGATCGCCGGTATCACCTTCTCGGGGAACGGGAAGAAGCTGCAGTGGAAGCGCGATCCGCTCGACGTCTACAAGCTCACGGTCTCGGTGCCCGACGGGGTCACCTCGCTCGACGCCGCCTTCCAGTACCTGACCCCGACGGACAGCACGCAGGGCCGGGTGGTGATGACGCCGTCCATGCTGAACCTGCAGTGGAACGCCGTGCTGCTCTACCCCGAAGGTAAGCCCGCCGCCGACATCCCGTTCCGTGCGAGCGTCACCTACCCGCCGGGATTCGACGCCGGAACCGCACTCGACGTCGATCGGCGCGAGGGGGACACCGTCGACTACAAGACCGTTCCCCTCGACGTCCTGGTCGATTCGCCCGTCTACGCCGGCCGGTTCCACCGGGAGTTCGACCTGGCACCGGGGGCGAAGGTCCCGGTGCGGCTGCAGGTCTTCGCCGATGCCCCGGAGCAACTCGACGCGAAGCCCGAGCACATCGAGCAGCATCGGGCGCTCGTGCAGCAGGCGCTCAAGCTGTACGGATCGCAGCACTACAACCGCTACGACTTCCTGCTCTCGCTCTCGGACCAGCTCAGCTCCAACGGGCTCGAGCATCAGCGATCGAGTGAGAACGGCCAGCCCACCGACTACTTCACCGGATGGAACCCGGAGCTGGGCAGTGACGATCTGCTCGGTCACGAGTACACCCACTCGTGGAACGGCAAGTTCCGGCGACCCGCCGACCTGTGGACTCCGAATTTCAACACCCCCATGCAGGACAGTCTGATGTGGGTCTACGAGGGCCAGACCCAGTACTGGGGCAACGTTCTCACCGGACGTGCGGGACTCCGCTCGCCCGAGGTATCCCGGGACGCGCTGGCCTCGGTGGTCGCCACCTACACCGACGGCCGGCCGGGCCTGTCCTGGCGCAGCCTGCAGGACACCACCAACGATCCGATCATCGCGCAGCGCCGCACCAAGCCGTACCGGTCGTGGCAGCTCAGCGAGGACTACTACCAGGGCGGCCAGCTCGTCTGGCTGGGCGTGGACGCGCGGATCCGGGAGCTGACCGGCGACACCAAGTCGCTCGACGACTTCGCCCGCGCCTTCTTCGGCGTCGACGACGGGCAGTGGGAGAAGCAGAAGACCTACGACTTCGACGAGGTGGTCTCGACACTCAACGGCGTCGTCGCGGACGACTGGGCGAAGTACCTGCGCGACCGCCTCGACGGCACCGAGCCCTTCGCGTCGAGCGTGGAGAAGACCGGCTGGAAGCTGGTCTACGACAGCAACCCCGGTGCTCTGTTGGCCGCGCAGATGAAGGAGGCGCAGGGCGCGGCCAACTACACCTACTCCCTGGGGCTCAACGTCTCCGCAGCGGGCAAGGTCACCGACGTGCGCTGGGACGGACCGGCGTTCAAGGCGAAGGTCGGCACGGGGATGACGGTGCTCGCGGTCAACGACGCGGCGTACTCGCAGGCCACGATGCAGACCGCCCTCGAGGCGGCGAAGACCAACCCGGCGCCGATCCGTCTCCAGGTCAAGGACTTCGACCAGACCCGCACCGTCGAGATCGACTACCACGACGGGCCGCGCTACCCGCATCTGCAGCGCATCGACGGGACGCCGGACTACCTCAGCCGGATCCTGGCGAGCCGTCCGTAGTCCGGGCTCAGGCCTCGCCGCGGCGGAGCAGGCGGCCGTGCGGCGTGGCGAAGTCGATCTTCTCGCCGCGCAGCCAGGTGCCGGCGACGACGCCGGCGAGCGCCCGACCGTCGTAGGGGGTGATGGCGTTCTTGTGGTGCAGGCGGTGCACGTCGACGACCTGGGCGGCTTCGGGCTCGAAGACGGCGAAGTCGGCGTCGAAGCCGAGGGCGATGCGGCCCTTGCGGGTCATCCCGGCGAGCTTGGCGGGATTGGCGGACATCCATTCGAGGACCTGCTCGAGGGAGATGCCGCGCTTGCGCGCCTCGGTCCAGATCAGCTGCAGGCCGAGCTGCAATGAGGCGACGCCGCCCCACGCGACGCCGAAATCGCCGTTCTCCACGTCCTTGAGGTCGATCGTCGAGGGGGAGTGGTCCGAGACGATGCAGTCGATGGTGCCGTCGAGCAGGCCCTGCCACAGCAGCTCGCGGTTGGACGCCTCACGGATCGGCGGGCAGCACTTGAAAGCGGTGCCGCCGGCGGGGATCTCCTCGGCCAGCAGCGTGAGGTAGTGCGGGCAGGTCTCCACGGTGAGCTTGACCCCGTCGCGTCGCGCGGAGGCGATCATCGGCAGCGCGTCGGACGAGGACAGGTGCAGGACGTGCGCGCGGGCGCCGGTCCAGCGGGCACGCTCGATGACGTCCGCGATCGCCTTGTTCTCGGCGCCGCGGGGGCGCGAGGCGAGGAAGCCCGAGTAGTCGGCGCCGGTCGGTTCCGGGGCGTGCTCGATCGAGCAGGCGTCCTCGGCGTGCACGATCATCAGCGAATCGAAGGTGGCGAGCTCCGCCATGTCCTCCTGCATCTCGTCCACGGTCAGCGCGGGGAACTCGTCGACGCCCGAGTGCAGCAGGAAGCACTTGAAGCCGAAGACGCCGTCGTCGTGCAGGCCCCGCAGCTGATCCTTGTTGCCCGGCACGGCACCGCCCCAGAAGCCGACGTCGATGTAGGCCTTGGGGCCGGCCACCTCGCGCTTGAGGCGCAGGGCGTCGCGGTCGACGGTGGGCGGGATCGAGTTGAGCGGCATGTCGACCAGGGTCGTGACGGCACCCGCCGCGGCCGCCTTGGTGGCGGACTCGAAGCCCTCCCATTCGGTGCGTCCCGGCTCGTTGACGTGGACGTGCGTGTCCACGAGGCCGGGGATCATCACCTGATCGTCGGTGAGCTCGATGACCTCGCGGCCGGCCAGCGCGTTGCCGAGCGGCTCGATGGCGGCGACTCGGCCGTCCCGGATGCCGACCTCGCGCGCCACGGTTCCCGCGGTGGTGACGATGCGGCGGCCGCGGACCACCAGGTCGTACTCGGTGGGCTCGGTGCTCATGGGGTGGCTCCTTCGATCGTTCCGCGGCGGAATCCGGTGTCCGTGACTGCGAGAAGAGTAGGTGTGACCTGCGCCACTCGTCAAGACGACTGTTCCGCGTTGCGATCACTATATTCCGACATGCGACATCGCTCTTGACAGGGTGGCTGAGATAGGTCTTACTTATCGGCACGTGTGGAACACACTTTCCGCAGGATGGAACATTCCTGATCGCGGTCAGCCCGGAGGAACGAAGGCTCAGCATGACAGACATTCCCTCGACCGGCGTCGCACCGGCAGCAGAGGCGAATCCGATCCGGCTCGGTGACGCCGCGGTCGGCGGCGTCCCGGACGTGGACGCTCTGAACCGGCTCAGCGCCGGCCTCTACAACCAGGATCTGGCACCGACGAAGCGCGCCGGGCGCACCTGGGGCGGCTACAACATCTTCACCCTCTGGGCGAACGACGTGCACAGCCTCGGCAACTACGCCTTCGCGATCGGCCTGTTCGCCCTGGGCCTCGGTGGCTGGCAGATCCTCGTCGCCCTCGGCCTCGGTGCGATCTTCCTGTTCCTGCTGCTCAATCTCTCCGGGTTCATGGGGGAGAAGACGGGCGTGCCCTTCCCGGTGATGAGTCGCATCTCGTTCGGGATCCGCGGGGCACAGATCCCGGCGCTGATCCGTGGCGTCGTCGCGATCGCCTGGTTCGGCATCCAGACCTACCTCGCGTCGGTCGTACTGCGGATCATGATCGTCGCGGTGATCCCCGGCGCCGCGACGCTGGACGAGAACCGATTCCTCGGCCTGTCCACCCTCGGCTGGATCGCCTTCCTGGTGTTGTGGGCCGTGCAGCTGGTGATCGTCAGTTACGGCATGGAGATGATCCGCAAGTACGAGGCCTTCGCCGGTCCCGTCATCCTGATCACGATGGCCGCACTGGCGATCTGGATGTTCGGCAAGGCCGACTTCTCGATCGCCTGGACCACGCCCGATTCCACGACCGGTGTGGAGATGTGGCTCCAGATCGTCGGCGGCGCGAGTCTCTGGGTCGCCATCTACGGGACCTTCGTCCTCAACTTCTGCGACTTCACCCGCAACGCGACCTCCAAGCGGTCGATCGTGCGGGGCAACTTCTTCGGCATCCCGCTCAACATGCTCCTCTTCGGTGCCATCGTGATCACGCTGGCGGGCGCGCAGTTCCGGATCGACGGCCGCGTCATCGAGTCGCCCGCCGACATCGTCCAGACCGTGCCCAACACCCTGCTGCTGGTGCTCGCCTGCCTGGCGCTGCTCGTGCTCACCGTCGCGGTGAACCTGATGGCGAACTTCGTCGCGCCGATCTACGCCCTCAACAACCTGTTCCCCAAGCATCTGAACTTCCGTCGGGCCGGGATCATCTCGGGCGTCATCGGGCTGATCATCCTGCCGTGGAACCTGTACGACTCGCCGGCTGTCATCACCTACTTCCTCGGCGGGCTCGGGGCGCTGCTCGGCCCGCTGTTCGGCATCGTCATGGCCGACTACTGGCTCATCCGCACGTCGAAGGTCAACGTGCCCGACCTGTACTGCGACCTTCCGGATGCGCCGTACTACTACCGGCGCGGCGTGAACCCGCGCGCGGTGATCGCCCTCGTCCCCACCGCCGGTGCGGCCCTGCTGATGGCCTTCGTGCCCGCCTTCCACGTCGTGTCGAACTACTCCTGGTTCATCGGTGCCGGTCTCGGCGCCGTCGTCTACCTCGTGGTGGCCGACCGTCGTGGACCGTTCGTCGACGTCTCCGGCGAGCCGATCGCCGTCCCCAGCACGCACTAAGGAGCACTCGCCATGCGCATCCTCGTCGCCAACGTCAACACCACCGCGTCCATGACCGATGCGATCGCCGAGTCCGCACGATCGGCAGCGTCGCCGGGCACCGAGATCGTCGGTATCACACCGCGTTTCGGAGCCGACTCCTGCGAGGGCAACTTCGAGTCGTACCTCGCCGCTATCGCGGTCATGGACGCGATCACGCGCTACGAGGGGCCGTACGACGCGGTGATCCAGGCCGGATACGGCGAGCACGGCCGCGAGGGCCTGCAGGAACTGCTCGACGTGCCCGTCGTGGACATCACCGAGGCGGCGGCCTCCACCGCGATGTACCTGGGGCACAAGTACTCCGTCGTCACCACTCTCGATCGCACCGTCCCGCTCATCGAGGACCGGCTCAAGCTCGCCGGACTCGACGCGCGCTGTGCCTCGGTGCGGGCGTCGGGCCTCGGGGTGCTCGAACTCGAGTCCGAGCCCGAGCGCGCCGTGGAGGCCATCGTCGCCCAGGCCCGCGAGGCCGTCGAGCGCGATCACGCCGAGGTGATCTGCCTCGGGTGCGGTGGCATGGCCGAGCTGGAGGAGAAGGTCTCCGCCGCCACCGGCGTCCCCATCGTCGACGGTGTCCGCTCCGCCGTCACGATCGCCGAGGGTCTCGTGCGGATGGGACTGAAGACCTCCAAGGTCCGGACCTACGCCCCGCCGCGGCCGAAGGTCGTGACGGGCTGGCCCTTCTCGCTCTGACGGCCCGCATCGACACCGAAGCAGGATCGAGCGATCGGCCGCCCCTACGAAACGACGGTGCCGCCTCCCAAAATCCGGGAGGCGGCACCGTCGTTCCGGCGATCTCAGAGCATGATCTGGCGGTTGACGTCCTTGTAGAGCAGGTACCGGAAGTTCGACGGGCCGCCCGCGTAGCAGGCCTGAGGGCAGAAGGCGCGCAGGGACATGTAATCGCCCTCCTGCACCTCGACCCAATCGCCGTTGAGCCGGTAGACGGCCTTGCCCTCGAGGACGTACAGGCCGTGCTCCATCACATGGGTCTCGGCGAACGGGATCGACGCGCCCGGCTCGAACGTGACGATGTTGCAGTGCATGTCGTACGCGAGGTCCTGCGGGTCCAGGATGCGGGTGGTGCGCCACTTGTTGTCGGTGCCGGGCATCGGCGAGGGCTCGATGTCGCGCTCGTTGCCGACCGCGACGCGCGGGGTGTGGCCGGCCAGCGGCTCGTAGCGCTTGCGGATCCACTGGAACACGGCGGCGCCGTCGGCGGTGTTGGCGACCGACCACGGCGAGCCCGCGGGGATGTAGGCGTACCCGCCCTCGGTGAGGGTGTGCGCCTGACCGTCGATGGTGACCTGCAGCGTGCCCTGGGTCAGGAGCAGGAAGCTCTGCACCTCGGGCTGCGGCTCGGGGGCGTCGGAGCCGCCGCCCGGGCCGACCTCGACGATCGACTGCGCGAAGGTGGTCGAGCCGCCGGCGACCGGACGGTTGAGCACCCACGCGCGCGTGTTGGTCCAGCCGGGGAAGACCGAGGTGACGATGTCGCGCATGACGCCGCGCGGGATCACGGTGTAGGCCTCGGTGACGATCGCGCGGTCGGTGAGCAGGTCCGTCTGCGGCGGGTGGCCGCCCTGCGGCGAGTAGTAGACGGGTGCGGACGAGCTCATCGGGTCTCCTGGGGCTGGGTGGTGAGGGGGCGGTTGAGGGCGAGGTCGCGGACCGTCTCGACGGTGACCTCGGCTGCGGCGGAAACCTCGGCGGCGGTGACCGCGCCGCAGGTCACGCCGCGGTGGATGAAGGACGCGAGCGCGCGGGCCGTGGCCGGCTCGTCGAGGATCGCGGAGTCGATGCGGTGCACGTAGTTCCGCAGTCGGAGCGCCGCGGCGGGGAAGCCGTCGCGGTAGAAGGCGTAGGTGGCCAGGAACCGCGTGACGAGCTGCGCCGGGTGCAGGTCCCAGCCCTGGTAGATGCCGCGCTCGAGGTGTCGGCGGACCAGCCGGGCGTGCAGGCGCCACGCGTCGGCCACGTGGGCGGGCTCGCCGATCGGGAGGATGTTCGTCGAGCCGTCCGACAGGTGCACACCCGTGCCGGCGACGGCCAGCTGCATGATGTTCTTCGCGTGGTCGGCGGCCGGGTGCTCCATCGACTGGTACTGGGCCGCGATGCCGAGCGAGGCCGAGTAGTCGTAGGTGCCGTAGTGCAGCGAGGTGACCCGACGGTCCGCCGCGTGCAGCAGCGAGGCGACCGGCGCCGTGCCGTCGGCGCCGAGGATGACCTGCGGCGTCTCGACCTGGACCTCGAAGCGCAGCCGCCGCTCGTCCAGCCCCAGCGCGCTCTCGAGGGCGCGGCTCGCGTCGACCATCGCCTCGACCTGGCCGACGGTGGTGACCTTGGGCAGCGTGATGGTCAGTCCCTCGGGCAGCGGGCCCGCGGCGGCGAGGCCGCTGATGAACAGGTCGAGCGTACGCAGGCCCCGGGCGCGGACGGGGGCCTCCAGGCACTTGAACCGGATGCCGATGAACGGCGGCGCGGAACCGTCGCGGACCGCTGCGCCGACCGCCTCGACCGCGTGCGCGACATCGGAGTCCTCCGCCTCGTCCCCGCGATCGCCGTAGCCGTCCTCGAAGTCCAGCCGCAGGTCCTCGATCGGCTCCTCGGTGAGCTTGCGGCGCACCAGGTCCGGGAGATCCGGATCGGTCAGGCCCACGGTGCGTGCCACCTCCGCGAGGCCGCCCGCCGCGTCCGCCGCGGCGAGGGCCTGCGCGCCCCATTCCTGCGCGGTGGCCGGGGTGAACCGGTCCGCGGGGAGGTAGACGGTGTGCACCGGCTGCCGACGGCCGTCATCGCCCGGGTAGTCCGCGGCGAGGAGCTCGTCGGTGGCCGCCAGCCGACGCTCGATCGCGGCCAGGGCGTCGTCGGTGAGCGAGCGACTGGGCATGGGACCTCCGTCTGGACTGAATGGAAGAATAATTCCGTATGGTGGAGTCTACGACGGTCCTACGCTCCGCACAAGGATTTCGTGAGGGGGAGGCGACGGTCGCGCACCTACGCGGCGATCTCGTCGCCGCCGATCCAGACGCGGGCGACGTCTGCGGGCGTTGCGAGCGAGAAGATCTTCGCGAGCGCGTTCTCGGCGTTGTCGGCGTGGCGCAGGCCCACGTCCAGCGGGTGACCGTGCGTCGGGCGTACGAGCACCGCGTCGAACTGCTTCCCGATGGACAGGTCGCCCACTTCGTCGAGGCCCAACGCTGTCGCGCCCGCGCGGGTCGCCAGGTGCAGCAGATGCGCGGCGGTGAGGGGGACGCCGTCCGTGTGCAGCAGCTGTTGCATGTAGTAGGCCTGCAACCCTTCCTTGAAGAGTGAGAAGCCGCTGCCCGCACCCACGTCCGTGCCCAGCGCCACGGTGACGCCGTGCTCGAGGTGGCGGCGCAGGGGGAAGGAGCCGCTGGCGAGCGCGGAGTTCGAGGTCGGGCAGTGCGCGACGGACGCTCCCGACGAGGCCATCAGACGCAACTCGGCGTCGGTCGGATGGGCGTTGTGTGCGAGGACGGAGCGCTCGTGGATCAGGCCGTGCCGGTGGTAGGTGTCGAGATAGTCCGCGGAACCGGGGAACTGGTCGATGACCGCCGCGATCTCCGCGGGGTTCTCGTTGATGTGCGAGGTGAACCAGAGGCCCGGCACGTCCGCAGCCAGCGCGGCGCCGCTCTCGAGCATGTCGGGCGAGGTCGAGTACGAGAAGCGCGGCGTGACCGCGTACCGCAGTCGTCGGTGCCCGTGCCAGCGTTCGGCGAGCTTGCGGCCCTCGTCGTAGGAACGTTCCGGTGTGCTCAGCAGGGCTTCCGGCAGATGGCGGTCGCTGGTGACCAGGCCCGCCGTGACGCGCACGCCCACCCGGTCGGCCTCGGTGAACAGGGCGTCGACGGCGTCGGCGAAGTGCGAGCCGAACACGAGTGCGGTGGTGGTACCCGCAGCGGTGAGACCGGTGAAGAATTCGCGGGCGACGGTGCGGGCGTACTCGACGTCCGCGAGCCTGCACTCCTCGGGCAGGGCGCATTGATCCAGCCAGTCCAGCAACGGCATTCCCAGTCCGCCGATGGCTCGGATCTGCGGGTAGTGCACGTGCGTGTCCACCATGCCCGGGAGGAGCACCCCGTCGCGGAGATCCACGACCGTCGCACCCGGACGACGATCGGCGACGGCGCGGAAGTCGCCGCGGTCGACGATCACGCCGTCCTCGACGGCCAGTCCCGCGTCGTCCGCCGCGCGGAGGGCTCCGCCGGTGAACGGGTCGTCGGGGGTGTCCAGGACGCGTGCGCGATAGATGGTCATGTCGGGTCTCCTTGTACGGATGCTGGGAAGCGGGAGAGGAGGTCGGCGGCGACGCTCACGGCGATGGTCGCCGGGTTCTTGCCGCCGAGAGTGCTCAGCCCGATGGGGGATTGAATGGTCGCGATGCTCGCGGCGCTGTGGCCGGCGTCGGCGAGGAGGCCGCGGAACCGGCTCCACTTCGCCGCGGAGCCGATCAGTCCGACGCTCCCCAGACCCGGGGTGCGCAGGACCTGGTCGCAGAGGCTGAAGTCCTCCGCGTGGTCGTGGGTCATGATCAGCACGTGCGCGCCCTGCGGGAGGTCCTCGAGCACCTCCTCGGGCAGCATCGAGTGCCGCAGGTGCAGTGTCGCCTCGCCGGGCTCGAGGGCGCGGGCGGCCTCGATCTGCTCGGGTCGGGAGTCGGTCAGGTACAGCTCCACGTCGTGCCGGGACAGGATGCGCGTGAGTTCGAGACCGACGTGGCCGACGCCGAAGATCGCGACCGCAGGGACCACGGGCAGGGGCTCGAACAGCACCACGACCTCACCTCCACAGCACTGGCGCCCGTGTTCGTTGCGGGCCTTGTCGTTCAGTCGCAGCGTGAGCGTCGTCGGCGCGACGCCGTTCTCGCGCAGCATTTCCCGCGCCCGGTCGATCGCGGTCAGCTCCAGGTTGCCGCCGCCGATGGTGCCGAAGACGTCGTCGGCGGTGGCGATCATCTTGGCGCCGGCCTCGCGGGGCGCGTGCCCGCGGACTCCGATCTGCGTGATCAGGACCGCGGGGACGCGCCGCCGACGCAGGCGGGCGGCGTCGCCCAGCCAAGTCATGGCGGGCTCAGCCGAGCGGCGCGGGGGCCGGTGCCGCCGGGGCGGCGGTTCCGGTCGCGGGGACGGATGTCCGACGGTGCCCGTTGCGCTCCGGGCCCGCCTCCCGGGCGGCCTCGATCGCCCAGTACACCGCTTCGGGGGTGGCGGGCGAGGCGAGCTCGAGGGCGGTGCCGGGCGGGCCGAACGCCGCCGCCGCTTGGCGCAGTGCCTCCCGGACCGAGAACGCGAGCATGAGCGGCGGTTCGCCGACGGCCTTGGAGCCGTAGACGGCACCGTCCTCGTGCGCCTTGTCGAGCAATGAGACCCGGAAGTCCGGCGGCATCTCCGAGAAGCTGGGGAGCTTGTAGGTGCTGGCGGATTGCGTGAGCAGCCGGCCGCGGGTGGGGCGGTCGCTCTCGTCCCAGCGCAGGTCCTCGAGGGTGAGCCAGCCGGCGCCCTGCACGAAGCCGCCCTCGATCTGCCCGATGTCGATCATGGGGGAGAGGGAGTCGCCGACGTCGTGCACGATGTCCACGCGCCGCAGGTGATACGCCCCGGTGAAGCCGTCGACCTCTACCTCGCTGGCGGCGACGCCGTAGGCGAAGTACTTGAACGGTTCGCCCTGCATCGCCTTCGCGTCCCAGTGCAGCCCCTCGGTCCGGTAGTACCCGGAGGCGGAGAGCTGCACCCGCTGGAAGTACGCGGCGTGCACGACCTCCTCCCAGGTGAGCTTCTGCGCCGACGCACCCAGGCCGCTGACCGTGCCGTCGCCGAACCGCACGTCGGCGGGATTGGTCCCGATGAGCGACGCGGCGACCGCAGCGAGTCGATCACGGATCTGCTCGCAGGCGTTCTTCACCGCGCCGCCGTTGAGGTCCGCACCGGAGCTCGCCGCGGTGGCGGAGGTGTTGGGCACCTTGTCGGTCCGGGTCGGGGCGAGCCGTACGCGCGAGAGCGGTACGCCGAGGGTGGTGGCCGCGACCTGGAGCATCTTGGTGTGCAGGCCCTGGCCCATCTCGGTGCCGCCGTGGTTGATGAGGACCGAGCCGTCCTTGTAGACCAGCACGAGGGCGCCGGCCTGATTGAACGCGGTGAGGTTGAACGAGATGCCGAACTTCACCGGGGTCAGCGCGAGCCCCCGCTTCACGGACGGGTGCGCGGCGTTGAACGCGGCGATCTCCGCCTCGCGGGATTCGATCTCGCCCGTGGCGACGACCTGTTCCCACGCCGTGCGCACGCGGTCGGCGTGCCGTACGGGCTGGCCGTACGGGGTGCTCTGCCCGTCGCCGTAGAAGTTGCGGCGCCGCAACTCGCGTGCCGACAGGCCGAGCCGGGGCGCGCACCGGCCGAGGATGTCCTCGATGACCAGCATGCCCTGCGGGCCTCCGAACCCGCGGAAAGCGGTCTGCGAGGTCTTGTGGCACTTCGCGATCCGGCCGTGTACGGCGATGTTCGGTACCCAGTAGGCGTTGTCGATGTGGCACAGTGCCCGGGCGAGGACCGGTTCGGAGAGGTCGAGGCTCCAGCCGCCGTCGGCCGTGAGCGTGGACTCGAGGGCGGTGATGAGCCCGTCCTCGTCGAAGCCGACGCGCCAGGTGGCGTGGAAGCCGTGCCGCTTGCCGGACATCGTCATGTCCTGGGTGCGGTCCAGTCGTAGGCGCACGGGGCGCCCGGTCAGCGTCGCGCCCAGGGCGGCGATGGCGGCGAAGCCGTGCGGCTGCATCTCCTTGCCGCCGAATGCGCCGCCCATGCGCAGGCACTGCACGGTGACGGCGTTGCTCGGCAGGCCCAGCACGTGCGCCACGATGTCCTGCGTCTCCGACGGATGCTGCGTGCTCGACTGGACGAAGACCTGGCCGCTCTCGTCGATCTGCGCGAGCGAGGCGTGCGTCTCCAGGTAGAAGTGCTCCTGGCCCGCGAACTCGAATTCGCCGCTGTAGACGTGCGCCGCCTCGGCGAAGCCGGACTCCAGATCGCCGCGGCGCACGGTAGGGCGGGCGCCGTGGAAGCTGTCCGCCGCGATCGCGTCGCGCAGGGACACGAGGGAGGGAAGCGGCTCCAGGTCCAAACGCACCGCGGCGGCACCGAGCCTGGCGGCTTCGAGCGTCTCACCGAGCACCCAGCACACCGCGTGCCCGTAGAACATGACCTCGTCCTCGGGGAACAGCGGCTCGTCGTGCTTGACCCCGGCGTCGTTGACACCGGGCACGTCGGCCGCCGTCAATACCCGGACCACCCCCGGAACGCGCAGCGCGGCCGCGGTGTCGATCGCGAGGATCCGGGCGTGGGCGCAGTCGGACTGCACGGGGTGTGCGTGCAGGATTCCGGGCGTGCGGCCGACGAGGTCGTCGGTGTAGAGGGCCGTGCCGGTCACGTGCAGCGTCGCGCTCTCGTGCGGTACCTCCTGCCCGACGATCGCGCTCGCGGGGCGTTCGGACAAGTGGCTCATGACAGCTCCTCTCGGGCCGTGGACTCGGCGAAGACCTTCTCGAGTGAGCGCCCCAACATCGCCGAGCGGTAGCGACCGGACGCGCGGTGGTCGTCCATCGGGGTTCCCTCGGCGCGCAGTACCGCCGCGGCGTCGCGCACGGTCTCCTCGGTCCACGGGCGCCCGATGAGGGCCCGCTCCGTGGCCGTGGCGCGCAGCGGGGTGGCGGCGACACCGCCGAGCCCGATGGCGGCCCGGGTGACGGTGCCCGCTTCCACGGTGAGTGCGAAGGCGACCGCGACGCTCGAGATGTCGTCGAAGTGGCGTTTGGCGATCTTGTGGAACGCCGTCAGCGGGCTCTGGGGCAGCGGGATGCGGATCGCCTTGATGAGCTCGTCGGGCCGGCGCACCGTCGCGCGATAGCCCGTGAAGTACTCGGCGAGGGGGACAGTGCGCTCACCCTCCCGGGAGGCGAGGACGAGGCGGGCGTCGAGCGCGAGCAGAGCGGGCGGGGTGTCGCCGATCGGTGACCCGGTACCGAGATTGCCGCCCAGCGTGGCGGCGTTGCGGATGAGGCGGGAGGCGAACTGGGGGAAGACCTGGGCGAGCAGCGGAACACGCCCGCCCAGGCGGCGCTCGATCTCCGAGAGCGTCAGTGCCGCACCGATCTCGAGCTCGTCTTGTTCCCAGCGCAACCCGCGCAGCTCGGGCAACCGGTCGATCGCGACCACGAGCGGCTCGCGCCGCCCCTTGAGATTGACGTCGACGCCGAAGTCGGTGGAACCCGCGACCAGGACCGGGGACTCGCCGCCGGCCAGCAGATCGAGCACGTCGTCGAGAGCGGCCGGGCGGACGAAGCGGCCCTGCGGGCCCACGACCTCGGTCGACGTGGGTTCGGGTGCGGGCTCGGTGCGGCGCGCGGCGAGCGGGTCGTCGGGCGCCGGCTCGGCGGGCAAGCCGTACGCGGCGTCGCGGATCGGCCGGTACCCGGTGCAGCGGCAGAGGTTTCCGGACAGTGCGTGCAGGTCGAAGCCGTTGGCGCCGTGCTCGTCGTGCGCCGTGCAGCGCTCGTCCTCCGACGCCTGCTCCTCGCCCCCCGCGCGGTCGGGCCGATAGAACTCTGCAGCCATGCTGCAGATGAATCCCGGTGTGCAGTAGCCGCATTGGGAGCCGCCGCGCAGCGCCATCGCGGTCTGCACGGGGTGCAGCGCGTCCGGCTCGCCGAGCCCCTCGGACGTGATGACCTCCTGGTCGGCGAGGGCCGCGGCGGGCGTGAGGCAGGCGTTGATCGCGGTCCAGCGCGTGCGATCCTGCGGCGTATCGCCATCGCCGGGGCGGGCGACGAGGATCGAGCAGGCGCCGCACTCGCCTTCGGCGCAGCCCTCCTTGGCTCCGGTGAGGCCCTGCTCACGCAGCCAATCGAGGGCGCTGGTGTGGGCCGGGCCGGTGAAGGGTCGGGAACGGCCGTTCACGGTCACGTGGCATCCGGTCAGCGTTTCGGTCACCGCTGCATCCCTACTGAACCGCGGCACGCGGTTCCGACAGGCATGGTTTGCGAGGCTGAGCTGGACCGCTGGTTTTCCATGCGAACACGATCCAGTGCTTGTCATTCTAGGTGACGGAGGTCACATCGGGAAGAGGTTTCGGAATCTTCTTTCCGCATCACGGAGTGTGGGTGCGGGGCCGTCCGGCTCGGACCTGCGCCGTTGCAGGTCAGCCGCTGATGAACGCGGTGATCGGTCCTCGGACGAAGTACAGGATGAACCCGACCGAGACCGCCCACAGTAGCCAGTGCGCCTTCTGTCCGCGACCGCTGAGGACGCTGAGCAGCGCCCAGGTGATGAAGCCCACGCCGATGCCGTTGGCGATCGAGTAGGTCAGGGGCATGGTGACGATCGTGAGGAAGGCGGGCAGTGCGACCGAGAAGTGCGTGAAGTCGATCTCCCGGATCTGCGCCACCATCATCGAGCCGACCACGACCAGCGCCGCGGCGCCGACCTCCATCGGGATGACCCCGATGACCGGGGCGAAGAACATCGAACCGAGAAAGAGGACGCCGGTCACGCAGGCGGCGAGGCCGGTGCGCGCACCCTCCGCGATGCCGGAGGCGGAGTCGACGAAGACGGTGTTCGACGAGCCCGAGGTGGCGCCGCCGGCGACCGCGCCCATGCCCTCGATCACGAACGCGGAACGGATGCGCGGGAACGTCCCGTCGGGCTGGCCGACGCCCGCCTGACGGGCCAGGCCGGTCATGGATCCCATCGCGTCGAAGAAGTTGGTGAACACCAGCGTGAACACGAGCATCGTGGCCGCGAGTGCGCCGACGCGCTCGAAGGCTCCGAAGAGGTCGAACTGGCCGATCAGGCTGAAGTCGGGCAGCGCGACGATCTGACTGGGCAGCTCGGGGGCGCTGAGGTTCCATCCCTTGGGGTCGGGATGGTTCGGATCGCCGACGGTGCCGAGCTTGGCGAAGTGCTGGATGACGATCGCCGCGATCGTCGCGACGATCATGCCGATGAGGATCGCGCCCGGCACGCGGCGCGAGACCAAGACGGCGATGAGCAGCAGCGCGAAGATGAACACGGCGGTGGGGAGCGCGTCGATCGACCCGTCGTGGCCGAGCTGGACCGGCGGTCCGGCGGGTGTCCGCGTGACGAAGCCCGAGTTCACGAATCCGATGAAGGCGATGAACAGGCCGATGCCGACGGTGATCGCGGTCTTGAGCTCGGCCGGCACCGCGCGGAAGATCGCGGTGCGGATGCCCGTGGCGCCGAGGACCACGATGATCACGCCGTTGATGATCACGAGGCCCATCGCCTCGGGCCACGTGACGTCCTTGACCACCGCGACAGCGAGGAAGGAGTTCATGCCCAGGCCCGCGGCCAGAGCGAAGGGCAGCCGGGCGACGAGGCCGAACAGGATCGTGATGACGCCCGCGGTCAGTCCCGTCACCGCCGTGACCTGCACGAAGCCCAGCGTGCCTTCGGCCGCGTCCGCCGAACTGCTCAGGATCAGCGGATTGAGCACGACGATGTAGGCCATCGCGACGAAGGTGACGAGGCCGCCCCGGATCTCGCGGGGGATCGTGGAACCGCGCCGGGTGATCTCGAAGAAGCGGTCGAGGAACGCGGAGGTGTTCGGAGGGGATGGGGCGTCGTCGCGCTCGTCCGTCCCGCTCTGCTCTTGCTGGCTGGTCATGGTGGTCCTCTCGGTCCGAACGCCGGGCGGGCCCGGCGCGGTCCAGGTGCTCCGGGGAGCGGTGGGGGATGGGGCTGATCGATGACGATGCGTGGTGGCGATCGTAAGGGGCTTCGCAGATTGCGTTCCGCCCTCCGGAAATGTGATTCCGGTCACGTCGAGTGAAACATGCACTCCGGGGGCTGTCAAGCAGATCTTCTTCGCGATTCTCCGCGACTTCCGCCGTGCGACAACGCTTGCCGTGGAACGGTCCCCGCCGGCGGTGCGCGGTGCTCGCGAGTGCGAACCTCGGTGCCGTTCCGCATCGTGGTGCAGAAGGTGCGTACTGCGGTCGCGATTCTGGTGTCGGGACGTCCGTGGATGCTGATCAATACCGCAATACGGAACGCAAGATGGAACTGTGCGCGTACCGTCACGATGGAACAGCGGAACGATCCGATCTCTGGGGAGGCGATCATGGCGGGGAAATCCACCTCGGGCGTGCAGTCGGTGGAGCGGGCCTTCGAACTGCTCGAGCTCATGGGGCGCGCGGGCGGCGAGTGCTCGCTCAGCGAACTGTCGGCGGGGACTCCGCTCCCGCCGCCCACGATCCATCGGCTGCTGCGCACCCTCGTCGGCATCGGCTACGTCCGGCAGTTGCCCAACCGCAGGTACGCGCTCGGCCCGCGGCTGATCCGGCTCGGCGAGGTCGCGAACCGTCAGCTCGGTGCTGTCGCCGTGCCCGTGCTGCAGTCGCTCGTCGACGAGCTCGAGGAGACGGCGAGCCTCGCCGTCCTCGACGGCGACATGGTCATCTACACCGGCCAGGTGCCCTCGCAGCACAGCATGCGCACCAACAACGAGGCCGGCCGCCGGGTGAACCTGCACAACAGCGGGGTCGGCAAGGCGGTGCTGGCGGAGCTCGACGACGCCCGCATCGTCAAGCTGGTGGGCCAGGCGGGGATCCCGGCGCCCACCGCGAACAGCGTGAGCACGCTGTCCGGAGTGTTCGCCGAGGTGGAGAAGGTCCGCGCGCGCGGCTACTCGATCGACGACGAGGAGCAGGAGGTGGGCGTGCGCTGCTACGCCATGGCCGTGCCCGGCGCGCCGACCCCCATGGCCGTCGGCATCTCCGGCCCCGTCTCCCGCCTCGGCGACGACTTCGTCGACCGCGCGATCCCCGCTCTCGAGCGGGCTACCGGCATCATCTCCGACGCCCTCATCGGCGCCCGCGAGATCTGACGATCAGTCCAGCCATTCGATGACGGCGAGACGCCGGGCCGCCGCCGCGATGTAGAAGTCGCGAAGCGTGACGAGGTGTCCGGCGAGAAATCCGCGTGGGTCTAGTGGAGCCTCGGCGTCGAAGAACGTTGTGGCTTCCGTCTGCTCCGGCGGGATCGCGAGCGCGAACTTCTCGACGTCTATCGAGGACAGGGCGTGGGCGATGTCGGATACGTCAGCGGGACAGATCGCCATCGGCGCTTGGTCGACGGGAAGGTGCGGCTCCCGGTACGACGGATTGACTTCAACGGTGCCCGTCCAGGCGTGTTCGACCAATGCCACATCCGCGGGTGACGTACCCAGGCTGGTGAGCACCCGGGCGATGTATGGACCCGACCAGTTCAGATCGAGGTAGTCGTCCTCGCTCACGATGAACGAGCACAGGCGGTCGAGCTCATCGACCGACTGTCCGCACGCGTCGAGGTACTGGGGTGCGATGCGGGCCAGCAACTGGGTGACGGCCATCGTGCGTGCCACTCCTTGTCAGTCCGGTGAGTTGTCCGGTGCTGGCCGACGGTACTCAGAGCCGCCGCCCGGCGGCAACGGATATTCGGTCCCGGTGAGTCGAATTGGAATGGAGTGCGGACGCGCGGAGTTGTGCAGGTGATGGCGAAAACAGTAGTGGCACAGGCGTTCGGAGGGCCCGAGGTCCTCGAGGTCATCGAGCGGGAGCTGCCCGCTCCGGGGCCGGGCGAAGTGATCGTCGAATTCCGGGCGATCGGCGTGAACCCCATCGACTACAAGCTCTACAGCGGAGCGTACGGCGACGACCCGTCGACGCTGCCGCAACCGGTCGGGAGCGAGGGGGCCGGCGTGGTGACCGCGGTCGGTACGGATGCCGTCGGGCCGCGGGGTCCGATCTCCGTCGGCGACGAGGTCGTCGTCTACCGGGGCGACGGCGTCTACGCCTCGGCCGCGATCCAACCGGCGCAGGCGGTGCTGCCGAAGCCGGCGGGGGTGAGCTGGGAGGACGCGGCGGGACTCCTGCTCACGGGCGCCACCGCGTGGGATGCGGTCGAGCGCATCGGAGTCGCCGCCGGCGACACCGTGCTGATCCACGGGGCAGCCGGCGGGGTGGGACTGCTGGCGGTGCAGCTCGCGCGGCTGCGCGGAGCCACGGTGATCGGCACCGCGCGCGCGGCGAACCACGACTACCTGCGCGGCCTCGGCGCGATCCCGGTCGAGTACGGCGACGGACTGGCGGAGCGTGTGCGCGCGGTGGCGTCGGAGGGCGTGACTGCGGCCATCGACACGGTGGGTACCGACGAGGCGGCGGACGTATCCCTCGCACTCGTCGCCGACCGGAAGCGGATCGTGACGATCGCGGGGTTCGGCCGCGCCGCGCAGGACGGCTTCCTCGCGATCGGTGGGCCCGACCCGGACAGTGCCCGCATCCGGGACGAGGCCCGTGGACCGCTTCTGGACCTCGCAGGCGAGGGGAAGCTGGTGAACGCGGTCGCGAAGACCTTCCCGCTCGTCGACGCCGCGCGGGCCCACACCGACTTGCAAGCGGCGCATCCGATCGGGAAGTTCATCCTGATCCCCTAGTGCTGGGGCGCGGCCGCCAGATGCGCGAGAAGGTGAGCGGCCCACTGGACTTCGTCGTGTCCACCGGTGTAGACGGTGTGCTCGACGAGGTGGCCCGCGGCCTCGGCCGTCGCGGCCAGATCGCGCACGCCCGGCGTGAGTTCCTCCTCGAAGGCCCCGGACGCCAGACGGATCGAGAACGCGCCGGGCGGGCACCGGCGGACCAGATCGTGGACCCAGGCCTGCCGCGCAGTGACGTCCGCCGGGCGGCCGATGATGCCGGGGCGCCACCACACCGAGGGTGAGTAGGCGAGGACCTCGTCGACGAGATCGGGGTTCCGCGCTGCGAACGCGAGTGCTGCGAGGCCGCCCAGGCTTTGACCGGCGACCACCACCCGGCCCGAGCCGATCCGACAACGCGCGTCGGGGACCGCCTGCGCCTCCATCGCTTCGAACAGGCCGTCGTGGGCGCTGAGAAACCGGAGGCGCGCAGCGGGATCGGCGGGGGAGTCGATCCCGAGGACGGCGCACCGTCGGCCCGCGGCGGCGAGGACGTCCGGCAGGCGGAACCGGTCGAACCAGGAGTCCGCGTCGAAGACGACGAGCAGATCCGCTGGTGCCGGCCCGCGTGGCACGGCGAGCCGGTGCCGCACCGAAACCGGGCCCACATCGACGGTGCGGTCGACCACGGTCGACGTGACGGCCGCCGGCGACGTCCAGGCTTCGATTCCGGGCGCAGCAGGGCCTGCAAGGACCGATCCGAAAGGCGACCCCGCGGCGGCGGTCGCGTTCTCCGGATCGACCTCCGCGAAGCGCAGCAACTCGCGCGGTGGGGGCACCTGCTGTTGCCCTCGTTGACCCGCTGAGAGCGGCAGGAACCGATACGTCGCGAGAACGTCGCGGGGAACGGTGAGCTCGACGAACCACAGTCCGCCGCCGCGCGGCCGCATCATGCCGCGATCGATATGCCCCTTGTCGGTCAGCCGGTTCACCCAGAGGTACACCGCACCGGGCGGATCACCGGATACTCCGTGCCACACGAACAGCGCCCGCACGAGCTGCGGATCGTCCGGGGCATCGGTGATGAGTGGGCTGCCGAGTGCGAGCAGCGCCGCCGGCTCCTCCCCGGGGATCGGATCGACTCCGTCGGTGATGCTGCGACGCACCGTTTCCGCGGTGCGCGGCGGGTACTCGGTCATGCGGGACGGGCTGCCTGTGCGGAGTCGTCGCGCGCCGCCAGGCGGTTGTTCTCCGCCGCGAGCTCAGCGCGATAGGCCTCCGCCTCGTCGCTGCCCTCGTCCGCCCTGTCGAACACCCCCATGTCGCCAGCGTAATACTGCGATGCACCGCATCATCGGGGCCGATTAGGCTGGCGAGCATGAAGAAGGTGGCGATCCTCGACTACGGCTCCGGCAACATCCGTTCCGCGCATCGTGCGATGGAGCGGGCCGGCGCGGAGGTCACGGTGACCGCGGACCCGAAGATCGCCCTCGCCGCCGACGGCCTGCTCGTTCCCGGCGTCGGCGCCTACGAGGCGTGCATGGCGGGCCTCAAGGCCGTGCAGGGCGACCGGATCATCGGCGAGCGCCTCGCGGGCGGGCGTCCCGTGATGGGGATCTGCGTGGGCATGCAGATCCTGTTCGAGAAGGGCATCGAGTTCGGCGTCGAGACCGACGGCTGCGGGGAGTGGCCCGGCACCGTCGAACGACTGCAGGCCGAGGTCGTCCCGCACATGGGGTGGAACACCGTCGAGGTCGCCGAGGATTCGACCCTGTTCGCCGGCACGGACGCCGACACCCGCTACTACTTCGTGCACTCGTACGCGGTGCAGAAGTGGGAGCTCGACATCGCCGATCACATCCGCGCCCCGAAGGTCACCTGGGCCGATCACGGGGGTCGGTTCGTCGCCGCCGTCGAGAACGGCCCGCTGTGGGCCACGCAGTTCCATCCCGAGAAGAGCGGCGACGCCGGCGCGGTGCTGCTGAGGAACTGGGTGGACACGCTGTGAGCGGCAGGCAGGGGCTCTCGCTCGGGCGGCTCGCCCTCTTCTCGGTGGGCGCGGCGGTCGCGGTCCTCGGGCTCTGCGTCCTGCTGCTCAACGTGCTGCGCCCGAGCCCGGCTGTGGGGCTGCTCATCGTGGCGGTCGGCCTGATCGGCGCGGTCGCGGCCATGGGGGCGGTCTCCAAGACGATGGTCAGACGGGCCGTCGACGGCGCCGAGGACCGGGAGCCCGGAAACCCGGATGACTCGACGCACTAGGCTGGTCGCGTGAGTCTGGTACTTCTTCCCGCAGTCGACGTCGCCGAGGGCCGGGCCGTGCGCCTGGTGCAGGGGGAGGCCGGCAGCGAGACGGCCTACGGTTCGCCGCGCGACGCCGCCCTCGCCTGGCAGAACGACGGTGCGGAGTGGGTCCACCTCGTGGACCTCGACGCCGCTTTCGGTAAGGGCAGCAACCGCGAGCTCCTGGCCGGCGTCATCGGCGAGCTCGACGTCAAGGTGGAGCTGTCCGGCGGCATCCGCGACGACGACTCCCTCGCGGCGGCGCTCGCCACCGGCTGTGCCCGCGTGAACCTGGGCACCGCGGCGATCGAGAACCCGCAGTGGTGCGCGAGCGCCATCGCCCGCTACGGCGACAAGATCGCCGTCGGCCTCGACGTCAAGCAGATCGACGGGCAGTGGCGGCTGCGCGGCCGCGGCTGGGTCACCGACGGCGGCGACCTCTGGGAGGTCCTCGAGCGGCTGAACAACGACGGCTGCAGCCGCTACGTGGTCACCGACGTCTCCAAGGACGGCACCCTGACCGGCCCCAACCTCGACCTGCTGTCGGCCGTGGCGGCAGCCACCGATTCGCCCGTCGTGGCCTCCGGCGGCATCTCCGCGCTGGAGGACCTCACCGCGATCGCCACCCTCGTCGATCAGGGCGTGGACTCCGCGATCATCGGCAAGGCGCTCTACGCCGGGCGGTTCACCCTCCCCGAGGCCCTCGACGCGGTGTCGCGCTAGTGGCCGCCCTGCCCGACGGCTTCACCGCCGACCCCGACCGGCTCCTCGCCCTCGCAGGCGAGGCGCTGGACGCCGCTGCGCCCCGCTTCATCGAGGGCGTCGGCGCGCCGGCGTCCGTCGCGAAGGGCCCGGCCGACTTCGCCACCGATCTCGACCTCGAGCTGGAGCGGCGGATCACCGCGGCCGTCGCCGAGGCCACGGGTGTTCCGGTGCACGGCGAGGAGTACGGCGGAGCCCCGGTCGACGAGGGCACCGTGTGGGTCCTCGATCCCATCGACGGCACCTTCAACTACTCCGCCGGATACCCCGCCACGGGAACGCTGCTCGGCCTCCTGCACGACGGCAAACCGGTTGCGGGCCTGGCCTGGTTCCCCCTCGTGGGCGACGCCTTCGCCGGCCACGTCGCGGGCCCCGTCCGCAACCGCGGCGAGGCACTGCCGCCACTGAGCGACGGCGGGCTGGACGACGCGATGATCGCCGTCGGCAGCTTCAGCCGCGGCAGCAACGGGCACTTCCCCGGCGACTACCGCTACGCCATCCTCGGCGAGGTCTCGCGCCGCGTGGCGCGCGTGCGCCAGTTCGGGTCGACGGGCGTCGACCTCGCCTACACCGCCGCCGGCGCGCTCGGCGGTGCCGTGGTCTTCGGCCACCATCCGTGGGACAACGCCGCGGGTGCCGCGCTCGTGCTCGCCGCCGGCGGCCGCGTCACCGACCTCGCGGGCGAGGAATGGCACGTCGGCTCCGACTCCGTCCTCGCGGGCGCCCCCGGCGTCTACGACGAGCTCGCGGCGATCGTCCGGTCGGTCGGCGCACCGTCGGACTTCCGCGGCGATCCGGGGCACCCCGGAACCCTGGGCTACTAGAGACATTCGAAGGAGGCGGAACCGATGACGGTGGCCGTGCGCGTGATCCCGTGCCTGGACGTCGACGACGGGCGCGTCGTCAAGGGCGTCAATTTCCAGAACCTGCGTGACGCGGGCGATCCCGTCGAGCTGGCCGCCGCGTACGACGCGCAGGGCGCCGACGAACTGACCTTCCTCGACGTCACCGCATCGAGCTCGGGCCGCGGCACCATGCTCGAAGTGGTACGCCGCACCGCCGAACAGGTCTTCATCCCGCTCACCGTCGGCGGCGGCGTCCGCTCGGTCGAGGACGTCGACACCCTGCTGCGCGCGGGCGCCGACAAGGTCTCCGTGAACACCGCCGCGATCGTCCGCCCGGAACTGCTGCGCGAGCTGTCCAACCGGTTCGGCAGCCAGTGCATCGTGCTCTCCGTCGACGCCCGCACCGTCCCCGACGGCGAGGAGCCGACACCGTCGGGCTGGGAGGTCACCACGCACGGCGGCCGCAAGGGCACCGGCATCGACGCCATCGAATGGGCCCGCCGCGGTGAGGAACTCGGCGTGGGCGAGATCCTGCTGAATTCGATGGACGCCGACGGCACCAAGGCCGGCTTCGACCTGCGGATGATCACCGCCGCCCGCGCGGCCGTGCACATCCCCGTCATCGCCTCCGGCGGCGCGGGTGCGGTCGAGCACTTCGCGCCCGCCGTCGAGGCGGGTGCCGACGCGGTGCTCGCCGCCAGTGTCTTCCACTTCGGGGACATGACGATCGGTGAGGTCAAGGACGAGATGGCCGAGCACGCCCTGGTGGTGCGGCGATGACGGAGCTCGACAGCGCGATCGCCGGCCGGCTCAAGCGCAACGCCGACGGACTCGTCGCCGCCATCGCGCAGGAGGAGGGCACCGGCGACGTCCTCATGATGGCCTGGATGAACGACGAGGCCCTCGCGATGACCCTCGCGACCCGCAAGGGCACGTACTACTCGCGCTCGCGGCAGCAGCTGTGGGTCAAGGGGGAGACCTCGGGCCACGTGCAGGAGGTGCGCGGCGTGCGGCTCGACTGCGACGGCGACACGGTTCTGCTCACGGTCCGCCAGACCGGGCCCGCGTGCCACACGGGCACGCACACCTGCTTCGACGGTGACCTGCTCCTCGGGGCGGAGTGATCGTCAGCCGCTGAGCGTGCGCAGGAAGGCCAGCGTCTCCTCGACGTGCGCCACCGCCCGCAGCTCGCCCACGACGATGTGCAGCACCGTCCCGTCGGTGTCGATGAGGAAGGTCTGCCGCCGCACCGGCGCCACCGCGAACTTCCCGCGTTTGACGTCGTACTCCGCGGCGACGGCACCGTCGGCGTCGGTGAGCAGGGGGAACCCGGGCTCCATGACGTCCGCGAACGCTTGCGTCCGCACGAGCGGGTCCATACTGATCCCGATCCGGGCCGTGCCGCGGCGGTCGAACTCCTCACCCGCGTCGCGGAACCGGCCGACCTCGGCCACGCACACCGGGAGCCCGGCGGTGAGGTAGAAGAAGACCGCCGCCCGGCCGTCGCCGCGGAGCTCGGAGAGCGTGCGAACGGTGCCGGTGCGGTCGGGGAGTGCGAAGTCCGGGGCCTGCTGGCCTATGCGCATGGCCACGAACCTACCGGCGCTGGGATACTGGCAGGCGATGAGTACCGCACAGCAGCCGAACCTGCAGCCCGACGGCGCGACCACCAGCCGAGACGAGTTCCTCGCGCTCGCGGACCGGCATCGCGTGGTGCCCGTGATCCGCACGGTGCTCGCCGACGCCGAGACGCCGCTCTCGGCGTACCGCAAGCTCGCCGGGGGCCGACCCGGCACCTTCCTGCTCGAATCCGCCGCGGCCGGGCAGTCCTGGAGTCGATGGTCGTTCGTCGGGGCCCCCGCGCCCGCTGCGCTGACCGTCGTCGACGGTGCCGCCACCTGGATCGGGAAGGCGCCCGCGGGCGCACCGTCGGGCGGGGATCCGATCGAGGCCCTCGGCGAGGTGCTGCGGCTGCTCAGTTCGGAGCGGATCGAGGGGCTGCCGCCGCTCAACGGCGGCATGGTCGGCTACCTCGCCTACGACGCGGTGCGGCGCCTGGAGCGCCTGCCCGACACCACCGTCGACGACCTGCACCTGCCCGAGATGGTGTGGCTGCTCGCGACGGACCTCGCGGCGATCGACCACCACGAGGGCACCATCACCCTCATCGCCAACGCGGTGAACTGGGACGGCTCGGCCGATCGGGTGGACGAGGCGTACGCCGACGCCGTCGCGCGGCTCGACGCCATGGAGGCCGCGCTGGCCGCGCCGCTCGCGTCGTCGGTGGCGTCCTTCACCCGCCCCGAGCCCGAGTACACGGCGCAGCGGACCGTCGAGGAGTACAGCGCGATCGTCGAGAAACTGGTCGGCGACATCGAGGCCGGCGAGGCCTTCCAGGTGGTTCCCTCACAGCGCTTCTCGGTCCCCAGCGACGCCGACCCGATCGACGTCTACCGGGTGCTGCGGGCGTCGAACCCCAGTCCGTACATGTACCTCGTCCAGGTCCCCGCGCCCGACGGCTCCGTCGCCTTCTCCATCGTCGGCTCCAGCCCCGAGGCGCTCGTCACCGTCTCCGACGGCACCGCCACCACGCACCCGATCGCGGGCACCCGATGGCGCGGGGCCTCCGCCGAGGAGGACCTGCTGCTGGAGAAGGACCTGCAGGCCGACGAGAAGGAGAACAGCGAGCACTTGATGCTCGTCGACCTCGGCCGCAACGATCTCGGCCGCGTGTGCACGCCCGGCACCGTCCGCGTCACCGATTACCGCCGCATCGAGCGCTACAGCCACGTCATGCACCTGGTCTCGACGGTCTCGGGCGACCTCGCGCCGGGGAGGCAGGCGCTCGACGCCGTTGCGGCCTGCTTCCCCGCGGGCACTCTCACGGGCGCGCCGAAGGTGCGCGCGATGGAGCTCATCGACGAAGCGGAGATCACCCGGCGCGGCCTCTACGGCGGCATCGTCGGCTATCTCGACTTCGCCGGCGACGCCGACACCGCGATCGCCATCCGCACCGCGGTGCTCAAAGACGGCACCGCGTACGTGCAGGCCGGCGGCGGCGTCGTGGCCGACTCCGTCGGCGAGTACGAGTACAACGAGTCGCGCAACAAGGCGCTCGCGGCGCTCAAGGCCGTCGCCGCGGCCAACACGCTGCGCGGCGTGACGGGGGAGGCCCGATGAACGCCAAGCGGAACCTCGCGATCGCTTCGCTGCTGCTGGCCGGGGCGGCGGGCGCCGTCTGGGGATCCAGCCGGATGTCGTGGATGGGCGTGACGATCGCGGACGGGCTGACCGTCGAGCGATCCGTGGACGTCGCCGGGCACACCTGGGCGCCCGCACTGGCGGCACTGTGGCTGGTCTTCCTCGCAGCGATCGCCGCGGGCCTGGCGCTGAAGAACTGGGCCCGGGGCGTGGTGGCCGTGATCGTCGCGGTGGCCGCGATCGGCACCGCCTACCCGGCCGTCACGGTGCTCACGCAGGAGCCGGACATCGGCTACCTGGAGAAGATCCTGCGCGATGCGCCGGCCGACGGTGATGCGGGCGGCGTGATCATGGGCAACAAGGACTACATCTCCCAGGTGGACCCGGCCCTGGCCGGCCCGTGGGTCGCGATCCTGGGAGCCGTGCTGGCGGTGCTCGCCGCGACGCTGCTCATGCGCAGCCTCCGGCGCGGCGGCATGGGCTCGCAGTACGTCTCGCCCGCCGCGCGACGGGCCGAGCTCGAGCAGCGCGTCTTCGACGGCGCCGCCGCGGAACCGTCCTCCGAGCGCGACCTGTGGGACGCGCTCGACGGCGGCGACGACCCCACGGAGACCGAGGGCACGCGCCCGGAGACGGAGCGGGGGGCCGGACCGGAGCGCCCCCGGGCCGAGGGCTAATGTTGGAGCACGCTCCACGATTCAGGAAGGGCCCGCAGCCGTGACTTCACCCACTGCTCTCGACTCGATCATCGAGGGTGTGCGCGCGGACCTGGCGGCCCGTGAGGCCCTCGTCGACCTCGCCGCGATCAAGGCGGCCGCCAAGGCCGCGCCGCCCGCGATCGACGCCACCGCGGCCCTGCGTGAGCCCGGTATCGCCGTCATCGCCGAGGTCAAGCGCGCCAGCCCGTCGAAGGGCGATCTGGCCGGGATCGCCGATCCCGCGATGCTCGCCTGCGAGTACGAGGCCGGGGGCGCACGCGCGATCAGCGTGCTCACCGAGGAGCGCCGTTTCAAGGGCTCGCTGGCCGATCTCGACGCGGTCCGCGAGCGGGTGCGGATCCCCGTGCTGCGCAAGGACTTCATCGTCACGCCGTATCAGATCCACGAGGCCCGCGCGCACGGCGCCGACATCGTGCTGCTCATCGTCGCGGCGCTCGAACAGCCGGTCCTGGTCTCGCTGCTGGACCGGATCGAATCGCTGGGCATGACCGCGCTCGTCGAGGTGCACACCGAGGACGAGGCCGATCGCGCCATGGAGGCCGGGGCCACCGTGATCGGCGTGAACGCCCGCAACCTCAAGACCCTCGAGGTCGATCGCGACTCCTTCGCGCGGATCGCGCCGGGCCTGCCCTCGTCGGTGATCAAGATCGCCGAGTCGGGCGTGCGCGACAGCCGCGACCTGCTCACCTACGCCGGCCAGGGTGCCGACGGGGTGCTCGTGGGCGAGGGCCTGGTCACCGCCGGCGACCCCCGCACCGCCGTCGCCGACCTGGTGACCGCCGGCTCGCACCCGAGCTGCCCGCGCCCCGCGCGCTAGCGCTGCGAGCCCCGTCGTCCCAGTTCGCGCAACGCGATCTGGACGGCGCCCCGCACCGGGTCGACGGTGAGCACGCGCAGATCGGAGATCCCGCGCATGCCCAAGTGGTGCCGGACGCGGCGCTGCAGGGCGGGCTGGTGCACCGCCAGCCCCCCGGCGAGGACCACCGGCCCCGTCGAGCCGATCCGCTCGGCCACCGACACCGCGATGTCCGTCAGTGCGCGCGCCGCCTCCTCGACGATCTCGATGCTCGCCGCATCGCCGGACTGCGCCAGCTCGAAGACGACGCGCGCGCGACCGGCCCAGTACCGCCGTTCCTGCTGCGCGTAGAAGTGATCGAGCAGCTCCTCCGTCCCCTGCAGGCCGCAGTCCGCGGCGAGCTGCTGGCCCAGGTGATCGGCGGACTCGTCGCGGTCGAGTCGGATCAGGGTGCGGCGGACCGCCTCCTTGGCGACCCAGTAACCGCTGCCCTCGTCCCCGAGGAGGTAGCCCCAGCCGCCCGCGCGGGCGCGCCGCTCGTCCTTCCGTCCCCAGGCGACGGCGCCGGTGCCGGAGATGACGGCGATGCCGTCGCGGACGCCGGCCGCGGCGAGGATGAGCTGGCTGTCGTGCACCACCCGGATGCGGGCCCCCGGGACGCGTTCGGCGAGCAGCGCGGTCAGGGTGGCCGCGCCCGCCGGGGTCTCCACCCCGGCCGCGCCGGCGCACACCGCCCCCACCCCGTCGACGCCGAGGCGGGCGAGGGCGATGTCGAGCTGGCGCCCGGCCTCGTCGCGGCCCACCGAGGAGATGTTCGCGCTGCCGGACAGGGCCTCGGTGACCACCACACCGTTCTCGGCGCGGACCGCCTGCGTCTTGGAGCCCCCGATGTCGAGGCCGATCACAGCGGTGTTCATCGGGCCGGCGCCCCGGCCTTGTCGTCGTCGGCGGGCCAGGTGGCGTTGTTCTGCCAGTAGTACTGGATGTCCTCGAGCTTGCGGCCCTTGGTCTCCGGGGCGAACTTGAGAACGAACAGGAAGGCGACCACGGACAGCGCGCCGAAGACCGCGAAAGTCCCGGTGCCGCCGAGCAGGCGGCTGTTGAGCATCGTCAGCGTGACCTGCGCGACGATGGCGTTCGCCACCAGATCGGAGGTGAGCATCGCCGACGAGCCGTAAGCGCGCAGCCGGGCGGGGAAGGCCTCGCCGGCGTAGACCCAGACCAGCGAGCCGAAGCCGAACGAGAAGCCGATCACCACGAGAACCAGGCCGGCGAAACCGACGACGCCCGCGGTCTGGTGGTTCGTGAAGTCGCCGTCGGCCATGCGGTAGGCCAGGATCATCACGGCGAAGGCGAGGATCATGGTGCCGATTCCACCGAGCAGGATCGGGCGGCGGCCGAACTTGTCCACGGTGAAGATCGAGATCACCACGGCCAGGAGGCCGAAGAGCTGCACGAACGCGGGCAGCATGTACTTGCCGAAGTTCCCGTCGTAGCCCATCGAGGCGAAGATGTCCGGGCTGTAGTAGATGATCGCGTTGATACCGGTGATCTGGATGAAGAAGCCGAGGACGACCACGAAGAAGGTGGCGCGCAGGTAGGGCTTGTGGAAGAGCTGGCTCAGCTTGCCACCGGACTCGTCGGAGAGCTGGGCGCGCATCTCGTCGAGCTCGGCCTCGATGTCCGCCGCGGTCGAATCGGGCTCGATCGAGATCAGGGCGGCGCGGGCCTCGTGCTCGCGGCCGCGGGTCATGTACCAGCGGGCGGTGTCGGGCAGGCGGACGAGCAGCAGGGTGACGATGATCGCCGGGACCGCGGCGAGGCCGAGCATCCACTTCCACGACGTGGTGCCCAGGCCGGCGAGCAGGTACCCCAGGATGTAGCCCAGGATGATGCCGACGATCGTGGCGAACTGGTACGCCACCAGCATCGCGCCGCGTCGCTTGGCGGGGGCGGATTCCGCGACGAAGACCGGGACGACCACGACCGAGACGCCGACGGTCAGGCCGAGCAGGAACCGCGCGATCAGCAGCAGCGGCACCGTGGGGGCCAGCGCGCCGAACAGGGCGAAGACGCTGTAGCCCGCGGCGACGGCGATCATCGCCTTGCGGCGGCCGACTTTGTTGGCGAACCAGCCGCCGGCGATGGCGCCGAGGATCTCGCCCACCACGACGACGGTGGCGAGTGCCTGCGTCATGCCGTCACCGAGGCCGAAGTCGGCGCGGATGAAGTCCTTCGCCGCAGCGATGTTCGACGTGTCGTACCCGTAGATCACACCGAGGCTCGCCGCCGCGATGCCGACGAGGACCGCGCTGGATTTCGCAGCCTGCGTACCGCTCATGTCTTCTCCTTGAGGTCTGCTTCAATTGGTGTAGACCACTTGAAGTAGACCAAGAGTGGCATAGACCACTTTGGTCGTCAAGGGGTAACGTGGGGCACATGAGCCTTCCCTCGCCGTCGCAGACGGAGCCGCCGCGTTACTTCCGCGCGAAGCTCGAACTGCAGCGCCGGATCGGCGACCTCGGACACGGGGACACGTTGCCGGCCGAGCGTCGCCTCGCCGAGGAGCTCGGCGTCTCGCGGACCACCCTGCGCAAGGCCCTCGCGGAGCTCTCCGCCGAAGGGGTGCTGCGCCGCGAGCACGGCAGCGGCACCTACGTCGCGCCGCCCAAGGTCGTGCGGGTCCGCCAGCTGACGTCGCTGAGCGAGGACTTCGGCGTCGACGGCAAGGCCGTCCAGTCCCGCCTCCTGTCCTGCGAGCACGTCACCGCGGACGCGGAGGCGCAGGCCGCGTTGGAGCTGGCCCGGGGGGCGCGCGTGTATCGCGTGACCCGCCTGCGCATCGTCGACGACGAGCCGCTGGCGATCGAAGTGGCGCACCTGCGCGGCCCGCTGCGCGGCCTCGCCGCGCGCCTGGAGGAGCAGGCGTCGCTCTATCAAGTGCTGCGCGAGCAGTACGAGCGAGCGATCACCGCGGTCGAGGACACCGTCGAGACCGCGCTCGCGGCGCCGGGCGAGGCCGAGTTGCTCGGGGTCACGGCGGGGCATCCGCTGCTGATGGTGCACCGTCTGGGCCGCGACGCCGACGGGATCGCGCTCGAGTGGACGCGCAGCGTCTACCGCGGCGACCGCTTCAAGTTCGTCGCCCGCGCGAGTACGCCCGCGTCGTAGCCGTGCGCCTGCCGCCGCGGTCCGTCACTTGTCGGTGATCGGCAGTCCCGGCGGGTTGATCTCCGAGGCGGGCACCGCCTCGGCCTCCAGCCCCCAGCGGGCCAGCACCTTCGCGTAGTCGCCACTGCGGATCGTCGACTCCAGCGCGGCCTGCACCGCACGGATGATGCCGCTGTCCTTGCGTGTAGTCGCCCCGATCAGGCCCTGCAGGGTCGACCCGGCACCGGAGACCCGCCCGACGATCTTGGTCGCGTTCGGCGTGCCCTTGGTCTGCGCGACGTGGAACGCCGAGATCGGATTGGGACCGAAGTACGCATCGATCTGTCCCGACGCGAGCGCGGCGTAGACGCCGGTGTTGTCCTGGTAGTTCTTGACCGTGATGCCCGGCTTCCCCGCCGCCCGCAGGTCGGCGTCGTAGCGTTGCAGGATCCGCTCCTGGTTGGTGCCGGAGCCCACGGCCACCGTCTTCCCGGAGAAGGAGTCGGGCCCGTTGAAGGTGAGCGAGGAGGACTCCTGCACCTCGACGGCCAGGTCGTCCTTGCGATACGTCGCGAAGTCGTACTTCTGCTTGCGCGCCTCGGTGACGGTGATGTTGGAGACGCCCAGATCGAACTGGCCGCTGTCGATGCCGAGGAACAGGCCCTCCCACGAGGTGTTGGACTCCTCGAGCCGCAGGCCCAGTGTTCCGGCGATGAGCTGCGCGATGTCCGACTCGTCGCCGATGAAGACGCGCTCGTCGTCGGTGGCGGGGAAGTAGAACGGCGCGTTGCCCGCTCCCGAGCCGTGCGCCACCCGCAGCGTGCCGCGGTCTCGGACGGCCTGGGGGAGCAGCGCCGCCGCGGCCTCGTTCTTCCCTGGGACGATGCGGTCCTGCTTGCTGGTGAGGTTGAGCTGCTGGCCCGCAGCGCCGGTCACGGTCGCAGTGGTCGCCTCGGTGGCCCGGTCGCCGCATCCCGCCAGAGTCGCGCCGGTGAGGGCGATCGCCGCCAGCAGGGCGGGGAGGCGTCGTCGGGCGGTCGTGCGCGTGGTCATGCGGTCTCCTTGGCGGTCCAGTGGGCGAGGAAGGTGCGGGTGCGGTCGGTGGCGGGTCGGTCGAGCACGGCGGACGGGGACCCGACCGCGACTATCCGGCCCCGGTCCAGGAAGACGATGCGATCGGAGATGCGGCGCGCGAACGCGAGTTCGTGGGTCACCACCACGAGAGTGCGGCCCTCGGCCGCCAGCTCGGCGATCACTGCGTTCACCTCGCCGACCAGCTCGGGATCGAGCGCCGAGGTGGGTTCGTCGAAGAGGATCAGGTCGGGGTCGAGCGCCAGGGTGCGGGCGATCGCGACGCGTTGCTGTTGTCCGCCGGACAACTGACCGGGGTAGTGGCCGGCGTGCGCGCCGAGACCGACCCGCTCGAGCAGGTCGTGCGCGCGACGGTCCGCCTCCGCGCGGCTGCGTCCGAGGGTGAGCCGCTGCGGACGTGCCACGTTCTGCGCAGCGGTCAGGTGCGGGAACAGGTTGAACTGCTGGAACACGAAGCCGATCCGGGCTCGCTGCCGCCGGAGCGCGCGCTCGCGGAGCGCGACGAGGTGCCCGCCGTGACGGCGGACGCCGATCAGCTCGCCATCGACCCGGACGATGCCCGCGTTCGGCTCCTCGAGGTGATTGAGGAGCCGGAGCAGCGTCGACTTCCCCGAGCCGGAGGGCCCGATGATGGAGACCACCTCGCCGGGCGCGATGGTCAGGTCGACCCCGCGTACCACCTCGTCGTGGCCGTACCGCTTCGTCAGGCCCACCGCCTCCAGGCGCGGACGCGGATCGGTGACGCTCATGCGGCGTTCTCCTTCGTGGTGCGGATGGACGCCCCGTAGCCGCGCGCCAGACGCTTCTCGAGGTAGTGCTGGCCGATCGACAGGACGGTGGTGAGGACCGCGTACCAGGCGACGGCCACCAGCAGGAGCGGGATGATCCGGCCGTTGCGGCCGTAGATGACCTGGACCTGGTAGAACAGGTCCGGCAGAGCCAGGATGAACACCGCGGTGGTGCCCTTGAGCAGCCCGATCACCTCGTTCGCCGCGGGCGGGACGATGGTGCGCAACGCCTGCGGCAGTGTGATCCGCAGCAGGTGCGCTCCCGGTGGGATACCGAGCGCGCGGGCGGCGTCGTGCTGACCGTCGGCGACGCCGAGGATCCCGGCCCGGACGATCTCCGATCCGTAGGCCGCCTGGTGCAGCACGATGCCGATGACGGCGGCGGTGTAGGGGGAGAGCAGATCCTTGGTCGGCGCGTCGACGAAGGTGGGACCGAACGGGATGCCGAGCCCGATCGTGGGGTAGAGGGCGCCGAGGTAGCCCCAGAACAGGATCTGCACGATGAGCGGGACGGAGCGGAACACCCAGACGAAGCCGAAGCTGAATCCTGCCAGGACCCGGTTGCCGGACAGCCGGGCGAGAGCGAGCAGGCCGCCCAGGAGGAATCCGAGCACCGCGCCGATCGCGGTGAGCTGGATCGTGAACCACAGCGCTTCGAGGATCGTCGGACTGACCAGGTAGGCGCCGAAGGTGGGCCAATCGAAACGGGGGTTGGTGACGGCGGAGACGGTCAGTTGGGCCAGGAGCACCACCGCCACCGCGACGGCGAGCCAGCGGCCCCACTGCACTCGGTGGCGCACGGGCAGGGTGGCCAACGCGGCGAGCTCCGGGTCGGCATCGGTCGACGGGGACCGGGTGAGGGCGAGTGTCATGACGCTCCGGTGGGATCGGGGGCGGGTGGGCGAACGAGACGAAGCGGGATCGTGGCGCGCAGCTCGAATCCGAGGTTCTCGTAGAGCGCGCGGGCGGGGGTGTTCGCTGCGGCGGTGTGCAGGAACGGCAGGTCGCCCCGGGCCCGGATGTGGTGTCCGACCGCGCGGACCAGCCGGCCGGCCAAGCCGTGCCCGCGATGATCGGGATCGGTGCAGACCGCGCTGATCTCGGTCCACCCCGGCGGGCGGAGGCGCTCGCCGGCGAGGGCGATCAACCGGCCGGAACGGTCGCGGAGTCCCAGGTAGAGCCCCAGTTCGACGGTCCGTCGTTCGAAGGGGCCGGGACGGGTGCGCGCGATCAGATCGAGGATCTCGTCGGCGTTGCGCGGTCCCAGGACTTCGGCCTCGTCGTCCGGGGTCGTGGCGAGGGCGGCACCGTCGTACTGGACCAGCTCGATCTCCTCGACGACCCGCCACCCCACGGGAAGCGGCACCCGGACGTCCCGCAGTGACAACGGTGTCCCCGGCACCGCGAGCCGCGCCAGTGCCGCGAACTCGGCGGCGCTGGGCTGCTTCGGATGGCCGACGAATCGCGCCACGTCGGGCCGGTACCGCACGACCGCCCCGTCACCGAGGCGGAACCGGGCGTGCGCGCCGTGCAGCGAAGCGCGGACGGGATCGTCGAGGACGTCTCCGAGGGTGGAGGTCATGCCCGGAAACACTCGTCGCGGAGTCGGATTCGCGGAATGTTTGGCGTCGCCGTGATTCCACTTTGACGGCATGGGGATAATCGATGCTGTGAGCCTTCCAGTAGCCAGCAGCGGACTGTCCGAACGATCGGCTTTCGAGCCGGATGGGACCGGTCACTGGGGAGCCTGGGGCGGGAGGCATGTGCCGGAGGCACTCATGGCCGTGATCGAAGAGGTCACCGCCGAGTTCGAGAAGATCCGCTCGGACCGGGAGTTCCTCGACGAGCTGGATCGGCTGCAGCGCCAGTACACGGGCCGTCCGTCGCCGCTGTACCCGTGCGTGCGGCTGGGCGAGCACGCCGGTGGCGCCAGGGTCTACCTCAAGCGCGAGGACCTCAACCACACCGGCAGCCACAAGATCAACAACGTCCTCGGCCAGGTCCTGCTCGCCAAGCGAATGGGCAAGCCGCGCGTGATCGCCGAGACCGGTGCGGGACAGCACGGCGTCGCGACCGCGACCGCCTGCGCGCTCCTCGGCATCGAGTGCGTGATCTACATGGGCAAGGTCGACACCGACCGGCAGGCGCTCAACGTCGCGCGGATGCGGCTGCTCGGGGCCGAGGTGATCGCCGTGGCGTCCGGGTCGGCCTCCCTCAAGGACGCGATCAACGAGGCCCTGCGCGACTGGGTCAGCAACGCCGACACCACCTACTACTGCTTCGGCACCGCGGCCGGGCCGCATCCGTTCCCGCTGATGGTGCGCGACCTGCAGCGCATCGTCGGGCTCGAGGCGCGGCAGCAGATCCTGGAGGCCGAAGGCCGCCTCCCCGACGGTGTCGTCGCCTGTGTCGGCGGCGGTTCCAACGCGATCGGCATCTTCCACCCGTTCCTCTCCGACGAGGGCGTGCGTCTCGTCGGGGCCGAGGCCGCCGGCGACGGCGTCGAGACCGGCCGGCACGCCGCGACGTTCACCGGCGGCAGCCCCGGTGCGTTCCAGGGTGCCTACTCGTACCTGCTGCAGGACGAGGACGGCCAGACCATCGAGTCGCACTCGATCTCCGCGGGTCTCGACTACCCCGGTGTGGGGCCCGAGCACGCGCAGCTCAAGGTCTCCGGCCGGGCCGAGTACGTCCCGATCACCGACACACAGGCGATGGACGCGTTCGCCCTGCTCTGCCGCACCGAGGGCATCATCCCCGCGATCGAGTCGGCGCACGCCGTGGCGGCCGCGCTCGACCTCGGGCGTGAGTTGGGCCCGGACGCCGTGATCGTGGTGAACCTCTCCGGACGCGGGGACAAGGACGTCGACACCGCGGGCAAGTGGTTCGGCCTGCTCGACGAGCACGGCGATGTCGTCGACCAGAAGGTGATCGGCGAGGACCTGAACACGGAACTGCGGAACGCGGAGTTCGAGGGGGAGAACAAGTGAGCGCACTGGCACCGGTCTTCGAGCAGTGCCGGTCGGAGAACCGCGCCGCTCTCGTGACCTACCTGCCCTGCGGGTACCCGTCCAAGCAGGGCGGCATCGACACCGTCGTCGCGATGGTGGAATCGGGCGCGGACATCGTCGAGCTCGGTGTGGCCTACAGCGATCCGGTGATGGACGGCCCCGTCATCCAGCGCGCGGCCGATGACGCACTGCGCGGCGGCATCCGGGTGCACGACGTCTTCACCTACGCCGAGGCCGTCGCCGCCGCGGGGGGTGCGCCGGTGGTGATGACGTACTGGAACCCCGTGCTCAAGTACGGCGTCGAGGCCTTCGCGCGTGACCTCGCCGCCGCGGGCGGCCGGGGTCTGATCACGCCGAACCTGATCCCCGAGGAAGCGGGCGAATGGATCGAGGCCGCCGACCGGCACGGGTTGGACAAGATCTTCCTGGCGGCGCCGTCGTCGACGCCGGAGCGTCTCGATCTGACCACGAAGGCCTCGTCGGGCTTCCTGTACGCGGCGTCGACGATGGGTGTCACCGGGGCCCGGGACACCGTGGACAACGTCGCGCCGGAGCTGGTCGCGCGGATCCGCGCGGTCTCCGACATCCCCGTCGGCGTGGGTCTGGGCGTGCGTTCGCGCGCGCAGGCCGCGGAGATCGCCGGGTACGCGGACGCGGTGATCGTCGGCTCCGCCCTGGTCAGTGCGGCTGGTGAGTCACTCGCTGCGGTGCGATCCCTGACCTCTGAGCTCGCCGCCGGTGTCCGCGGCGTCTGAGCCCCCCGTCGCCCCCAGGCGCGGACGGCGGCGGCCGACCTGGGGGCGCGTCGTTCGTAGCGCCCGTCGGGCCCTGCTCGACGGCGCGCAGTGGCGCGTGGCCGGGCAGCAGGAGTACGCATACATGCGGACCTCGATCCGCTACCTGCACGGCGAGCGCGCGCTGCGACTGGCGGTCGCCCTGCTGGCGATGATGATGCTTCCTCTCGCGCTAGTGATGCAGTTCAATCCGATGGGACCGCACGGCGTCGTGGCCCGGGTCGTGCACGTCACCGTTGCAGTCCTCGGCTTTCTGCTCGGGATTCGTTGGCTGGTCGGACGATGGCCGACGGCGCGGGAAGCGACGTGGTTCCTGGTGATCTCCGACGTACTCTTGGGAATCGCTGTCGGGATTCTCTCCGATCCGACCGCGCGGATCTGCGGCACAATTCATCTGGCGATGCTTGGGCTGTTCGCGGGCTTTCTGCTCGGGTGGCGGATCCTTCTCGTGCATTGCGTCTACTCGATGTTGTTGATCGCCGGTCTCACCATGTACGCGATTATCGTGGAGGGGCAAACGCTGCTGGGCCTGTACGTCTACACCACGCCCGCGATCACGACTGTGGTGGGACTTCCTGTGGTGATCCAGGTAGTCATCGAGACTGGACGCCACGGCGCAGCCAAGTTGACGCAGGAGTGGAATGTCGACAGTCTTACCAGCGTTTACAGTCGTCGTGGAATGAGCTTGGCAATCCGGAGGGTGGCTAGACGCGCCAATCGCGATGGGCTTGTTCTGGTGGGGGCCCTCGACCTGGACGGTTTCAAGCGCTACTACGACACGTACGGACATCTCGCCGGAGATCAGTTGCTCAGGAAGGTAGCGGCTGCGTTGCACTCTGTGCCTCGCCTGATCGTTGGCCGCTACGGTGGCGACGAGTTCGTCGTCGTCGCGTTCCGCGACAGACTTGACGATGCGGCGAGGACGATCGACGAATTGCGGGATCTACTGGTCGCGCGGGGCCACTCCGGTGGGGAGCGAATCGAGGCTAGTCTGGGCGTTGTGCTCGCGCCGTGGACGGATCCGGACCGAATGGACTTGCTGGCTCTCAAAGCAGATGAAGTGCTCTACGAGGCGAAGCGATCGCCGCGTGAGGCAGTGATCGTGCGTCGACTGTCGCCGGACACCTCATGTTCCGACGTGATGTAGACCGCCGCGAGCGGGTCGTCCGTCCGTCAGAGGTCTCGCGTTCCTGTACGAGGCGAAGCGCAGTGCCGATCGATCGATGGCGATTCGGATTCTCGGGTCCCCTTCGGCAGTCGGAGAGCAGGAGCCGGTCGGAGGCTGATCGGCCCGTCTAGGTGTCGCCCCGGTTGCATTCCGACGGTGACTGCTATCACCCTCGGGAAACAGAGATGAGAACCGCGGGGCTGGGGCGGTAGGCTGGACCGTTGTGATCACCGCGACCGACCTTGAAGTGCGCGCCGGCGTCCGCACGTTGCTGACCGCGCCGGGCGACCAGTTGCGCGTGCAGGCGGGCGACCGGATCGGCCTCGTCGGCCGCAACGGCGCCGGCAAGACGACCACCATGCGCATCCTCGCAGGCGAGGGCGAGCCCTATGCGGGGCGCATCATCTCCAGCGGCGACGTCGGCTACCTGCCGCAGGATCCCCGCGAGGGCGACCTCGACGTTCTCGCCAAGGACCGCGTGCTCTCCGCGCGCGGCCTCGACCAGATCGTCGCCCAGATGGCCAAGCAGCAGGTGCGCATGGCCGAGCTGGTCGGCGACGAACTCGACACCGCGGTGCGCAAGTACGGCAACCTCGAGGAGCGCTTCTCCTCGCTCGGCGGCTACGCGGCCGAGTCCGAGGCGGCGCGGATCTGCAACAGCCTGGCGCTGCCCGAGCGCGTGCTGGAGCAGCCGCTGCGCACGCTGTCCGGTGGTCAGCGCCGTCGCGTCGAGCTGGCGCGCATCCTGTTCGCAGCCTCCGACGGCTCGGGCGGCAAGTCCGACACCACGCTGCTGCTCGACGAGCCCACCAACCACCTCGACGCCGACTCCATCGGATGGCTGCGCACCTTCCTGCAGAACCACGACGGTGGGCTCATCGTGATCAGCCACGACGTGGAACTGCTCAACGACGTGGTCAACCGTGTGTGGTTCCTCGACGCCGTGCGCGGTGAAGCCGACGTCTACAACATGGGTTGGAAGAAGTACATCGACGCCCGCGCCACCGACGAGCAGCGCCGCCGTCGTGAGCGCGCCAACGCGGAGAAGAAGGCCGGCGCCCTGCGCGTGCAGGCCGCGAAGATGGGCGCCAAGGCCACGAAGGCCGTTGCGGCGCAGAACATGCTGCGCCGTGCTGAGCGGATGATGAGCGAGCTCGACGACGTGCGCGTCGAGGACAAGACGGCGCGGATCAAGTTCCCCGCCCCGGCGGCGTGCAGCAAGACGCCGCTCATGGTCAAGAATCTCACCAAGACCTACGGCTCGCTGGAGATCTTCACCGGCGTGGACTTCGCGATCGACAAGGGCTCGCGCGTCGTGGTGCTCGGCCTCAACGGCGCGGGCAAGACGACGCTGCTCAAGCTGCTCGCCGGCGTCGAGACCCCGGACACCGGCGGCCTCGAGCCCGGGCGCGGTCTGAAGATCGGCTACTTCGCGCAGGAGCACGACACCCTCGACGACGAGGCCTCGGTGTGGGACAACATCCGGCACGCCTCGCCCGACGCGGGGGAGCAGGACCTGCGCGGCCTCCTCGGCGCGTTCATGTTCACCGGCCCGCAGCTCGAGCAGCCCGCCGGCACGTTGTCCGGCGGTGAGAAGACGCGTCTCGCGCTGGCCGGGCTCGTCTCGTCGGCCGCGAACGTGCTGCTGCTCGACGAGCCCACCAACAACCTGGACCCGGTCAGCCGCGAGCAGGTGCTCGAGGCGCTGCGCTCCTACGAGGGCGCCGTCGTCCTGGTGACGCACGACCCGGGCGCCGCCGAGGCCCTGAACCCGGAGCGCGTGATCCTGCTGCCCGACGGCACCGAGGACCACTGGAACGCCGAGTACCAGGAGCTCATCGAGCTGGCCTGAGTCGCGCCGATCATCAGGGCAGGATCGAGTCCACGTAGCCGCCGTCCACCCGCACGGCACCGCCGGTGGTGGCGGAGGCGAGCGGCGAGCTGAGGTACACCACCATGTTGGCGATCTCCTCGGGTTCGATGAGCCGCTGGATCAGCGACTGCGGCCGGTGCAGGCGCATGAACTCGCGCTGCGCCTCGTCCCACGGCAGGTCCTTGTCGACGAGCTGGTAGACGAAGTCCTCGACGCCGCCGGTGTGCGTGGGCCCGGCGATCACCGAGTTCACGGTCACCCCGGTCCCGGCCGCAGCCTTGGCGAAGCCGCGGGAGGCGCCGAGGAGGGCGGTCTTGGAGACGCCGTAGTGGATCATCTCGGCGGGGACGACGATGGCCGAGTCGCTGGCGATGTTGAGCACCCGGCCCCAGCTCCGGTCGATCATGCCCGGCAGTAGTAGGCGTGTGAGTCGCACCGCCGCAAGGACGTTCACGTCGAAGTAGCGGCGCCACTCCTCGTCGGAGATCTCGAGCGGGTCCTCCGCGCCGAACACGCCCAGGTTGTTGACGAGGACGTCGACGGGGCCGAGTTCCGAGACCGCGTGCTCGGCCTCGACCTCGACGGTGACGTCCGCCACCACCGGGACCAGGTCGGCGTCCGGGGCCTGCTCGCGGAGTGCGGTGATCGCGCCCGCGACTCGTTCCTCGGAACGCCCGTTGATACCCACCCGCGCCCCCGCCCGTGCGAGGCCGGTGGCGATGGCGAGGCCGATGCCCTGGGTGGATCCGGTCACGAGGGCGGTGCGCCCGCTCAGGTCGATACGCATGCTTCCGACCCTAGTGCCGTACCGTTCAGGCGCGCTCGGCGTAGACGAGATCGTTGTTCTCGTATCCCATCGGTGGGCCGATGAATCTCCCGCCGCACGTGACGAGGATCAGCGTCTCCGGCCCGTCGAGCCGGTTCAGGTCGTCCGTCGGGAGCACGCCCTTGCGCACGGAGGTGGTCCGGGTGACCCGGTACCGGACGGCCGTGCCGTCCTTGCCCGTGAGCGTGACCTCGGCGCCCCGAGCGAGGCCGGAGAAGCGCTCGGCGTAGCCGGTGCCCTGCCGGGCGTCGTCGACGTGCCCGGTGACGACGACCGATCCGGCCCCTGACCCGGGCAGCGCGGAGTCGACCCACCAGCCGACGCGGCGCACGTCCGTCGGCGGGTACAACGCTCCCTGTGCGTCGGTCGCGACGGCGTCGATCGGGGCCGCGGCGCCGTCGACGGTGACGGTGACCGGCGCGGTCGGCTCGGCCGCGGTCGCGTTGACCGGGGGACGCAGGTCGCTCTGGGCGCTCGGGTCCGACGACGGTGCCGCCGCCGTCCCCTCGACGGTGCCCCCGCAGCCCGTGAGGGCGAGCACCGCCGCAGCCGTGACGACGAGGTACCGCGCGCCGCGCATCACGCGGTCCGTCCGGACGGGACCGACGCGATCGGGACGCGGACGCTCGGGTTGCGGACCACGGGGCCCGCTCCGATCTTCGAGTTCGTCACGCGGACCTCGAATCGCGGGGTCAGGCGTACGTCGAAGGCGACGGCCGCGGCGTCGCGGACGTATCCGGCCGGGGCGGCGGTCTCGATCGCCCGGTAGCAGCCCGACGGCAGCGCGAAGGCGGCGATGCCGTTCTCGCCCGTGGTCACGGCGCGGACGGCCTCGTCGGACCCGCAGCGGGAGATCACGAAGGACGCGCCGGCGAGTGGGGCGCCGGTGATGCGGTCGGTCTTGACCAGGATGCCGTCGGTCTCGACCTCGCCGGGCGGGACGGTGACGCCGCAGCGGAACCGGAAGGCGAGCCGGTTGACGCCGTTGCCCTCGACACGGGAGTACGCGTTCGGTCCCAGGAGGACGCACGAGGAGGGCCACGCGGTGGGCACCACGCTGACGCAGTCGCGGGGGAAGGCGCCGCCCCCGTCGCCCGCACTGTCGGTGCGCGCGCCGCCCAGGGGTCGCCAGGTGTCGCATTCGGCGACCGCGTACTCGGAGGCGACACCCCGGCCGTCCTGGTCGCGGGCGGAGAGGGCGAACCGCACCTGCTTGTTCGGCGGCGGGGTGGTCGACGTCGGTGGGACGATCCCGCCGCGTTCGAGGCTGAAGAGGAACTCGACCCGTCCGGTGTCGCTGGTGCGGGTCGTGGCTCGGTTGCCGACGATCCGCCAGTTGGTCGGGACCCTGTCGATCTTGGCGTGCACGCACGGACCCGTCACTGTCGTGGAGCCGCCGTCGGACAGGGACGCAGCGGGACCGCCGCTGCAACCCTGCACGTAGACCGTTGCGCCGGGGACGCCGACGCCCTGCGTCTTCGCGTCGATGATCCGAACCGCGGCGACGGTGAGCCGCCCGGGCGGTCGCGGCGTCGTGGTGGTCGGCAGCGGCGAGGTAGGCAGTGTGATCGTCGTCGTCGGTGCGCTCGTCGTCGGTGTGCTCGGTCGCGGGGCCTGGGTCGTGGGCTGCGTTGTCGCCGGCGGGGTAGTCGGCGTGGGCGCCGAGGTGGTGGCGGGCTGCTCGGTCGTGACCGGCGGGGGCGCCGGTGTGCCGGGGTCCGCGCCCGCGACGGCCGGCAGCACTCCCAGCATCGGGATCAGCGCGGCCGGCACCGCCAGTGCGCTCCGAATCCGGTTCCTCCGGTTGGTCTTCCGCATCGCGTCCTCCTCGGTCGTTCCCCCGACGGCGATGTCCGCCGACATGAGGAAGATCGGGGTCCGCAGCGAGATCCGTTAGCCGCGTTACTGGATCGTTATGGCGCGCTGCACCGCCGAGAGGACCGCCGCGGCACCGTCTTCGGCGGTGATGCTCCTGCTCAGCGCGTCCGCGGCGGCGTGCCGGCGTGGATCGTCCACGGCGGCACGTATCGCCTCCGCGAGGCGGGAAACCGTGACCTTCGTCCGGGGCAGCGGCGCGGTGGCCGCCCCGAGCGCATGGAGCCGTCGTGCCCAGAACGGTTGATCGCCGGCGGACGGGAGCGGCACCGTCGGGATCCCGGCGCGCAGGGCGGAAGCGGTCGTGCCGGCGCCGCACGAGTGCACGATCGCGGCGACGCGCGGCAGGACGTGCTCGTAGGGCACGGCGCCGATGTTCAGGACGTCGGCGCGGTCGGGGATGCGCAGGCCGGCTCCTCCGGATTGGACGACGCTGCGGACCCGCGCGCGGGAGAGCGCCTCGTCGAAGACCGCGGAGAGGCGTTCGCGCTCCGTGGCCGGAACCATGAGCGACCCGAGACCGATGAAGACGGGCGGCGGACCGTCGTCGAGGAAGTCCGCCAGTTCCTGTGGCGTCGACCAGTCCTCGGGCGACGGTGACCACCAGTAGCCGACCACGTCGATGCCGGCGCGCCAATCGGCGGGGCGGGGGAGGACGCTGGGCGAGTAGCCGTAGAGGATCGGCCATCCCGCTGCGGTGCGGTCCTCCCGCAGCCGCCGGGTGGACCGCGTCGGGAGGCCCAGATCGCGGCGCAGGTCCGCGACAACGCCCTCGTACATCCGGTCGACGGTGCGTCCGGCGAGCCGCCCGGCGGCACGATTGACGGTCCCGCCCGCGGACCAGGCGCCGATGAGGCTGGGCGGGTACTCGGTGGTCGCCGAGATCGGCTGGAACCGGGTGCCGATCACCGGGATACCCCGGGCCTCGGCGTAGGCGTGCATTGCGGGCTCCGCGAAAGGGTGCGCGAGGACGACGTCAGCGGCCACGTCGCCGACAGCGTCCAGGAGTGCGTGGCTGAGAGACGCGATGCCCGCAGGCTTCACCAGTTTCAGCGCGTCCTTGAGCGAGGGATCGACCGACTCCGGCCCGAGGTCCGGCCGGACCCCGCGCGCGTCGAGGCCGAGGTCCCTGATCTCGGCCTCCAGTTCGTGGTTGGTGGTGATCGTGACGGTGTGCCCGGCGCGTTGCAGGCGCTGGCCGACCCCGGCGAGTGGGGTGCAGTCGCCGCGGGAGCCGTAGGTGGCGATGAGGACGTGGGCCATCCCGGCTCCTAGCTGTCGGCGCGGATCGCGTGGGTGAACAGTTCGACGAGGTCGTCGGCGTAGACGTCGAGGTCGAAGGCGGGATCGGCGAGGACGCTGAGCATCGCCGCCCCGATCGCGCCGCGCACGGCGCTCGCCGTCGACGGGACGCTCAGCGGCCGGAACTCGCCGGATCGGACGCCGCCGGCCAGGATCACGTCCAGCTCTACGCGGGCGCGGTCCTCATCGTGGCTCGCGTCGACGGCGACGTCCTGCAGGCGACCGCCGTCCTTGGTGCGGAATCCGCCCGAGATCTCGGTGAGCGCGATCTGGTGGTTGCGGTGGGTGCGCATGTACTCCAGGTGGGTGCGGATGTGGGCCTCGAGCTTCGCGGCGGCGGTGGGTGCCGCGGTGACCGCGGGCACCATCTCCGCCAGCAGAGCGGAGTAGCACTCGCGTACCACTGCGACGATCAGGCTGTCCTTGTCGCCGAAGTGGTACAGCACCACGCTCATCGCGACGCCTGCGCGGTCCGCGATCTTGCGGACGGACGCCTGGCCGTAGCCGAGCTCGGCGATGCTGTCGATGGCGCACTGCGCGATCTGCGCACGCCGCGCCTGCTCTGTGAACGACCCTGTAGATCGCATGATCTAAGAAGAGATCAGTTGATCTAACGCCGCTAGAGGAGCCGATCCGGCGGCGACGTGGGACCCGCGGGCTCCACGTAGTACTCCGTCCCCACCATGGGCGCGATGGTCCAGGCGGGCACACGCGACACCGTGCGGAGCACCCGCGCGATCGTGCCGTCCTTCGCGATCTCGGAGCGGTGCGCGGCGAGCGCCCGCTGCTTCGCGGCGACGTACCGGCGCACATCGATGCGGTGCGTGATCTCCGCCGCCGGCGTGAACCAGGTGCGCGCCTGGTCGAGGTCCTCGCGCGACATCACGCGGATCCTGGCGACCCCGGTGAGGATGCGCAGCACTGACTCCCTCGGCGCCGTCGCCTCCACCAGGCGCACCCCGGTCAGGGCGGCCGCCCGGCGCGCGATGTGGTGCACCGCCATGTGATCGCGGTGCCGGTAGCCACCGGCCTCGTCGGATCCGACCAGCAGTTCGGCCGAGACCTCGCGCAGGATCGCGGCGAGGCGCTCCGCCGGCTCGTCGATCCCCGCGCGGGCCAGCCGCACCCGTCCCGCCGGGTCGGGGTACAGCTCGCCGCCGTGGCCGCTGTCGGCGTAGCCCAGCCAGCGCACCTCGTGCACGCCCAGTTCGGCGGCGGCGTCGCTCAACTCGTCGAGCCGCAGGCGGGGATCGCTCTCCTCGTCGCCGTCCATCATCCCGTCGGTGGCGACCACGATCACCACGCGGTGACCCTCCGCCGCGAGTCGTGCGAGCGTGCCGCCTCCGAGCAACGTCTCGTCGTCCGGATGGGCGTTGAGCGCGACGACCGAGGACATGCGCTCTGTATAGCAGTTCCACAACCGGCCCGGCCCGCCGTCGGCGCTCAGAAGCGACGACGGGCCGGCGCCGGTCAGGCGTCCCGGAGCTCGCGGCGCAGGATCTTGCCGGTCACCGTCTTCGGCAACTCGTCGACGATCCGCACGTCACGCGGGTACTTGTACGCGGCCATCCGCTCGCGGCAGTGCGCGATGAGCTCCTCGGGGGCGGCCTCGACGCCCGGCATGAGGCTCACGAAGGCGCGGACCGTCTCGCCCCGGACCTCGTCCGGCACGCCGACGACGGCGGCCTCCCGGACCGCGGAGTGCTCGGCGAGCACGTCCTCGACCTCGCGCGGCCACACCTTGTAGCCCGACGCGTTGATCATGTCCTTCTTGCGGTCCACGATGAACACCCAGCCGCGTTCGTCCATGAAGCCCACATCGCCGCTGTGCAGCGCCCCGCCGGGGATCCCGGCCGCGGTCTCCTCGGGCTTGTTCCAGTACCCGGCGACCACCTGCGGCCCCTCCGCGACGATCTCGCCGATCTCTCCGAGCGGGAGGTCGGCACCGTCGTCCCCGACGATCCGCACCACGGTCGACGGTGCCGGGAGCCCCACCGACAGCGCGCCGGAGTCCGGATCGACCGGGATCTCCACGCCGTACGGCGAGACCGTCATCGGGCTCGTCGTCTCGGTGAGCCCGTAGGCGTTGTGCAGCGGGCGGCCGGTGGCGTCCGCGAACCGGCGGGCGGCCGTCGGCGAGATCGGCGCTCCGCCCGAGTACACCGACGTGAGCGAGGCGAACGCGTCCCGGTCGAAGTCGGGGTGGTTGAGCAGCGCGTTGAACGCCGTCACCGCGCCGATCGTGCACGTGGGGCGGTGCTCGCGCATCGTCTCCAGCATCACCGCCGGATCGAACCGGTAGGCCAGGATCAGCGGCATCGGGGCGAGCATGCTCAGCGCGATGTGCCCGATCAGCCCCGTGATGTGGAACAGGGGAGCGATCCCCAACACCGCCGCGTCGGGGGCCGGCGCGAACTTCGCGGCGTCGCGGTAGACGGTCGCAGTGAAGACCACGTTGCGGTGGGTGTTGATCGCGCCCTTGGGCTTGCCGGTCGTCCCCGAGGTGTACGTGAGGAAGGCGGTGTCCTCCGGAGCGGGCGTCACCGGCGGCGGGGCCTCGCCGCGGTGCGCCGCGACGAACTCCAGCAGGTCCGTCGCCCCGTCCGGCGTCGCGCGCCGAGGGGCCGGGAAGAGTCGCCGATCGGCCCGGCTCTGGAGGTCGAGCCCGCTGGTGGTGAAGACCGTGCGGACGGCGGTGTCGGGCACCACGTCGCGCGCGACGTCCTCGTACAGGTCGTCGAGCGCGAGGAGCGCGGTCGCACCGGAATCGAGGAGCAGGTTCTCCAGCTCCCGCGTGCGACTCATCGGATTGATCGAGACGGTGCAGCCGCCGGCCTTCCACGCGGCGACCATCCCGATCACGAACTGCGGCACGTTCTGCAGGTAGAGCGCGAGGCGGTCCCCGGGCGAGAATCCCTCGGCCAGCAGGCCCGCCGCGAGCGCGTCCGTCAGCTCGTCCAGCTCGCGGCGGGTGATCGTCCCGTCGAAGTAGCGGATCGCCGCCTGGTCGGGGTGGCTCGCGACGCCGGCCCGGAACATCTCGAGTGCACTGTCGAAGGCGATGTCCACGTCCGCGGGCAGCGTCTCGTACCGGCCCGCCCACGACCGCTGCGCATACCCCGTCACTGCGGTCACTTCACCACGACCGGGTTGACGGGCGCGCCGCTGCCCTGCGCGATCTTCAGCGGGGCGGCGGTGTACATGAACTCGTAGACGCCGTCGGCGGCGCAGTCGGCCGCGAGGGCCTCGAGATCGGTGATCTCGGTGAAGACGACGCCGAGGTTCCGCATCAGCGCGCAGTGGAGCGTGAGCGCGACGCCGTTGTTCTGGTCGGTGGTCACCTCGTTGGCGATGGTGTCGGTCACCAGGTTCGGGATCTCGTTGTCCGCGAACCACTGCACCAGTTCCGGGCTGTACTGCAGGCCGGGCTCGCAGAAGCCCTCGTAGAACGCATCGCCCAGCTCGAAGAAGAGCTGAAGGTAGTTGGTGCGGATCAGCAGTACGTCGCGCGGGCGCAGCTGCACGCCCTGCGCGGCGGCGCACGCCTCGAGATCGGTGTGGTCGAAGGTCTCGGCGGTGTCGAGATGGTCCTTGCCGCGGAAGCGCGCCATGTCGAGGAGCACGCCCCGTCCCACGACGCCGCGCTGCGCGATCGGCTCGACACTGGCGACGTCCATGCCGCCGACGGTGGTGCGGGCGTCGAAGCCGTTCCACAGCTTGCCGTCGTACCAGACGTGCCCCAGGGCGTCGTACTGCGTGGACCCCTGCAGGAAGGCGTCGATCTTGTCGTCCGCGTAGTGCAGCCCACCCGGGAACTGCGGCGCCTCCGCGCCGTCCCACGTCGCCTCGTCCATGATCTGCGTGCGGACCGCGGGGCTGCGGCCCGGCCACACCGGGTCGCCCTTCGGATCGCCGATGAGCCGCTGCAGCGTGAAGACCTTGCCGCTGCGGACCAGCGCCGCAGCGGCCACCGCCTGCTCCGGTCCGAGGTAGTTGAGCGAGCCCACCTCGTCGTCGGGGCCCCACTTGCCCCAGTTCGACGGTGCCTCGGCGAGCAGGTCGCCGAGGGCGGGTGCGGTCACGGTCTGATCGGTCATCGGTCCTCCTGACGGTGCACCGGGCTCGGCCGGTGGTGATGCGTGTCACAATCGAAGGTAGGAAGCGCGCGACGGCGGAACGTTCGCCCGCGCGCACGGTTCTTTCGCGCAGGCGCATGCGCCGCGAGAGGGGAGGAGCGGGCGTGCCGTACACGATCGACGGCCTGGTCACCGGGGCCGAGCGGCGCCTCACGGGCGCCCGCGCCCACGGCGCGTGGCGCGACTGGTGCAGCGGCGTCCACGGCGAGTTCGACATCTCCTTCGACGGCGACGGCTACCGCGGCGACGTGCTGCGCCAGCGCACCGACGAGTACCAGCTCGTGTCGTGGACCAGCCAGCGCGAGCACGTGCGCCGCGACGCGCGGGGCATCCGCAACGACCCGCGCGGCCACTACGAGCTGTTCATGCCCCTGAAGGGTGCGCTGCACGTGGGCGGCGACGTCACCGAGAGCGCCCTGCTGCCGGGGGAGATGGTGCTGGTCTCGATCGACTCGCCGTTCGTGCTGGCCCACGAGGACGACGCCTCCGCGCTGGCTCTGCTCATCCCCGAGCACCGGGTCTCGCGGACGCTCGGCTCGGTCGCCAAGGAGGGCGTGCGGCTGCGCGGCGGACGCGGGCTGGGCCGCGTCACGCGGGATCTGGCGGCGGCGCTCATCGATGAGCGGGAGCAACTGACGGCGGCGGAGTTCGACGCCGCGTGCGATCGCGCCGTGGACCTGTTCTGCCTCGCCGCGAGCGGGGAGGCCGACGGTGCCGGCACCGCCGACGACGAGGTGCGGGCCGCGGTGCTGCGCCACGTGCGCGCGCACGCCACCGAGCCGGACCTCAGCCTCGCCGGTGTCGCCGCGGCCGTCGGCTGGTCGGCGCGGCACATCCAGGCGGTGCTCTCCCGCACCGGCGAGACCTTCTCCGACGCCGTGCGCGGCGAGCGCCTCGAGCTCGCCCGGGACCGGCTCACCGATCCGCGCTGGGCGGCCCGCGGCATCGCGTTCATCGCCGATTCCGTCGGCTACGGCTCCGCGAGTGCCTTCAGCACGGCGTTCAACCGGCGGTTCGGCCGCACGCCGCGCGCGCACCGCGCCGGCGCCGCCGACTGACTCGGCGTTCGATCAGCGCGACGGGGCGAGCTCGCCGAACGTGGCGTACCGGGCGTCGGAACGGGCACCGTCGGGCGTGACCTGCTTGTCCACGAGGATGACCTGCCCGATGAAGGGCTCGACGATGCCGACCATGCGGATCGGGGCGGCGATGATCAGCTGGAAGCCGAACTGCTCGAAGGCGCGCAGAGACTGCGCGGAGAACCGCTCGTCGGACTTGCTGAACGCCTCGTCGAGCATGAGCGGCGCGAACGCGGGCTCGTTCGATCCGTCGATCCCGTGGCTGCCGAGGGCGAAGCTCAGCGCCGCCGCGAGGCAGAAGGCGACCAGCTTCTCCTGCTCGCCACCGGAGTTCGTCGCGGTGTTGCGGTAGGTGACCACGGCGGGGGCGTCCGGCTCGGCGCCGACCGCGTTCTCCCGGCCGTAGAAGGAGTAGCCGGTGCGCACGTCGAGGACGTTCTCGGTCCAGCGCCGCGATTCCGGGTCGTCGCCGGTGAGCCGGAGCACCAGTCCGCGGATCCGCTTGAACTGCGCGGCCATCGCCGCGGGCTCGGCGCGCTTCGCGGCGGGGGCGTCGCGCACCATGTCGTCGACCAGCTTCGCGAACTCCGTCGCCTCCGGCGTGGGGCGGGCGGCGTAGGCGATCTGCAGGTACGTGCCCTCGTTGAATTCGACCCGGCGCAGGCCGGCGTTGACGTCGGCGATGCCGCGGGTGATGGCGCGGTGCGTGTCGTCGACCTCCTTGAACAGGTTCGACACGGAGTGGCTCACGTCGGTGGTGATGAGCCGCCGGAACTTCTCCGTCGCGGCTGCGAGCCCGTGTGCGACGAGGTTCTCGTGCACCGCGACGAAGTCGGGCGCGGAGGCCGCGTCGGCGGTGAGTTCGGTGGAGGCGTCCGGCCATTCGCGCAGGAACTGCTCCGCGGTGCGCACGATCCGCGCCTCGGCGGCGTCGCGCTCCGCGGTCGCCGCGTTCTGCTGGCGCTCCAGCTCGGCCCGCAGGTCGGCCCGGATCTCGCCGAAGGTCTCCAGGGTGAGCCGCCGGGGGCGGGCCTCGTCGGCGGTGAGCAGGTGCCACAGCGCCGTGGCGAGGAAGTCCTCGTCCTCCTCCGTGAGCCTGGGCGCGCTCTCGCCGTCGATCTTCTCGAATTCGGCCAGTAGGTCGTCGAATTCGGTGCCGGCGCGGTTCATGGTCTCGGTGAGTGCGCCGATCCGGGTCTGCGCCTCCGCCAGCTCGCCGTAGGCGTTGTCGGCCTGCAGCTCAAGCTCGCCCAGATCGGCGTTGCCCGAGCGGGCGTCGGAGATCCGGTCGGCCAGCTCCTCGGCCTCGGCCTTCGCCGCCCAGTGGTCGAGCTCCGCCCACGACGTGTAGCCGAGGACGCCGGCTGCGCTGTCGGCGACTGCCTTGTGCTCGGCGAGGTCGTCGCGCAGCGTCGCGGACGCCTCGGCGGCCTTGGCGTGCACGGCGGCCAGCTCGTCGCGACGGCGTTGCAGCGCTTCGCGCTTGGAGCCGGTGTTGGTGCCGAGCACCCACTGCGAGCGGTCGGAGACGGCCCGGCGGTCGTCCTTGCGGAACCGGCCGCCCGCGCCCTTGACCAGTCCCTCCGGGGTGACGGCCTGCTCGTGCCGCTCCAGCTCGGCGGGGGAGTCCACGCAGGTGTGGCGCGCGGCGCGGGCGACCGCGCCGGCCAGCCACCGGCCGGCCTCGCTCGACTCGTCGACCGTCAGCTTGGCCGCGAGGGAATCCGGTGCCGGGCGGGTGGAATCGGCACCGTCGACCACCTGATAGGTGAGGACGCCCTGCACGCGGGTGGCGTTGACGTGATCGGCGACGGCCCGCTGGTGCTCCGCCGGAACGAGCAGCGTGGTGGCGAGCGGGCGCAGCACGCGCTCGGCGGCGCCGGCCCACCTCGCCTGCTCCTCGGGCCGGACGTCGATGAGCTCCGCCGCGTACGGAAGTTCCTCGGCGGGAACGCCGGTGGCGCGGGCGATCGCGTCGCGCTGATCCAGCAGGGCGGGCGGCAGCAGGGAGGCGCGGCGGTCGAGCACGGAGAGCTCGTCGTCGACGGACTCGACGGCGCGGCGGGCGTCCGACTCGTCGGTGTACGCCGAGTGCACGCGGCCCGCGAGGGCCTCGGCCGCTTCGGTCGCGCGGTCGCGGATGCCCGGAACCTGTTCGCGCAGAGCGGCGAACTCCTCCGCCGACTCCGGCGCGCGTTCGCCCAGCTTCTCCACGGCCGCGGCGAACCGCTCGTAGGCGCGCTGGCGGGCCTGGGTCTGCAGCTCGCGGGACTGCAGCTCGGCCTCGAGCACACCGACCTCGCCCTGCTCCTGCCGGAGCCGGTGCAGCAGCTCGTTGTAGCGCATCTTGCGCTCCTCGGCCCGGTCCTCCCAGCGAGCGATCTGCCCGTCCATGCCGGCGCGCTCGCCCTCGATCCGGTCCATCTGCTCCTGCAGCAGACGCAGCTTGTGGCCGCGCAGGTAGGACCGCACAGGCGCGCCCAGCAGGTCGGCGGCGCGGGTGGTCCCGACGGTGGCGGAACGGTACTTGGCGTAGGCCTCCGGCATGGGCCGCAGCACCTTCTCCTGCGCCTCGGCGCGGGCCGCCGCCCGGTACGCCTCGTCGAGCTGGGTGAAGTTCTCGACCAGTCGTTCCGCGCGGGCGTAGGTCTGCGGCCGGTCGAGCATGTAGGTGCGGATGAAGGCGTCCAGGTCGCCGACGTTCTTCATCGCCTTCGCCTTGCCGAGCAGCGCCAGCGCGGCGCTGGAGGTGCCGATGCCGACACGGCGGCGCAGCGCGTCCTGGTAGGCGGCCTGTGTGTCGAAGGATTCGACACCGGTGTGCCGCGCGCGCCAGCCGCGGGTGTCGAAGCCCGCGGTCGCCCAGCCCTGCAGGTCGAGGAGATCGAAAGCGCCGGTGTGGATCTGGTACCAGGACTTGAGCGAGGCACCATCGGTGCCGGAGCCGGGGAACCACTTCACGGCGACGGCGGTCGTGACGTTGCCCGCGCCGTTGTCGTAGGTCGCGGCCACCGCGGACCACGTCGCCGACTCGCCGCGCAGGTACTGCACCTTGGACTGCTGGTGCTCGTCGTCGTTCACCGACCAGGCGCCGCGCACGTAGTCCGCCATGGAGCGGGCGGCGCGCTTGGCGCCCTTGGCCGTCATGTCGGCGGAGGCGTTGAAGGACTGGTCGTAGGTGGGCAGCAGTACCACCGAGTGCGCGTCCATCAGCGAGGACTTGCCGGAACCCGACGGGCCCGTGAGGATCACGCCCCGCTCGTCGATGGGGAAGTCCTTGTAGCCGTCGAAGGTGCCCCAGTTGACCACCTGCAGGCGGGTGAGGCGGTACTGGCCGAGATGCTTGCGGGTCACTGCTGCTCCTGCGTCTCGTGCTCGGGTGCGGAATCGAGGTCGACGGTGCCGTCCTCGCCGTCCGGCTCATCCGCTCCGTCGACGGGCGCGGCGGCCTCGCCGAGGTCCTGATCGGTGCTGGCGAGGTCGCGGTACGCGGCGGTGTAGAGGTCGACCTGTTCGGGGGTGAGCAGCGAGGCGATCACCGAGTGCACGGCGTACCGGTCGCTCGTGCCCACGCGACGGATCAGGCGGCGGGTCTCCAGCTGGTTGATCGCCGCATCGGCCTTCTTCACGAAGCCGGCCTCGTCGGTGTCGCGGGCGGGGCGGAAGGTCAGCAGGTGGTCGATCATCTCCTGCCGCTCCACGACGGCGGTCTCGTCCGGGCTGGAGAGGTGCTTGAGGCGCAGGAACAGCGCCAGCACCGACGCCGCGAGCGAGAGGCTCTGCGCGCGCAGCAGGTTCCGCTGCCGCGGGTCGTTCTCGCTGACCTGGCGGGTGAAGGCGTGCTTGGTCTCGCGGTTGATCTCCAGCAGCAGGTTCAGCTCGGAGAGCCGGCTGCGCAGCAGCGTCTCCTCGGCCTCGATCACCGCCCAGTTCTTGGATCTGGCGGAGACGTGCGGCGCGGCGATCAGCTCCTGCAGCGCGTAACAGACCGAGTTCGGCAGCGCGGAGGTGTCGCCGTCGAAGCGGGGCGCGGTGTCGGCGCCGCGCAGCGACTTCACCGCCTCGTCGTCCGCGATGCTGAAGTCGGCGAGGTCGATCTCGGGCAGGGCCTCGTCGGCGGCGATGTCCAGGGAGTCGTCCACGGTCTCGTCGGTCACTCTCACTCCTCGAACAGGGTGGTCGGCTCGGGCGCGGCCGAGGCGGGGGTCAGGGGCGGGAGCGCGGCGGCGAACTCCACGTGCGGCACCGTCATCTCACGGGGCCCGCGGGCCGTGTGCGCGAGGATCGTCACCAGGCGGTCCTCGTCGACGGTGCCGTACCGCGCGCCGAGTGACCAGACGCCGACCACGTCGCCGGCGCGAGGCGCGTCGATCGCCGCGAGGATCTCGGTGAGGGTCGCACCGTCGGACGCGCGGACGGCCTCGTTGACGGCGGTGGCGAGCGCGTCCCAGTCGATGGCCTCACGGCCGACGAGGCGGGCGGGGTCGATGGTGAACTCGCCGGAGGTCTCCCGCACCTCGGGCGGCAGGGTGACGATGCCGTCGTGGAAGCGCAGCGCGCCGACGGAGCTGGTGTCGACGGCGGACATGGGGACGGCGAGGCCGGTGTCGCGGGAGGCGGAGGTGGTGTCGAACGCGTCGACTGCCGCCCGCTGCGCCTCGGTGATCCGGGCGCGCAGCGACTGGTACTGCAGGAAGTCGCCGTCCTTGACGAAGGTGTTGATGCGCCGGTAGACCTGCCCGCGGATCTCGTCGACCCGCTGGACCTGCATCCACATGCGGTCGAGGAAGCCGGTGAGGGAGTCCCTGAGGTCGTCCGGCAACTGGACTTCGGTGACGACGGACGCGACCGACGTTTCCAGCTGGCGGCGCAGGCGATGGTCGGAGAGCAGCGTGTAGAAGGCGTCGAAGGCCTTGCCCTCCGGGGTGTTCGCGAGCTCGTCGTGGCCGTCGAAGAGGCGCTGGAGCGTCTTGGCGTACGCCTCGGCCTCGCTGGAATCGGATGCGTCGAGCCCGTGCGTGAGCAGGGCGCGCGTGTGCTCGCGCAGCTTCTCGCCGTAGCCCAGGATGTCCGCCGGCATGCGCTCGGCCAGCGAGCTGACGATTTTGAGGTCGTCGACCACCTTGTCCCGGTCGTACTCGGGGACCAGGCCGGCTTTGAGGGCTTCGCGGCGGCGGGTGAGCTCGGCGATCTGCTCGTCCAGAGCACGCAGGTGATCGTCGGGATCGGCGCTGACGGTGACCGCCACCGCGGACAGTCGGGCCGTCACGAGCTCGAGCGCGGTCTCGGTGGCGACGTTGCGGTCCAGCGAGACCGCCTGCACCTGGCCGAGCGCCGTCGTGGCGCCGCGGGTGAGCTGGATGGATTCGCGATCGTCCTCGTCGAGCGTGCGCGAGACGTACCCGGCCTTGACCCAGCTGTCGAGGACATCGGGGCCGGCGGGGACCGGACGGGCGCGGTCGGTGAAGTGGTGCGCGAGGGACTGCAGGTCGACGGTGAGCGCGTCCCCCAGCTCCTCCGCGTCGACGGGCCCCGTGCCCAGTCGCGCTGCCATGAGCGCGAGGTAGGCGACGGCGTTGGGGGAGCGGAGCAGGCGGAGCGCGACGTCATTGTCGGCGTTGTCCGTGAACGCGGCGTACAGCTGCGCGGCCGACATCCGCGCCGGGAGCGACGCGAGCGGGCGGCGTGATTGCGCCATCGTGTACCTCCCCTTGCGTGTGCGACGGTCCAGTGTATCGGGGCGCACGTAACGTCGCGGACAGGTCCGGTTCACCGTCGCCGCCTAGCGTGCGAGCCATGAACCTGCGCCGGTTGTCGATCGTGTCCGTGTGCCTCGCGCTGCTGGTGGGGGCGGCCCCGGCCGGGGCGGCGCCGCGGACCGTCGACCTGCAGGCGCACCGGGGTGGGCTCGGCCTGCAGACGGAGTCCACCCTGGAGGGCTTCTCCGCCGCGATGCGGCTCGGCGTCACCACGCTGGAGTTGGACACGCAGGTGACCAAGGACCGGAAGGTCGTGATCACGCACGACCGGAAGGTGGATGCGCGCAAGTGCGTCGACACCGCGCCGGCGACACCCGGCGACCCGCAGTACCCGTACGTCGGCAAGTACGTTCGCGACCTGACCTACGCGCAGATCCGCACGATGAACTGCGGCTATGAGAAGCTCGCCGCATCGCAGCGAGTGGTCAGCGGGGCCCGGATCCCCGAACTGCGTGAACTGTTCGACCTCGTCCGCGCCCGGCGCTCGCCGGTGCGGATGAACATCGAGACCAAGGTGGAGGCCGGGGCACCGTCGGAGACGGCGCCGCGCGGTGAGTTCGTGCGGGCGGTGGCGGAGGAGATCACGCGTTCCGGCCTCGCCCGACAGGTGACGATCCAGAGTTTCGACTGGACGGCCCTGCGGGAGATCGGCCCGATGCTGCCGGGCGTCGGGCTCATCGCGCTCACCAACGGCGAGCAGTTCCTGCAGACCGGCAAGGCCGGTGCGTCGCCGTGGCTCGGCCTCGACGTGGACGACTACGACGGCGACTGGGTGCGGGCCGCGAAGACGACGATTCCGGGCCTGACCACGATCTCGCCGGTGCAGGGCGATCCGCAGGACGGCGGCATCGGCGACGCGGACTTCGTCCGCTTCACCACCGCGGCCCTGATCCGGCGTGCCCACGATCAGGGGCTGAAGGTCATCCCCTGGACCGTCAACGATCCCGCGACGATGCGCGCGCTGCTGAACGACGGGGTGGACGGGCTCATCACCGACTACCCGGATCGCGCCCGCGCGGTGTTCCGGGAACTCGGGATGGCGCTGCCCGCGGCGAGTTGAGGCGGGGTTCGCTGCTCTTCGTGTATGCGATATGTTCGATTCATGAAGACGAAATCCACACTTCTCGCCCTCGCCGTCCTGACGCCCGCGATGGCGGGCTGCTCGCTGTTCGGCACCACGATCGATTTCTCGAAGGTGGAGAAGCAGATCACGGAGAAGCTGGACGCGGAGTACGGGAAGATCGGCCAGAAGGTCGATTCGGTGACGTGCGACGAGTCGGAGAAGAGCCCGAAGCCGGGTTCGAAGTTCATGTGCGACGCGAAGGTCGGTGAGGCGACGGTTCCGGTGGAGGTCACCGTCAAGGATGAGGACATGAACTCGTCGTTCGTGACCACCAAGAAGCTCTTCAACCTCAGCACTCTGGGTGCGCAACTCGCACCCAGCGTCTCGGAGCAGACCAAGCAGAAGGTCACCGTCGATTGCGGCACCGGCCTGAAGGCGGAAGCGCCCGGCGGGTCGTTCACCTGCCCGGTGAAGGCCGAAGGCGGGGCGACCGGGACGCTGACCCTCAAGGTCGGCCCGATGACCGGCGAGGACAGCTGGGAGATCAGCTGACCGCCGGTTGATCCGGTCGGCCGGCAGTGCGGAACGCCTGCTCGGTCACAGATGTCACGCTTCACGTGTGCAACACAGACCTCGGTGGTGTAGTTTTCCACCAGCAGTCACATTTGTCACGGAGGTCAAGATGCGTGTCTCTGGTTTCATCCGCTCGGTTCTGTCGGCGACGGTGGCGGTCGCCGCGATCGCGACCGCGACCTCCGGTACCGCGGGGGCGGCACCGTCGGCCTCGACGTCGACGTCGTCGCTGACCGACCAGGCGATCGAGCGCCAGGCCGCGGGCGACACCGCCGGCGCGCAGGCCGCCGTCAACCAGATGCCGATCGACCAGGCGCAGAAGGTGGTGGCGCTGATGACGAACGTCAACAAGGCGCTCACCTTCCCGCTCACCGATCAGGTTCCCGGCGGCGTCGCCCCCGGCACCGTGATCGTGATCCTGGGCTACGGCCTCGAGGACAACGGCGCCCTGCGGCCGATCCTCGTCGAGCGGTTGATGAAGGGGCTCGCGGTCGCGCAGGCGTACCCGTCCTTCCCGATCGTGGTGACCGGCGGCGCGCCGAAGGCGGGCAAGACCGAGGCCGCGGCGATGAAGGAGTGGCTGCTCGGGCAGGGCGTCTCCGGCACGCGCATCTACACCGAGGAGAAGGCGGGGTCCACCCAGGGCAACGCGATCAACACCGCGGTGCTCATGCAGCAGAACGGCTTCGGCAACGGCGCCGTGCTCGTCACCTCCGCCGATCACACCCGCCGCTCGGTCGCCGACTTCCTCGTCGCAGGTATCACCCTGCAGGCCGTCGTGGCCTCGGACGCCAAGATCCAGTCGGGGCCGATGTCGGCGAGCGGTGTCGCGGCGGTCTACCGGGACGCCCGCGGCGTGGCGAAGATCTGAGACGGTTCCGCACGGAAATCCGGCAGGTGTCGGACCGCTGTGCGAACGTATCCCGCATGACCGCGTACCACGCCCAGCCCGGCGCACCCGTGTGGATCGACCTGATGACCTCCGACGTGGAGGCGGCGGTGCAGTTCTACGGCGCCGTGTTCGGATGGGAGGCCGACCCGGCCGGTCCCGATTTCGGCGGCTACCGCAACTTCCGCGTGAACGGCAACCTCGTCGCCGGCCTGATGGCGCCGGAGGACGGCGGTGAGGGCCCCGGCGACGTCTGGTCGACCTATCTGCGCACCGACGATGCGGAGGCCACTCTCGCCGCCGCGGTGGACGCGGGTGCCTCGATCATCGTTCCCGCCTCGGACGTGGGCGACCTGGGCCGGTTCGGCTTCTTCGTCGACCCGGTCGGCGCGGCGATCGGCGTCTGGCAGCCGGGAACGCATCCCGGCTTCGTCGAGCGCGGCGTGCCGGGCACGCCGTACTGGTTCGACTGCATGAGCCGCAGCTACGACTCCTCGGGCGCCTTCTACCGCACCGTCTTCGATTGGACGCTGCACGAGATCGGCAGCGGCGGCAAGGAGGGCTCCTTCGGGCCGGACCGTTACAGCCAGGTTCTCGTCGGCCCGGAGGGTGCGCAGGACGGGGTCGCGGGGATCATGGACGCCGCGCCGTTGTTCGAGTCCGGTGTGTTCGGTGAGGCGACGCCCTCGTTCTGGCAGGTCTACCTCACGGTCGAGGACACCGCGGCCGCGGAGCGGCGCATCGTCGACGCGGGCGGCGAGATCCTGCGGGCCGCCGAGGTCACCCCGTGGGCCACGATGGGGTCCGCGAAGGATCCCGGCGGCGCCGTCTTCCTCTACGCGACGCCGCCCGAGGGACGCTAGGCCCGGTCCATCCACTGAGCACAGGCGACCGATGGTCGGTCACGGTCGGCGCACGCTCTCCTCGACGAGATCGAGGACGGCCTCCAGCCCCGCCGTCGGGCGGCCGGAGGCGAGATGCGTGACCAGGCCGTCCAGGACGAGGTCCAGGTAGGCCAGGATCACGTCGGTCGGCAGGTCGTCGCGCAGGCGACCGCGCTCCTTCTGCCGCTCGAGGCGGCGCAGGGTCGCCTCGGTGAGCTCGGCGCTCCGTTCGGTCCACTCGGCGCGGAAATCGCCGTCGTTCTTCAGGCGCCGGGCGATCTCCAGGCGCGTGCCCAGCCAGTCGAAACGCTCGGGGTGGCTGAGCATGTCGCGCATGACCTGCACCAGCCCCTCCTCGGCGGCGATGTCGGCCATCCGCTCCGCGTCCTCCCGCGCCAGCGCGAGGAACAGGGCGTCCTTGTCGCGGAAGTGGTGGAAGATCGCGCCACGGGAGAGATCGGTGGCGGCCTCGAGCCGGCGGACGGTGGCACCGTCGTAGCCGTACTCGGCGAAGCAGGTCCGCGCACCGTCGAGGATCTGACGGCGCCGCGCGGCGAGGTGATCGTCGCTGACCTTGGGCATGTCGATGCTCCTGATCGAACGGGGAACGGTTCAGTCGTGTCGGCTACGCGAACGGCGGGCCCGGCCGCTGGGGCCGGACCCGCCGTCACTGGTCGAGACCGTCGCTACTAGCTCTTGACCATGTTCCGCAGGACGTACTGCAGGATGCCGCCGTTGCGGTAGTAGTCGGCCTCACCGGGGGTGTCGATGCGGACGTCCGCGTCGAACTCCACCTTCGTGCCGTCCGTCTTCGTGGCGGTCACGTGCACCGTCTTCGGCGTCACGCCGTTGTTGAGCTCCGTGATGCCCGCGATGTCGAAGGTCTCGGTGCCGTCGAGCCCGAGGGACTTCCACGACTCGCCCTTCGGGAACTGCAGCGGGACGACGCCCATGCCGATCAGGTTCGAGCGGTGGATGCGCTCGAACGACTCGACGATGACGGCCTTGACACCGAGGAGGCTGGTTCCCTTGGCCGCCCAGTCGCGCGAGCTGCCGGAGCCGTACTCCTTGCCGCCCAGGACGACCAGCGGCGTGCCGGCCTTCTGGTAGTTCATGCACGCGTCGTAGATGAACGACTGCGGGCCGCCCTCCTGCGTGAAGTCGCGGGTGTAACCGCCCTGCGTGCCCTCGAGACCGATGGTGTCGAGAACGCGGTTCTGCAGGCGGATGTTGGCGAACGTGCCGCGGATCATCACCTCGTGGTTGCCACGACGGCTACCCAGCGAGTTGTAGTCCTTGCGCGCCACACCGTGCGAGTCCAGGTACTGGGCCGCGGGGGTGCCGGGCTTGATCGGGCCGGCGGGGCTGATGTGGTCGGTGGTGACCGAATCGCCGAGCAGCGCCATGACGCGGGCACCGGAGATGTCGGAGACGGGCTCCGGCTCCATCGTCATGCCGTCGAAGTACGGCGCCTTGCGGACGTACGTCGAGTCCTCGTCCCAGGCGAAGGTGTCGCCCTCGGGGGTGGCGAGGTTCTGCCAACGGTGATCGCCGGCGAAGATGGTCGAGTAGGACTTGCGGAACATGTCCTGGTTGATGGCGCTCTTGATCGTGTCGTCGATCTCCTGCGCCGACGGCCAGATGTCCTTGAGGAAGACGTCGTTGCCGTCGTGATCCTTGCCCAGCGCGTCGGTCTCGAAGTCGAAGTCCATCGTGCCCGCGAGGCCGTAGGCGATGACCAGCGGCGGGGACGCCAGGTAGTTCATCTTCACGTCGGGCGAGATGCGGCCCTCGAAGTTGCGGTTGCCCGAGAGCACCGCGACGACGGTCAGGTCCTCGTCGTTGACGGCCTTGCTGATCTCGTCGGGCAGCGGGCCGGTGTTGCCGATGCACGTGGTGCAGCCGTAGCCGCCCAGGTAGTAGCCGAGCTTCTCGAGGTACGGCCACAGGCCGGCCTTCTCGTAGTAGTCGTTGACGACCTGCGAGCCGGGGGCCATGTTGGTCTTGACCCAGGGCTTGGTGGTCAGGCCCTTCTCGACGGCGTTGCGGGCGAGCAGGGCCGCGCCCAGCATGACCGACGGGTTCGAGGTGTTGGTGCAGGACGTGATGCCCGCGACCGCGACCGCGCCGTGGTCGAGCACGAAGGTGCCGCGCTCACCGGTCACGGTGACCGGCTTAGACGGACGGCCCTCGGCACCGGTGGCGGCCGACTGGACGTTGACGGCACCGTCGTCCGCGAAGGACAGGGCGGCGGGGTCGGACGCCGGGAAGGACTCCTCGACGGCCTCGTCGAGCTGCGTGTGCTCGGCCGGGTGGTTGGTCTCCACGTAGTTGTGGATGTCCTTGCGGAAGGCGACCTTCGACTCCGACAGGAGGATGCGGTCCTGCGGGCGCTTCGGGCCGGCGATCGACGGCACGACGGTGCCGAGGTCCAGCTCGAGGTACTCGGAGTAGGCGGGCTCGTGGTCGGCGTCGTGCCACATGCCCTGCTCCTTGGCGTACGCCTCGACGAGCGCGAGCTGCTCGTCGGTGCGGCCGGTCAGGCGCAGGTAGTTGATGGTCTCCTCGTCGATCGGGAAGATCGCGGCGGTGGAGCCGAACTCGGGGCTCATGTTGCCCAGGGTGGCGCGGTTGGCCAGCGGCACCTCGGCGACGCCCTTGCCGTAGAACTCGACGAACTTGCCGACGACGCCGTGCTGACGCAGCATGTCGGTCACGGTGAGCACCACGTCGGTGGCGGTGACGCCCGGCTGGATCTCACCGGTGAGCTTGAAGCCGACGACGCGGGGGATGAGCATGGAGACCGGCTGGCCCAGCATGGCCGCCTCGGCTTCGATGCCGCCGACGCCCCAGCCCAGGACGCCCAGGCCGTTCTCCATCGTGGTGTGCGAGTCGGTGCCGACGCAGGTGTCCGGGTAGGCCTGGCCGTTGCGGGTCATGACGACCGGCGCGAGGTACTCGATGTTGACCTGGTGGACGATGCCCATGCCCGGGGGGACGACCTTGAAGTCGTCGAACGCGCCCTGGCCCCAGCGCAGGAACTGGTAGCGCTCGCCGTTGCGCTGGTACTCGAGGTCGACGTTGCGCTCGAGGGCGTCGGCGGTGCCGAAGACGTCCAGGATCACCGAGTGGTCGATGACCATGTCGGCGGGGGAGAGCGGGTTGACCTTGTTGGGGTCGCCGCCCAGGGCCGTGACGGCCTCGCGCATGGTGGCGAGGTCCACGATGCACGGGACGCCCGTGAAGTCCTGCATGATCACGCGCGCCGGCGTGAACTGGATCTCGACGCTCGGCTCGGCCGAGGGATCCCAGTTCGCCAGGGCGTTGATGTGATCGGTAGTGATGTTCGCGCCGTCCTCGGTCCGCAGCAGGTTCTCTGCGAGGACCTTCAAGGCGTAGGGCAGCTTCTCGGTGCCGGGCACGGCGCTGAGGCGGAAGATCTCGTATGACTGATCGCCCACCTCGAGCGTGCCGCGCGACGAGAAGGAATCGATGCTCTTGCTCACGTCAGCTCCACTCAACGTTTGTGGTGTGCACCGACGGGCTGTGTCGGTGCCTGAAGTCGATAATACAGTACGCTTGTCCTGTGAGAGTCGTCGGGGCTGAAACTCGCGGGACGTAGCTCATTGTGCCTCGTTCCGGGCACCCTCGCGGGCGTGTCGTACTGTGAGGCCCATGGGTCCGCTGCCGATTCTCACCGAAGTGCCGACCGACGTCGATCTGTCCGCGCTGCAGGCGGATCTCGCCGTCGACGGCGTCGCCGTGCTCAACCCGGCGCACGCCGATTCCGCGCCGCAGCTGGTGCAGGTCGTCAAGGATGCACGCGCGCAGGGGATCGAGAACTTCCAGGTGGTCGTGCTCGCGCACGACTACAACCCCGACACCTCGCTGCGTGATCTCGGGACTCAGCTCGGCAAGCAGTCGGATGGACCGATGACGGTCCTCGTGATGTCGCCCAGCCAGGTGGCCGGTTACTCCACCCAGCTCTCGCGCTACCAGATCGAGAAGGGCCAGGACGGCCACACCGGCCGGCTCGCGCTGCACAACCCGCCGAAGGCCGCCGAGGACTTCGCCGACGTCGCGAACGACGCCACCTTCCCGTGGACGGGGTTCACCGTGGTGTTGGTGCTGCTGGTCGCCGCACTGGCCGGCGTCGCTCGCGTCGTGACCCGGCGGCGCAGCCGTGAGGTCGACGCGGAGCGCCGGACGGCCTCCTCTGCGGGCGCGGGTTCGGCGACCGACGGCCCCATCCCGGCGTCCGCGACGCCCGGTTCGGCGTCGAGCGCGTCCGAAGAGAATGGCGCCTCCGCCGTTCGATCGAACGAATAACGCACATTCATTCGAAATTCCAGCTGTGTGATTCGATCACGCTGTCCGATTCGAATACCATTCTCAGTTTTGTCATACGCCCTGGTAGAGGCGGTCTTCAAGAAACTCACACCTGTGTAATTTGTGGTTGCTGTTTTCTCTTGTTGTGAAAGTGCCGTACGGTACGTCTGAAGCCAATGTTGTGCGTGTTGCCCACGCGTACTCATCGGGTCTGAACAAGTCTTGAGTTGAGGGAGACACCTTGAGGCGTACGGCATACCCCGCCACGAATCTCGCTGCGCGGTCGCTGCTCGCGGTCGTGGCCACCAGCTCGCTGGTGGCCGGATCCGTCGCTGCCGCGGGACCGGTCTTCGCCGAGCCCAACGGCACCGACGCGAACCCCGCCAATGTGGTCGCCGCACTGGTCGACCGCATCGCGCAGGCCGATCAGCGCATTGCGGACCTGCGCGGTGACGTCGCGTCCAAGCGGCAGTCCGTCAACCGCGCAGTGGTCGATCTGCAGTCCGCGCGCGACGCCGCGACCGCCGCCGCCGGAGCGATCAAGGTCTCCGAGACAGCGGTCGCCGAGTCCGACGCGAAGATCAAGACCGCGCAGGACAAGTTCGACACCGTCGTGCGCGCCGCGTACGCCCAGGGCAACAGTGCCGGCGCCCTGATCAACACCCTCGGCGGCAACGATCCCGGCGATGCCGTCGATCGGGCGTCCACCCTGCGCATCGTCGCCGACAAGCAGCGTGCCGCACTGGGCGACCTGCAGGCCGCGAAATCGCGCGCCGAGGCCTCCCGTACCGCGGCGCGGGCCGCCAAGGTCCAGGCCGATGCCGCGACCGCCGCCGCCGTCGACCGCAAGCGCTCCGCCGAGGACTCCATCACCACGACGGTCGCCGCGCTCTCCACCCAGGAGCAGGAGCAGACCAAGCTCAGCGCCCAGCGTGAACTGGCGCAGCGCGCACTCGACGAGGCCAAGCGCGCCGATGACCGCGCGGCACAGCAGAAGATCTACGCGCAGTACGTGGTCGACGAGCAGCAGACGCAGCAGATCGCGGCACCCGCCGCCCCGGCCGAGGCGCCGCAAGCGCAGGCGCCCGCCGGCCAGGCCCCCGCCGCTCAGGCCGCGGCTCCGCAGGCCGGCGCGGTCGACTCCGCGGACCCGCTCGCAGCGGCCCGGTCGTTCGCCCAGAACATCGTGGGCCAGGCGTCGTCGCTGTTCACCAACCCGTTCGGTGCGCTGACGGGCCAGCAGGCACCCGCGCCGCAGGCCGCGGCGCCCGCCGTGCAGGCGGCGACCAGTGCTGCCGGCATGAGCGGCGCCCAGATGATCGAGACCGTGATCCAGCGCGGCATGTCCGTCATCGGCGTGCAGTACGCCTGGGGCGGCGGCAACGCCTGGGGCGCCACCAAGGGCGTCCGTGACGGCGGCGTCGCCGACAGCTTCGGCGACTACAACCGCGTCGGCTTCGACTGCTCGGGCCTGATGGCCTACATGTACGCCGCGGTCGGCATCGCCCTGCCCAAGTACTCGGGCTACCAGTACACGACGGGCAACAAGGTGCCGATCAGCCAGCTCAAGCGCGGCGACATGGTCTTCCGCGGCCCGGGCGGCACCCAGCACGTGGCGATGTACCTCGGCAACAACCAGATCCTCGAGTCCCCGCAGTCCGGCGGCGCCGTGCGGATCGCCCCCTTCGACGCCTCGACGTTCCTGTCGCAGGGCGTGCGTGTGATCAACAGCTGACCGCCGGGGATTCAGTACGCTCGTGGGAACGGGCCGTCGCGGCCCGCGCTCGGACGGGCCCGCACGGGCCGGGGGAACGACGACGAAGGGGAATGCGTGACGCACTCACAGGGACCGGAGATCGCCTCGAGCGATGAGGTCAAGCTGCTCGAGCGGGCGGTCTACGAGGTCAAGCGCGTGATCGTGGGCCAGGACCAGCTCGTCGAGCGGATCCTGGTGGGCATGCTCGCCAAGGGGCACGTGCTGCTCGAGGGCGTTCCCGGCGTCGCCAAGACCCTGGCCGTCGAGACCTTCGCCACCGTGGTCGGCGGCTCCTTCTCCCGCATCCAGTTCACGCCCGACCTGGTGCCCTCCGACCTCATCGGTACCCGCATCTACCGGCAGGGCAAGGAGCAGTTCGATACGGAGATCGGCCCGGTCTCCGCCAACTTCCTGCTCGCCGACGAGATCAACCGCGCCCCCGCGAAGGTCCAGTCCGCGCTGCTCGAGGTCATGGCCGAGCGCAAGGTCTCCATCGGCGGCCAGACCTACCCGATGCCCGATCCCTTCCTCGTGCTCGCGACGCAGAACCCCATCGAGAACGAGGGCGTGTACCCGCTCCCGGAGGCGCAGCGCGACCGTTTCCTGTTCAAGGTGGTCGTCGGCTACCCGTCGATCGAGGAGGAGCGGGAGATCGTCTACCGCATGGGCACCACTCCGCCCGTGCCCTCGCAGGTGCTCGACCCCGCCTCGGTGCAGCGCCTGCAGCGCGCCGCGAGCGAGGTCTTCGTGCACCACGCGCTCGTCGACTACGTGGTGCGCGTCATCGCCGCGACCCGGACCCCGCGGGAGTTCGGGCTCGACGACGTGGCGTCCTGGATCACCTACGGCGCCTCGCCCCGCGCGACGCTGGGCATCGTCGCCGCCGCCCGCGCCCTCGCGCTGCTCCGCGGCCGCGACTACGTCGTCCCGCAGGACGTCGTCGAGATCATCCCGGACGTGCTGCGCCACCGCCTCGTGATGAGCTACGACGCCCTGGCGGACGAGGTCACGGCCGACCAGGCGATCAATCGGGTGCTGCAGACCGTCGCACTGCCGCAGGTCGTCGGGCAGCCCGTGCCGCAGCAGCCGCCGCACGCCCCGCAGCAGTTCGCGCCCGCGCAGCAGCCGCAGGGCTGACGATGCCGGCTACACCCCCCGACCGGCCGACGGGTGCCGCCGCGCCGCACACGCCGCTGCCGAGCTTCGCCGGCGGCATGGTCGACGAGGCGCGGATGCAGGCCTCGCTGAAGATGCTCGAACTGCTGGTCCGCCGGCGGCTCGACGGCGTGCTCAAGGGCGATCACCAAGGGCTCCTGCCCGGTCCCGGCTCGGAGCCGGGGGAGTCGCGCCCGTACACGCCCGGTGACGACGTGCGCCTGATGGACTGGTCGGTCACGGCCCGCACCACGCACCCGCACGTGCGGCAGATGATCGCCGACCGCGAGCTGCAGACCTGGATCGTGGTCGACCTGTCCGCGTCGATGGACTTCGGCTCGACCGGCGGCACGAAGCGCGACCTCGCGGTGGCCGCGTCCGCCGCCGTGGTGCACCTGGTCAGCGGCGCTGCCAACCGCGTCGGCTGCCTGGTCACCAACGGTGCGCAGTTGATCCGCGTGCAGCCCAAGTCCGGCCGGGCGCAGCGGCAGAAGGTGCTGCGCGCGATCGCCTCCGCGCCCCGCGCCGTCGAGGGGACGCGCGGTGACCTGCGCATCGCCCTGGACGCGCTGCGCCGCCCCGAGCAGCCGCGCGGACTCGTCGTGGTGATCAGCGACTTCCTCGGCGACGTGGACTACGTCCGCGAGCTGCGCGGCCTCGCGGCGCGCCACGAGGTGCTCGCCGTCGAGGTGCTCGACCCGCGCGACGTCGAGCTCCCCGACGTGGGTGAGATCGCGCTGCGCGACGCCGAGTCCGGCGCCGTCCGCGAACTGACCGTGACCCCCGAGCTGCAGGAGCGGTTCGCCGCCGCGGCGCAGGAGCACCGCACGCGAGTGGCCCGCACGCTGCGCGGCGTCGGTGCGCCGATCCTCGCCCTGCGGACCGACCGCGACTGGCTCGCCGACATCGTGCGGTTCGTCGCCGCGCGTCGACGTGGATTGGCTGGTGCTTCCTGACATGGGCGGACTGACCTCGCTCGCCACCCCGATCTGGCTGCTCGGCATCCCGGTCGTGCTCGCCATCGTGGCCGGGTACGTCTACAACGAGCGGCGGCGGCAGAAGCGCGCGCTCAAGTTCGCGAACATGTCGGTGCTCGACTCCGTGGCGCCGCCCGGGCGCAACCGCTGGCGGCACCTGCCCATCGCGCTGCTGAGCATCGGCCTCATCCTGCTCATGGTCGCCCTGTCCGGGCCGCAGGCCATGCGGAAGGTACCGCGCAGCCGTGCCACCGTGGTGCTGGTCGTCGACGTCTCGCGGTCGATGGAGTCCACCGACGTCAGCCCGAACCGGCTCGACGCGGCCAAGGAGGCGGCGAAGAAGTTCGTCACCGAGCTGCCCCAGGGGATGAACCTCGGCATCGTCTCCTACGCCGGCACGGCGCAACTGCTCGTCTCGCCCACACCGGACCGCTCGCTGGCCACCAACGCCATCGACCACCTCGAGACCGCCAACCGCACCGCCACCGGCGAGGGCATCTACTCGGCGATCCAGTCGATCAAGAACATCCGGGACGTGCTGGGCGGCAAGGACAACGCCCCGCCCGCGCGCATCATCCTCGAATCGGACGGCAAGCAGACGGTGCCCACCGACCTCGACGATCCCCGCGGCGGTTTCACGGCGGCCCGCAAGGCCAAGGAGGAGGGGATCCCCATCTCCACCATCTCCTTCGGCACGCCGAACGGTGTGGTGAACATCGACGGGCAGAGCATCCCCGTCCCCGTCGACGACGCCTCGCTGAAGAAGATCGCGGATCTCTCGGGCGGCCAGTTCTTCTCCGCATCGTCGCTGAGCGACCTCAACGAGGCCTACGGCACGCTGCGTGACGAGATCGGGTGGGAGATGCAGAAGGGCGACAACTCGCGGGTCTGGGTGCTCTGGGCCACGGGCCTGCTGGTGCTCGGGGCGGCCGGGGCCGTCGCGTTCAACCGTCGCCTGCCGTGATCGCGGCAGCCGCGGGCGGGCGCCGGTCCGCGACTCGCGCGAGCGGAGATTTCCCCGCTCGCGAGCGCGATTGATAAGTTGGCTTCCATGTCGACTTCTGAATTCACGCCCCGGTCCGTCCTCGTCACGGGCGGCAACCGCGGCATCGGCCTCGCGATCGCACAGCGTCTCGCCGCCGACGGTCACAAGGTCGCGGTCACCCACCGCGGTTCCGGCGCCCCCGAGGGCCTGTTCGGCGTGCAGTGCGACGTCACCGACAACGACTCGGTGGAGGCCGCGTTCAAGACCGTCGCCGAGCACCAGGGACCGGTCGAGGTCGTCGTCGCGAACGCCGGCATCACCGAGGACACCCTGCTCATGCGGATGAGCGTCGAGAGCTTCGAGAAGGTCATCAACTCGAACCTCACCGGTGCCTTCCGGGTGACCAAGGCCGCCACACGCGACATGCTCAAGAAGCGCTGGGGCCGGTTCATCTACCTGGGCTCGGTCGTCGGCCTCATGGGCACGCCCGGCCAGGCGAACTACGCCTCGTCCAAGGCCGGTGTGATCGGCCTCGCGCGCTCCGTCACCCGCGAGCTCGGCGCCCGCAACGTCACCGCCAACGTGATCGCGCCCGGCCTCATCGACACCGACATGACCCGCGAGCTGCCCGCCGAGTACGTCGAGGGTGCCGTCAAGCAGGCCATCCCCGCCAAGCGGATGGGCCAGCCCGAGGAGGTCGCGGCCGTGGTCTCGTTCCTCGCCTCGGACGACTCCGCCTACGTCTCCGGCAACGTCATCAACGTCGACGGTGGCCTGGGCATGGGCCACTAGGCCCGTCCCGCACGCCGGCGGCGCACCGTCGAACCAGCCCTGCAGCACCGAAGAAACCTGAAGGAGGCACGTCCGTGACCGGACTGCTCGAAGGCAAGACCATCCTCATCACCGGCATCATCACCGATGCCTCCATCGCCTTCTCGGCCGCCAAGGTGGCCCAGGAGCAGGGCGCCAAGGTGATCATCACCGGCATCCCGGAGCGACTGCGCCTGATCGACCGCATCGCCAAGCGCCTCCCGCAGGAGGTGCCGCCCGCGATCCCGCTCGACATCACCGACGAGGAGTACCTGGGCGCGCTGGCCGACAAGGTCCGCGAGCTCGCGCCCGAGGGCATCGACGGCGTGCTGCACTCCATCGCCTTCGCGCCCCGCACCCTCATGGGCCCGGACGCGCTGCCCTTCCTCGAGGGCCCCGGTCCCGACGTGGCGAAGTCCTTCGAGATCTCCGCGTGGAGCTACGCCTCGCTGGCCCGCGCCGTGCTGCCCGTCATGAACGAGGGCGGCTCCATCGTGGGCATGGACTTCGATCCCCGCACCGCGCTGCCCGACTACAACTGGATGGGCGTGCAGAAGGCCGCCCTCGAGTCGGTCAACCGGTACGTCGCCCGCGAGGTCGGCTACGCCAAGAAGATCCGCTCGAACCTGGTGGCCGCCGGCCCCATCAAGACGCTGGCCGCCAAGGCGATCTCGGGCACCGCGACCGACGACGCCAAGAAGCTCAACATGCTCAACACCTACTGGGACGGCGCCTCGCCCATCGGCTGGAACGTCGACGACCCGGAGGTCGTGGGCAAGAGCGTGTGCGCCCTGCTCTCGGACTGGCTGCCCGGCACCACCGGTTCCATCGTCTACGTCGACGGCGGCGCCAGCCACAACACCTGGTTCCCCGAGGACTTCATCAACCAGCAGTAGCAGACGTGTCCACCGCGTACGACGCGCTGCTGGTCCTCTCCTTCGGAGGACCCGAACACCCCGACCACGTGCGACCGTTCCTCGAGAACGTCGTGCGTGGTCGCGGCGTGCCACCCGAACGACTGGACGCCGTCGAACAGCACTACCTGCGGTTCGGCGGCGTCTCGCCGATCAACGCCCAGAACAGGGCGCTCATCGAGGCGATCACCCGGGAGTTCGGCCGACGGGGCCGCGAGCTGCCGATCTACTTCGGCAACCGGAACTGGCACCCGATGGTCGAGGACACCGTCCAGCGGATGAAGGACGACGGCGTGCGCAACGCGCTCGTCTTCGCCACCTCGGCGTGGGGCGGGTTCTCCGGCTGCCGGCAGTACGACGAGGACATCACACGTGCCCTCGCCGCCGTCGGCGACGGCGCCCCGCGGCTGACGAAGCTGCCGCACTTCTACGATCACCCGCTCTTCCTGGACTGCTTCGCCGACGCCGCAGCGGAGGCGCTGTCGGCACTGCCGTCCGGCGCGCGTCTCGTGTTCACCGCGCATTCGATCCCGGACGCCGCCGACGTCAACGCCGGCCCGCCCGAGGTGGAACGCCTCTACTCGACCCAGGTCCGCGACGCCTCCGAGAACGTGGCCGCCAGGCTCGGCCTGGACTGCGACGTGGTCTGGCAGTCCCGCTCCGGACCTGCCCAGGTCCCGTGGCTCGAGCCCGACATCTGCGATCACATCAAGGCCCTGTGGGACGAGCGGGTGCCCGGCGCGGCCGTCGTCCCGATCGGCTTCGTCTCCGATCATCTCGAGGTCATCTGGGATCTCGACACGGAGGCCCGCGAGCTCGCGGCGGAGTTGGGCATGCCGTTCGCCCGCGCCGCCACGCCGTCGGCCGACCCGCGGTTCGCCGCGATGGTCGCCGATCTGGTCGACGACGCCTTCGCCGGCAGGTCGACCGGCCTCGGCGTCAGCGTGAACGGCGCCTCGTGCGTCGAGGGCTGCTGTCCGGCGGTGCGCCGGCCCGCGCGCACCTGATCCGCTGCCTCACGATGTCGTGTTCGCGACGGGTACGCGTGCCGCAGCGCACTCGTACCGCGGCAGAACGCGACATCGTGAGCGGGGATCAGCGCCTGAGCTCGTCGCGGCAGACCGCGTTGACCGCGGCCACCCGCGCCGCCCGGACGGTGCGCCACAGGTCGCGGTAGGCGGCGTCGCCGCCCTGTGCGGACGCGAGGGTGAGCCCGGCGTAGGGATTCTCCGCGCCCGCGACGAGCAGGATCGCCTCGACCATGCCCGCGCTGTCGAGCACGCGGTGCGCCCGCTCGGAGGCGCTGCGCGGCAGTCGGTGCGCGCCGAGGTAGCGGGTCAGTTCCATGACCACCCCGCGGGGGTCCGAGGCGTCATCGGGTGCCGGCGGCAGGCTCGCCAGCGCGGACGGTGCCTCGCGCACCGCGTCCCGCAGCGCGTGTTCCGCGGCGCCCAGCGAGACCGGCTCGGGATCGACGAGCGGCGGCTCGTGCAGGTAGGCCTGCCACCGCATCACGTCGCCGGCCTCGGGTGTGGGCACCAGCGCGATCGTGGCCGATTCGCCGTCGAACAGCACCACCTCGCCCCGCGCCATCGCCGCCTGCTCCAGATCGGTGCCGGCGGGCAGTCCCCGCGCATCACCGGGCGCGGGCAGCAGCAGGCGGACGGTGTGCGGCTGCAGGGCCCGGATCTCCGCGAGCAGGTCGGGCAGATCACCGTCGACGACGGACTGCACCGGCGCCCACTCGCCGAGCGCCGCGAGCAGTTCGTCCGTCCCCGCCGCGCCGGCGAGCCACGCGGCGGACCACACCGCGAAGCCCTGGGCGGGCCCCGCGGTGGCACGACGGGCGAGGGTGGCGACGGGGGAGCTCATGACGGTCAAGCGTAGTCGCGTCGGCCCGGCCCGGGGTTTCCGGTGACCGGGAGAACGCCGTACGAGATTGCTGAAACATGTTCTAGCAAAGCGGTCGCGGCTCTACCCTGACCCGCATGAGCGATTCGGACACCTTCGCCGAGCAGGCCCGCCCGGCCTCCTCGCAGCGCACGCCGGACGAGCTGCGTGCCCGGCTGCAGCAGTGGTTCGCGACGCGCGAGCCGGACGCGCAGGTGCTCGATCTCCAGCTGCCCGAGGGCAACGGCATGTCGAGCGAGACGCTGCTCGCGACGGTCCGGCTCGCGGACGAGGAGCGGCGCCTGGTCATCCGCGTCGCTCCGCGCGCCGAGTCCGACCCCGTCTTCCCGACCTACGACCTGCCCGCGCAGTTCGCGGTGATGCGGCACGTCGCGGCGTACGGCGTGGCGGCCCCGGCCTGCCTGTGGGTGGAGGAGGATCCCGGGGTGATCGGCGCCCCGTTCCTGGTCATGGAGCGCATCGACGGCGAGGTGCCGCCCGACGTCATGCCGTACACCTTCGGTGCGTGGCGGCCGGAGTCCACCGATGCGGACCTGTGGGAACTCGCGGACGCCTCGGTCGACGTGATCGCGACCATCCACGCGGTGCCTCCGCCCGACGGCGTCCGGATCCCGATGCCCGCACCGGGGGAGACCGCGCTCGCCGCGCACCTGCGCCGCCTGTGCGACTTCTACGACTGGGCCGCGGAGGGGCATCGCCGCGCGCCGGTCCTCGACCGCGCGCTGGCCTGGGCGCGGGAGCGGCTGCCCGGCCACGCCGACGCCGTGCTCACGTGGGGCGACGCCCGGATCGGCAACCTGCTCTACCGCGGCAACACGCCGGTCGCGGTGCTCGACTGGGAGATGGCCACCGTCGGGCCGTGCGAGCTGGACCTCGGCTGGTTCGTCTACCTGCACCGCTTCTTCCAGGACCTCGCCGAGCTCGCCGGTCTGCCCGGCCTGCCGGGCTTCCTGCGGCGCCCGGACGTGGAGCGACGGTACGCCGATCGCACCGGCCACGTCCCGCGCGAGATGGACTTCTACACCGCCTACGCGGCGATCGTGCACGGCGTCATCATGTACCGGATCCAGACGCGGGCCATCGACTTCGGGGCGTCTGCGGCGCCGGAGGATCCGGACGACATGATCCTGCACCGCGCGAGCATCGAGAAGATGCTCGACGGGACGTACTGGGAGGCCGTGCCGTGACGCGGTGGGCCGGCTCGCCGCTGTCCCCGGCGGACGACTACCCCGTGCACCAGGTCGCCGAGGTGATCCGCCACCCCGCGACCTCGGACCGCAACTTCTACGACCGCTACTACTTCAACGCCCACGACGGCAGCGTGCAGTCGCCGTTCCTCGTGCTCGGCCTCGGCGTCTATCCGAACCTCGGGGTGATGGACTGCTTCGCGGTCGCCCGCCACGGGGACGAGCAGATCGTCTTCCGCGCGTCGAAGGCGCTCGGCGCGGATCGGGCGGACACGACCGTCGGGCCGCTGCGGCTGGAGGTCCTCGACGGGCTCTCCCGCCTGCGCGTGGTGCTCGCCGCCGGCGACGACTACGACCTCGCCTTCGATCTCACCTTCGACGCCACCGGTCCGGCGCACCTCGAACCGCGGCACTTCCACCGCCAGATCGAGCGCGTCACCTTCGACACCCAGCGCTTCGTCCAGGTCGGCGACTGGTCGGGGGAACTGACCGTCGCCGGTGAGCGGTTCGATGTGAGCACCTGGCGCGGCAACCGCGACCGCTCGTGGGGCGTGCGTCCCGTCGGGGAGGCGGAGCCGCCCGGGCGCCGCGTCACCGAGGCCGGGAACTTCTTCTGGATCTACTCGGTGCTCCGCCTGCCGGAGGCCACGGTCTGCGTGGTCCTCCAGGAGGACGCGACGGGGCGGCCGGTCGTCGAGGACGCCACCTGGATCCCGCACGACGGTGCCGAGCCCCGCTGGCTCGGGCACGTCGCGCACGAGATCGACTTCGTCTCGGGCACCCGGCAGGCCCGGGCCGCACGGCTCGCGTTCACGGGGGCCGACGGTGCGCGCACCGAGGTCGACATCGCGATCCTCACCGCCAACCACTTCGGATTCGGCACCGGCTACGGCCTCGACCAGGACTGGCGGCACGGCATGTGGCAGGGCGAGGAGAAGGTCGAGGGGCGGCGCTTCCGAGTGTCCGAGCTCGACGTGAACCTCACCATGCTGGTGCCGGTCGAGTACCTCGCCACCTGCACCGTCCGCCACCCCGACGGCCGCACCGAGCGGGGCGAGGGGCTCTTCGAGTTCGGCGCCATCGGCCCGCACGAGCGCTACGGCTTCACGCACTACGTCGACCCGGCGCCGTAGATCCCCGGATCGGGGTCGCTTCTCGGCTACCGTGGATCGCCGTGGCGAACAGCTATGGAGACATCTACGCCGGGCACGCGAGCAAGAAGGCGCGCGTGATCCCCGAGGTTCCGGCCGACCGCGACCTCGTCGTCGAGGACGCGGCGACGGGCTTCTGCGGGGCGGTCGTCGGCTTCGACAAGAGCTACGACGGCGACTTCGTCAAGCTCGAGGACGCCCGCGGCGCGGTCCGCGTGTTCGCGATGCGCAAAGCCGCCTTCCTCATCGACGGGAAGCCGGTCACCCTCGTGAAGCCGCGGGCGAAGGCACCGTCGGGCCCGCAGCGCAGCGCGTCGGGCTCGACCCGCGTCGAGGGGGTGAAGGCGCGCGTCGCGCTGCCCAGCCGGATCTGGGTGGAGGGCATCCACGACGCGGCGCTCGTCGAGCGGGTCTGGGGCCACGACCTGCGGGTCGAGGGCGTCGTCGTCGAGCAGCTCGAGGGGCTCGACCACCTGGGCGCGCGGCTCGCCGAGTTCCAGCCGGGGCCGGGCCGGAAGGTGGGCGTGCTCGCCGATCACCTGGTGGAGGGCTCGAAGGAGTCCCGGATGACGCAGGCGCTCGGCAAGTACGTCATGGTCACCGGCCACCCGTTCATCGACATCTGGGCCGCCGTCAAGCCCGCGTCGGTCGGCATCGACGCCTGGCCCGCCGTTCCGCGGGGCGAGGACTGGAAGACCGGCACCTGCCGTCGCCTGGGCTGGGGCACGCCGCAGGACGGCTGGCGCCGGGTCCAGGGCGCGGTCACCTCGTTCCGCGACCTGGACGCCTCGCTGATCGGGGCGGTCGAGCGACTCGTCGATTTCGTCACCGAGCCGGAGGACTGACGCCGGGAACCGGCTGGTCGGGCTAGAATCCGCAGGTGGCATCGACCCCGACGACGAAACCCGACACCCGGCAGCAGATCCTGCGAGCCGCGCTCGACTGGGTCGACGAAGCGGGGCTGACGCGGATCTCTATGGGCGCGCTGGCCAAACGCGCCCGGCTCGCCCGGGCCACGCTCTATCAGCACTTCACCGGCAAGGACGCCCTGGTCGAAGCGGTGGTGACCAGTGAGCTGGACAAGTTCTACGGCCGAATCCACGACTACGCCGATCCGATCGAGGACAACGACGAGCGGCTCGCCGCCGGTTTCGCCTTCGCGTACGCGTACCTGCGCGAGCACCGCGCGTTGCAGCGGGTGATGGCGATGAATCCTGCGCTGATCCTGCCCTACATCCACGGCGATTCCCCGCAGATCCAGCAGGGCCGGCGCTTCTTCCTGCAGGAGATCCGGCGCGGCGAGTACCGCGACGACGCGGACGTCGATGCCCTCGCCGACTTCTTCGTGCGGCAGTTGCACTCGCTCCTGCTCACGCCGCTGCCGCCGGTCCAGGGCGTGGAGGACGAGCCCGATCACCGCGGTCCCAGCGCCGCGAACGTCGAGGCGGGCCGACGGTACGCGCAGACGTTCGTCATCCCCGCCCGGGCGCAGTTCGTGGGGTAGTCACGCGGACACGCTGCGCGAATAGACAGAATGCTGGACAGTGTCCATCGCTGGTGTTACCTTCGCCACATGACCGATACGACACTGCCCGAACGCACCCGCGACAGCGTGGCCGATCGACTTCTCGGTGGTTCCGTCAAGCGTTCCTACGCGCCCGTCGTCGACATCGATTGGGACGCCCCGATCGACCCCGACAAGTTCTTCCTGCCCCCGCACATGTGCACCCTGTACGGCACGGACATCTGGAACGGCATGTCCCGCGCGGAGCAGATCGCCCTCTCCAAGCAGGAGATGGTGAACCTGCTCTCGATGGGCATCTGGTTCGAGAACCTGCTCAACCGGCTGCTGCTGCGTGACCTCCTCACCAAGGACCCCACCTCGCGCGACGCGTTCTACTCGCTCACCGAGATGGGGGACGAGTGCCGGCACATGGTGATGTTCGGCAAGGTCATCGACCGCATCGGTGAGCGTCCTTACCGCCTGCGCGGCTGGCAGCTCGCGGTCGTGAAGTACGTCCTCGCGCCGGTGATCCGCGGCCAGGCCGTGTGGATCGCCGCGCTCGTCGGCGAGGAGATCTTCGACGCGCAGCAGCGCCAGATCAAGGACGATCCGGAGCTGCAGCCCATCGTCGCGCGACTGATGCAGATCCACGTCACCGAGGAGGCCCGGCACATCGGCTACGCCCGTGACGGTGCCCGCCGCGGCGTCGCCGATCGCAGCCGCCTGCAGACGCTGCTCGTCGGCAACCTGCACGCCGGGGCCGCGTTCGGCTTCCGCATGCTGTTCGCGAACCCGCGCATGTACGCCCGGGTCGGACTCGATCCCAAGGCCGCCTACCGCGCCGCCATCACCAACCCGGAGCACCGGCGGGCCAAGCAGGACGGCTTCCGCGACCTCGGCCGCTTCCTCGACTCCGTCGGTCTCATGGGCCCGCTCGCGCGGTGGTCGTGGAAGAAGGCCGGGTTCCTCGCGTGAGCCCGGAGGAGCAGCCGCGCATCGTCGTCGTCGGCTCCCGCCCGCCCGGCCTCGACGGGGCCGTGGTGGCACCGTCGGAGGTGGTGGGTCTGCGATTCCGGCCCGACCGCGACGCCTGGACCCTGTCCACGCACGCGGGGGAGACGGACTACGACCTGGTGGTCCTGCCCGGCACCACCGCCGAGATCGCGGTCCCCGCGCTCGACCCGCGGGTCGAGGCGCCGAGCACCGTCGGGCCCGCCGACGCCGAGCGCGCGTACCTCGGCATGCTGGTCGACGGTGTGCCGAACCTCGTGCTCACCGACGGATCGAAGGCGCAACTGGACACGCTCCACACCTGGCTGCGCTGGATGTACGCCGAGGCCGCCACACGCATCGTGTCGCGGCCGCCGGTCACTGCGCGGTGGATCCAGCGCGGGCGCCGCCTCCCGTCGCGCCCGGACCGGGACGCGATCGACCTGTCCAACGACCACGTCCGCGACGAGGGCGTCTACGCCGGCGACGCCGTCCTCCGGTCGGGCGACTACGAGGCGGTCTCGCCGGTGCGGCTCGCGGGCCATCTCGAGCCGCTCGACGGCAACTACCACTGGTACGGCACCGTCGACGACCTCGATATCGGTGCGGCGCTCAAGAAGATGCCGCGCGGCAGCGTCACGGTCTCGGTCGGCGGGGGAGACGCGTCGCCCGCCCTGGTGACCGATAAGACGGTGTGGGGCACCTACCGTCTCGTCGGTGTCGGCGCGCCGCCGTATCCGCTCTGACTCAGGCGTTCTCGACCATCCGCCGGATCTCCGCCGCGACCAGCGCCGGCTCCGTCAGGGGCACCTGGTGGCCGGACTCCTCGGCGAGCACGTGCCGCCCGTGCGGGGACGCCGCGGCGCGGCGGGCGTGGGCCTCGTTGACCCGCAGTCGCACCTTCGCGCCGAGTCCGCCGCTCTTGACACCCGAGATCACGGTGACCGGAAGCCCGCCCAGGTCGGGTGCGCTCTGCCGCCAGGATGCGAGCTCGGTGTAGAAGGTCGCGAGCTCCTGTTCCATCGTCGCGACCGCCCGCGGCGTGGTCGCCTCGGCGGCGAGGTCGGCGCGCACGTCCGCGGGGAGGCGGCGGAAGGCGATGCCGCCGAGCAGGCGCAGGAGCCCGGTGCGCGCCAGCACCCGCATCACGACCTTCGAGATCGCTACGCGCCGTTCGGGGTTCCCACGGAAAACGTCCTCAGCGCCCTCCTCCGACGGATCGACGAGAACCAGCCCGGCGATGCGCTCGGGCCGCCGGGACGCGGCCAGGCGCGAGATCACCCCGCCCAGGCTGTGGCCGGCGAGGACGAATCGCCGGTCCGGATCGCCGGCGGCGAGGCCGTCGAGGAGGTCGTTGAGGTCGTCGGCCATCCGTCCGAAGGTGCGGTCCGCGGCATCCGGCTCGCTGCGACCGAGCCCCGAACGGTCGTACGCGACCGTCGTCGTGGCGTCGCGCAGGAGTGGTTGCGTTGTGCCCCAGGTGGATCGGGTGCCGCCCGCGCCGGCTTCGAAGACCACGAGCGGCCTGCCCGCCGGGGCGTCGACCGGCCCCGGTAGGACCGCGGCGTGCAGCTGCCGGCCGTCGCGGGTCGGAAGGTACGTGCTGTCGCCCTGCGTGTGCATGAGGTCCCCGTCGTCGGTGTCCGGGCGAACCTAACACGGTGGGGGCCTCGCCGGGGATGTCCGGTTCTGGCAGGATCGGGGTATGGCGGCAGCGCTCTGGCTCATCGGCGCGATCCTGCTGGCCGTCGCGGAAACGGCGGCCGGCGAGTTCACTCTGCTCATGCTCGGCGGCGGCGCACTCGTCACGGCGGGCGCGACGGGAGCGTTCGACCTGCCGCTGTGGGCGCAGGGCGTGGTCTTCGCCGTCTCCTCGGTGCTGTTGCTGCTGGTGGCGCGCCCGCCGCTGCGCCGGTACGTCGAGAAGAGGCGGGGCGATGCGCCGTCCTATCTGGAATCGCTCCCCGGCATGAAAGTCCCCGTCCTCGAATCCGTTTCGGGTGACGGCGGTCGCGTCCTGATCGGGGGCGAGGAGTGGTCCGCGCGGACGCCGTACGACGGTGCGGCGATCCCCGTGGGAGTGGAGGTGACCATCGTCGAGATCGACGGCGCGGTCGCCGTCGTGGTCGACAGTTGAGCCGACAAGGAGAGGAACATCCATGGAGGGCATTGGAATCGGACTGGTCGTACTGATCGTCCTGATCCTCGCGGCGGTGGTGGTGCTGGTGAAGGCGCTGGTGCTGGTGCCGCAGGCGCAGGCCGCGGTGATCGAACGGCTGGGCCGCTACACCCGCACCGTGTCGGGGCAACTGGCACTGCTGATTCCGTTCATCGACAAGGTCCGAGCGCGGGTGGACCTGCGCGAGCAGGTCGTCTCGTTCCCACCGCAGCCCGTCATCACGCAGGACAACCTGACCGTCAACATCGACACGGTCGTCTACTTCCAGGTCACGCGCCCCGAGGCCGCGGTCTACGAGATCAGTGACTACGTCGTGGGCGTCGAGCAGATCACCACGACCACGCTGCGCAACGTGGTCGGCGGCATGACGTTGGAGGAGACGCTGACCTCGCGCGAGAAGATCAACGGCCAGCTGCGCGGCGTGCTCGACGAGGCGACGTCGCGGTGGGGCCTGCGCGTCGCGCGGGTCGAGCTCAAATCGATCTTCCCGCCCCCGTCGATCCAGGAGTCGATGGAGAAGCAGATGAAGGCGGACCGCGAGAAGCGCGCCACCATCCTCTCCGCCGAGGGACACCGCGAAGCCGCGATCAAGTCGGCCGAGGGCGACAAGGCCAGCCGGATCCTGCTGGCCGAAGGTGAGCGCCAGGCCGCGATCCTCTCCGCCGAGGCCGACCGGCAGGCCGAGATCCTGCGCGCCGAGGGCCGGCGGGCCGCCTCCTACCTCGAGGCGCAGGGTGAGGCCAAGGCCATCGAGACCACGTTCTCCGCGATCAAGTCGGGCCGGCCCACGCCGGAGCTGCTCGCCTACCAGTACCTGCAGACCCTGCCCGAGATGGCGCAGGGCGATGCGAACAAGGTCTGGGTGGTGCCGAGCGATTTCAACGCCGCGCTGCAGGGGTTCATGCGCAATCTCGGGACGCCGGGCTCCGACGGCGTGTTCCGGTTCGAGGCCTCGGAGGACGCGCCCGGCACGGCACCGGACATCGACACCGAGGGCTGGTTCGACACGCCCGAACCGGTGGCCCCGGTGGTCGTGACCAAGGACGAGGTGCCGGACGCGCCCATCGCGGCGGCGCGTGCCGCTGCCAGGGCCCGAGCCGCCGAGTCCGAGGAGGATGCCGAGTCGGACGTCCCGTCGGACGCCACGGCGCAGCTGCCGCTCGGCCGGGGTGACGAGCCCTCGCCGTACGAGGTGCAGCAGCCCGGCTACGCGCCGCCGCCGCAGCACGAGGCCTGACGAGGCGCGGCACTCCATGTGGCGGTGATTCCCCGGGCTCACCGGCCCAGGGCCACCGCCACGCCGGCGCAGGCGCAGGCCCACAGGACCGAGACGAAGGTGCCGATGATGAACTGCTCAGCGGCGCCGGGATGGCGCAGTTCCGGGTAGCGGGCGAGTCCCTTCGCGGCGACGATCACGGCGAGGCCGCCACCGAAGTTCGCCAGCACGCAGACCGCGATCGCGGCGCGTTCGAGCACGCCGATGGAGAGCCCGCCGCGCAACGGTGAGGCGGGCACCGGATCCTCCGCCGCACCGTCGGGCTCGTCCGTGGGTGGTGCGGTGGCGCCGTCGCCGTCGTTCTGCGGCGAGGGATCGTCCTCCCCGGTGGCGCCCGCGAGTGCGAAGGCCGAGGTGACCAGGGCGCTGCCGCCCGTCATCGCGGCGAGCACCGCGGCGGCGCGGACGGCGGCGAGAGCGGCCCCGTGCGCGGCGGGCGCCGCCAGCGCGACGATCGCCGCGGCCCCCACGAGGACCGCCGGGATCGCTGCCCACAGCATGCCGGCCGGGCCCGCCGAGGCGCGACGAGCGGCGAGCACGCCCACGACGGTCGCGGCGAGGAGGAGTGCGATGACGGCGGCGATCACGCGTCTGCCCCCGCAGTGGCCGCGGCGTCGGCCGCGGTGAGCAACTCCACCGCCAACGCGCGGCCCGCCGGCTCGACCGACCAGCCCGCCGCCGCCGCGCGCTGGGACGCCGCCTGGCGCGAGACGCCGAGCTCCGCCGCCGCCGCGGTGATCGTCATCCCCGTGTTCAGCAACGCCGCCACCTCCTGTCCCTCCCGCGATCTGCGGCTCACGATAAGCCCGAGCACCGACAGGATCGCCTCGGCGCGCGTCGCCGCCGCGCCGTCGGCCCCGCGGACCTGCACGGGAACGGCGGTGCCCTTCGCGGCCTCGACGGCCTCCCGCGCCGATTCGAATGCGCGGCCGCGGCCGGCGCGGGTCTGCTCGGGAAGCGGTCGCTCCACCGGCCCGACGCCGATCCCGACGCTCCAGTGCCCGTCGGCGAGCAGCGCAAGCGCCGCGTCGACGGCGACCGCGGCGTCGTCGGTGACGGCCTGCAACTCGTCGCCGGCGGTCCGGTCGGGCGCGCGCAGCCACCCGAGCGGCGTCAGGAGCGCGCGCGCGGCCTCCACGCGGTCCGAGTCGGAACGGCTACCCCGCTGGTCGACGGTGAGAACGATCATGGTGCAAGTGTAAGGACTTGCATATGGCTAAAGCAAGGCTATTGGCTTGCTTCTCACGAGGCGGTTCGCGGCGCGAGCTCCGGATGCCGGAGCAGTGCCCCGCTGCAGAGGGCGCGCGGCACGGTGCCCCGGGCGGCGACGATCCAACCGAGCACCAGCCCGCCGAAGTACGCGAGCGCGAGCGCGGTGTAGCCCGCGGCGCCCGTGGCGCCGGCCATGGCACTGAAACCGGTGACACACGTCCCGACGGGGAAGGTGAACGACCACCAGGTCAAGGCGTACGGCAGCCCGTGGGTCGTTCCCATCGCGGTGTGTGCGGTCAGGGTGAGGGCCACGGCGGTCCACATCAGCACCGGCACCGTCACGGCCCAGCCGTAATCCGTGCCGAAGTGCTCGAGTCCCGCCGCCAGGTCCGCGCCCACGGCCAGGTGGGCGGTCGATCCCAGACCGTTCGCGGCGGTGATCGACTGGCCGAGGGGCCCGAGGACGATCCACGCGGTGGGGATCATCGCCGGTGCCCACGCGGGCCCCCGCAGGAGCCGCAGGATCACCGGCGGCAGCACGATCAGCGACGTGAGCAGGGTGAACGCGAAGCAGCCGTAGCTGATCCACAGCAGCGAGGTCCGGATCACGCCGGCGGGGGCGTACGGCAGCAGGACCGCTCCGCCGGCGGCGGTCACCATGGGGGAGACCACGGGCATCAGCCAGCCCGCGAACGCCGCGTCCCCGCGGTAGTGGCCGCCGCGGAGCATCAGGACGGGGATCACCACGGCGAACACCAGCCCCAGGACCGATCCGATCACCCACAGAGCCGTTCCCAGAGTCAGCGCCGCGGTCGGGCCGATCCAATCCCGCCCCACCAGCACGGCGCCGATGCCGACGGTGAGGAAGGCCATCGCCATCGCGCCGTAGAAGTTGCCGATGACGGGGTCGCGATGGTGCCGGCGTGCATACGCGGGGTACCGGACCCAGTGTGCGACGGTGGCAGCCGTCAGCACGGCGAGCAGTATCGTCGCCAGTGCCCACACCGCGGCGGCGACGGTGCGCTGGCCGGGGATCTGCACGGGCAGGCCGACGGCGGCGTTGGCGATGATCCCGGTGCCCATCACCGAGGCGAACCAGTTCGGCGTGAGGTTGGACAGGGCCTCACCGGGGCTGCGGAGCTCGCGCAGGAGTGAGCGGGGGGCTCGACCGGTGCGGGTATCGGTGCTCGTCGCGTGCATACCGATCACTCTGTCGACACCGTGGTCCGATCAGAACCCACAGCTCGCCTATCTACCCATAGGGTGGGGCTATGGAAATGCCGTCGGTGGAATCCCTCCGCCTGCTCGTGGCCGTCGCGGATCTGGGCTCGATCTCGGCCGCGGCCCGTGAGTGCGCCATCTCCCAGCCCAGCGCCAGCTCCCGCCTGCGGCACCTCGAGCGTCAACTGCGCCTCGATCTGCTCGATCGCCGCACCCGAGGTGCCGAGCTCACTCCCGAGGGAGCCGCCGTGACGGAGTGGGCGCGCACCGTCGTCGCCGCGATGGCGGCCCTGCAGACCGGCGCGGAGGCGCTCCGGTCCGATCACACCGTGCGGATCGCCTGCAGCCAGACCATCGCCGAGTACCTGATGCCGGCCTGGCTGGCCCGGCTGCGCGAGCGCACCGACGAGCCGGTGCACCTCACCGTCGGGAACTCGGCCGCCGTCATCGCCGACGTGCGGGGCCACATCGCCGATCTGGGCTTCATCGAGGGACCGACGGTGCCCGACGACCTCGCCTCCCGCACGGTGCGCACCGACCGGATGCTCCTGGTCGCCGCCCCCGGTGACCGACTGACCCGTCGCCGGGAGGATCGGCCGGTCGGCGCCGCCGAACTCGCCGATCTCCCGCTGGTGACCCGGGAACCGGGAGCCGGGACACGGGACGCCCTGGGCGCCGCCCTCCGCCGGGCCGGGATCCAGCGGGAGCCGGACTCGATCGCGCTCGGCACCAACGCCGCCGTGAAGATCATGGTCGCCGCGGGCGGCCGGGCCGCGGTACTGAGCGAGCTCGCGGTGGCGGCGGAACTCCGCGACGGCCGGCTGGTCGAGATCCCCACCGAGGGGATCGACCTGCATCGACGGCTGCGCGCGGTGCGGCGCAAGGACGCCGCACCGCGCGCGGTGGTCGAGACCCTCATGGCGGTCGCCAGCGGCCGCGCCGCGGGGCCGCCGCGCTGACGACCGGGCGTCGGCTCAGGCGCGGCGGCGGCGGAACGCCGAGAGCACGCCGAGGATGACGACCGTGACCAGCACGAGGAACATCGTGTTCGCGGCCGCGCCGAACAGGTCGCCGCGGTCCGACTGAGTGAACACCGTGACCGGCAGCGTGCGCCACGAGGCCGGATAGACCATGATCGTCGCGCCCAGTTCGCCCATGCACAACGCGATCGACAGGCCCGCGGCCGCCGCGATGGACGGAAGCAGCAGCGGCAGGCGAACGGTCACGAGCAGCCGCAGCGGCGATGCGCCGAGCGAGCCGCCGACCTTGTCGAGCATCGGGTCCAGTTGGGAGACCGCGGCCGAGACCATCGAGTACGCGAACGCGAACACCAGGATCGCCTGCACGAGGATCACGATCGACGGGGTTCCGCCGAGCACGATCGGCGGCGCCGAGAAGGCCACCAGCACACCGAGACCCACCACTACCGACGGCACCGCCACGGGCAGGTGGAAGAACGCGTCGACGATCCCGCGCAGTCGCGCGGGCAGTGACGGCACGGCCAACGCCGCCCAGGTGCCGGCGACGACGGAGATCGCCGAGGCGAGCACCGCGGTCTGCACCGAGACGCCGATACTCGCCGCGTTCTCCGGCGTGAAGACCTCCGCGACGTGGGCGGTGGTCAGGGCCGAGGGCAGTACGGAGGTCCAGCTCGCGCTGAACGCCGTGACCACCGTGACGGCGATCGGGGTGATCACCAGGCCGAGCAGGACGACGGCGAAGACGGCCCAGACGGTCAGGCGCGCCACCGGATTGCGGACCAGCATCAGCGCATTCCCTTCTTCATGAGCAGGCGGTACGCCGCGTACGCGCCGATGGAGATGAGCAGCTGCACCGTCGCCAGCACCGCCGCCGAGGCGAAGTCCTGGCCCACGATCGAGCGGGTGTAGATGAGCATCGGCACCGTGATCACGTCCTTGGCTCCGGTGAAGAGCACGATCCCGAACTCGTTGAGCGTGAGGAGGAACGTGAGCGATCCCGCCGCCGCGAGCGCGGGCAGCGCGGCGGGCAGGATCACTCGCGCGATGATTCGCAACGGGCCGGCGCCGAGCGAGGACGCGACGTCGATCTGCACGGTCGGGAACTGCCCGAAGGCCGCGAGCATCGGGCGCACCACGAACGGTGTGTAGAAGGCGATCTCGGCGAGCACCACGCCCCAGAGCGAGGAGGTGAACGAGCCGGTCGGCACGCCGAGGGACTGCGCGACGCCCACGGGGCCGAGCAGGACGCCCAGCGCCAGCGGGATGAGGAAGCTGGGGAACGACACGACGACCTCGATCAGCCGGGACACGGCCGCCGCACCGGGGAACGGCACGAAGGCGAGCACCAGGGCGAGGAACGTCCCGGCGATCAGGCAGCCCGCGGTGGAGAGCGCCGCGACCTTGACGGTGGTGCCCAGGGCGGCGAGGACCGCACCGTCGGTGAGGGTTTCACGCCACGTGGAGAGCCCGGCGGGTTGCTCGGCCTTGTCGGTGAACGTCCGCGCGACGATCCCGACCAGGGGGTAGACCACGGCGACGAGGATGAACGCGACCGGCGGCAGCACCCACACCCACCGGGGTACCGACCGGGACGATCCCGCGGACTGCTCCGGGGGCGCGGGGGGCGCGTCCAGCACGGCGGTCACGCCGGCACCACCATCACGTCGGCGGGGTCGACCTCGACCCACAGGCTCTCCGCCCGCAGCGGTGCGTCGGTCAGCACGGGCACGTCGACGCCGATGCTCTCGCCGGTCCCGGTGACCCTTGCCGTCACGTGCCGGACGGCCCCGCGCCACTGCTCCTGCTCGACGGTCACCCGGAGCCCGTTCGACGGTGCGGTGCGGGTGAACCGCCAGGCCCATGGCCGTACGGCGAGCACGTGGTCCCCGTCGGGCAGCGGGCGGGAGGTGCGCAGCGCGCCGGCGGGAAGGAGGTCGGCGCCGCCGAGGAAGGTGGCAGTGAACCGGGTGGGAGGTCGGTGGAAGAGCGCGTCGGTCGTATCGATGGCCTTGAGCCGGGCGTCGCGCATGATGGCGATCCGGTCGGCCAGCGCGAGCGCCTCGCTCTGATCGTGCGTCACGTAGACCATCGCGACGTCGGGCAGTTCGGCGCGCAGGCGCTGGAGCTCGCCGAGCATGTCCTTGCGCATCCCGGCGTCGAGGGCCGAGAGGGGCTCGTCGAGGAGGACGACGTCCGGGCGGGTGGCGAGTGCTCGCGCGATCGCCACGCGCTGCTGCTGGCCACCGGAGAGCTGGCGAGGCAGCCGATCCGTGTACTCGCCCATGCCGACCATCCCCAGCACCTCGGCGACGCGGGGCGCGATCGTCGCGCGGTCCGCGCCACGCGAGCGGAGCCCGAAGGCCACGTTCTTCGCGACGGTCATGTGCGGGAACAGGGCGTAGCTCTGCACCACGATGCCGATGCCCCGCTTGGCGGGCGAGAGGTGCGTGACATCGCGGCCGTCGATGGTGACGGTGCCGGAGGAGACCCGTTCGAAGCCGGCGATCGCCTTCAGGGCCGTGGACTTGCCCGACCCCGACGGCCCGAGCAGGGCGACGGTCTCGCCGCGCGCGACCTCGAAGCTGCAGTCCTGCAGCGCGACGGTGTCGCCGTAGGTGACGCCCACGTCGCGCAGCCCGACGGCGACGGTGCGGCGGACGGTCCGGTCGACGGCGTCGTCGTCGAGGCCCTTCGGCGCGGTGACGCTCCGCTTCGGCGCGGTCACTGCCCCGTCACCTTCTCGTACTCCTTGATGTCGGCGTCGAGGTCGCTGAGCACCTCGTCCCAGTTCGGGTACCAGATCTCGACGCCCTCGATGGCCTTGCCGAAGGCGTCCCACTGCGGACCCGACGGTGTCACGTCGCTACGGACGGGCGCGCCCCACGCCCGGGCCGGAACGTTCTGCTGCACGTCCTTCGACAGCAGGTGCTCCATCAGCTTCGTGCCGTTGGCCGCGTGCGGGGCCTTGTCGGCCAGGCCCATGTAGTACGGCAGCGGCAGCGTGGTCCGCTTGCCGTTGAACGTCGGGTAGAAGACCTCGTAGGCCACCTTGTCGGCGGCGATCGCGGCGAGCGCCATCTGGACGTCGGAGTTGGCCACCGTCAGTTCGCCCTTGGAGGTCTTGGGCCCGAGCTTGCCGGTGGAGGTCGACGGGCCGACGTTGTTGGGCTGCAAGTCCTTCAGGTAGCCCAGCGCACCCTCCTTGCCCATGATCTGCTGCAGGAGCAGCAGCAGCGCGGTGCCGTCGCCGGCCTTCCCGGGCGTGGAGTACTGGATCTTCTGCTGGTACGCGGGACCGGTGAACTCGGCCCAGTCGGCGGGCTTCGGCTGCGCCGCGGTGTTGCGGATCATCGCGAAGTAATTGTTGACGACCGCCACGTAGGTGCCGTCCGCGGACTTGAGCGGCGCGGGCACCGCGGAGGTGTCGATGCCGGACTTCGCGAGCGAGCCCTGCTGCTGCGCCTGCTGGATGAACGGCGGCAGGGTGACCAGCACGTCGACCTGGGGGTTCGCCTTCTCCTTCTGGGCGCGCGAGACCACCTCGCCCGAGCCGGCCTCGACGAGGGCGACCTTGATGCCGGTGGCCTTGGTGAAGTCCTCGAACTCGGCCTTGTACCAGTCGCCGAGACCGTCGGCGCTGTAGACGGTGACGGTGTCCGACGAGCCGGTGCCGCCGCCGGTACCGCCGCACGCGGCGACGGCGAAGACCGCGGCGACGGCGGTGATCGCGCTGAGGGAACGGGTGATGCGCATGGGGGATTGCCCTTCGTTCGGGAAGCGGGAGGGAGGTGGTGTGGGAGGGGTGTCGGTCGGATCAGGTGGGGAAGTGGCGGCGTGCGAGGCCGTGGGCGATGGTCATGCCGACACCGGAGGTGACGACGCGAACGCTCACCCGGTCCTCCGGCTCGGCGGCGAGGTAGGGGTGCAGCGGGCTCGAGGCGTAGACGCCCTGCCAGCGCTCGATGATGCGCAGCTCGCGCAGGCCCATGACGCGCGCGGACTCGGCGCGCAGCGTCTCGGTGACGGCATCGTCGAGGAAGGGCTCGACGGTCCGCTCGGTGTGGTGCGAGTCGCCGATCAGTAGCGTGCCGTCGGGGCGCTGGGTGAACATCACGTTCGCGTCGATGCCGAGCAGGTCCGGGCGCTCGCGCTCCATCCGCTCGCGGAGGGCGACGGCCGCCTCGGTCTCGGCGAAGGCGGGATAGCGCAGCAGCGAGGTGGCGGTCAGGACCGCGGGCGTGACGACGGCGCCCGGGTCGGCGGTGCGGGCCATCTGCAGGGCGCACCGCTGCACGCGCTGCCGCTCGGCGAGCTCGGGCAGGAGGTGGTCGAGATCGTGGCCGACGCAGACGATCACGCGGCCGGCCTCGACGGTGCCGCGCGAGGTGTGGGCGCGGCTGCCGTCGAAACCGAGGTAGGCGGTGCCGAAACGGACCTCGGCGCCGTCCTGCGCGTCGAGCCAGGCGGCGAGGCGCGCGACGGTCACCCGCGGATCCACCCGCAGGTCCGCGAGCAGCGCGGCGCCGCCGATGACGTCGTCCGCGCCGCCGCCGGGGAGCTCGGCCCGGACCTGGTCGGCGGTGCGCAGGGCGACCTCGCCGGGCCGTGCCGCGGCGAGCTCCTCGAGGACGGCGAGTTCGGTGGCGTGACGGGCGACCGCGAGGCCGCCGGTGGCGCGGGCGCCGAGGCCGGCACGGCCGTCCAGATCGAGCCAGCGCTCGCGGGCCAGGTGGGCCAGCTCGGCGAGGTCCCCGGACTGTCCGGTGACGCAGGCGTGCCCGAAATTGCGGACGGAGGCACCGACGGCCCGGGTGTCGCGCTCGACGACGGTGACCGTCAGGCCGCGGGCGAGCGCCTCGACGGCATGGGCCAGGCCCACGACGCCGGCGCCGACGACGAGGACGTCCGTAGCGGTGTTCATGGCACTGAGCGTGGCGGCTCGTCGTACGCCTTGGCAAGGCCTAGCGCAGGATGTCTATACAAGTTGTTCGTCTGTACATCCAGGTAAGGCGCGCGTTCACCCAGTGTTCATCGACAGTGCAGGCGTGAGAGCTGTTCACTTGTATACTCAATGGCGTGGTCGCAGCTCAGCCCCTCCATCACCGTCTCGCCGCGGAGTTCCGCGCGCGCATCGCCTCCGGTCGCTGGCCGGAAGGCGAACAGGCCCCCAGTGAGGCGCAGCTGTGCGAGGAGTTCGGCACGTCCCGCGGCCCGGTGCGGCAGGCGCTCGCGACGCTGCGCGCGGAGGGCCTGATCGTGGGCGGGCAGGGACGCTCGCCCGTCGTGCGCCGCAACGTTCCCAGCCACAGCGCCAGCGCTCTCGGCTCCTTCACCGCGTGGGCTCGCGCGCAGGGGCGCGAGCCCGGCCAGCGGACCGTGCTGCAGGCGCGCGTCCCGGCGACTTCGGACATCGCCGAGCGGCTCCAGGTCGAGGTGGGGGAGCCGGTGCTGGAGCTGCGGCGCGTCCGCACGCTCGACGGAGCGCCCGCCCTCGGCGAGACGATGTACTTCGTGTGGGCGCTCGGCAGGCGCCTGATGGAGTTCGATCCCGATTCCGGCTCGGTGAACCGGTTCCTGCTGGACGCCGGGGCGGACTTGTACGCGTCCACCCACCAGATCGACGCCGTCGCCGCGACCGCCGAGGACGCCGCGCAACTCGGCCTGCCCGACGGCGCCCCGCTGCTGCGGGTGCGCCGCACCACGACCGACGCCGCCGGCGACGTCGTCGAATACGGCGAGGACCGCTACGTCCCCGGTGTGACCACCGTGATCGTCGAGAACCGACTCTTCGCGGCGCCGAGCCAGGCGCTGCGATCCGTACCCGTCAGGAGAGACGCATGACCGCAACCACCATCGAACTCGTCGCGCTGGACATGGCCGGCACGACGATCGACGACGGCGGTGCCGTTTACGAGGCGCTGCGCGGCGCGGTCGAGGACGGCGGGGCCACCGTCGACCAGGGCGACCTGCAGGTGTGGATGGGGACGGACAAGGTCGAGGCGATCACCAATCTGCTGCGCCTCGGCGGAGTCGAGCCCACGCAGGAGCGGATCGCGGCCGGATTCGCGCGATTCCGTGAGCGGCTGCAGGAGGCCTACGCCGCGACGCCGCCCACCGCGATCGCCGGTGTGCCCGAGGCGCTCCGGGAGATCCGCGCGCTCGGGGTGAAGGTCGCTCTGACCACGGGCTTCGACGACGCAGTCGCGCTGCCGCTGCTCGCGGCCCTCGGCTGGGGGATCGGCGGGGGTCGGGGAACGGTCGTCGACGCGGTCGTGACCACCTCCGACGTGGCGGCCGGGCGCCCCGCGCCGTACATGATCCATCGGGCCATGGAGCGCACCGGCGTCCGCGACGTGCGCCGCGTGCTCGCCGCCGGGGACACCGCCGTCGACGTGCAGGCCGGGAACAACGCCGGCGCGGTGTCGGTGGGCGTGCTCACCGGGAAGGCCGACGGCCGGGTGCTCGCCGAGGCGGGCGCGGATCACGTGCTCGGCGGCGTCGTGGACATTCCCGGCCTCCTGCACGTCCGCGCCTAAAGCAAGCCTTCATCCTTGCGAGCGCTTATGTCAAGCTTTTTCACTTGCGGGCAGGCGCGCATCCACGAGCAGGCCGGCGATGCCGACGGCCATGAGGGCGCCGCTGACCACGACGAGCCACGGCGAGGATTCGCCCGTGAGCGCATCCCCCAGGAGCACGACGGCGATCGTGCCGGGGGCGAGACCGGCGACCGTCGCCGCGAGGTAGGGCCACAGGCACACCGGCGAGAGCGCCGACGCGTAGTTCACCAAGGAGAACGGTGCCACGGCGATGAGCCGTAGCGAGCCGACGGCCAACCAGCCCCGCGCGCGCAGCCGGGCCGCGACCGGGACGTACGCGCGGTGCTCGCGGATCCGGGCGAGCACCGCGGACGGATGCCGTTCGTCGACCGCGCGGACCGCGACGAACGCGATCACCGCCGCCGCGGTGGACGCCACCATGCACAGCAGGATGCCCATCGGCCCGAACAGCACCCCCGCGGACACGGTGAAGAAGGTGCGGGGGATGGGGAAGACCGTCACCACCGTGTGGGCGACGAGGAACAGCACGACGAACCAGGTCCCGGTCGACTCCGCCCAGCCGCGGACCGTCGCGATGCCCGGATGCGGCAGCATCAGTCCGGCGACGACGAGAGCGAGCACGACGACCCCGCCGATCGCCGCGCGCACGACGAGGGCGCGGTCGCCGGGGCGCAGCCGGGATTCGTTGTCGCTCACGTCGAGCCAAGATACGCGGTGCGCGCGCGGAGTGCCGTGACCCTACTGGGGCGTAGCAAGCGCAATCGGTTAACGTGGATTCTCATCGACCCGGCGTGTGCTGGGCCACAGGTGAGGAGGTCTCGTGGCGGACAACCCCTACGAAGCGTGGCGTGAGTCAGTCGGCGCCGTGCTCGCGAAGTCGCGCGGCGGAACGCCGCCGGAGGATCCGATCGCCGCATTGACCACCCCCACCGAGGACGACGGCGTGCAGATCGCGCCGCTGTACTCCCAGCGCGACGAGCTGCCCGAGGCCCCGCTGCCCGGCGCGTTCCCGTTCGTGCGCGGCGGCAACCCGACGCCCGACGTGCGCCTGGGCTGGAAGGTCGCCGAGCGCTTCGACGCGACGACCGACTCCGCCGACGTGCTCGGCGCGCTCGAGTCCGGCGCGAGCGCGCTGTGGCTCACCCGTCCCGATCCCGCGCCGCTGCTCGAGGGCGTCTACCCGGACATGGCGCCGATCCTGCTCACCGCGGGCGGTCGGGCCGCCGAAGCGGCCGCGCAGGTCCACGCCGCACTCGACGAGGCCGCCGGTTCCGACGCCTACCGCGCCGACCTCGTCCGCGTCAGCCTCGGCGCAGCGCCGCTCACCTCGCAGGTCGTCGGCCGCGCCGACGTCTCCCTGGACGAGGCGAGCGAGCTCGCCCGTGCCGCCGATGCCCGCGCGGAGGACGTGCGCGCGATCGTCGTCGACGGTGCCGACCTGCACAACGCGGGTGCCACCGCTGCGCAGGAGCTGGGCCTGGCCGCCGCCGCCGGGCTCGACCACGTGCGTACGCTCACCGCCGCGGGCCTGACCACCGCCGCCGCGCTGCGCCAGCTCACGATCCGCCTGGCCGCCACCGACGACCAGTTCCTCACCCTCGCCAAGATCCGCGCCTGGCGCACGGTCTGGGCCCGCGTCGCGCAGCACCTCGGCGCCCCGGAGGCGGGGAACGCCCCCGTGCACGCCGTGACCTCGCTGGCCGCGACCACGCAGCGCGACCCCTGGGTGAACCTGCTCCGCACCACCATCGCCGCCTTCGGGGCGGGCCTCGGCGGCGCCGACTACGTCACCACTCTCGATTACGACGAGGCGCTGCCCGCCGGCGTCGAGGGGTACTCGCCCGGCTTCACCCGGCGCATCGCCCGCAACACCCAGCTCCTGCTGCTCGAGGAGTCCAACCTCGGACGCGTCGTCGACCCGGGAGCCGGCTCGTGGCACGTCGAGTCGCTCACCGACGACCTCGCCCGCGCCGCCTGGAGCGTGCTGCAGGACGTGGAGCGCGACGGCGGCTTCGCCCGCGGCGCCGCGGAGGAGAGCATCGCGACGCGGCTCGGCGAGTCCGCCGACCGGCGCGACGCCGCCGTGGCCCGTCGCGCCCGCAAACTCACCGGCGTCAACGAGTTCCCGAACCTCGCCGAGCCGCCCGTGGCACCGTCGGCGGCGACGAACGGCCCCGTCGTCCGGTCCTACGCCGCGCCCTTCGAGGCCCTGCGCGCCCGGTCCGACGCGTTCCTGCGGGAGCACGGTGTGCGGCCGCGGGTGCGGATGGTCACCATCGGCAGCGTCGCCCAGCACAACGGCCGGTCGACCTTCCTGACCAACCTGCTGGCCTCCGGCGGCATCGAGACCGTGCTCGACGCCGACGCGCAGGCCGCGGGCACCGCGACGCGCGACGGCTCGCCGGGCGCGCGGATCGCCGTGCTGGCCGGGTCGGACGCGGGCTACGCCGAGGAGGGCGAGGCGCTGGCGCGCACCCTGCGCGACGAGGGGAACCTCGTGCTGCTCGCGGGCGCGCCCGGCACCGTCGACGACGGCCTGATCGACATCTACCTGCACGCGAAGATCGACGCGGCCGCCGCGCTCGACGATCTGCTGACCCGACTGGGGGCATGAGATGACTGACACCATCGGCAGTTTCGCCGAAGTCCCGTTCGAGGAGCTGCACGGCGCAGCGCCGACGAGCGCCGACGTGGACGCCTTCGTCGACGCCTCCGCGCAGGCCTACGCCTACACCCCGGACCAGCTGACCTGGACCACGCCCGAGGGGATCGACGTCAAGCCCGTCTACACCCGCGCCGACCGCGACGCCGTCGCCGAGGCGGGCTACCCCGTCGACTCCTACCCGGGCGCGGTGCCCTTCCTCCGCGGCCCGTACCCGACGATGTACGTCAACCAGCCGTGGACGATCCGGCAGTACGCGGGCTTCTCCACCGCGGCCGAGTCGAACGCCTTCTACCGCCGGAACCTGGCCGCCGGTCAGAAGGGCCTCTCCGTCGCGTTCGATCTGGCGACGCACCGCGGCTACGACTCCGACCACCCGCGCGTCACCGGCGACGTGGGCATGGCCGGCGTGGCGATCGACTCGATCCTCGACATGCGCCAGCTCTTCGACGGCATCGATCTGGGCGGCGTCTCCGTCTCGATGACGATGAACGGCGCCGTGCTGCCGATCCTCGCGCTCTACGTCGTCGCGGCCGAGGAGCAGGGCGTCGGACCGGAGAAGCTCGCGGGCACCATCCAGAACGACATCCTCAAAGAGTTCATGGTGCGCAACACCTACATCTATCCGCCGGCACCGTCCATGCGGATCATCTCGGACATCTTCGCGTACACCTCGCAGAAGATGCCGAAGTTCAACTCGATCTCGATCTCCGGGTACCACATCCAGGAGGCCGGGGCCACAGCCGATCTCGAGCTCGCGTACACGCTGGCCGACGGTGTCGAGTACATCAAGGCCGGCATCGAGGCGGGCCTGGACGTGGACAAGTTCGCGCCGCGCCTGTCCTTCTTCTGGGGTATCGGCATGAACTTCTTCATGGAGGTGGCGAAGCTCCGCGCCGCGCGCCTGCTGTGGAGCGAGCTGGTGGCCGAGTTCGATGCGAAGAACAGCAAGTCCCTCTCGCTGCGCACGCACTCGCAGACCTCGGGCTGGTCGCTCACTGCGCAGGACGTGTTCAACAACGTCGCGCGCACGTGCGTCGAGGCCATGGCCGCCACGCAGGGCCACACCCAGTCGCTGCACACGAACGCCCTCGACGAGGCCATCGCGCTGCCGACGGACTTCTCCGCCCGCATCGCCCGCAACACGCAGCTGGTGCTGCAGCAGGAGTCCGGCACCACCCGGCCCATCGACCCGTGGGGCGGCTCGTACTACGTCGAGACGCTGACCCACGAGCTGGCCGAGCGCGCCCGCGCCCACATCCGCGAGGTGCAGGAGGCCGGCGGCATGGCCAAGGCCATCAACGAGGGCATCCCGAAGCTGCGCATCGAGGAGGCCGCGGCCCGCACCCAGGCGCGCATCGACTCCGGCCGCCAGCCGGTGATCGGCGTGAACAAGTACCAGGTCGCCGAGGACGCGGTGATCGAGCTGCTCAAGGTGGACAACTCCAAGGTCCGCACCGAGCAGCTCGCCAAGCTCGAGCGCCTGCGCGCCGAGCGCGACGACGCGGAGGTGACCGCGACGCTGAAGAATCTGACCCGCGCGGCGGCGTCCTCCGAGGGCGGCCTCGAGAACAACCTGCTGGCGCTCGCGATCGACGCGGCGCGGGCGAAGGCCACCGTCGGCGAGATCTCCGACGCACTCGAGCAGGTCTACGGCCGCCACCAGGCCGAGATCCGTACGCTCAGTGGCGTGTACCGCGACGAGGCCGGTGCGGCCGGCAACATCCAGACCGCGACCGATCTGGTCGCGAAGTTCGAGGAGGCCGACGGCCGCCGCCCCCGCGTGCTCATCGCGAAGATGGGCCAGGACGGGCACGACCGCGGCCAGAAGGTGATCGCCACCGCCTTCGCCGACCTCGGCTTCGACGTCGACGTGGGCCCGCTGTTCTCCACCCCGGAGGAGGTCGCGCAGCAGGCCGCCGACAACGACGTGCACGTCGTCGGCGTCTCCTCGCTCGCCGCCGGCCACCTGACGCTGGTGCCCGCGCTGCGCGACGCGCTCGCCGAGGTGGGCCGCCCCGACATCACCATCGTGGTGGGCGGTGTCATCCCGCCCGGCGATTTCGATGAGCTGTACGCGGCCGGCGCCTCGGCGATCTACCCGCCCGGCACCGTCATCGCGGACGCCGCGGTGAACCTGCTGCACGAGCTGGGCGGCAAGTTGGGGTACCGGCTGGCGTGATCACCGTCGCCGAGCTCGCGGAAGGGGTCAGGGCCGACAAGCGCGCCGTGCTGGCGCGCGCCATCACGATGGTCGAGTCCCGCCGGCCCGACCACCAGGCACTGGCACAGGAGCTGCTGCTGGAGGTGACCCCGCCACCGGATGCGCCGCTCGCGACCCGGGTGGGGATCACCGGCGTGCCCGGGGTGGGCAAGTCGACCACGATCGAGGCGCTGGGCAACCACCTGATCTCGTTGGGGCACAAGGTCGCCGTGCTCGCGGTGGACCCGTCCTCCACGCGCACCGGCGGTTCGATCCTCGGTGACAAGACCAGGATGGGCACCCTCGCCGTGAACCCGCGCGCCTACATCCGGCCCTCGCCCACCTCCGGGACGCTCGGCGGCGTCGCGAAGGCCACTCGCGAAACGATCGTGCTCCTCGAGGCGGCGGGCTTCGACGTGGTGCTCGTCGAGACCGTCGGCGTGGGCCAGTCCGAGGTCACCGTCGCCAACATGGTGGACACGTTCACCTTCCTCACCCTGGCGCGCACCGGCGATCAGCTGCAGGGCATCAAGAAGGGCGTGCTCGAGCTCGCCGACGTCGTGGCGGTCAACAAGGCCGACGGGGACCACGTCGTGGAGGCCCGCGTCGCCGCGCGCGAGCTCTCCGGTGCGCTGCGCCTGATCCACCCGCGCGGTTCGCTGTGGCGGCCGCCCGTGCTCACCCAGAGCGCCGTCGAGGGAACCGGCATCCCCGAGTTCTGGGAGGCGGTGCTGCGGCACCGCAGCACGCTGCAGGAGGCGGGGGAGTTCGACCGGCGCCGCCGGCAGCAGCAGGTCGACTGGACCTGGACGATGGTCCGGGACGCGGTGCTGTCCCGGGTCGAGCAGTCCGACGGCGTCCGTTCCGTCCGCGCCGAGGTGGAGGCCGGCGTGCAGGACGGATCGCTCACCCCCGCCCTCGCCGCGCAGCGGATCCTCGACGCGTTCGACGCGCCCTCCTGACGATCAGTTGGTGAGCTGCTCGATCATGCTCATGTCGTAGGCCCACGGCTGCGGTTCCGAACCGAAGTACGGTGCCACGGCCTCGCAAGCGACGGGCTTCGCGTTCGCCGGATCGAGCGCGTTGAGCACATGGTTCCACGCGCGCCGGCTGTAGGCGGTCGACAGGTGCTCGGACCAGTCCTTCAGGCATCCCTCCTGCAGCGTGATGTTGGTGACCTTCTGCCCCTTGAGGTACTGGCGCGGGTAGGGCGTCACGACCTGATCGTGAACGGTCACGATGGTGGTGTACGTGACTCCCGGGCGGGTGTCCCCGCCCGCGTAGACCTCCTTGGCCACCTCCGATCCGATCGCCTGCTGGCTGAGAGCGGGGGCCACCACGCCGAGGAGCTTCATCACGCCCGGACCGATCGGGCCCAGCGTGGGCTGCAGTAGCGCCACGGTCGACAGGGTCGTTCCGTGGTTGCTGGGCGAGATCCCGACGAACTTGTCCACGTACCGCGCGCCGCCGAGCACGTTCACGTAGTAGGCGGGCATGATGCCGCCGCCCTGCGAGTGACCCACCAGATCCACTTTCCGCGCGCCGGTCTCGGCGAGCACGGCGCGCACCTTGTCCGCGAGCTTGCGGCCACCCTCGCGGACGTCGCCCAGCGCCTGCAACGGCGTTTCGGGGAGGTACGCGGGGTTGCCGTAGTTGAACGAGTAGACGCAGTACCCGGCGTTCTTGAGATACGGCGATCCCGCCTGATACGCGGTCGCCTGGTTTGCGAAGGTCGGATTGACCAGGACGACGGGGTTCGGGTGCGCCGCAGTGGGCTTGCACGGAACGTTCGCGCCCGGCGGTGGGGTCTCGGGGAACAACGCCGGTCCGATCGCGGAGAGGGCGTCCCACCGGACGGGCAGCGGAGCCGCGAATGCGGCACCTCCGCCCGGCACGGACAGCACCGCCGCCGAGAGCATCGCCAGGAGAGTCGCCAGGGCCTTCTTCGTCATCACCGTTCACTTCCGTCGACAAATGATATTGCGATTGCAACACTAGGTATCGATCGTTCGTCTCGCGCCGGATCGGGCGACGTGGCCTCCGCGTCCGACGGGCGGCGGGCCGCCGGCGCCGGGCGTGGCCCGCTCGCTCGTGTCACCATGAGGTCATGTCGGCACTGGTGATCTGCGCGTCCAAGCATCACGGCAACACGCGGCGGGTGGCCGATCGGATCGGCGGGGTGCTGGGCGCGCCGGTGATGACGCCCGGTGAGGTCACGGTGGAGCAGATCGATGCCGCCGACCTGGTCGGATTCGGCTCAGGGGTGTACTGGATGGCCTTCGATCCCGACGTGATCCGGCTCGTGAGTGGCCTCAGCGCGAAACCCCGCGGTACCGCGTTCGTCTACGCGACCAGCGGCCTGCCCGAGACGCCGCTGCGGCGGTACACCCTCGACCTCGCCGATCGGCTCACCGAATGCGGCTTCCAGCTCGCGCCCGAGGCCTTCCTCTGTCGCGGGCTCGACACCATGGGTCCGCTGCGGTTGATCGGCGGCGTGAACAAGGGGCGTCCCGACGACACGGACCTCCTGCGCGCGGAGGCGTTCGCGCAGCGCCTGGCGGCGCAGTGCGCCTAAGCGGACGGCGTTCGCCTGGTCGGTTGTGATCGACATCACACCGGCTTAGGGTGAATCCGTGTCCCCGGCCGTCGCGGATCGTATTGCAAATGCTTTGTATGCGTATGGATTTCGCAACGCATACGGTATCCACGGGGCCAATCCCGAGGATCTGTTCGCGGCGCTGCTGCGGCGGCCGCCGCACCGTCGACTGACGGTGACGATCGCGAAACACGAGTTCGGGGCCGGCGCCATGGCCGACGGCGCCACCCGCATGACGGGCCGTCCCGCCTGCCTCATCGCGACCTCGGGTGGCGCGGCCATGAACTGCGTCCCCGCGCTCGCCGAGTCGTACCAGTCGCGCGTGCCGATCCTGGCCCTGATCGGCAGCCCGCCCACCGGAGCCGAGGGCCGCGGCGCGTTCCAGGACATGTGCGCCGCGCCGCGCACCGTCGACCTGTTGGGCGTCCTGCGCGGGGTCACGGGGTTCTCGGCGAAGGTGTCGGGCCCGGACGACCTGCGCCCCGCGCTCGACGGTGCGCTCGACTGTCTCGAGCGCGGGTTGCCCGCGGCGCTGCTCCTGCCCAAGGACGTGCAGTGCGCCGAGTGCGTCGAGCCGCCGCCCCGGACGCCGGTCCGTCCGGTGGCCCCGGCCCCGTCGGACGAGGTGATCCGCCTGCTTCGCGCCGCGCGCCGGCCGTTGGTCCTCCTCGGAGAAGGTGCGTCGCGGGCACGGCTGGCCGGCCCGGTGTCCGAGCTCTCGGCTGCGACGGGCGCGGTGGTCGCCGCCGGACCCAACGGGCGCGACGCCGTACCGTCGCGCGGGGGCGTCGGGATCGCCGGGGTCATGGGGCATCCCGTGGTGCCGCGCGTCGCGGCCGAGGCCGACTTGATCGTGGCGCTGGGGACCGAGCTCGACCTCATGGATCGCAGCGGGCTCGACGCGGCGATGGACGTCACGTGCACCGTCCACGCCGGGGCCGAGCCGCCGCTCCGCGCGGTCACCGTGCACGAGCCGGTGCGGGATCTCGCCGCGTACACCCGGGCCCTCGCCGCGGCCGCCGGCCCCTGCCGGAGACGGCCGTGGACGCGGGCCGTGCCGGAGCCGATCGTGGTGCCTCGGAACGGGTCCGGTGTGATGACCTGTGCGGACGGTGTGGACGCGCTGGCCGAGGTGATACCGCGCGGCGCCCTGGTCTTCGCGGACGCCGGGAACGCCGGAGCCGCGGCGGTGCACCGGCTTCCGCTGGGTACGGGGGAGCGGTTCCTCGTCGCGCTCGGGATGGGCGGCATGGGGCACGGGATCGCGGCCGGGATCGGCGCCGCGATCGCCACCCGGCGTCCCACGGTGATCCTCGCGGGCGACGGCGCGTTCTTCATGCACGGCATGGAGATCCACACCGCGATCGAGGCGCGAGCGCCGGTCCTGCTCGTGGTCCTCAACAACGACGCGCACGGCATGTGCGTCGCGCGCGAGGACAAGTTCTTCCCGGACCTGCCCGGTATCAATCGGTTCCGTCCCAGCCGGATCGCCGAGGGTCTCGCCGCCATGTTCCCGACGCTGCCCGTCCGCGCGGTCACCACGCCGGACGGTGCGCGGTCCGCGTGCGAGGACCTGCTGGCCGGACTCGGGGGCGGACCGTCGTGCCTGGAGATCGGGACCGACCCGGCCGAGATCCCACCGTTCGCCGCACTGTTGCCCGACACCGCGAAGGAGCACCGATGATCCCGACGATCGACATCGAGGGAACGATCCGGATCGAGAGCCACCCCCGTCCGGTGGCACAGCCGATCCTCGTGGACCGCATGCGCTCGGTGTACCCGCACCAGCAGATATACGGCGACTTCTGCCCCGTGCAGTCCTATGTCAACGCCCCGCCCGACGAGCTGTACGACTGGCTCTCCGACACCCGCTCGCTCGAGGAGTGGACGTACAGCCTGCGCGGCTTCCGCGAGACCGACGAGCCGGGCCTGTGGGTGGCCCGCGACATGCTGGGCTCCGAGACGGAGATCTACACGCGCACCGTCGCCCAGCCCGACGCGCGGACCGTCGACTACCACTGCGCCTGGGACCAGGGAAAGCACCTCTGGATGATCTACCTGATGCGGGTCGTCGACGCGCAGCTCGTGCTGAACCGCCCCGGCTCGGTGGTGCTGTGGGTCAACTGCCATCACCCGTTCTACGACGAGAACCCGTACCCCGAGACCGCCCCGCCCGACCGCCCGGTGTGGGTCGGCGACCTGTGGGACACCTTCGGCGCCGGCCACCAGATGGAGCTCGAGAATCTCAAGGCCATCGCCGAGCACCGGCACGCGCACGGCGAACCCGTCCGGCCCGAATGGATGGACCGGTGAACCCGCGGATCGTCGGGCTCGCGTCGTACCTGCCCGAGAACCGCGTCTCCGCCGACTACTTCCGCGAGTACGCCGACGCCGACAGCCGCACGCTCACCTCGAACCCGATGTTCGCTCCGCCCGCGTACCGGCACCACGCGGCGGCGGGGGAGTCGAACGTCGACCTGATGTGCGCGGCGATCGACCGGCTGCGGGAGCAGGTGGGCGAGGAGGCCCTGCAGGCCGACGTCGTGCTCAGCCACTCCCAGCTGCCCGACCTGCCCGTCGTCGGCTGCGGCGGCGACGTCGCGCGGCGGCTCGGCACGCGGCCGTCGCTGGTACTGGACTTGCACAACGGAGGCTGCGCGGCCTTCCTCCTCATGCTGCAGCTCGCGCGCACCGTGTTCACCGCCGGCACCGCCCGCTCGGCGCTGCTGCTCACCGCCACCAACGCCGCCGGGAACGTCTTCACCCAGGACCGGGTGCGGAACCTGCCGCAGGCCGCCATCCCGGGCGACGGTGCCGCCGCGGCCCTCGTCGTCGCCGATCCGCAGGCCGGCGGGCTCGAGGTGCGCGAGGTGGCGTGCGCGCAGCACAGCGAGTACGCGGGCGACATGACCGCCGCGGTCGATCCGCCGCGCAAGTACTGGGAGGCCGGTGAGGGGCAACTCCACGTCGGCTTCACCGAGGCCAAGATCGCCAAGGTCCTCGCCCGCGGCAACCGGCTGGTCCCGGAGGTCGCGCTCGCCGCCGCGGCCGCCGGCGGGCTGACCGGCCCGCAGGTGGGGCACCTCGTCACCAACCAGCCCAACCGCACCTTCCTGCGGAACTGGCGCGAGGCGCTCGAGCTCCCGCCCGAGCGGCACCCGGACACCTTCGACGAGTGCGGCAACCTGTTCGCCGTCGGTGTTCCGCACACCTTCGCCACGGCCCGTGCGGACGGCCGGATCGGGCCCGGGGAGGACGTGGTCCTCGCGGCGTTCGCCCACGCCGGGGACTTCGCCGCCTCGGCGCTCGTGCGGACCTGACGGGGGTCGCGGCCGGGAGGACGGACCCCGCGCAGGAGTGCGGAGCCGGCGCTCTAGTCTGTGATCCATGACACGCTCGGACGCCGCACCGCACCAGGACATCACCTCGATCGACGTTCCCACCCATTGGTACAACCTGGCCGCGGAGCTGGAGACGCCGATCCCGCCGCACCTGCACCCCGGCACCAAGGAGCCCGTGCAGCCCGAGGACCTGGCGCCGCTCTTCGCGTCCGGACTCATCGCGCAGGAGGCGTCCACCGAGGCGTACCACGAGATCCCCGAGCCGGTCCGCGAGATCCTCGCGATGTGGCGGCCGTCGCCGCTGATCCGTGCGCGCAAGTTCGAGGAGGCACTCGGTACCACCTGCCGGATCTACGTCAAGTACGAGGGCGTGAGCCCCGTCGGTTCTCACAAGACCAATTCGGCGGTGGCGCAGGCCTATTACAACTCCGTCGACGGGGTGCGGAAGCTGACCACCGAGACGGGGGCGGGCCAGTGGGGCAGCGCGCTCTCGTTCGCGGGCGCGCAGTTCGGCATCGATGTCGAGGTGTGGCAGGTGCGGGCCTCCTACGACTCCAAGCCCTATCGCGGTCATCTCATGCGCACCTACGGCGGCACCGTGCACCCCAGCCCGTCCGACCTCACCGAGGCGGGGCGCGCGATGCTGGCGAAGGACCCGAACACCACGGGCAGCCTCGGCATGGCGGTCTCCGAGGCGGTCGAGGTCGCGGCGCAGGACCCCGAGGCCCGCTACGCCCTCGGCAGCGTGCTCAACCACGTGGTGCTGCACCAGTCCGTGATCGGCCTCGAGGCCGTCGACCAGCTGAACCTCCACGAGAACGGGGCCGACGTCGTCTTCGGTTGCGCCGGTGGCGGATCCAACCTCGCCGGCCTCGCGTTCCCGTTCCTGCGGGAGAAGATCCACGGCCGTCAGGACCCGAGGATCGTCGCCGCCGAGCCCGCCGCGTGCCCGTCGATCACGAAGGGCGAGTACCGCTACGACCACGGCGACGTCGCGGGCCTCACGCCGCTGCTCAAGATGCACACGCTCGGCATGGATTTCGTGCCCGACCCGATCCACGCCGGCGGCCTGCGCTATCACGGGATGGCGCCGGCGCTGAGTCACACCGTGGAGCTGGGCCTGGTGGAGGGGATCGCGATCGAGCAGAACGACGCGTTCGCCGCCGGTGTGCTGTTCGCGCGCACCCAGGGGATCGTCCCGGCACCGGAGTCCACGCACGCCATCGCGGCCGCGGCCGACTACGCCCGCGAGCACTCCGACGAGGTCCTGATCATCGGCCTCTCCGGCCACGGCCAGCTCGACCTGCCCGCCTACGCCGAGTACCTCTCGGGCGGCCTGGCCTGAGCACCGCGGGGTCCGGTGGTCAGGAGCCCATCGACCGGCGGATCTCCTCGAGCTTGGCCTTCGCCGCCTTGTCGCGGTCGGCGAAGGCGCGCTCGGCGTCCTGCCCGGCCGCGGTCCCGTGTGCCAGTTCCTCGGCGCCGAGCGCGGTGGTCGTGCGCCGCTCGATCTTGTCGCGGATGTGGTCGAAGGTGGGCACGCCCGCCGGCGTGTAGCCCGTGACGTCCTCGTACGACGGCGCCGTGCTCTCGGCCGGGGGCAGGTCGACGAGCTCCGCGTCGATCGGTTCCGTCGGGGGCGTCGTCGGCGCGCTGGTCGGGGGCTGCTGGTCGTCGCCGGGCTGCGTCATGCCTCCAGCGTAGCGCTGCGGCGCCGGGCACGACGGGAGCTCGTGCGCAGGTCAGCCCGCGTCGACGCGGTGTCTCGTCCAGTCGCGCAGTTCGTCGAACGGGATCGGGTACGACCACAGGTATCCCTGGGCGTAGTGGGCGCCGGCACCGGCCAGCGCGGCGGCCTCCGCCGGGCACTCGATGCCCTCGGCGATGACGTCGAGGTCGAGGGCGCGCGCCATCGCGACCGCCGCGTCGAGCATGGCTTCGAGCTGCGGATCGTCGTGTCCGGTCGAGGCGGTGACCACCGAGCGATCGATCTTCACCAGCGCGAGATCGAGGTCGCGCAGCTGCGCGAGGCTGGACCAGCCGGTGCCGAAGTCGTCGAGTGCGATCCGGGTGCCCAGTTCGATCAGCCGGTGGGTCGCCGCGAGGACGTGTCGCTCCGGCACCACCCGCTCGTTGATCTCCAGGATCAGGCGCGACGGGTCGAGACCCGAGCGCTCCACCGTGCTCTCGACCACGTGCGGCAGCTGCGGATCGGCGAGATCCTCCGAGGCGAGGTTGACCGACACCCAGCCGAGGTCCGGGGAGCCCGCGAAGTCCGCGCAGGCGCGGCGCAGCACGAGCCGGGCGAGGTCGGGGAGCATCCCCAGGGCCTCGAGGTGCGGCAGGAAGTCGGCGGGCGTCAGTTCCTCGCCGTCCGGTCCGGCGATCCGGGTGAGCGCCTCCGCGCCCACCATCGCACCGGTGGCGAGGTCGAGCACGGGCTGGTAGCGCACCTCGATGTTCCCACCGTCGATCATCGAGCGGATGTGCCGGGCGAGCGCGACCCGCTGCTGCTGGGGCGCGCGCAGGCCCGCCGAATGCGCGACGGTGCGGTTACGGCCGTCGCGTTTGGCCTGGAGCAGCGCGAGATCGCCATCGATGAGCAACTGCGTGATCCCGTCGTCGGTGGCGCCGGACTCGACCAGCCCGATCGAACAGGTCACCGTGACGTGCAGGCCGTCGACCTCGACGCCCTCGGCGAGCGCTGCGCGCACCCGCTCGGCCCACTCCTCGGTGGGGTCGGACGCGTCGACGTGGGGGCGCAGCACGACGAACTCGTCGCCGCCCAGGCGGGCGACGAGATCGGTGCGCAGGCTCGCCGCCTGCAACCGGCGGGAGACCACCTGCAGGACCTGATCGCCGAGTTTGTGCCCGAGGGAGTCGTTGATCCGCTTGAAGGAGTCGAGGTCGATCCAGAGCACGGCGAGCACCGCACCGTCGGCGCGGCGCTGCTCGACGACGGCCGTGGCGCGTTCGATGAAGCCGGCGCGACCCAGGAGGCCGGTGAGGTCGTCGTGATCCGCGCGCCAGCGCAGTCGCCGGTTGAGCTCCCGGATCTCCGATTCCGCATGCCGTCGCGCGGTGATGTCGGTGTGGGTCCCGATGACCCGGGTCGGCGTTCCGTCCGGCCCCGTCTCCACCGCACGGCCGCGATCGAGCACCCAGACCCATTCGCCGGAGCGCGTCCGCATGCGGTGCTCGGTGGAGAACTCGCGGGCGCGGCCGTCGGCGACCTCCCGGATCGACTGCCACGAGGTCGCGAGGTCGTCCGGGTGGACGCGGTGCATCCATTCGCCGACCGTGGAGCCGATGTCGTCGTGGCCGTAGCCCAGCATGGCCTTCCACTGGTCGGAGTAGAACACGACGCCGGTGGTGAGGTCCCAGTCCCACATGCCGTCGCCGGCGCCGTCGATCGCGAACTGCCACCGTTCCTCGGCGCGCCGGAGCAGGGCCTGATCGCGGCGGGCGTCGGTGACGTCGCGCGAGATGCCGATCAGGCCGACGATCTCGCCGTCGGCGTTGCGGTAGGGCGCCTTGTTCGCCACGAAGGTGCGCGGCTCCTGGTCCGGCCCCGCGACCATGATCTCCTCGACCTCCCGGCCGACGCCGCTGTCCATGATCGCGCGGTCCGTGGCCATGAGCTGGTCGGCCACGGCGGGGAAGACGAGAGTGTCGTCGGAGCCGATCGCGAGCGCCTCCGGAACGCCGGCGAGTTCGGCCACCGGCGTGTTGAAGTACAGGTACCGGCCCAGCCGATCCTTGATGAAGATGTGGAACGGCGCCGTGTCCATCACGGCCTGGAGCAGACCCGACACCCGTTCGGACCGCACTGCCGACTCTTCGGCCCGGGCGCGGAGCCGGTACTGCGCCTCGCTCATCGCGCGCACGGAGGCCACCCGCTCGGAGATGTCGCGGGTCAGGCCGGCGATGTAACGACGACCGTCGATCACGTGGAAGTACAGATGCGCCTCGACGGGGAACGTGCTGCCGTCCTTGCGGCGGTGCATGGCTGGGATCACCAGCATCGTGCCTGCCATGGCGAGCTCCCAGTTGTGGCGGGCCTCGCCGACCGTGACCTGGACGATGTCGAGCGCGTTCATGCGGAGCAACTCGGCACGGGTGTAGCCGGTGCTCGTGCACGCGGCGTCGTTCACCATGACCAGCCGCCCGTCCTCGTCATGGACGAAGAACCCGTCCAGCGAGTGCTCGACGAAGGCTCGGCTCATCTCCCCGATCACCGGGGGAGCGTTCGGCGGTGCCGGAGGGTGCGGTGTCGCATCCGGGGTGGTACTCATCGTCTCGCCGGGGCCGCTCCGGCACGGATGCGGTCGATCACCCGCTGTATGCGCAGTCCGTGCTGCACGTCGAGTGGGTGGTCCTCGCCGGTGGCGATCGCACCGAGGAACTCGTCGAGCAAAACCCGGAAGCACTCCGTCGACGGGGTGTCGCGGCGGTCGAGCAAGGCGAGGCCCTGCTGCGAGTGCGCGGACACCCGCATCACCGTCGGCACGACGGGGGTGCGCAGCGACAGTGAGACGGACGATGCGGCGCCGTCGGCGTGGGTCAGCTGCGCCGCCCAGGTATCGCTGGGAGCGTCGTAGCGCGCCGCCTCGACGGTCGCGATGGGGCCCGCGGCCGCGTCGAGCAGATCCAGGATGTGCGGGCCCACGTCGAAGAGCGCGCCCTCCTCCTGCCGCCACGCGGACGCGGCGAACTTCCCGGCGAGCGCGGCACCGGAGAGCCACTGCGCCTGCGCCGCGACCGGGCGCAGTTCGGCTGCGGCGGCGAGGAACTCCCGGGTCTCGGGGGCGAACCGTCGGGTGAAGGCGACGATCGACCGGACGCCGGCCTCCGCGACGCTCTCCGCGAGCGCAACGGCGCCGTCGAGGTCGAGGGCGATCGGCTTGTCGAGGATCAGGTGCCGACCCGCCCGCGCGGCCTGCGCGGCGAGCGGAGCCTGCACGTTCGGCGGTACGGCGAAGGCCACGGCGTCGACGGCGCCGAACAGCGCGTCGGGGGTCTCGAAGGACCGGGGGAAGACCTCGGCCGCGGCCGCGGGATCGCGGGCCCACCCGCCCACGAAGTCGACGCCGGGATGGGCGGCGAGGGAGGGCGCGTGCGTCTCCCGTGCCCATGGCCCCGCGCCGACCAGACCGATACGCACACTCACCCGCCTGAGTCTGCCATGGAGCCCTCGCGACCGAGCACCGAGTGGCGGCGACCGTAGAGGAGGTAGATCGCAACGCCCAGGGCGAACCAGATCAGGAAACGCAGCCACGTCGCCACCGCGAGATTGAGCATGAGGTAGACGCAGGCCAATCCGGACAGAACAGGGATCAGTGGCGAGAAGGGGACCCGGAACGGCCGGGCGAGGTCGGGCTTGGTCCGGCGCAGGATCGGCACGGCGAGCGACACCAGCAGGAAGGCGAACAGCGCGCCGATGCTGACCATCTCGGAGAGCGCCTCGATCGGGATGAAGCCGCCCATCAGGGCGCACACGATCACGACGATGACGGTGAGCCGCGTGGGCGTGCCGAACCGCGGCGAGACCTTCGCGACCGAGGGCGGGATCAGGCCGTCGCGCCCCATGGCGTAGCCGATCCGCCCCATCGTCACCAGTTCGACAAGGATCACCGAGGTCAGGCCGGCGACGGCGGCGATGGCGACGAGATCGCCCGCCCAGGATGCGCCGACCACGTCGAAGGCCTTCGACAGCGGTGCACTGGAATCGATGTCGGTGTACTTGACCATGCCGGTGAGCACCACCGAGACGAGCACGTAGAGCAGCGTGCACGCGACGAGCGTGCCGATCAGTGCCCGAGGCATGTCGCGGCCGGGCCGGCGGGCCTCCTCACCGAGGTTGGCGACGGCCTCGAAGCCCGTGTAGGCGAAGAAGACCACGGCCGCGGCGGTGAGGATGCCCGCGACGCCGAAGTGCGACGGTGCGCCCCCGAGGATCGTCTCGATCAGCGGCCGGTCGAGTGCTTCTCCACCGGACTCCGCCGGCACGGACTCGGGGATGAACGGAACCAGGTTGGACCGCGTGATGAAGAAGGCACCCACGATGACGACGAAGACAGAGATCGCCACCTTGACCAGGACCAACATGTTGGTCACCCGGGCCGACTCCCTGATCCCGACGGTGGCGACGACGCCGAGCACGACGATGATCACGATCGCGCCGACGTTCACGGGCGCCTCCTCCGTGAACCACTGCGGAGGCAGGTGGAACAGATCCGCCAGGTACCCGGACCAACTGCGCGAGACGACGGCCGCGCCCAGCCCGAACTCCAGCAGCAGGTCCCAGCCGATGATCCATGCGAAGACCTCACCGATCGTGGCGTACGCGTAGGTGTACGCGCTGCCGGCTGTGGGCACCGCCGCCGCCAGTTCGGCGTAACAGAGCGCGGCGAACAGGCTGACCACGCCGGCGACGATGAACGAGATCGCGATGCCGGGACCGGCGTTCACCTTGGCCTGGACGCCGGTCAAGGTGAAGATGCCCGTCCCGATCACGATGCCGACACCGAAACCGATGAGGTCGAACAGGCGCAGGTCCCGTCGCAGTCCGCCGTCGGCGGCGCCGTCGGCCTTGATCCTGGCGAGAGGTTTCGTCCGCAGGAGGTCCATTCCGCGGGACGCTACTCCGTCACTGATCCGTTCGCACCGCTATCGGATCGGCGGCGCGCCGCCCGTCACGCCGAGGCGAACGCGGCCTTCGCCTCGACGATGAACCGCTCGACGTCCTCCTCGGTGTGGAGATCGAGGATCGGCGCGGGCTCCGAGAGCAGGCCGAACAGCGCGGCGCCCACGGCGTCGTCGGCGACCGCACCGGCGAAGAGCAGGCCGGCGGCGAAGGCGTAGTCCGGGTCGCCCAGGAACAGGCGGGTGACCTCCGCGGCCGCATGACCGCGTTCCTCCCAGTGCCGGTCGAACTGGTCCGTGATCCACTCGGCGGTGAAGGCTCCGCCGTCCGCGCCTCGGTGTTCGAGGGCCTTGGCCAGCGCCGCCACCTGGATCAACCCGGTCTGCGCGCCCTGCCCGGCGATCGGATCGAAGGCGATCGCGGAGTCGCCGAGGGCGAGGACCGGGCGGCCGCCGCGGGTGTGGCCGACGCCCTGGCGCACCGTCGGGGTCACGGCGCCGCGCAGCCACGAGTGCGGGTCCTGCTCGATCACGCGCAGCTTCTCGATGTCCGGCAGATCGTCGGGGAAGTAGTCCCGGTAGATGCTCACGACCACGTCGAGCGCGCTCTGCGCATCGGTCACCTCGCCCCACCGCTGGACCCAGTCCCCGTCGGGCTTGGCGAACCCGAGCACGCTCCACGACGGGCCCGCGTCCTTGTGCCAGTACGGGCCGATCCAGATCTCGCCGTGGTCGGTGTGCAGGTTGAACACGTTGTGCGCGCCGGCACCGTGCCCGCGGGCGGTGAAGACGTCCGCGCCGTGGCCGAGACCGGTGAAGGCGGCGGCCAGCAGGTGGCGCTGCGGGGAGCGGTAGACGGTGCGCGACTCGTCGACCGGGAACAGGCTCGACAGTCCGCCCTTGCCGGTCGAGACGATGGTGAGATCGTGCGCCGCCGCGATGGCGTCGAGATTCTCGGGCGTGACCGTTTCGACATGGAAGGCGCCACCGGCCTGCTCGAACAGGCGAATGCGGTCGTGGGCGCGCAGCCGCACGTCGATGCCCGCCGCGGTGTAGGTGAAGTCGGGGTCGAAGGCGAGCACCTGCTCCAGTGCGCCCGGCTCGCCCGTGTTCAGGCGGGTGTTCATGCCGGTGGAGAGCGGCGCGTCGGGGTAGAGCTCCTCGACGAGCGTGTGGTCGACGTCCCGCGAGTGCCCGAACAGGACGGCGGTGCCGGTGGCGGGCACGGCGTCGCGCAGTTGCTCCGCGGTGCGGTCGCTGTAGAGGTCTACCGGGTGCCCGGCGCGGGCGAGGACGAGCGCGGCGGTGGCTCCCACCACTCCGGCGCCGATGATGGCGATGCGTGCCTGGGTCATGGTCGTGCCTTTCGGTGGTCGGACTGTTCGGGTGTCTACTTCTGCGAAGGGGAGTCGGTGGTCGGGGTGCGGGCGCCCGCGTTCCAGGCGTAGGGCAGGTCGGCGCCGTTGAGCAGCAGATCGCCGATCGCCCGGGCCTTCTGGATGGCGGGGTTGTGCACGGCGAGGGTGCGGGCGTTGCGCCAGTGCCGGTCCAGCCGCAGGTCGGCGTCGACGATGGACGCGCCGCCGACCTCGAAGAGGTCGTTGGTGGCCTTGAGCACGGTGTCGATCACCGCCAGCTGGGCGTGCGCCGCGGCCAGCTCGGCCTCGGGCAGCAGGTCCTCGTGCACATGCCGGTCGGCGAGGGTGGCGTCGAGTACGTCCGCGACGGCGAGCACGGACTGCTTCGCCGACCACGCCGCGCTCGAGAGCCGGCCGATCACCTGCTGGACCAGCGGATCGTGGCGCTGCAGATCCGCGGCGGCGTGCGAGAAGGTGCGGGTGCGGGCCCGCACCCAGGCGACGGTGTCGTCGGTGGCGCGCTGCGCGATCCCCGCGAGGCCCGCGAGTTGCACCAGCTGCAGGTACGAGGTGGCGTACGTCGCGCCGGGCGCGCCGTAGCCGGGGCCGAGCAGCCGGTCCGCGGGGACGGTCACGTCGGTGAAGACGGTGGTGCCGCTGGCGGTGAGGCGCTGCCCGAAGCCGTTCCAGTCGTCCACCCGCTCGACGCCCTCGGCGGTCGCGTCGACGAGCACGCCGACGCGCTCCCCGTCGAGGTCCGCCGCGACCACGATCTGGTCGGCGTACAGGGTGCCGGTCGAGTAGAACTTGGTGCCGTTGAGCCGGTAGCCCCCGTCGTCCTGCTTCGTCAGGGTGGTGGCGTACCCGCCGACGGACCCGGTGCCCGGCTCGGTGATCGCGTTGCCGACGACTGTGCCGTCCACCACCGCGCGGAGCCACTCGTCGCCGGCCGGGGTGTTCGCCAGGCGCTGGTCCTCGACGAAGTTGACGTGCACGCGCAGCGCCTGCGGGATGTTCGAGTCCGCGGCCGCCAGGTTGATCACCTGCCGGAAGAGCTGGCGCAGGGTCACGCCGCCGCCACCGAGTTCGACCGGGACGCGCAGGGCCGTGAAGCCCGCGGCCCTGAGCTCGGCGATGGGCTCGTGTACGAGCTCACGGTCGCGTTCACGGGCGACGGCGCCCTCTGCGATCCGGGCGTAGACGGGACCGAGTCGCGCATCGAGCTCGGCGTCGGAGGTGGGCGTGGTGAGCGAGGTGGTCATGGCCGACAACTGTGGTCGGCGAACGATCTGCTGGCGAGGGTTCGCCGCGCGGTGAACGTATTCCGGCGCATCGATACGGCGGGGTGGCCTAGGTTCGACGCATGGCACGCCGGTTCGCGCACGCACTGTCCCTGTCCGTCCTGGGAGCGCTCGTCGCCGGATCGGTCCTCGCCGCCCCGGCGAACGCGACGGATCCGTCGACGGTGCCCACCGCCGAGGAGCGCCTCTACTCCGCCGGCGACGTCCCCGAGCGACTGGTGACCGGCGCCGGGTTCGAGCGTTTCGCGCGCGATCTCGACCGGGCGTTGGACCGGGCGCGCACCGTCGACGAGGCGGAGCGCGCCGCCGACCGGCTCGCGCGGGAGCTGTGGAGCGCCGCGGTGCGCCGCGCCCGCAGTGGCACAGGTGGTTTCGCGTCCGACGATCGCCCGCTGTACTGGGCGCGGCTGGCGATGATCCGCTCCGTGCGCGACTGGCGGCCGGGCTTCGCGGTGCCCGCCGCCCGCCGGTCCGCGATCGTGACCGCCATCGACGAGGTCTCGCGCGGGCAGCGCCGCGCACCCTCGGGCCGGACCGTGCTCGTCACCGGGTTCGACCCGTTCCGCCTCACCCGGGACATCCGCCAGGGCAACCCGTCCGGCGCCATCGCGCTCGCTCTCGACGGCACCCGGATCGACACCCCGGAGGGACCGGTCACCGTGGTGGCGATGACGTTCCCCGTGCGGTGGCGCGACTTCGGCGCGGGCATGGTCGAACGCGCCGTGACGCCGTTCCTGCGCCCCGCACCCGCACGCGCCGTCGGTTTCACGACGGTCAGCCAGGGCCGGCCGGGCAAGTTCGATCTCGAGGCGATCAACGGCGTGTGGCGCGGCGGCGCGGTGGACAACGAGGCCGCGTGCTTCCGCGGTCGCGCGCCCGTCGCCGGTGACGCGCCGGAGTGGACGCGCAGCACCCTGCCGATGGCGGCGATCACCGCAGCGGCGCAGGGCCGGTACCCGGTGGTCCGCAACCCCGAGATCGCCTACGCCACCGGGGCGAATCCGCCGACCACGACCGCGTGCGACCTCCCGCCGCTGCCGTCCACGACCACCTCGGCCGAACCGCCCGCGGGCGGTCTCGCCCGGCAGGGCGCCGGCGGTGACTACCTCTCCAACGAGATCGGTTACCGCGTCACCCTGGTGCGCGACCGGCTCGCGGCGCCGGTGCCCGGCGGGCATCTGCACACCCCGGTCCTCGACGGGCTTCCGGCCGACCGTGCGATCACGGAATCCGCGGCCTACCGCGCGAACCTGGCGGCGATCATCGCACAGGCGCGCGCCGTGGTGGGGGTCGTCGCGCAGGGCTGACGGCGGCTTCCGGCGTGTTCGTGCGCGAATCCACCCCGCCGCGCGGTAGAACCTGTTACAACTAGAACACGTTCTGCCGAGCTGGATGGGTTCGCAGGTCAGGAACAGGAGTGCGCATGAAGTTCAACCTCGCCGATGTCTTCGAGGCGGTCGTCGACGCGGTGCCGGAGCGGATCGTCTTGAGCTACGAGGGGGCGCAGACCTCCTACGCCGAGATGGACTCGCAGGCCAACCAGGTGGCGCATCTGTTCGCCGCGAACGGGATCGGCGCCTTCGATCACGTCGCGCTGTTCCTCAAGAACAGCGTCGAGCACGTGCAGTCCCTGGTCGCCCTCATCAAGATCCGCGCCGTGCCGGTCAACGTCAACTACCGGTACACCGGCTCCGAGCTGGAGTACATCTTCACCAATTCCGATGCGCGCGGCATCGTGGTCGAGATGGCCGAGCACCAGCGCACTCTCGCCGATCTGGTGGGCAAGCTGCCGGACCTGCGCACGGTGTTCGTGGTGGGGGAGATCGTGCCCGAGCTCGCCGCCGCCGTCGACGGTCTGCCCGACGTCGCGCTGGTGCCCTTCGCCGACGCGGCCGCCCAGCCCACCTCGCGCGACTTCGAGGAGCGCACCGGCGAGGAGCACTACATCATCTACACGGGCGGCACCACGGGCTACCCGAAGGGCGTCGTCTGGCAGCACGACGACTTCTTCCGCAAGCCGCTCTCGGCCGGCGTGCCCTACGGCGGCGAGCCGCGGCAGAACCTCGCGGAGGTCGGGCAGGGCGCCAAGGACTTCCCGCCGTTGGCCTTCCTCATCGCGGCGCCCCTCATGCACGGCGCCGCGGCGTACTCGCTGTTCACGTTCTTCGTGCTCGGCTCCCGCATCATTCTCGAGCGCGATTTCAAGGCCGCCGAGATCGTCCGCAACATCGGTCGCGACCAGACCCAGACCATCCTCATCGTGGGTGACGCCATGGGCATCCCGCTGGTGGAGGAGATGGAGAAGCAGAAGGACACCGCGGACTTCTCGTCGCTGTTCTCGATCACCTCGGGTGGCGCCATCTGGTCCAAGCACGTCCGCGACCGGATGGCCGCCATCAAGCCGGAACTGATCCTGCGCGACAACTTCGGCGCCTCCGAATCCGGCAACGACGGCGTGATGACCCTCGACGAGAACGGCAACCTCAAGGCGCCGCCCACCGAGAAGATGATGGTCGTCGACGAGTCCTTCGCGCAGATCACCACGCCCGGGGAAGTCGGCTACATCGCCCGCGTGGGCAACGTGCCGCTCGGCTACTACAACGATCCCGAGAAGTCGGCGCGCACCTTCCCGACGCTCGCCGACGGCCGGCGGATCTCGGTGCTCGGCGACATGGGCTACCCCGCCGACGACGGCGGCATCGTCTTCCTCGGCCGCGGCAGCCAGTGCATCAACACCGGCGGCGAGAAGGTCTACGCCGAGGAGGTCGAGGCCACGCTGCACGGACATCCCGCGATCTCCGACGCACTCGTGGTGCCGGTCCCCGACGCCCGCTACGGGCAGCGCGTGGCCGCGGTCGTCTCCGTCGCGGAGGGCAAGGAGCGGCCGTCGATCGAGGACGTGCAGACCTTCGCCCGCGGCGAGCTGGCGGGCTACAAGGTGCCGCGCACCATCGTCTTCGTCGACCAGGTCAAGCGCACGCCCGCAGGCAAGGCCGACTACCGCTGGGCGAAGTCGACCGCCGAGGTGGCCGCGCAGTCCGAGCAGCCCGCCTAGGCGGCCGCGGTCAGCGCGACCGCACCCAGTCCAGGTACGCGGCGCCGCGCGGCGAGAGCTCGTAGCCGACCTCGTGGCTGATCGTCAGTCCCATGCCTTTGAGCGTGCGGATGTCGGCCTTCATGGGCAGCAGCTCGACGCCGCGCTGCGCGGCGAGCTCCTTGGAGACCACCCGCGGGTGATCGCGGATCCAGGTGAGGATCTCGCGCGTCCACGGACCGCTCTCGCGGGCGTCGAGCCGGGCGAGACGCTGCGCGATGGCTTCCAGCGCGGCGTCGTCCGGCAGTTCCTCCCGCAGCGCGATTCGAGGGTCCTCACCGGCCCATTCGAGGTGGATGCGGTACACGTGCTCGCCGCCCCGCCCGGAACGCTCTCGACGGGGTGCGCCGGGATCGCGGGGCCGCAGCGCCCGGCGCAGGGCGGCCGCGTCCTTCATGCCCGCGGCGCGGGCCGCGCGATCGGAGATCTTCTCGACGTCCGGCACCCGGGTGACGCGGGTGAACCGCAGCAGGCCCGCCGGTGTGAGCTGGGTGCCGCCGACCTTGACCCGTGGGGCGTCCCAGCGGCGGTACTGCGTGGTGACGCGGCCGTCGCGGACGCCCTCGGCGGTCGCCTTCGGAATGAGCATGGCTTCAGTCTGCGCGTCGTGCGACCACGTCGCGGCAGATCTCCATGTGCCCGGTGTGCTGCGTGAGTTCACGCAGCATGTGCGTGAGCACCCACTCCGGCGTCGCCTCGGCGGCGTTGCGCCGAGTGGTCCCGGTGGCGGTGGGATTGCGGATCCCGGTCGCCGCCACCGCTGCCCAGCGCGGGAGGTCCGTGCGCAGCCGCGCGACGATCGCGCGCGCCTCGTCGACGGTGCCGCGCGCGTGGAACTCCGCGGCACGGTCGCGGGGGATGTCCTCGCCGGCCATGAGCGATCCGCCCCAGTAGCCGAGCGCTCCGCCGACGTGCGTGATCAGCGCGAACACCGAGTTCACCCCGGGCACGGGAGGGGCGGCGTTGACGGTCTCGTCGTCCAGATCGCCCAGGACGCGCTCGACGGTGTCCAGCGTCTCGGCGGCGACGTCGAGGAACGCCGCGATCTGCCCCTCAGTCGCGGCCACGCGCGAACCCCGCGATCGAATCGAGCAGATCGTCGAAGAAGGCCGCCTGATCGGTGGCGACCGCGATCTGCGCGGTATCGGGCCGGTTCCATGCCCCGTGCACGTCGGCGAGCGTGGTGCCGCGCGTGAGTGAGCCGGTGAGCTCCACGTCCACCGGGTAGGTGCGGGTGCGCACGATGCCCGGGTCGAGCGCGACGGCGGCGGCGAACGGATCGTGCATGTGGGCGATGTACCCGAGGTCGTGGTCGCGGTGGAACTCGAAGTAGAACCGCACGGCGTCCGACAGCGCCCGGACCACGGGATCGCTCGCGGCCGACCGCGTCCCGTCGGCGTCCTCGGGATCGAGGCACTCGGCGGGGGTGCTGCCCGCGGCGTCCGCGAGGCGCAGGACGTGATCGGGGGTGAGCTCGATGGTCTCGGTGAGATCGAGTGGGCACAGGATCGGCAGCGGGGTGCCGGTGCCGTCGAGTTCGCCGTAGGCGCGCAGCACCTCCCACAGCGATTCGGGGTCCACCGCGACGTTCCACTCGGAGGTGGGCGTGGTGTTGCCGGGGTGCCAGAAGACGCCGCCCATGATGACGAGCCGGCGCAGCCGGGTGAGGATCCCCGGATCATCGCGCAGGGCCAGCGCGAGATTGGTGCACGGCCCGGTCACGAGCGCGACCACCTCACCCGGGTGGGCGCGAGTGAGGTCGGACCACGCCTGGGCGCCCGAGATCTCCGACGGCGCGCGAGTCGGCGTCGGCAGCGCGGCGTATCCGACGCCGAACGGGCCGTGCGTCTCCTCCGTGGTCATCAGCGGCGTGGACAGCGGGGCGTCCGAACCGGGGAAGACGTCGATATCGGTGCGCCCCAGCAGCTCGAGCCAGCCGAGATTGTTCTCCACCACCTGCGGCGCGGGCACGTTGCCGGCCGTGGAGACGATGCCGAGCAGGTTCACCTCGGGCTTGCTCAGCAGGTACAGCAGGGCCAGGGAGTCGTCGACGCCGGTGTCGCAGTCGAACAGGACCTTCGTTTCCGCCACGCCGTCGACCCTAGCGCCCGGTCCCGGCGAGCGGGGCGGCCCGTCACCACGGCGAGGGCTTGTAGTCCTTGAGGAAGCAGCCGTAGAGGTCGACGCCGTTCTCGCCCTGAACGATCGGGTCGTAGACGCGGGCGGCACCGTCGACGAGGTCGAGCGGCGCCCGGAAGCCCTCCTCGGCCAGGCGCATCTTCGTGTGGTGCGGCCGTTCGTCGGTGATCCACCCGGTGTCGACGGCGGTCATGAGAATGCCGTCCTGTTCGAGCATCTCGAGGCTCGAGGTGCGGGTGAGCATGTTGAGCGCCGCCTTGGCCATGTTGGTGTGCGGGTGGCCGGGCCCCTTGTAGCCGCGGCCGAACTGGCCCTCCATCGCGGAGACGTTGACCACGTACTTGCGGCGGGCGGGGGAGGCCGCCAGCGCGGGGCGCAGCTTCGAGATCAGGATGAAGGGCGCCACCGAGTTGCACAGCTGCACCTCGAGCAGTTCGAGCGGCTCCACCTCCTCGACGGTCTGCACCCACGAGTTGGTGTGCACGAGGTCGGGGAGCAGCCCGCCGGCGTCGATCGCCGTGCCGTCCTCGATCCGGGCGGCCGACGAGGACCCACCGCGCAGGGCGAGGGCGGTGAGGGCGGCGGGGTCGAGCGCGGCGAGATCGCCGGAGACGCCGCCGGTGTGCCCGTCGAGCGCCTCGGTGAGCGCTGCGGGATGCGCGGAACTGGCCCGCCCGAAGCGGATGATCCGGCCGGCGAGCTCCGGCGGGACGTCGCCCGCCTCGGCGTCGACCAGCGCCGAGTACGCGCCTGGCGAGCGGCGCACCGTCTGCGCGGCGTTGTTGATGATGATGTCCAGCGGACCGCGGGCGGCGACGGCGTCGGCGAGGGCGCTCACCTGCGACGGATCGCGTAGGTCGATGCCCACGATGTGCAGGCGGTCGAGCCATTCGGCGCTGTCGGCGAGCTCGGCGAAGCGGCGGGCGGCGTCGGTGGGGAATCGGGTCGTGATGGTGAGGTCGGCGCCGTCGCGCAGCAGGCGCAGCGCGATGTACATGCCGATCTTGGCGCGGCCGCCCGTGAGCAGCGCCCGGCGGCCGGTCAGGTCGGTCGTGGCGTCGCGCTTGGCGTGACTGAACGCGGCGCACTCCGGGCACAGCTGGTGGTAGAAGGCGTCGATGCGGGTGTACGGCTGCTTGCAGATGTAGCAGCTCTGCGGTCGCGAGAGTTCGCCGGCGCTGTCGCCGGCGGTGGGGGTGGTCAGCAGGATCCCCGCGGTCTCGTCGTCGATCCGCTCCGCGTTGCCGGTGGCGGTGCGCTCGAGCACGTCGCGGTCGGCCGCCTTGACCTTCGCGCGCGCGGTCTTGCGGCGCTCGCGCTTGAGCAGCTTGAACATGTGTCCGACGGCGCGCTGCACCTCGACGGACTGGGGATCGCCGTCATCGAGGTGCGCGGCGGCCTCGAGCACGCGGTGGAACGCGGCGAGGTCCTCGGCGGAGATCGGGGCGGTGGGTTCGGGCATGGGGATGATTGTCCCTCATCGCCGGCCCGGCCCGTCGCACCCGCTTCGCGCCCGAGCGGTCCGTGCGCGTGGTCTACTCGGTGGGTGTCCACGATCCAGATCTGCGTGATGGGGGTGTCCGGCTCCGGGAAGTCGACGGTGGGGGCCGAACTGGCCGCCCGGCTGGGCCGGAGCTTCGCCGACGGTGACGACTTCCACAGCGAGGCCAACCGCGCCAAGATGGGTGCCGGTCATCCGCTCACGGATGAGGACCGGTGGCCCTGGCTGGCGACGATCGGCGCCTACCTGCGCGACGAGATGATCGCCGGGAGACCCACGGTCGTGGCGTGCTCCGCACTCAAACGTGTGTACCGGGATCGTATCCGCGCGGCCGGAGCCAGTGTCTACTTCGTGTTCCTGACCGGTAACGAGGAACTGCTGCAGGAGCGGATGAGCGAGCGGGCCGGGCACTTCATGAAGGCGGGCATGCTCGCCTCGCAGCTGGAGATCCTCGAGCCGCTCGAACCCGACGAGTTCGGCGTCACGGTCAACGTCTCGGGTGACATACCGCAGATCGTGCACGAGGCACTCGCGGATTTCGCCGCCACCGAGGTCCCCGGCATCGCCTGAGCGACGTGTTCTCGCGATGTCGTGTTCTGCGGTGGTACGTGTGCGCCCGCGCATCCGTACCGACGGAAACCGCGAGATCGTGAAGCGATCCTGTCAGTCGCGGGTCGCGATCGCGGCCGCGAGCCCGCCCGCCGCGAGCACGGCGGCGCCGCCGACCGCGACGGTGGTCAGCCCGCCGCCGAACAGCGCGTCGAGCGGTGCCCCGAGGCTCGCTCCACCGAAGATCGACACGGTGTAGAGCGAGGCGGCGGCGCCGATCGCCGGTGCCCCGAGCCGGGTCACCTCCGCGACCACCGACGGCGCAGCCAGTGCCACCGCGCCCACGAAGACGAGCAGTCCCGCACCGACCGCAAGGGTGGCGCCGGTCGCGCACAGCAGGGTTCCGGCGACCGCGAGGGTCACCGCGCCCAGGATCCGGGTGCGTGCGGGCACCTCGCCCAGGCGCAGCGTGAGCACTCCGGCCACGACCACCGCCGGCAGCGAGCTCGCGCGCAGGATCAGCAGGGTGGTCGCCGACCAGCGGCCGTCGGCGCCGAGCGCCGTGTAGAGCGCGACCAGCACGCTGAGGAAGGTCAGGCCCGTGCCGTAGAGCAGGACGAGTCGCGGCCGTCGGAGCAGCCCGGGGATGGCGCGGTGGACGGCGGTCGCCGACGGGCCCCCGCCCCGCGGAGCGGCGTCGCCCGGAAGCAGCGTGCCGATCGCGGCGGCCGCGAGTGCCGCGGCACCAGCGGCGGTGAGGAAGACCCCGGTGAGGCCGGCCGCGGGCGCGATCACTTGCGCCGCCACCTGGCTGACCACGGCGGAGGCCAGACCGGCGCCGATCGCGGCGGTGTTGAGCGGCACCCGCGCCGACACCGGCGCGGTACGGGCGATGTAGGCGAGCGCGGCCGGCGTGAACGCCGCTGCGGCCACGCCCTGGGCGACGCGCCCCAGGAGGAACCACGACGCCGACGGCGCCAGCGCGGTGAGCGCGGTGACCGCGGCGGTCGCCGCGGCGCTCGCCACCATCAGCCGGCGTGCACCGAGGCTGTCGGCGAGAGGCCCGAGCGCCAGGATGCCGACGGCGTACGCCAGGGCGAAGACCGTGCCGGCGAAGGCGTGCGTCGACGTGGAAGCTCCGGGGAGCGCGCCGATCTCGGCGGCGAGCGGCAGCACGATGTAGAGCTGTCCCACCATCGGCAGGGCCCCGAGGGCGGCGAGCACGCCGGTGCGGATCAGGGCGGGACGGGCGGTCGCGGGTGGGGTGGTCGTCGGCATGCGGCGAACGTAGCAACCGTACGGTTGGCGCGTCAACCGAACGGTTGGCGGTAGTCTGTCGGGCGTGACCGACGACGCCGGATACGAATCGACTCCCACCAGCGAGGCACTCATCGCCGCCGCCCGCACGGAGTTCACCCGGCGCGGTTTCGACGGTGCCCGCGTGGCGCGGATCGCCGCCGAGGCCGGCGTCAACAAGGAGCGCATCTACGGCTACTTCGGCAGCAAGGAGGGCCTGTTCGAGGTGGTGATGGCCAAGGCGCTCACCGAGCACGTCGAGCACAGCCCGTTCCTCGAGGGGCAGACCCTCACCGAGCACGTCATGGCGGCCTACGACCACCATCGCCGCGACCCCGAGCTCGTGCGGCTGCTGATGTGGGAATCGCTGCACTACGACGCGGACGAGGGGCGGACGCCGCCGTTCAGCGACGGTCGCCGGGAGTTCTACCGCCGCAAGGTCGAGCGGCTACGGGCCGTGACCGGCGGCACCGACGATCTGCGTGCCGCGGTCGCGCTGTACGCGGCCATCGGCCTGCAGGCGGCGCCCTTCATGATCCCGCAGCTCGGCGCGATCATCCTCGACCGGCCGATCTCGGACGACGAGGTGCAGCAGATGCTCCGCCCGCTGATCGAGCAGACCGTCCGCTTCATCGAGCAGCGCCTGACCGAGCAGGCCTGAACCTCACCCGGAGCAGGTGCTGCGCGCCGGCCGTCCGGCGAACCGGTCCTCGATCCACCGCCCGACGGTGCCCATGTCCGCCGTACTGGTGTGGCCGCCCGCACGGGGGGCCAGCTCGAGCGGCACTCCCGCCCGGCACAGGTCGGCGCTCGCGCGCAACGTCCACGCCGGGTCGACGAGATCGTCCGACCTGCCATAGACCACCAGTGCGGGGATCCCGCGGTTCGGCGTGCGCGGCAGCTGATTGCGGTCGAAGAACGCGGCGAACCGCGCGCGGACGCCGGGCTCGGGCCGCACGTCGTCGGGCACCACGCTGGACAGGTTCACCGTCGCGGGCATGCGCGCCGTGCACGAGAGCAGCGCGTCGCGCTGCGCCAGGATCGGGCCGCGCAGCACCGCCTCGGTCCGGATGCTCGGGTCGACGGCCTGCGCGCCGCGCACCAGCATCGGCGCGATCGCGTACTGCGTCGGCGAGAGCCGTCCCGCGTCGACGGCGGGCAGGTAGTCGATGCGCAGCGCGGGCGAGACCATCGCGTTGCCGGCGAAGCGCAGTTCCGGCGTCCTGGTCGGCGCGAGCTCGGCGGCCGCCTCGGTGGCCCTGCCGCCCTGGGAGTTTCCGTAGAGCACCGTCTGCGGCGTGAACCGCACGGGGAGGGTCCGCGCCGCGCGGACCGACCCGAGCATGTCCAACCCGTGCGAGGTGGAGTCGAGATACGGGTGCACGCCCTCCCCGCCGAGGCCCTGGTAGTCGGTGAGTACGACGGCGAAGCCCCGGCGCAGCAGGTCGGCGAGGTAGGGGGCGTTGCCGAACTGGTCGGGCACCGTCGTCGGGGCGCACTGCCGGTTCACGCCCGACGTTCCGTGTCCCATCGCCACCAGCGGCCGGCCGCCGGCCGGTTCGGGGCCGCGGGGCACGTACACCCCGGCGGTGACGGTGATCGGTGCGCCGGACGGGGTCCGGGAGACGTACTGGATACGGGTCGCCGTGGTGTCGCGGACACCGTCGGGCAGCGCGAGCGGCCCCTGACCGACGACGGTGCCGAGCGCGGGCGCGGGGGCCGGCGTCGCGGTCGCGGGCGATGCCGGGGCGAGCAGCGCCGTCGCGGCGAGCACCGCGAGCAGCGGGCGCCTCATGACCGCGCCTTCCGCAGGGCGCCGGTGAACATCATCGACTTGTACGGGTGGCCCACCGCGGTGTTCCACTGCGAGACCACCAGCCGCGCGGAGGCGAGCGTCGAACCGGGGACGAGGTAGCCGCCGTAGAGCTGGGCGACCCGCCCCGCGGCGTGGTCCTCGTCCTGCCAGGAGGAGCCCTGCAGCAGCGTCACGGGCTCGGACCAGCGGCCGTCGATGCGGTCGGCGAAGCGCGCCGCGATCCGGTATCCGGCGGCGTCGAAGTACGTCAGCACCCAGATTCCTTCCACGAGTGAGAGTGAGAGTTCGCCGTAGCCCCGGCCGAGTGCGAGATCGGTGGGCGGATTGCCCCAGGCCCAGCCCGTCTCCCGGGTCCAGCCCCAGGGCTCCCATTCGACGTTGAGGCCGTCGCGGAGCGTCGGCAGGGTCTTCGTCGGCATCCGGTGCAGCCGCAGCCCCTTGTCGCGGCTGAGCCCGCCGGTGGAGACGTTGTAGGTGTATCCGTCGGGTGCGGGGCACAGCGCCCACATGCACCAGGCACCGTCCGCGTGCCCGGCGTTGTACTGCGCGACCTCGCGCCAGGTGGCGGCACCGTCGTCGCTGCGCCACAGGCCCGTCTGCACCACGGTGTCGAGGCTCTGCATCGTCATGGTGTGCAGGTACAGCGACCCGTCGACCTCGATGCAGGTGGTGGGCAGGATCGTGGTGAAGCGACCGGTGTCGTGCGAGTAGTCGAGGAGCTGCCGCGCCCGCTGCGGATCGGGCCCCGCGGCGCGGCGCATGACGCCGTTGCGATCACCGAACAGGCCGACGGGGGAGCGCCAGTCGCCCGCGCCGATGCTCAGCCCCTCGAAGGTGTCGCCGAAGACGTAGAGCACCTCGTCGCCCACCCGGCAGGCGATTCCGAGGTCGGTGCCGCCGACGGCGAAGCGCGTGACCGGGGTGACGTCCCGCAACTTGTGCAGGCGTCCGGTTCCGATCGACTGGGCCACGTCGGTCAGCCTGCCAGACGACGGGCCCGTGCGCGCGCCGGAAACGCGAGGGCCGTGAAAACGGCTGTGCGCGCGGCCCCGCGGGCGCACCATGGAGGCATGGACACGTTCACGGGACGCGAACTCTACGAGGCCTTCCACGCGGATTACGACGCCGTGACCGACCGGGACGCGCGGATCTACGACGCGCAGGGCCGGCTGCTCGCGGCGGGGAGGCTGGCCGGCTTGCGGCTCGACGAGTCGAGCGGCGCGGAGGTCGTCGAGTACAGCTTCACGTCACTGCACCCGGACCTGCCCTGGGACGCCGCGCATCGCATCGAACTCGCGCCGCAGCCCGTGCAGTGAACGTCAGGCCGCGATCGCGCCGGTCGTGACCGGATCACCCTTCTTCTCGAACGCGGGCGTGCCGACCGCCAGCGCGAGTGCGGCGCCCAGCAGCACGACGTCCTTGAGGATGAAGGGATCGGGAGGCATCGCCCCGAGGTCGTAGTCGATCGAGGTGAACAGGAACGACGACGTGCCGACGAACATGCCGGCCGATCCGAGCACCGCCAGGTCGTTGGCGCGCTGGGAGGCCGTGCCGGCGACGAGCAGCGCGGTGACGCCCAACTCGACGACACCGATGGCGGAGGACACCGTGCGCAGCGGCGCGACGTCCAGGAGCCACGACATCAGCGGGCTGCGACTGATCAGCGGCTCGATCGCGTTGGCCTCCTCGGCGGTGAACTTGGCCACGCCGTTCCAGCCGATGTTGATGACCAGGCCGGCGCGGATGACGTGCAGGCCCAGGATGCTGACGTTCTTCCTTGTGATCTTCACGATGCGAGCGTAGGAGCGCGCATCCGCCCGGACGGTCGAATGGGCCGCCGGCCGTTGCGATGTCACCGTTCCGTAAGAACATCCGACGGCCCGGATACACGAAAACCCCGGCCGGAGCCGGGGTTTTCGTTCTGTGCGCGGAGGGGGACTTGAACCCCCACGTCCGTTAATAGGACACTAGCACCTCAAGCTAGCGCGTCTGCCATTCCGCCACCCGCGCTGGGAAGCTCGTTCACAGTAATCCACGCGCGCCCGCGAATCCAAATCGGCACGTCGGACCCCCTGCGGTGGCCGCCGCGGTGTCGGTGCTCCGTGATAGTCATATGGGTGTGTCTACTCCAGTGAACGCACTCGACGAGGTCGTCGAGACGGTGAGCGCCCTCATCCGCTTCGACACCACCAACACCGGTGAGCTCGAGACCACCCGGGGCGAGGCCGACTGCGCCCGCTGGGTGCAGGCCCGCCTGGAGGAGGTGGGGTACGAGACCGTGTACGTCGAGTCCGGGCAGCCCGGCCGCGGCAACGTCTTCGCCACCCTGCGCGGCGCCGATCCGAAGCGTGGCAGCCTACTCGTGCACGGTCATCTCGACGTGGTTCCCGCCGAGCCGGCCGACTGGAGCGTGCACCCCTTCTCCGGCGCCGTCGAGGACGGCTACGTCTGGGGCCGCGGCGCGGTCGACATGAAGGACATGTGCGGGATCATGCTGGCGCTCGCGCGCCAGCTCAAGTCCAGCGGCACCGTCCCGCCCCGCGACATCACCTTCGCCTTCCTGGCGGACGAGGAGGCCGGCGGTACGTGGGGCTCGCACTGGTTGGTGCAGCACCGCCCCGAGCTGTTCGCCGGTGTCACCGAGGCCGTCGGCGAGGTCGGCGGCTTCTCGCTGACCGTCGACACCCCGTCGGGCGACAAGAAGCGCCTCTACCTGGTCGAGTCGGCCGAGAAGAGCATGTGCTGGATGCGGTTGACGGCGAAGGCCCGGGCCGGGCACGGCTCGTTCGTCCACGAGGACAACGCCGTCACCCTGCTCTCCGAGGCCGTCGCGCGGCTCGGACGGCACAAGTTCCCGCTCGTGCTCACCGACAGCGTGATCGCCTTCCTGCGCGCGCTCGACCGGGAGTCCACGATCGACATCGATCTCGACGCCCCGGACCTGGAGGGGCAGCTCGCCAAGATCGGCGGTCTCGCCCGCATCGTCGGAGCCACTCTGCGGGACACGGCGAACCCGACGATGCTCAACGCCGGCTACAAGGCCAACGTGATCCCGCAGACGGCCGAGGCCGTGGTCGACTGCCGAGTGCTGCCGGGCCGCCAGGCCGCGTTCGAGCGCGAGCTCGACGAGATCCTCGGGCCGGACATCGAACGCGAGTGGATCACCAAGCTCGACTCGTACGAGACCCAGTTCGACGGTGCCCTCGTGGACGCCATGAACGAGGCGATCCTGGCGTTCGACCCCGACGGCCGCACCGTCCCGTACATGCTGTCGGGCGGGACCGACGCGAAGGCCTTCGCCAAGCTCGGCATCCGCTGCTTCGGGTTCGCGCCGCTCCAGCTGCCCGAGGACCTGGACTTCGCGTCCCTGTTCCACGGCGTCGACGAGCGCGTGCCCGTCGACGCACTGCTGTTCGGCACCAAGGTGTTCGAGCACTTCCTGATGAACTCCTGACCCACGACGAGAGGAAAGACGATGACCGCACCGTTCGATCCGTACGCCGGCCTGCCCGCGCTCCCGCAGCTGACCGTCACGTCCGCGGACTTCACCGACGGCGCCGAGCTGCCCGTCGCCCAGCGCAGCGGCATCATGGGCGCGGGCGGCGAGGACGTCTCGCCCCAGTTGTCCTGGACCGGCGCGCCCGAGGGCACCAAGTCCTACGCCGTCACCTGCTACGACCCCGACGCCCCCACCGCCTCCGGGTTCTGGCACTGGGCCGTCGCGAACATCCCCGCCTCCGTCACCTCGCTCGCCGCCGGCGCGGGCGACGGTGCGCCGGGCTCGCTCCCGGAGGGCGCCCTCACGCTGGGCAACGACGCGAGCCTGCCCCGCTACGTCGGCGCGGCGCCGCCCGCCGGACACGGCCCGCACCGGTACATCTTCGTCGTGCACGCGCTCGGCGTGGAGAAGCTGGACCTACCGGCCACCGCCACGCCCGCGTACCTGGGCTTCAACCTCTTCGGCGCCGCGATCGCCCGCGGCGCGATCACGGCCACGTACGCACAGCAGTAGCCCGTACGACGAAGGCCGCGCCCCCGGACATCGGGAGCGCGGCCTTCGTCGTCGAACGGCGCGTCAGCGATCCACGCCGACGGCCTCGGAGATCGACGCGAAGCCGTCGGCGCGCAGCCGCGCCGCCAGCTCCTTGTGCACGGAACGCGTCCACGCCGGACCGCCGTAGATGAACTGCGTGTACACCTGCACGAGCGAGGCGCCGGCGCGGATGCGCTCGTAGACGTCGTCGGCGCTGTCGATGCCGCCGACCGAGATCAGCACCAGGTCGTCGCCCACGCGGGCGGCGAGGCGCCGCAGGACCTCCAGCGAGCGGGCCTTGACCGGCAGGCCGGAGAGGCCGCCCGCGCCGATCGCCTCGACCTCGGCCGCCGGAGTGGACAGGCCCTCCCGGCTGATCGTGGTGTTCGTCGCGACGATGCCGGCGAGGCCGAGCTCCAGCGCGAGGTCGGCGACCGCGTCGACGTCCCCGTCGGCGAGGTCGGGTGCGATCTTCACCAGCACGGGCACGCTGACGGTGTCGAGCACCGCCTGCAGGACGGGGCGCAGCGACTCGGTCGCCTGCAGATCGCGGAGACCGGGGGTGTTGGGGGAGGAGACGTTGACCACGATGAAGTCGGCGAGCGGGCCGAGCAGCATGGCGCTGATCCGGTAGTCGTCGGCGGCGCCCTCGAGCGGCGTGACCTTCGTCTTGCCGATGTTCGCGCCGATGGGGACGGCGGTCGGGCCCGCGTCGCGCTTGCGCAGTTCGTTGGCGGCGGCGCCCGAGCCGTAGTTGTTGAACCCCATCCGGTTGATCAGGGCGTGGTCGTCGGGCAGCCGGAACAGGCGCGGCGTGGGGTTACCGGGCTGCGGGTGCGCGGTCACGGTGCCGATCTCGGCGAAACCGAAGCCGAGCGCGCCCCAGCCGTTGACGGCGCGGGCGTTCTTGTCGAATCCGGCGGCCAGGCCCACGGGCGCGGGGAAGCGGACGCCGAACACCGTCTGCTCGAGGATCGGATCACGATGCGCCAGGGCCCGTCGAATACCGGCGCGCACCGGCGGGACCGCCGTCGTGCCGCGGATCAGGCCGAACACCAGGTGGTGGATGCGTTCGGGCGAGACGAGGAACATCACCTGCAACAACGACCGGTAGATCGCCTGGGACATCGCCGACATGGTGCTCACAACCCCTTCGTGGCGTCCGGCGGCAGCATGCCGGACGTTTTCGTGCGTTTGCGGCGCAGCAGGACCCGCCGCGAACCGTCGGTGTACAGCCGCACACGAGAGAGCTCCCACCCGCCGAATTCGGCCTCGATGGCGAGCCGCATCGCTGCGGTCACACGCGAGACCTCCCGCGGCAATCGCAACGGCAGGAAATCGTACTCGTCCTCATCGGGGGCACTCCGGGTGCTGCTGGTCAATGTCCGTTCCCTACCGAGTGGGGATCGCCTGGATGCCGGCGCCCGTGGCCGACTGGACGTAGAGCGTCCCCGTCGTGGAGTCCACCGCGATGGCGTTCGGCTGGCGCACCGTCGGGAACAGCTTGCGCTGCTCGGGGATGCCGGTGTTGAGCGCGTAGCCGACGACCTCGTTCGTGGCGGTGCGGCTGACCCACATCAGTTCGTCGCTCTCGTCGTAGCCCACCGCCCACGGCGAGCCGGCCACCGGGTAGAGGAACTTCTGCATCAGCGGCGCGACGGTGTAGCCGATCACCTGGTTCTTGCCCGTGTCGATCGCGAACAGCCGTCCGTAGGGGTCGACGGCGGCGTTGGTGATGCCGCGCCCCACCCGCAGGCCCTTGCCGAGCTTGCCGCCCGGCACGTCGACCTCGGACAGGGAGGACTGCAGGCGGTCGACGACCGCCACGTCGCCGTCGTGCACCAGGATCCGGCTCGCCTCGACGGGGCCGGTGATGGTCTTCGGCTCGGAGGAGTCGCCGAGAACGACGATGCGGCCGTCGGACGTCCCGGCGAGGACCGAGGCACCGTCGACGCGGTACGGGGCGACGGTGAGGACCTCCCCGTCGACGTCGTAGGTCTTCCGCCCCTCCGACACCGCACCATCGGAGTCCGACGGCAGCGCGACGACCTGCTTGCCGGCCGCGACCAGGAAGCCGCCGTCCTGGTCGGGCACGACCTGACTCGGTCGAGCGGGCAATGTCGACCGCCCGGCCACCGTCAGGCCGCCGTCGACCCGGTACCGCACCACCTCGGTTCCCTCGATGGCGGCCAGCTGCCGGCTGACGGGGTCGAAGGCCAGTCCTTCGCCCGCAGCGGCGGGTGCGACCACTCCGGCCGGCGGGGTCGCCGGCTCCGGCGCGACGGCGGGCGTGGCCGGGACGATCGTGGGGCGGTCCTCGCGGGCGGGCGTCGTGGAGCAACCGGCGAGCGCGACCGTCGCGACGACGGCGAGAGCGGCGATCCGGGAGGCGAATGTGCGGGTCATGATCCCTCGAAACTACCGCCCCGGAGGCGACCCGGCTGCGGCCGGTAGCCTGCCCGGGTGGACATGACGTGGTTGCAGGCGATCGTGCTCGGCTTGGTGCAGGGATTGACGGAGTTCCTCCCCGTCTCGTCCTCGGGGCACCTGCGGATCGTCTCGGAGCTCTGGTTCGGCGACGACGCGGGCGCCTCGTTCACCGCGGTCACCCAGTTGGGCACCGAGGCGGCGGTACTCATCTACTTCGCGCGCGACATCTACCGGATCGTCCTGGCCTGGTTCCGCGGCCTGTTCGACGCCGGCGAGCGGGGTGTCGACTACCGCATCGGCTGGTACGTGATCATCGGCACGATCCCGATCGGCGTGCTCGGCTACCTGTTCAAGGACGAGATCCGCACGGCGGCGCGGAACCTGTACCTCGTCGCGACGATGCTCATCGTCTTCTCGATCGTCATCTTCGCCGCGGAGTACGTCAGCTCCAAGGTCTACGCGCACCGGCAGCGTCCGCTCGAGCAGGTCACCGCCCGCGACGGCATCCTCATGGGCCTGGCGCAGTGCCTGGCGCTGATCCCCGGCGTCTCCCGTTCCGGCGCCACGTCGAGCGCCGGCCTGTTCCTCGGCCTGAGTCGCGAGGCGGCGGTGCGCCTGTCCTTCCTGCTCGCGATCCCCGCCGTCACCGCATCGGGGCTGTTCAGCCTGCCGGACGCCTTCAAGCCCGCAGGCGAGGGACTCCACGCCTCGGGGCCGCAGCTGCTCGTGGCCACGGTGATCGCCTTCGTCGTGGGGTACGCGGCGATCGCGTGGCTGCTCAACTTCGTGGCCAAGCACTCGCTGAACTGGTTCGTCGGGTACCGCATCGCGGTCGGCTTCCTGGTGCTCGGTCTGCTCTGGGGCGGGGTCATCAGCGCGACCTGAGCGCCGCCCTCGCAGCCCCGATGAGCGGATCGCGACCGGCGCCGCGCCGGTAGGCCAGTGCGGTGTGCCGCGCCACCTCGAGTGGGGTGAGCCGCACCGCCTCCGGCACGTCGACCGCGGCGAGGTCGGGGATCACCGCCACGCCCTGCCCGGCCTCGACCAGCGCCAGCACGGCGGCGAAATCGTCGGTGCGGTGCCGCACGCGGGGCGTGAAGCCGGCGTTCTCGCAGGTCCGGACCGTGGCGTCGTCGCACATCGTGCCCACGGTGCCGGAGATCCAGCGCGCCTCCGCGCACTCGGCGAGCGTGCGCGGCCGGTCCCGGTGGGTCGCCAGGTGCACGGCCTCGTCGAAGAGGGGCTCGGTGTCGAGTCCGGGCTCGTCGCGCGCGGGCAGGCAGTCGTAGTGCTGGATCAGGGCGACGTCCAGCCGCCGGGATCGCAGTTCCTCCGGTGCCGTCGCCGGGTCGATCTCCGTCACGCGCACTCGCAGCAGGGGGTGCGCGCGGGAGAGCCGCAGCAGCGCCGGAGTGACGACGGTCCGCATCGCGGAACTGAACGTCCCGATCCGCAACTCGCCCGCCACCTCGGTGCCCAGCGCGTCGAGCTCCGCTTGCGCCTGCTCGAGGCGGGCGAGGACCGCGTCGGCGTGACCGACGAGGATGCGGCCGGCTTCGGTGAGTCGCACGCTGCGCCCGGTCCGCTCGAGCAGCGGCCGTCCGGCCTCGCGCTCCAGGGTCGCGAGCTGCTGCGAGACGGCGGACGGCGTGTAGTCCAGGGCCTGTGCGACCGCGGCGATGGTGCCGCGATGCGAGAGCTCCCGCAGCAGGCGGAGGCGATGCACATCGAGCATCACTTCACCTTACGCTCGACATCGAGATCTCGCGCTGGTGCTTGCGCTCGCCGGGGCGGAGCCTGATGGCATGCAGCTCACCGGCCTCCACGTCCCGCTCGTCACGCCCTTCGCCGCGGACGGCACCGTCGACCTCGCCTCGCTCGAGCGCCTCGCGCACGACACCCTCGCCGACGGCGCCGACGGGCTCCTCGCGCTCGGCACCACCGGCGAACCCGCGACCCTCACGGGCGCCGAGCGCGCCGCGGTGATCGACCGCATCGGCGGGGTCTGCGCCGAGCACCGCGCCGTGTTCACCGTGGGCGCGGGCACCAACGCCACCGACGGGACCGCCGATGTTCTGCGGGGCGTCGATCCGCGCGCCGACTTCGCGCTGGTGGTCGTGCCGTACTACACGCGCCCCTCCGAGGAGGGAGTGGTCGAGCACTACCGCAGGGTCGCCGCGGCGAGCCCGGTTCCCGTCATCGTCTACGACGTGCCGCAGCGCACCGGGCGCACGCTCTCGGTGGACACCCTGCTCGAACTCGCCGCGCTCGACGGCGTGGCCGGGTTCAAGCACGCCGCCGGCGGTGTCACGGAGACGACGGTCCGCCTGCTCGCCGCGATCAACACCGCCACGCCGGGCGCGGTCTCGGTGCTCGCGGGCGACGATCCGTTCGTGGGCGCGGTGCTCGCGCTCGGCGGGCACGGCGCGATCTCGGCGTGCGCGAACGTCGCGGCGGGCGAGTTCGCCGCGCTCCTGGCCGCGTGGCGGGAGCACAGGCTCGAGGAGGCGCGCGTGATCGGCGGGGCCGTGGCGGATCTGGCCGCCGCTCTGTTCGCCGAGCCGAATCCGACGGTGATCAAGGGCGTCCTGGCTGCGCAGGGCCGCATCGCCACCCCCGCGGTGCGCCTGCCCTTGCTCCCCGCCGCCCCGGCCGCCGTCGCCGCCGCCGCGGCGCTGGTGCGGACCGCCATGGCCGCGTGACGAGGTGATCGCCTACGCTGGCGATCACCTCAGATCATTCGGGAAGGTAATTATGTTTGCTGCGAAGCTTCTGCCGTACGCCGCGGTGTTCGCCGTGGGGCTGGTGGCCACGGTCGCACCCGCGCACGCGGCGGCCCCGGTCGGTGGTCCACGGAGCGACACCGCGCAGCACCGGACATGGGTCGACGAAGAAGTCGCCTTCGACAGCGCCGGGGTGACGGTGCACGGGACCTTGCACCGCCCGGAGTCAGGTAAGCCCGTGCCCGCCGCGCTGATCATCGCGGGCAGTGGCCCCACCGATCGTGACGGCAACTCACCGTTGATCCCGGGATCGGTGAACACGCTCCGGTGGGTGGCGAACCGGCTCGCCGCAGCGGGCGTCGCGACGCTCCGGTACGACAAGCTCGGTTCCGGGCGAACCGGCATCGGTCGCTACGCGCAGGACCCGACCGCCCTCGGAGCGGACGTGTTCACCACCCAGGCGCGCGACGCGCTGGCGCGCCTGGCCGCCAGCCCGGCTGTCGATCGGTCGCGGCTCTCCGTCTACGGACACAGCGAAGGAGCACTGTTCGCGCTGCAGCTCGCCGCCACTCCCGGCGAGCACGCCATCGGCTCGGTGGGGCTGCTCGAGCCGCTGAGCCGCCGGTACCTCGATGTCCTGTGGCGTCAGATCACCGAGCTCACCGACCGCGCGGTGAGCGAAGGCACGATGACGCGGGCCGACGGCGATGCGCTGTCGGCGTCACTGTCCGCGGCGATCGATCAGGTGCGCGCGACGGGGACAGTGCCGAGCGATCTGCCCAGGGCGTTGCGCTCGACGCTCAACCCAGGCACCGCGAAGTTCCTCCAGCAGATGGACCGGATCGACCCGCAGGACCTCGCGCGCCGGCTGCCCGCCCACTACCCGGCGCTTCTGACCTGCAGTGATTCGGACGTCCAAGTCAGCTGCAGCGATGTCGCGCATATTGCCGCCGGCCTGAACCATGCCGATCCGACCTTCGTGCGACTGACGGGCGTGTCCCACGTGCTCAAGCAGGACCCGAGTCGGGATCAGGCGAAATACGGTGCGCCGTTGCCCTTCTCCGTTCAGGCAGGGGAGGCGATCACCGCGTTCGCGCGGGCGCGGTGAAGTCAGGAGGCCCGAACACGCACCCCGCGCGCGACAGTGCGCCGCAGGCTCCGGGATCCCGGCGGACTCCGCGCCTAGACTCGGATGCATGACCGTGATCCTGCTCCGCCACGGCCGCTCGACCGCGAACACCTCCGGGGTGCTCGCGGGCCGCAGCGAGGGTGTCGCGCTCGACGACGCCGGCCGCGCCCAGGCCGCCGATCTCGTGGGCCGGCTCGTCGACGTCGACCTGGTGGCCGCCGTGCGCTCCCCGCTGCTGCGCTGCGAGCAGACACTGGCGCCGCTCGCGGCCGCCCACGGACTGGTGCCCGAGGTCGACGAGCGGCTCGTCGAGGTCGATTACGGCACCTGGACCGGCCGCGCGATCTCCGACCTGCTGCAGGAGCCGCTGTGGAAGACCGTCCAGCAGCAGCCGTCGGCCGCGGTCTTCCCCGGCGGGGAGGGGCTGGCGGACGTGCAAGCGCGGGCCGTGACAGCGGTGCGGGAGGCGGACCGCCGGTTCACCGAGCAGTACGGTCCCGGTGCGGTGTGGGTGGCGTGCAGCCACGGCGACGTCATCAAGGCGGTCGTCGCCGACGCGCTCGGCACGCACCTCGATCAGTTCCAGCGCCTGTTCGTCGCACCGGCCTCGGTATCGATCGTGACGTACGGCCCGTCCCGCCCGCTCGTGCAGTGCGTCAACTCGTCCGGTAGCGTCACGCTGCCTAAACGTCCAGCCAAGGAGGCCACGGTGGGAGGCGAGGCATGAGTCGCTCCGTCCATGTTTTCCGCACACCCGATCGGTTCGTCGTGGGCACCGTCGGCCAGCCCGGCGACCGCGCCTTCTACCTGCAGGCCGTGCACGATGCGCGCATCGTCTCAGTGCTGCTGGAGAAGCAGCAGGTCGAGGTCCTGGCCGAGCGCATCTCCGCCCTGCTCGACGAGGTCTCCCGCCGGTTCGGCATGAAGATGCCCCCGGCGGGCACGCCCGTCACCGACCTGCAGCCGCTCACGATGCCCGTCGACGCCGAGTTCAGGGTCGGCACGATGGGCCTGGGCTGGGACTCGGAGGAGCGGGCCGTCGTGATCGAACTGCTGGCGATCACCGAGCAGGAACTCGACGAGTCCGTCGTGCTCGCCGACGACGCCGAGGAGGGCCCGGACGCGGTCCGCGTCTTCCTCACCCCGAAGGCGGCGCGCGAGTTCGCGGACCGCTCCGAGAAGGTGCTCGGCGCCGGCCGCCCCGCGTGCCCGCTGTGCGGCGAACCGCTCGACGCCGACGGGCACATGTGCGTACGCCTCAACGGGTACCGCCGCGGTGCCGCCTTCGGCGCCGAGGGCGAGTAGGTGGACCTCACGGTGGACCTCGAGACCGCCGACCTGACGATCCTCGGTCGGATCACCAGCGCCTCGAACGCCACCCTGCTGTGCGAGCTCGGCGAGACCGGCGAGCGCGCCGTCTACAAGCCGGTCCGCGGCGAGGTGCCGCTGTGGGACTTCCCCGACGGGACACTCGCCGGCCGCGAGGTGGCGTCCTATCGCGTCTCCGAGGCGCTCGGCTGGGGCCTGATCCCCGAGACCGTCCTGCGCGACGGTCCGCTGGGGCCCGGCATGGTGCAGAGATGGGTCGTCGAGCCGGACGGCGACGAGGTGCCCGATCTCGTGGACCTGTTCCCGCTCGACGGGGTGCCCGACGGCTACCTCACGGTCTTCACCGGTTACGTCGAGGACGACGACGCGCCGGACGGCATCGCCGAAGTGGCCCTCGCGCACGCCGATGATCCGCGACTGCGCCGTCTCGCGGTGCTCGACGTGCTCATCAACAACGCGGACCGCAAGGGCGGCCACGTCCTCACCGGACCCGATGGGAACGTCCTCGGCGTCGATCACGGCATCTGCCTGCACAGCGCCCCGAAGCTGCGCACCGTGCTCTGGGGCTGGGCGGGGCGGCCCGTCGGCGACGAACTGCTCGCCGACGTCGAGGCGTTCCGCGCCGCGCCGCCCGACCTGACCGGGCTCATCACCGAGGAGGAGCAGGAGGCGCTCATCGAGCGCGCCGCGATCCTCCTCGAGCTCGGTGCGATGCCGCTGCCGACCCCGAGCCGACCGATTCCCTGGCCGCCGTTCTGACCGGTCAGGGCCGCGCCGGCCACCGTCGGCGACGGTCTGCGGCCCCCTCCTGCCCGGCATGGGCGTCACGCTTGTGCCGGCACACGACGCCGGCGGCCGCGATCTCGTCGGCGTCGAACCCGTGCGGCACCGGGCCGTCCTCGACCAGCGCTCGCACGAGCGCCTCCTGGCGTTCCCGCAGGCTCATGCCCACCTCCTCCTCGCGTCCCTGGTGATCGGCGCGCACCCCGCGGCCACGGCGATCGCATCGAGCTCGTCGAACAGGGCGGCGGCGGGCGGATAGCGCCCGTCGCGTTCCAGCATGAACGGAACGTCCGCGCGGGCCCGTAGTGCCGTGACCAGCTCCAATACGCCCGCGCTCACCGGGTCCGTGTGCGTGTCGTGATAGCGGCCGCCCACCTCCGAACCGCCCGCGACGTGGCCGTAGGCGATCCGGTCAGCGGGGAGCCGGGCCAGTTCGCGCTGCGGGTCGAGGCCGCGGTTGCGCGCGTTCGCGTAGACGTTCGCCACGTCCAGCACGAGCAGTGCCCCCGTGCGGGCGAGCAGTTCGGTGAGGAACTGCGCCTCGGAGAACTCGTCCTCGGGCCAGCACAGGAATGCCGCGATGTTCTCCACGGCGACCGGCACCGGCAGCGACTGCTGCAGCCGAGTGATGTTGCGGACCAGCACGTCGAGCGCCTCCCGCGTGCGCGGCACCGGCAGCAGGTGCCCCGCCTCGATTCCGGAGGCGCGGACGAAGGCGACGTGCTCGCTGACCAGCGGAGCGCCGAAGGCCTCGGCGCACGCGGCGAGACGGTGCACGCGCGCCGGATCCAGCTCATCGACCCCGCCGAGCGAGAGCGCGACTCCGTGCGGAATCAGCGGCACTCCACGCTCGCGCAGATCGCGCTGGAGGGGATCGAGGCGCGCCCGGCCCCGCCGGAGCGGTACGGACTCGGCGATCACCTCGCAGAACCCGGGCCGCAGGTCGGCGATGACGCCTGCGATCTCGCGTCGCCAGCCCAGGCCGAGCGGTCCGAGAGCGGGAACGGTCCGCGGTGCCGTGCTCATCCGCCGCACCCTCCGCAGCCGCCACAACCACCACACCCGCCGCTTCCGCCGCCGCCGTCACCCCCGCACGAGGCGCCGCAACCGCCCCCGTCGGCTCCGGCGTCCGCATTGCCTGCAAGGCCGATGCCGTTCGCGAAGCCCTCGTCGAGCTGCCACAGCGCCGCCGTCCCGAAGACCGCGACGGACAGGCCCGCGGCGGCGATTCCGTAGGTGGTGAAGGCCGGCCTGCGGGCGGGCGCGAGGTAGTCCAGACGCGTGCGCTCCGCCTTCAACAGCCGTTTGCCGGCGCGGGTGCCCCGGGCGACGGTCCACAGGCGCGGAAGGATCACGAAGCAGGACAGCAGTCCGGGCAGGAACAGCCCGAACGCCGAGGACAGCTCGTGACCGCGAACGAACATCATCCGGGACCACCCGACGGCCACTGCGGCCACGCACACGGCGGTCACCGGGGCGGCGCCGAGCCGCATGCGCCACCGGTCGACGTCGTGCCGCAGGTAGCCGCGAGCGGCGAGGCGTTCCTCGAGCCGGTCCAGGTCGGCGTCGAGGGCCGCGATCAGGGCGGCGACCGTGGACTGCTCCGTTCGACCGGTCTCCCGGAGAACCGCGGCGGTGAACGCGTCCGCGTGCGGATCGAGGGGGCGCGCACCGTCGATCCGACCGCTGCCGGTCACCTGCCCACCGGCCCGCAGCAGCGCCAACGCCGCGACGACGGGCGCCTCCCGGGAGCGCAGGCAGGCCAGTTCGGGTGCCGTCAGCGGTGGCTCGGCGACGACGGTGCGTCGCGGCGCCGCCGCGAACCGCCAGATCAGAGCGAGGAGGATGCCCGCGGCGAGGGCCCGGAGGAACCACCGCGCCTCGTCGTGGGCGACGAATTCGTGGAGAAGACGGATGTGATCAGGCATGGCGAACACCTCCCGGTGAGCGGATAGCAGGACGTCCGCGCCCTCGTCGCTGAAGGCGCGTTCGGAGAACGGGATCGGGAAGAGCGGCGGGCTTCAGCGCCGCCGGACGGGCTCGGCGAACACCGGTTCGGGTCCGTGCGCAGAAGGATTGGGGGACATGATGTTCACCTCCGGTGGCGACGTTCTTTCAAGGTTCGGTAAAGCATGGCGACCGAACGCGCCGTTGACCAGCTTCGGGAGGCAAGAGTTTGCTGAGAGTTCTTGTGCCGCAGGGTCGCCCCAGCTCGAGGACGGTTCCCTCGTCCATTCGGCGTGGTGCACGACCGGGATCGCGGCGCGCGCAGGCCCGCCGATGCGGGCCTCCGGCCCGAAATCCACGGCCGGATGAGGCCGCATAGGGTGGGGGCATGCGCTCCTGGCCGACTCCCACCGTCCCCAGCGTGCCCGGACCGTCGGTCCCGCTGCGCCTCTACGACACGTCCGACGCGGTGGTGCGTCCCGTCAACCCCGGCGCCGTGGCGGGCATGTACGTCTGCGGCATCACCCCCTACGACGCCACGCACCTGGGGCACGCCGCCACCTACCTCGCCTTCGACCTGGTCAATCGGGTGCTGCGGGACAACGGGCACGATGTGCACTACGTGCAGAACATCACCGACGTCGACGATCCGCTGTTCGAGCGCGCGGAGCGCGACGGCGTGGACTGGCGCGATCTGGGGGCCCGCGAGATCGAGCTGTTCCGGGAGGACATGGAGGCGCTGCGGGTCATCCCGCCGCGCGACTACATCGGCGCCGTGGAGTCGGTCGACGAGGTCGTCGAGTACGTCGGCAAGCTCCTCGACAACGGCTCGGCGTACGTCGTCGACGACGCGCAGTACCCGGACGTGTACTACCGCGCCGACGCCACCGAGCAGTTCGGATACGAGTCCGGCTACGACCGCGCGACGATGGAGAAGTTCTTCGCCGAACGCGGCGGCGATCCCGACCGCCCGGGCAAGCGCGACGCCATCGACCCGATCCTGTGGCGCGCGGAGCGGCCCGGCGAGCCGTCCTGGCCCTCACCGCAGGGCCCCGGGCGGCCCGGCTGGCACATCGAGTGCGCGGCGATCGCCGCGAACCGGATCGGCGCCAGCATCGACATCCAGGGCGGCGGCAGCGACCTGATCTTCCCGCACCACGAGTACTCGGCCGCCCACGTCGAGGCGGCGACGGGGGAGCGCCGGTTCGCGCGGCACTACGTGCACGCGGCGATGATCGGCCTGGACGGCGAGAAGATGTCCAAGAGCCGCGGCAATCTCGTCTTCGTCTCGAAGCTGCGGCGCTCGGGCGTCGACCCCGCGGCGATCCGCCTCGGCCTGTTCGAGGGGCACTACCGGCAGGATCGGCCGTGGTCCGACGAGGTCCTGCAGCGCGCGCAGGCGCGCCTGGGCCTGTGGCGGCGCGCCTTCCAGGCCTCGTCGGCCCCCGACGGCGACGAGCTGATCGCGCGGGTCCGCCGCTACCTGGCGGACGATCTGGACACGCCGCACGCCCTCGCGGCGATCGACGCCTGGGCCGAGAAGGCCGTCACCGTCGGCGGGCCCGACGCCGGCGCTCCGGCGGCCGTGGCGACCGCGATCGACGCGCTGCTCGGCGTACCTGCCGCGGTCTGAGCGCCCGACACGATATATTGCGCCTGTGAGGACCGTCAGCGAGCTGGCCCCGGATCTGACCGAGGGCGTGTGGACCGTTCAGACCCGCACGTCCACGTACGTGGTGGATCTGGGGGAGATGACCCTGATGCGCGCCCCCGGCATCGGCGGCGAGGCCGAGGGCGAGCAGTGGAGCATCAGCTCGCTGCGCCGCGATTCGGAGGACATCCCCCTGCTCGGTATCAAGAGCTGCCGCGTCGGCGAATCGGCCCAGTTCTGGGTCCGCGCGGCCGACGATCCGGACGTGCGTACCTGGCGCATCACCACGCCGGTCGTCTCCATCGAGCGGATCGGCTAGCGCCGACGGCTCCGTCCTACGGACCCGTGCCGGGATCCCGGCGCCGCAAGTACTTCTCGAACTCCTCCGCGATGGCGTCGGCGTCGATGTGCTGCTCGACGTCCACCGCCTCCGCGTCGCCGCGCTCCTCCAGCCCGCGCACGTAGTCGGAGACGTCCTCGTCGTCCTCGGTCATCTCGTTGACCGACGCCTCCCACGCTTCGGCGCGGGCGGGCAGGTCGCCGAGCGGGACGGCCAGATCCAGGACCTGTTCCACCCGCTGCAGCAACGCGACGGTGGCCTTCGGGTTCGGCGGCTGCGAGACGTAGTGCGGGACGGCGGCCCAGAACGAGACAGCGGGGAATCCCGCGCGCACGCAGGCGTCCTGCAGCACGCCGGTGATCCCCGTCGGGCCCTCGTAGCGGTTCTGCTCGAGCCCGAAGCGCTTCGCCGATTCCGCGTCGTAACCCGCGCCGGTCACCGGCACGGGGCGGGTGTGCGGCGTGTCCGCGAGGAGCGAGCCCAGGATGACGACGCTGTCGATGTGCAGCTCGGCGAAGACGGTCAGGAGCTGATCGCAGAAGGCGCGCCACCGGAAGTTCGGCTCGGTGCCGCGCAGCAGCACCACGTCCCGGTCCGCCTTGGGCGGGCGACACACCGACAACGTGGTCGACGGCCACTCGACGGCGCGGGTCACCCCGTCGATCTGCTTGATGATGGGGCGATTGACCTGGAAATCGTAGAAGTCGTCCGAATCGACCTCGGTGATCAGCGTCGCGTCCCAGGTCAGTTCGAGGTGCTCGACGGCGCCGGACGCCGCGTCACCCGCGTCGTTCCAGCCCTCGAACGCCGCGATGAGCACGGGGCGGTCGAGCTTCGGCAAGGGCGTCACTTCGATCAGGGTACGCGCCGGGTGTGACGAGGCGATTTGCCGTCACCGACTACCCTTGAACCATGACCCGTACGCATCAGCAGCCGCTGCAGTCGAGTTTCCTGGAGGCGGCATCACGCCGTGTACTCATAGGCGACGGTGCGATGGGCACGATGTTGCAGGCAGCGGACCTGACCCTGGACGATTTCCTGGGCCTGGAGGGCTGCAACGAGATCCTCAACGACACCCGTCCGGACGTGCTGGAGGGGATTCACCGCGCCTACTTCGCCGCGGGCGCGGACGCCGTGGAGACCAACACGTTCGGCTGCAACCTGTCGAACCTCGGCGATTACGACATCGCCGATCGGATCCGCGAGCTGTCCGAGAAGGGCACCGCGATCGCCCGGCGGGTGGCCGACGAGTTCGCCGCGGACGGCACGCCCCGCTTCGTCCTGGCCTCCATGGGCCCCGGCACCAAGCTGCCGACGCTGGGCCACACGTCGTTCGCGGTGATCCGCGACGCCTACGCCGAGGCCGCGCGCGGCATGATCGACGGTGGCGCGGACGCCTTCCTCATCGAGACCTGCCAGGACATCCTGCAGTCGAAGGCCGCCGTCCTGGGCTGCCAGGTGGCGATGGCGGAGCTGGAGAAGCGGATCCCGATCATCGTGCACGTCACGGTCGAGACCACCGGCACCATGCTGCTCGGCTCGGAGATCGGCGCGGCGCTCACGGCGCTGGAGCCGCTGGGCATCGACATGATCGGCCTGAACTGCGCCACCGGCCCGGCGGAGATGAGCGAGCACCTGCGCCACCTGTCGCGGCACTCGACCATCCCCGTGTCGGTGATGCCGAACGCGGGCCTGCCCGTCCTGGGCAAGAACGGCGCGGAGTACCCGCTCACCCCGGAGGAGCTGGCGGAGGCACTGTCCGGCTTCGTCGGCGAGTTCGGCCTGAGCTTCGTCGGCGGCTGCTGCGGCACCACCCCCGAGCACATCCGGCAGGTCGCCGAGGCGGTCCGGACCGTCGAGAAGGCGCAGCGCGTCCCGGAGACCGAGAGCTCGGTCAGCTCGCTGTACACCTCGGTGCCGTTCGCGCAGGACTCGTCGATCCTGATGATCGCCGAGCGCACGAACTCGAACGGCTCCAAGGCCTTCCGCGACGCGATGCTCGCCGGCGACCACGACAAGTGCGTCGACATCGCCAAGGATCAGGTGCGCGACGGCGCGCACATGCTCGACCTGAACGTCGACTACGTGGGCCGCGACGGCGCCGCGGACATGGCGGCTCTGGCGTCCCGGTTCGCCACCGCGTCCACGCTGCCGGTCATGATCGACTCCACCGAGCCCGCGGTCATCCAGGCCGGCCTGGAGCACCTCGGCGGGCGCTGCGCGGTGAACTCGGTGAACTACGAGGACGGCGACGGCCCGGAGTCGCGGTTCACCAAGATCATGGAGCAGGTCGTCGCGCACGGCGCCGCGGTCGTGGCACTGACCATCGACGAGGAGGGCCAGGCCCGCACCGCCGAGTGGAAGGTGCGGATCGCCGAGCGGCTCATCGCCGACCTCACCGAGAACTGGGGCCTGAGCCTCGACGACGTCATCATCGACCCGCTGGTGTTCCCGATCTCCACCGGCCAGGAGGAGGTCCGGCGCGACGCGCTGGAGACCATCGAGGCCGTGCGGATCCTGCACGCGAAGTACCCGGACCTCCACTTCACCGTCGGCCTGTCGAACGTGAGCTTCGGCCTCAACCCGGCCGCCCGACAGGTGCTCAACTCGGTGTTCCTCCACGAGCTGACCGAGGCGGGCCTCGACTCGGCGATCCTGCACGCCTCGAAGATCCTGCCGATGAGCAGGATCGAGGACGTCCAGCGCGAGACCGCGCTCGACCTGGTCTACGACCGCCGCGGCCTCGACGGCCTGCAGTCGCAGGGGGACCCGGACTACAACCCGCTGTCGAAGCTCATGGAGCTGTTCGAGGGCGTCTCCGCCGCCGGCGCCCGCGAGTCCCGCGCGCAGGAGCTCGCGAAGCTGCCGCTGTTCGAGCGGCTCGAGCGGCGCATCGTCGACGGCGAGCGGGAGGGCCTGGACGCCGACCTGGACGCTGCGCTGCAGGAGAAGCCGGCGCTGGCGATCATCAACGAGACGCTGCTCTCGGGCATGAAGACGGTCGGCGAGCTGTTCGGCTCCGGCCAGATGCAGCTGCCCTTCGTGCTGCAGTCCGCCGAGGTGATGAAGGCCGCCGTCGCGTACCTCGAGCCGCACATGGAGAAGTCCGACGACGATGCCGGCAAGGGCCGGATCGTGCTCGCCACCGTCAAGGGCGACGTGCACGACATCGGCAAGAACCTGGTCGACATCATCCTCTCCAACAACGGCTACGAAGTGGTCAACATCGGCATCAAGCAGCCGATCGCCGCCATCGTCGAGGCCGCGGAGGACAAGCACGCCGACGTGATCGGCATGTCCGGGCTGCTGGTGAAGTCCACCGTGGTGATGAAGGAGAACCTCGAGGAGCTCAACACCCGCGGCCTGGGGGAGAAGTACCCGGTGCTGCTGGGCGGCGCGGCCCTGACCCGCGCCTACGTCGAGAACGACCTCGCCGAGGTCTACGCGGGCGAGGTCAGTTACGCGCGCGACGCCTTCGAGGGGCTGCGCCTCATGGACGACATCATGGCGCTCAAGCGCGGCGAGGGGCCCGATCCCGACAGCCCGGAGGCCCTCGCGGCCGCGGAGAAGGCCCGCGAGCGCAAGGAGCGCCACGCCCGCAGCCGGCGCATCGCCGAGAAGCGCAAGGCAGAGGCCGCGCCCGTCGTGGTGCCGGACCGTTCCGACGTCGCGCTGGACTTCGAGGTCGCCACCCCGCCGTTCTGGGGCACCCGCGTGGTCAAGGGCATCGCGATCAGCGAGTACGCCTCGCTGCTTGACGAGCGCGCGCTGTTCTTCGGCCAGTGGGGCCTGCGCGGCGCTCGTAAGGGCGAGGGACCGTCGTACGAGGAGCTGGTGGAGACCGAGGGCCGGCCCCGGCTGCGGTACTGGCTCGACAAGCTCAAGGCGGAGCAGATCCTCGACCATGCCGCCGTGGTCTACGGCTACTTCCCGGCGGTGAGCCACGGCAACGTGATCGACGTGCTGGAGTCGCCGGAACCCGATGCGCCCGTGCGGTACTCGTTCGAGTTCCCGCGGCAGCAGCGCGGCCGTTTCCTCGCGATCTCGGACTTCATCCGCGACCGCGAGACCGCGAAGGCCCGTGGTGAGGTCGACGTGCTGCCGTTCCAGCTGGTCACGATGGGGCAGCCGATCGCCGACGCGGCGAACGAGCTGTTCGCCGCGAACAGCTACCGCGACTACCTGGAGTTGCACGGCATCGGCGTGCAGCTCACCGAGGCGCTCGCGGAGCGCTGGCACCAGCGGGTGCGGCAGGAGCTGATCCTGCCCGGCGGCCGCAAGGTCGCGGACACGGACCCCACGGCGGTCACCGACTTCTTCGACCTCAAGTACCTGGGCGCGCGCTACAGCTTCGGCTACGGCGCCTGCCCGGACCTCGAGGACCGCGCGAAGATGGTCGACCTGCTCCAGCCCGAGCGGATCGGCGTGGAGCTGTCGGAGGAGCTGCAGCTGCACCCCGAGCAGTCCACCGACGCCTTCGTCCTCACCCACCCCGAGGCGAAGTACTTCAACACCTAGGCCGGCCCGGATGGACGACTACCGCCTGCACCTGCAGGCCGGCGAGCCCGGTGAGGAGGGCGCCTGGTTCTGGCGTCTCGACGATGCCGCCGGCCTGCAGATCGCGGCGTCCTGGGCCGCGTCGCTGGCGGACGCTCTCGACGCCGTGAAACGGGTGTCCGCGGACCTCGGCCTCGACGGGACGACGTAGGTGGATAGCGAGGCGGTCAACGCCGCGGCGACCAGGTTCGAAAAGTTCCGGCGCAGTCGCATCGACCTCGTCAACGACGAGAATCCACTCACTCCTGCGGAATCCGAGGGGGTACCCGCCTGGTGGCGCGAACTCGGAAGCAACGGGAGGCGGAATGCGGCTCGAGTCGCCGCCGAATGGGCGAAGGTCTTTCCAACGGCGTTCGAGCGGTTACGCGACGAGGTCGCCGTAGCGTGTGAGGTGTACCCCGCGCGCCTGGAATCGCCGAAGCGATCCGGGGTCTGTCTGCTGTACGTGTTCGATCCCGTCGTGGAGGATCGCCCTTTGATCGCGCTCGGCTTCCCACCGGCGTCGAGCATCACGGGTATCGCTGCAACGCTCCCACCCGAACTGCACCAGTTCTACCTCGCGATGCACGACGGTTTCGACGCCAATGTCGCTGCCGGAGCAAAGTGTGTGCCGGGGTCGGGGGATCTGACCAACGCCCAAGAAGTAGCCGGGATGTACGACGAGACGCGCGAATACCTTGCGGTGCCCGTGCCGTACGAGCCACACGTGGCAGATCTCATTGCAATCTGGACTGACGACACTAGCGGCCTGCACGCATTCATCGACTCCACTCGGGCCGAGGGGAACTGCTGGCGTTCAGCGGGAGGCATCCTGGACTCCGTTGACGATGCCGCGTACCCCCGGAGTACCGCTCTCGACGAGATCGAGCAGGGAATCCTCCCCGAGATCGGTTGGTGGGACCGGCATGGTTGATGCAACGGCTCAGATGAGAGCAGAGAGATCCACGACGAGGGGAGGGCACCGTCGATCGCGATGCGGTCGGTCACCGTCGGACCCTCGTACGCACCGTCGACCAGCGTGAGCACCTCCGCCGACGGGCCGTCGAGGTCGATAATCCAGTAGTGCCGGATCCAGGCAGCGGTGTCCTGGGCGCGCTTGACGACGCCGTCACGTCGCCGGGAACCGAGCGACTGGGTTTCTACGGCCACGACCACATCGTCGCCTGCCAGCGGATCGGGTGCGTCGGCCCGGATCACCACGACGTCGGGCCGGCGTGCCCTCGCCGGGCGTCGGACCGTTCCTACAGCTTCGTGATCCGGCTGGTGGGCACCTGCGGCTCCGGGGTGGCCTGCAGGTACGTCTCCAGCGCGTCGAGGTCGATGCCGCCGACGGTGAGGTCGGTCGACTGGGTGAAGACGCTGAAGCCGTCGCCGCCCGCCGCGAGGAAGTTGTTCGTGGTCACCCGGTACTTCGCGACGGGGTTGAGCGGCTGGTCGCCGATCTTCACGCTCTCGCGCACCACCTTCCGGTTCGGCGCGCCGTTCGGGTCGTAGCTGTAGCCGATGCCCGACGGTGCCAGGATCGTGGTCTTGGCGGGGTTCTGCCACTGCTGCTCGAGCAGGTCGATGATCTGCTGGCCGGTGAGGGAGACGGTGACCACCTGGTTGCCGAAGGGCTGCACCGTGTACGCGGCGCCGTAGGTGACGTCGCCGCCCTTGAGGTCGGCGCGGACGCCGCCCGGGTTCATGAGCGCGATCTGGCCGGCGGCCTCGTTCGGCGGCCGGGTGGTGAAGAGCATCGCGTCGGCGATCACGTCGCCGAGCGGGGAGTCGCCACCGGGGAAGGCCTCGCGCTTCAGGTCGGTCGGGATCTTCCCGATCACCCGGTCGGCGCGCGGCTTCGCCTCCTTCTCGTAGAACTCGACGAGCCGCTGCGTCGCGGCGTCGGCGGGCAGATCCCGGCTCACCACGCGGTTCACGGCCGTGGCCTTGGCCGCGGGACCGCTGAAGTCGAGCGTGATGTCGGTGATGAGGCGGCCGTAGGAGGCGGCCTGGGTGACGGTGCGGCCGTCGATGGTGCAGTTGTACGCCTGGTGCGAGTGCGCCGTGACCAGGGAGGTCACCGCGGGGTCGATCCGCTTGGCCAGGTCGGGCACCGGCGCGGAGACGTCGTGGCAGGAGTTCGGGTCCTGCTCACCGGAGCCCTTCTGCGCGCCGCCGTCGTGCATGGTCGCGACGATCGCCTGCGCGCCCGCGGCCTTGATCTCGGGGACGTACTTGTTGATCGCGTCCGCCTCGTCCCCGAAGCCGTAGCCGCGCACGCCCTCCGGGGCGACGATGGTCGCGGTCTCCGGCGTGACCGTGCCGATGACGGCGATCTTCTTCCCGCCGGCCTCGAACATCTTCCAGGGGACGGTGCCGGGCGGGAGCTGGCCCTGCTCGTTGGTCACGTTCGCGGCGAGGTACTGGTACGCGGCGCCGGTGAAGGGCTCGCCGGGCTCGCAGCCCTGCGGCGCACAGCCGCCCTTCTGCAGCCGCGCGAGTTCGATGGTGCCGTGGTCGAACTCGTGGTTGCCGACCGAGGAGGCCTGCAGGCCCACGGAATTGAGGAACTTGATCGTCGGCTCGTCGCGGAACAGTGCGGAGACCAGCGGGCTGGCGCTGACCAGGTCGCCCGCCGCGACGGTGAGGTTGTTCGGGTACTGCTTCTTCAGTCGCTGCAGGGCCGTCGCGAAGTACGCGGCGCCGCCCGCCTCCTTGCCGCCGATCTTCCCCGTCGACCCCGTGGGCGGCTGCAGGTTGCCGTGGAAGTCGTTGAACGCCAGCAGGTGCACCTGGTCCGGATTCGCGGCGGGCAGGTCCTCGAACCCGGGCACGGTGAAGCTCGCCTTCGCCGTCGACGATCCGGCGGCGGACGACGACGGCGCCGCGTCGTTTCCGGAGGCGCCGCAGCCCGCGAGGAGCGCGGCGGTCGCGGTGAGGGCCAGGGCGGTGTGCAGGCTGCGAGTGCGCATGTCAGGGATTCGAACACAGGGAGCCATCGTTCGGGTGACGAATGAATTAACACCCCGTGCGTGCGCGGATCTAGGGTGAGCGGCATGACCTCTCCGTCGCTGCCCGCCGCGGTCCTGTTCGACATGGACGGCACCCTCCTGGACTCCGAGAAGCTCTGGGACATCGCCGTCGCCGAGTTCACCCGCGACCTGGGCATGGAGATCACGCCGGAGGCGCGGGAGGCGACGCTCGGCAACGCCATCGACGACGCGCTGCGCAAGCTGTTCGACTTCGCGCAGGTGCCCGTGGCGGACCGCGACTACGACGGCGCGGAGCGGTGGATCTCGAACCGCGTGGTCGAGTTGTTCGCCGGGGGTATCCCATGGCAGCCCGGCGCACAGCGGACCCTCGACGCCCTCGGTGCCGCGGGTGTTCCGTTGGTACTGGTGACGAACACGGTCCGCGAGATCACCGAGCACGCTCTCGGCACCCTGGGGCGCGAGCGCTTCGTCGCCACCGTCTGCGGCGACGAGGTGCCCAGCCCGAAGCCCGCGCCGGACCCGTACCTGCGCGGCGCCGAACTGGCGGGCGTCGCACCGTCGGATTGCGTGGCGGTCGAGGACTCGCCGACCGGGGCGCGCTCCGCCTACGAGGCGGGGTGCACGGTACTCACCGTCGGCCCCGCGCCGGTGCTCGACGGTGCCGTGCACATCGGGACGCTCGAGGGCTCCCGCTTCACCGACCTCAGCCGACGCTGAACGCGTCCTCGCCGGAGCGGCACGTCGCGACCGAGTCGGTCACGCGAGCGGTGCACTGCCACCCCGAGGTCTCGACGGTGACCGCGCGCCCCTCCGCGTGCGCCGCCGCGGAGGCGTAGACGCCGCCCACCCGCAGCGCGTCGACGCAGTTCACCCTGCCCGCTCGGACCACCACGGCCGCCGTGCCCTGCGGCACGTCGAGCGAGCCGCACGTCGTGCCGGCGGCGGCCCGCGGCACCTCGTTCGCGTTGGGCCCCTGCGAGTCCTGATGCAGAGCCGAGGACGCGGAGGACACCGCCGCGAAACTCACGGGACTGGCGGTCTCCTGCTCGCCCGAGGACGAGCAGCCCGCCAACGGGACGAGGGCCAGGGCGCCGAGCGCAAACCAACGCGGGTTCATGGTCGCGACGCTAACGCCGATCGGGCGCTCCCGCTCGCCGCAGAACGCCCATTGTGTTGGGTCTCACGGACGGGCCGGATCGTGACGCGGCTACTTCTCCGCCCCGTCGACGGGAGCGCTCGCCATGACCGCCATGCGCACCCGCTCGGTATCGGCCGCGGTCCACTCGGCGGGCGGGAGTACGGCGGCGAAGGCGTCGACCACCGCGGTGCCGTAGTTGTGGCCGTGCCCGTCGGGGACCCCCGCGGCGTTGGCGAGATCCGCGGAGACCTGCCAGAAGGTGACGAACGGGTACCAGGCCATCGCCGGGCTCCGGTCGCGCCCAGCGGGTTCGGTGAGCCAGTCGGGCTGGCGGACCATCAGTTCCGGCGACCACCACACCACGGGGTCGGACGGGTGCTGGACGTACACGATGTGCGGCGCCAGCCACTCGGCGCCGCCGCTGCCGTCCGGCCCGGTCAGCGGGCGCTGCCCGTCGGTGAAGCGCACGATCAGCCCGTCGGTGTAGGTCGGCAGGACCTCGGGCGTCCCCAGGTCCCGCCGCTCGGTGATCGCCGAGTGGATCGGATTGGCCCGCGGCGGGCCGAGCCAGACCACCCCGTCGACCTTGTCCCGGATGTCGGGGAGGCCCGAGAAGGCGCCCTCGCCGGCGCGCGTGCCCAGGCTCTCACCCATCACCAGCAGTTTCGGGCGCTCGGCGGCGGGCCGGGCGCGGACGTCGGTGGACACGGCGTCGATGAGCCGCTTTCCGGACTCGAGCGAGGCCTCGCCGTCCGTGAGGAAGGAGATCCAGCTCGGCAGGTACGAGTACTGCATCGCCACGAGGGCGACGTCGCCGTCGTACATGAGCTCGACCGCGCGGGCGGCCGTCGGGTTCACCCAGCCCGAGCCGGTGGTCGGCACCACCACGACGTACTTGCGGTCCAGGGCGCCGGTGCGCGCGAGCTCGCGATGCAGCAGCGCGACCCGCTCCTGCGGGTCGTCGGCGTTCTCCAACCCCACGTACACCCGGACCGGCTCGGTCACCGGGCGCGTGGTGAAGCGCGCGATCTCGGCCGCGCGCAGGCCGCCGGCCACGAACTTGCGCCCCTCGTTGCCCAGCCCGGACCACGCGGCCGCCGACTCCTCCGAGCCCGATCGCCACGACTCCGCCGGCTGTGGGAAGGCGGCGAGCTCCTGGTCGTTGGTGGAGGAGGCGAGGGTGTTCGCCGTGGCCGTGAAGGCGCGGAAGCCGACGTCGTTGACCATGAACGCCACGAACACCACGACCAGCCCGAAACCGAGTACCTTGGCCGCGGGCTGCGGCACCCGCAGGTACGTGTTCGCACGGCGGGCGAGGAACAGGCCGAGGTCGCGCAGTACGCGGAAGGCCGAGATCAACGCCGCAGCGACGGCGAACGCGACGATCGGCGTCAGCACGTACCAGAGGTTCGACCCGGGCGGCATGCCCATCAACGCGCGGACGTCGTCCTGCCAGCGCTTGGCGGCGACCATCATCGTCAGGCCGCCGAGCAGCACGCCGAGCACGATGAGCGCCCGCCAGACGGGCACGAACCGGGCCCGCTGCGGGTCGTCGCGGATCGGATGGGCGCGGACGAGGAGATCGACGATCACCCATTTGAGGAAGACGCCGATCGCGTATCCGATCACCGCGTTGATCCCGGAGACGATGCCCTGGAAGAACCAGGAGCGGGGGAGCAGGGAGACCGTCAGGCTGCTCATCAGGAACAGGCCGCCGACGAACAGGCCCGCGAAGTCGAGGTGCAACAGGCTCCACGCCCACGCCAGCAGCGGGTGCCGGCCGGCGAAGTCGTCGTAGTTCTCGCGGAGGAACCGGTCCGGGTCCCGGGCCGCGCGCACGACGCGCAGTCGGGCCCTGATCAGCGCGCGGGCGTAGCGGTACTGCGCGGAGCCCTTCGCCGGCGCGTCGGGACCGTCGGTACGCGGTGCCGACGGTGCCGCCTCGTCGGTCACGCTGCCCTCCACACGGACCACTCTAGTTCGCGTGGGACAATGATCTCCGTGAAGACCATGGAGACGCTGTTCGCGGAGTTGGCCGCCAAGGCCGAGGAGCGGCCCGCCGGGAGCGGGACCGTCGAGGCGCTGGACCGCGGTATCCATTTCCTGGGCAAGAAGGTGCTCGAGGAGGCCGGCGAGGTGTGGATCGCCGCGGAGCATCAGAGCGATGAGGACCTCGCCGAGGAGGCCTCGCAGCTGCTGTACTGGCTGCAGGTGCTGCTGGTCAAGCGCGGTCTGACGCTCGACGACGTCTACTCCTACCTCTAGCCCGACTCCCCGAAGGATCTCACGACACATGTTGCGGGTCGCCGTACCGAACAAGGGCGCGCTCTCCGAGGCCGCCGCCGCCATCCTCAGCGAGGCGGGCTACCGCCGCCGCTCCGACGCCAAGGACCTCACGGTCCTCGACAACGCCAACGAGGTGGAGTTCTTCTTCCTCCGCCCCAAGGACATCGCCCTCTACGTCGGCTCGGGCGAGCTCGACATGGGCATCACCGGGCGTGACCTCGCCCTCGACTCGGGCGCCGAGTTCACCGAGCGGCTCGCACTCGGCTTCGGCCGCTCCACCTTCCGCTACGCCGGGCCCGCCGGCCGCGAGTGGGCCGTCGCCGATCTCGACGGCAAGCGGGTCGCCACGTCGTACCCGAACCTGGTGCGGCGCGACCTCGCGCAGCGGGGCCTCGACGCCGAGGTGATCCGCCTCGACGGTGCCGTCGAGATCTCGATCCAGCTCGGCGTCGCCGATCTCATCGCCGACGTGGTGGAGTCGGGCCGCTCCCTCCGCCAGAACAACCTCGTCGCGTTCGGCGAGTCGCTGTGCGATTCCGAGGGCGTGCTCATCGAGCGCGTCGGTGCCGATTCGGACCGCGCCCGCGATCAGCTCACGGCCCGCCTCAAGGGCGTCGTCTTCGGGCGGCAGTACGTGATGCTCGACTACGACTGCCCGCGTCCGCTGCTCGAGGGCGCGATCGCCGTGACCCCCGGACTCGAGTCGCCGACGGTGGCGCCGATGGCCGACGACAACTGGGTCGCGGTGCGCGCCATGGTGCTCCGCAAGGACGCCAACGGCGTGATGGACGACCTGGCCGAGCTCGGCGCGAAGGCGATCCTCATGACCGATATCCGCAGCTGCCGCTTCTGATCGCCCGCCGGGCCGCCCGTCAGCGCGCGGCGATGAGGAGCGTCTGCGCGCCGACCGCGAAGGCGCCGGCACCGTCGTAGAGACGCGAGAGCGTCGTGCCGATGCCCTCACCGCCGACGAGCTGATCACCCACGACGCCGATCCACCCGTCCACGGGCTGGGGCGAGCGATGCAGATGCACGGTCATGTCCATGTTCATCCAGGTCACCACAGACGGATCGAGGTAGGCCGAGATCCCGTTGGCGGCGTCGACCACGGAGAACACCTGGACCAGCGGTGAGGGCTCCTCACCGGCGACCAGCGGCATCTTCGCGCGGATCCAGCACTGCTTGATCCCGTCGGGTCCATCCGGACCGTCGACGAACCGCCAGTCGCACGCGGCCAGGAAGCCCTGGTCCTTGAGATGCTCGAAGAAGCCGGGCATGACGCCCTGCTCGGCGCCGGCCGGCGGCAGGACGGGGGAGAGGTCCCGGGCGAGGGCCGAGGTGTCCGAGGCGGCCAGCGCCCACGCCTGCGCCCGTGCGACGGTGCGGTACTCGCCCGAGGCGTCGATGCAGTCCATCTCGGCGGCGATCAGCGAGATCGTGCGGCCCGGACGGGCCACCCGGGCCCGCACGCGGGTCCGGGTGATCGGGACGACGCCGAGCAGATCGATCGTCACCCGGGAGATCCGGAGCGACGGCGCTGATCGGCCCCGCTCACGGCGCTCCCGGCTCCCCTCACCGACCAGCTTCTCGATGGCGCGCACCATGATCGCGGCCGGCGGCGCGCCGTGCTGCATCGTGTCGGCCCACACGCTGGCGGACGACGGGGTGGGATCGAAGACCTCCCACCGGTGCCCGTCGGCGTCGAGATTCCCGGCGGGGTGGAAGAACGCGTCATCTGCCATGTACCAGTCCTACCGATACGCCGGAATCCGCGACCCGGCGGGGTCCGTTCCGTCGATCTATCATCGCCGCATGTCGGTCATCGCCTGCTACTACCGCCTCGCCCCCGCGGAGTACGCGGCGCTCTACGACGCGGGGTTCGATCCCGACGCGTGGGACGAGAACGCGGACCGCCTGGAGGCAGAGGGGCGCTCCGTCGACATCGACCAGGCGCACGAGGCCCTCGAGGCGGTCCTGCGGGCCCAGGGCACGGCGGTCCCCGTCGTCTACGCGGGCCGGCCCGTGGAGGACACGGAGATCGGGTACGGCCCGATCATGCTGATCCCGCCGCACGAGGTCGAGGCCGCGGCAGCCGCGTTGGAGGCGCGGCCCGCGGAGGCCGTGATCACCCGGGAGACCGTCCGCGCCGCGGCGGGGATCGGCCCCGTCGACGACTGGTCCTCTGCCGACGGGCTCGACTACCTGCGCAGCGCCCACTCCTGCCTGCGCACGCTCTACGGCGCCGCGCACCGATCCCGGCAGCTCGTCGTGCTGATCATGCAGTGACGACCGCCTGACGGCACCGCTGCGGCGACCTGGGAGAATATCCAGCCATGGCGAACAGTGGACCCTTCGTGGTGGGCGACCGAGTACAGCTGACGGACGCGAAGGGCCGGAAGTTCACCGTCCACCTGGAGGCGGGCAAGGAGTTCCACACCCACAAGGGCGGTATCCGGCACGACGAGCTGATCGGCGCCCCCGAGGGCAGCGTGGTCAAGGCCGTCAACGGCACCCCGTACCTGGCGCTGCGGCCCCTGCTCACCGACTACGTGCTGTCGATGCCGCGCGGCGCGCAGGTCATCTACCCCAAGGACGCCGCGCAGATCGTGGCCGAGGGCGACATCTTCCCCGGCGCGCGGGTGCTGGAGGCCGGCGCCGGATCGGGCGCGCTCACCTGCTCGCTGCTGCGCGCCGTCGGCCCCGAGGGCTCGGTGACCTCGTGGGAGGTGCGCGAGGACCACGCCGAGTACGCGGCGAAGAACGTCGAGGAGTTCTTCGGCGGCCGGCCCGAGAACTGGAACCTGCAGCTCGGCGACCTCGCGCATTACGACGGCCCCCAGGTCGACCGGGTGGTGCTCGACATGTTGGCTCCGTGGGACGTGCTCGACGCCGTCGGCAAGGCGCTGGTGCCCGGCGGCGTCCTCACCGTGTACGTCGCGACCACCACGCAGCTCTCCAAGGTCGTCGAGGCGCTCCGCGAGCAGGCGCTGTGGACCGAGCCGCGCTCGTGGGAGGCGCTGGTGCGCGAGTGGCACGTCGTGGGCCTCGCCGTGCGCCCCTCGCACCGCATGCAGGGGCACACCGCGTTCCTCATCACCTGCCGGCGGCTGGCCGACGGCACGGTCGCGCCGCGTCCGCAGCGGCGGTCCAACAAGGGGTAGCGTGAGAAGTCCCCACGGAAAGGGAGTTCACTCGTGACGGAACCGGATCCGACCCGTTCTTCGGCCGCGTCGGCGGACTCGTCCGCCTCGCAGGCCACGTCCGCGGCGGTGCTGCGTGAGCGTGTCGACGCGCTCACCACCCGCAACACCAAGCTGCTCGAGACGCTGCGCGACGCGCGCAACCAGTTGCTCACCCTCCGCGAGGAGGTCGAGCGGCTCGGCCAGCCCCCGTCGGGCTACGGCGTGCTGCTGGGCACCTACGAGGACGACACCGTGGACGTCTTCACCTCGGGCCGCAAGATGCGCCTGACGTGCTCCCCGAACCTGGACGTCGCCACCTTCCACACCGGCCAGACGGTGCGCCTCAACGAGGCCCTCACGGTGGTCGAGGCGGGTGAGTTCGAGTCGGTGGGCGAGATCTCCACCCTGCGCGAGATCCTCGACGACGGTGCCCGCGCCCTGGTGGTCGGCCACGCCGACGAGGAGCGCGTGGTGCGCCTGGCGGCGCCGCTGGCGCTGCAGGCCTCCGAGGATCCCGGTCTCGACGAGTTCGGGCTGCCCCGGCGCAAGCTGCGCGTGGGCGATTCGCTGCTGGTGGACACGAAGGCCGGGTACGCGTTCGAGCGCATCCCCAAGGCCGAGGTCGAGGACCTGGTGCTCGAGGAGGTGCCGGACGTCGACTACTCCGACATCGGCGGCCTGGGCCGGCAGATCGAGCTGATCCGCGACGCCGTCGAGCTGCCCTTCCTGCACAAGGACCTGTTCAAGGACTACTCGCTGCGCCCGCCCAAGGGCGTGCTGCTCTACGGCCCGCCCGGCAACGGCAAGACGCTCATCGCGAAGGCCGTCGCCAACTCGCTCGCGAAGAAGATCGCGGAGGTCCGCGGCGACGATGCGCGCGAGGTCAAGTCGTACTTCCTGAACATCAAGGGCCCCGAGCTGCTCAACAAGTTCGTCGGCGAGACCGAACGGCACATCCGCCTGATCTTCCAGCGGGCCCGCGAGAAGGCCTCCGAGGGCACGCCCGTCATCGTCTTCTTCGACGAGATGGACTCGATCTTCCGCACGCGCGGCTCCGGCGTGAGCTCGGACGTGGAGACCACCGTCGTGCCGCAGCTGCTCTCGGAGATCGACGGTGTCGAGGGGCTGGAGAACGTCATCGTCATCGGCGCCTCGAATCGCGAGGACATGATCGATCCCGCGATCCTGCGGCCCGGCCGCCTGGACGTGAAGATCAAGATCGAGCGTCCCGACGCCGAGGGCGCGATCGACATCTTCTCCAAGTACCTCACGCCCGAGTTGCCCATCCACGAGGAGGATCTCGCGGAGTTCGACGGCGACCGCGAGGCGTGCGTCAAGGCGATGATCGAGCGGGTCGTCGAGCGGATGTACGCCGAGTCCGACGACAACCGGTTCCTGGAGGTGACCTACGCCAACGGCGACAAGGAGGTCATGTACTTCAAGGACTTCAACTCGGGCGCGATGATCCAGAACGTCGTGGACCGGGCGAAGAAGCACGCCATCAAGGGCTTCCTCGACACCGGGCAGCCCGGCCTGCGGATCACGCACCTGCTCGAGTCCATCGTGGACGAGTTCGCGGAGAACGAGGATCTGCCCAACACCACCAACCCGGACGACTGGGCACGGATCTCGGGCAAGAAGGGCGAGCGGATCGTCTACATCCGCACGCTGGTCACGGGGAAGAACTCGAGCGCCTCCCGGGCGATCGACACCGAGAACAACACCGGCCAGTACCTGTAGGGGTGCGATGCGGCGCGACTAGTGCCGCATAAGCCCTGGGCAAGGGCGGTCTGAATAGAATGCTCCGTGATGAGTACGGATACCGCAGTTCTCACCGTCACTGTGGACGGCCAGACGCTGACCTTCGCCCCCGGTAAGACGGTGACCTTCGGGCGCACGCTCGAATCGGACGTGACGATCAACCATCCGCTGGTCTCGCGGACCCACGCCGTGGCGTCCGCGAGCCCGACGGGGTGGATCCTCACCGACCGCAGCACCAACGGCGTCTTCGTCGCCGGTGCCCGGCGCCCGACGATCGCGGTCCACGGCACACAGCAGCTGATGTTCGGCGATCCGCGGACCGGCGCCGCGGTCGTGCTGTCGTCGGCGCCGCGCTCGTCCACGCCGCCCCCGCCGCCGGCCCCCCGCACGGGGCCGCCCGCCGCGCCACAGCAGCCGGTGCAGCAGCTCCCGGCCGCGCGCCGCGCACCGTCGAATCCGACGCTGCGGTCGGCACCCCCTGCCGGCGCGGGTGCCCCGACCGCCGGGCGGCGACCGAGCGACTCCACGGCCTCCGCACCGCCGTCGCCGCCGATGCCCCTGCCGCCGCGCCGGCCGGCACCGTCGACCCCGAGTGCACCGCAGCGCCCCGTACCGCCCCGGCCCACGGGCGACGTCGCGCCGCACCTGCGCGCGATGGCCGGCAACACCGGCATGTACGAGGTGGCGAAGATGGCCGGGCCGCCCACCGGGTCCGGGCAGCTCACGATCGGCCGCACCCCCGACAACGACATCGCGCTCGGCGACATGCTCGTCTCGCGCCGCCATGCGCGTCTGCTCACCGGGCCGCGGGGCCTCGTGATCGAGGATCTGGGCTCGGCGAACGGCACGCAGGTCAACGGTCGCCGCATCGGAGCACCCACCGCGCTGCGCGACGGTGATCTGGTGACGGTCGGCAACTCGGACCTCATCGTCGAGCAGGGCAGGCTCGAACGCCCGCGGGCGCAGGAGTTCGCCGGCGCCGGCCTTGCGGTGCAGGGCATCACGCTCACCGTGGACGGCAACAAGACGCTGCTGCACGGCGTCGACTTCCGCGCCGCCCCGGGCACTCTCACCGCCGTGATCGGGCCGTCGGGCGCGGGCAAGTCGACGGTGTCGCGGGTCGTCTCGGGCGCGGTCACCCCGACCGCGGGCCGGGTCGAGTTCGAGGGCCGCGACGTGCACCGCGACTTCGACGCGCTGCGTTCGCGCATCGGCATGGTCCCGCAGGACGACGTGCTGCACCGGCAGCTCACCCTGCAGCAGGCCCTGCGGTTCGCCGCGGAGCTGCGACTGCCGCCCGACATGTCGAAGGCCGATCGTGACCAGGTGATCGACGGCGTGCTGGCGGAGTTGCAGCTCACCGAGCACAAGCAGACGCGCGTGGACAAGCTCTCGGGCGGCCAGCGCAAGCGCGCATCGGTGGCCATGGAACTACTCACCGGCCCATCGCTACTCATCCTCGACGAGCCCACCTCCGGCCTCGACCCGGCGTTGGACCGGCAGGTGATGCAGACCCTGCGGCGGCTGGCCGACGCGGGCCGCGTCGTGATCGTCGTGACCCACTCGCTCACGCACATCGACATGTGCGACCAGGTGCTGCTGCTCGCGCCGGGCGGCAAGACCGCCTACTGCGGGGCGCCGCAGGGCGTGAAGGCGGCGATGGGGACGAGCGATTGGGCGGAGATCTTCGACTTCGCCGCCAAGCAGCCCGACGTGGCGTGGCAGCGCTACCGCTCGGCCAACCCCGTACCGCCCCCACCCGCGCCGACGGGAGCGCCACCGTCGCCGACGAAGGCGCCGAAGACCCCGATGCGCAAGCAGCTCTCGGTCGTGGCGCGGCGCCAGCTGCGGCTGATCCTGGCCGACCGCGGCTACCTGATCTTCCTGATCCTGATGCCGGTCGTCCTGGGCGCGGTCACCCTGCTGGTGCCGGCCGAGAAGGGACTGGCCGGCGTCACCGACTCGGAGGTCTCGGCACCCAACATGATCCTGGTGCTACTGGTGATCGGCGCGTGCTTCATGGGTGCGGCCCTCACCTCGCGCGACCTGGTCGGCGAGCGCGCGATCTTCCAGCGCGAGCGGGCCGTGGGCCTGCGGCCCGGCGCGTACCTGGCGGCGAAGACGATCGTCTTCTTCGTGGCCGCGACGCTGCAGTCCGCGATCATGGTCGGCATCATGCTCACCCGCACGGCGGTGCCGGAGCAGGGCGCGATCCTCGCGAACGTCCCGCTCGAGCTGATCATCGACATCGCCGTCCTCGCCTGCGTCTCGACCCTGGTCGGCCTGCTGATCTCGGCACTCGCGAAGTCCGCGGAACAGGTGATGCCGTTGCTCGTGGTCGTCGTCATCTCGCAGCTGGTGATGAGCGGCGGCCTGTTCGGGCTGCACGGGCGCCCCGGCCTCGTGCAGCTGTCGTGGCTGTTCCCGTCGCGCTGGGGGTTCGCGGCGTCGGCGTCGACCATCGACCTGCAGAAGGTCACCGCGGTCACCGATCCCGTGTCGGGGCGGCCGATGCCGTCGAGCACGGATCCGCTGTGGGACTCGACGCCCGCGCAGTGGGGGATCTCGATCGGCGTCCTCGCGGTGATGGCCGCGGTGCTGTGGGTGGCCACCCGGATGCGGATCGCGCGCCAGTCCTCCTGATCGCAGCCCGCTCGGTCGAGGGCAGCGACGGTGCTGTCGGCGCCGGTCGGGAGCGGGGCGCGCGGGCCGGATCGGCACCGATAGGCTGGGCGCATGCAGCGCATCATCGGTACCGAGGTGGAATACGGGATCTCCGCGCCGAAGGACCCGTCGGCCAATCCGATCCTGACCTCGACGCAGGCGGTGCTCGCCTACGCGGCCGCCGCGGCGGTGCCGCGGGCCAAGCGCACCCGCTGGGACTACGATCTGGAGTCGCCGCTGCGCGACGCCCGCGGATTCGACCTCGGGCGGGGCGGGCCCGCCCCGATCATCGACGCCGACGAGATCGGCGCCGCGAACATGATCCTCACCAACGGCGCACGGCTGTACGTCGATCACGCGCACCCCGAGTACTCGGCGCCCGAGGTCACGGACCCGCTCGACGCCGTGATCTGGGACAAGGCGGGGGAGCGGGTCATGGACGCCGCCGCGCGCTACGCCTCGACGGTGCCCGGCTCGACCGCCCTGCAGCTCTACAAGAACAACATCGACGGCAAGGGCGCCTCCTACGGCACGCACGAGAACTACCTGTGCCGCCGGGACACGCCGTTCGCGGCGATCGTCGCCGGCCTGACCCCGTTCTTCGTCACCCGCCAGGTCTTCTGCGGCAGCGGCCGCGTGGGCATCGGCTCCAACGGGGACGAGCCCGGTTTCCAGCTCTCGCAGCGTGCCGACTACATCGAGGTCGAGGTGGGCCTGGAGACCACCCTCAAGCGCGGCATCATCAACACCCGCGACGAGCCGCACGCCGATCCGGACAAGTACCGCCGGCTGCACGTGATCATCGGCGACGCCAACCTCGCCGAGACCTCCACTTACCTCAAGGTGGGCACGTCCTCGCTGGTGCTGGACCTGATCGAGGCCGGCGTGGACCTCTCGGACCTGCAGCTGGCCACGCCGGTGACGGCGGTGCACCAGGTCTCGCGGGATCTCTCGCTCACCGCGCCGCTCGAACTCGCCGACGGCCGGACGATGACGGCGCTCGACATCCAGCGGGCCTACGCGGACCGGGTCGGCACCTTCCTCGAGGGCTCGGACGACGCCCGAGCGCTCGACGTGCACGCCACCTGGGTACGAGTGCTCGACACCCTCGCCGACGACCCGCTGCGGCTCGCGGACGAACTCGACTGGCCGGCCAAGCTGCGACTGCTCGAGGGGATCCGCCAGCGCGAGGGCCTCGGGTGGGCGGCGTCGAAGCTGCAGCTCGTGGACCTGCAGTACTCGGACGTCCGGCTCGACAAGGGGCTGTACAACCGGCTCGTCGCGCGCGGCTCGATGAAGCGCCTGGTGACCGAGCAGCAGGTGATGGACGCCGTCACCACGCCGCCCGAGTCGACGCGCGCGTACTTCCGCGGCGAGTGCATGCGCCGTTTCGGCACCGAGATCGCGGCCGCCAGCTGGGACTCGGTGATCTTCGACATCGGTGCCGAGTCGCTGGTGCGCATTCCCACCCTGGAGCCGTTGCGCGGCACCAAGGAGCACGTGGGCGCCCTGCTCGACGACGCCGCGTCGGCACGCGAGCTCGTCGATTCTCTGCGAGGCTAGAGCCATGGACATCGGTCGCGAGGTGGGCAAGCTGTACGCGAAGGCGTTCCCCGAGGTGCTCAAGGCGCACGGCGAGCTGTACGTGCGCTCCGGCGGGCGGATCGGGCACAAGCTGCTCTTCGGCGTGCCCAGCCTGATCGTGCGCACCGTCGGGGCGAAGTCGGGGCAGCCGCGCACCACCGTGCTGACCTACGCGCGCGACGGCGGCGACTACATCGTGGTCGCGTCCAAGGGCGGCGCGCCGCGCAATCCGGCGTGGTTCCACAACATGGTCGCCGCCGGCACGGTCGACGTGCAGGTCGGCACCGACCGGTTCCCCGCGACGGTCGAGGCGCTGCGTCCCGGTGACGCCGATTACCAGCGGCTCTGGGATCTCGCGGACGCGCACAACGGCGGCCGCTACGCCGCCTACCAGCGCAAGACGTCGCGCCCGATCCCCGTCGTGCGGCTTCGCCCCGCCTGACGTAGTGCGGCACGCACGGTCGACGCCGCGCCGGTTCGGCCCGATGGTCCTCGCACTGTTCGGGGCTGCGCTCCTTCTCGTGCTACACGTCTGCCTGAGCGTCGGATTCTGGTTGTACGCCGATCGCGAGATCGACTGGTGGATCGAGGTCTTCGGCGCGCTGTTCTTCGCCGTCTGCGCGGCAGGGTTCGGGCGTGAAGCGTTGTCTGTGCCGGTCGCGACGCGCAGTGCCCTCCGGATTCGTGACGCGGTCGAGATCCGCGGGCGTCTTACGCCGCGCTTGTTCCTCGTCGTGGCGGGCGCCATCGTCCTGACGCCCGTCAGCGCGATTCTCACTCTCGGTGTGGCGCTTGCACCGTTGGGCTTCGATGTCGGAACCCGGGACGAGGTGTTGGGCGCACTGCTGATGGCGGGCTTCGTCCTGATCTTCAACGCGGTCCTGGCTGGATACGCCGTCGGGTTACTCCGCGCGTCCAGGATCGTCTTGATCTCGCTGTCACCCGATGGCGTGAGCGTCGCGACATCCGGCGGCGCGCCCGCGCTCACGCCCTGGAACGAGGTCGAGTAGTTCAGCAGGTCGGTGGAGTCCACGTTGTTCCCGATCGGCCCGGGCGACGTCGACCATCACTTCACCTGGAGGTTCGGCGACGTGTCCGTGCGCACGCCCGTCGACCTGCGCCCCGATGTCGTCGAGATCGATCGTGAGCTGCGACGCCTCGCACCCCACCTTGCGGAGCGTTGACCGCCGCGCTGCTCATGTCCATCCCGGATAGAATGTTCTCGATGTTGAACATAAGTCGAACCCGACTGCACTCGCAGTCGATGACGGTGCGGATGCGTTTCGGTCCCGGCCTCGGCGTACTGGCAGCGGTGGTAGTCGTTCTGCTTCTCCTGGCGGGAGTCGGGCTGTATCACGGCGTCGTGGGCGATCCGGTGAGCTATCTGATCAGCGCCGGTTCAGCCGGCCTCGCAACCGTCCGTCGACTCTCGCCGAACACGACAGTCAGGACGGGGATGCGGGAGTTCATCGGATGGTGAGGTCGGCCGGCTCTCACGTCGTGGTGCGCGGCGGGATAGGTGTCGTCGGTTGGCTCGCCGTCGGCGCCCTCCTCGGCTGCGTGCTGTTCACCTGGCGTCTCGTGTCTGATGCCGTGGCGAGCGGCTTCACGCTCCCCGCCTGCGTATCGCTGCTCTTGGTCGCGGGAGGCGGTGCGCGATGTGTGCTGTTCCTTCGCTCGGTGCTCCGCGCCGGAATCCAGTGGCGAATCGCGATCACCGACGCCGCACTCGAGTATCGGCAGGGCCGGGTACAGACGACTCTCGCGTGGCACGACGTCGAGTCCGTGTCCTACGGGTACGAGGACGCGGGCGGCTTCCCGCTGTGGCACGTCTGGACGATTCGGCGCAGCGCCGGCGAAGTCGACGAGGTGCGCTCTCCGGCGGGGGTCCGCCACAGGCCAAGCCGCGTGCGCGCCGCGATAGGCCGCGCGGCCCCTCATGTCCAGGTCGCCGGTTCCTGGCGTGATCCTGTTCGCGCATCGGGTCGCGGTCCGGTGGTCGAGAGCGTCGGCCGCGCACCTGAGCCGCCGAAGTTCCCGACTGTGGTCCGAGGACGGTACGGCATCATGCTCGTCATCGGCGTGCTGGCCGCCGTCGCCTTCGGCTTGCTCGCGGTGATCTGCCTCGGACTGTCGATATGGCCACCCGACGACGAGCCGGCCCTGTGGCCGGGCGCCGTCATCGCCGCAGCGAGCGGTGCCGTGCTCTGTGCTGCCTTGCCCGTGCGGATCATCCGCTGCGGCCGCAGAATCCACCTGTGGGCGACACTGGAGGAGATCGGCTTCCGCACCGCCGACACCGATCGCCCCGGCAGGAGCACCTGGGAGCACGTGGTCGCGGTGGAGTACGACAAGGACGACGCTCGAGGCGTCGTCTACACCCACCGCTGGACCATCTCGTTCGACGACCGCCCCCCGGTCACAGTCCGATACCCGGCCGGAGCATCGGTGCGACCGATGCGCTTCCGCGGCCTCGTGCGGGACGTCGCCCCCGCGGTTCGCGTCACCGGAGGCTGGTGGTGAGCGCGACGCACAGGGCCGCGCGGCTCGAGCGGTCCTTCGGCTGTGTTCTCCGCGGCCCGAGGGTCGATCGATGGAGCTTCGTTAGATCCCGTAACCGAGGTTGCGGGCGTAGCCGACGCGGTTGACGACGTCCTGCACTGCGGCGAAGGAACTCACGGGCACGCTGGTGGTGTAGGAGCGGCCTTCCGGGCCGACCACGGTGACCTGCACGAATCCTCGGGTCTGATCCTCCTTGACCAGCAGGAAGAACAGCGAGAACAGGCACACCACGAAGGCGCCGACGATGGCCAGCACGATCGCCCAGGTCGGGATCGCGCGGGTGGTGATGCTCTGGTCGGACACGCCCCACTGGCTGCCCGCGATGGGGAACGTACCGACGGGCGTGATGACTTCGCTCGCGGTGCAGTGGATGTCACCGATGCTCACCAGCACCGGTTCGGGCATCCCGGGCGCACCCGGCGGCGTGTACGGATCCACGAGATCAGTCTAGGCCGGTAGTGTTGATTCATCGGGTCATGCGGCCCGGGACGGTCGTGAAGGAGGCACCGAGATGGCGCAGGAGCAGGTCAAGCGTGGCGGCGGCGGAGACGACGAGGACGTCGCGGGTGCCGGTTCCGGTGCCGGCCAGGAGCGTATCGAGAAGCTGACCGACGAGACCGACGATCTGCTCGACGAGATCGACGACGTGCTGGAGGAGAACGCCGAGGACTTCGTGCGCGCCTACGTGCAGAAGGGCGGCCAGTGACGCCGCTGCACGGCGGGTCGTCGTTCGTCGAGCACCTGGCCGCCGTGGCGCCGGATGCCTTGCCCGGCCGGGGCGCCGGTTCCGACGGTGCGCCGGAGGTCCCGCACGGCACGACGATCGTCGCCGTCGCCTTCGAGGGCGGGGTGCTGCTCGCCGGTGATCGCCGCGCCACGATGGGCAACCTGATCGCGCAGCGGGACATCGTCAAGACCTTCGTCACGGACGAGTTCACCGCCGTCGGCATCGCCGGCACGGCGGGTATCGCCAAGCAGATCGTCAAGCTGTTCACCGTGGAGCTCGAGCACTACGAGAAGATCGAAGGCATGCCACTCACCTTCGAGGGCAAGGCCAATCGGCTCGCGGGCATGGTCCGCGGCAACTTCGGCGCCGCCCTGCAGGGCCTCGCCGCGGTACCGCTGCTGATCGGCTTCGACGAACTCGAATCCCGTGGCCGGATCGTCTCCTACGACGTGACGGGCGACTGGCACGACGAGATCGGCTACCACTCCATCGGCTCGGGCTCCGCGTGGGCGAAGTCCTCGATCAAGAAGCGCTTCCGCCCCGGCCTCGACGCGGACGGCGCGCTCGACGTCGCCGCGGAGGCGCTGTTCGACGCAGCCGACGACGACACCGCCACCGGTGGCCCCGACGTGCTGCGCAAGCTGTATCCGACGGCGATCGTCATCACCGCCGACGGTGCGGTCGAGATCGACGAGGCGGACGTGGCCGCCGCGACGGACCGCGTCATCGCGGCGAGGGGAGGAGAGCAGTGACGTTCCCGTACTACGCCTCCGCCGAGCAGATCATGCGCGATCGCTCGGACCTGGCGCGCAAGGGGATCGCCCGCGGGCGCAGCGTCGTCGTGCTCAAGTACGCGGACGGTGTCCTGTTCGTCGCGGACAATCCCAGCTCGCTCTACAAGATCAGCGAGATCTACGACCGGATCGGGTTCGCCGCGGTCGGCAAGTACAACGAGTTCGAGTCGCTGCGGCGGGCGGGGATCCAGTTCGCGGACACCCGCGGCTACCAGTACTCGCGCCGCGACGTCAGCGGATGGTCGCTCACCAACGCCTACGCCTCCACGCTGGGCACGGTGTTCACCGAGCAGGCCAAGCCCTACGAGGTGGAGCTCTGCGTCGCCGAGGTCGGCACGCCGGACAACGCCGCCTCGCGTCTCTACCGCGTGGGCTACGACGGCTCGGTGATCGACGAGAAGCAGTTCGTCGTCATGGGAGGCCAGACCGAGTCCACCACGCCCGTGCTCACCGAGGGCTACGAGGACGGCATGGACCTCGCTGCCGCGTTCGGCCTCGCGGTCAGGGCGCTCGGTGCGCCCGCCCCGTCGAACGGTGCGAGCGGCGCGGCCGAGACGAAGAGCTACGCGGCCGACGAGCTCGAGGTCGCGGTGCTCGATCACACCCGTCCGCGGCGGGCGTTCAAGCGCCTGACGGACGAGCGGGTAGGGCAGCTGTTGGCCTGACGGGCCGGAGGGTAGAGCCTGCACCACCCGGTGCCGGGGAGTGCGGGCCCGTGACGGCGGACCGTCGACACGGTGTGCTGGACGCCATGAACACACCGTCCGTGCACCGTCGGGGGATCGCCTGGTTCCTCGTCCTCACCTTCCTTCCCACCTGGGGCCTGTGGTTCGCCGCGTACGCCGTCGATCACCCGCTCGACGACCCGGCGATCCAGCTCTTCACGGGTGCCTTCGCGCCCGCGATCGCGGCACTGGTCGTGCGAATGTGGATCACCCGCCAGGGGCTCTCCGGTGCGGGCCTGCGTCCGCAGCTGCGGACGCAGGCCCGCTGGTACCTCGCGGCGCTCGCGATTCCGCCGGCACTGCTTCTGATCGCCCTGCCACTCGGTTTCGCGTCCGGGGTGATGAGCGTCCCCTCCGACGGCGTCCCCGCGCACCTGCAGGCCGTGGCCTTCGGCCCTCTGGTGATGATCGTGCTCGCGCCGATCTACTTCGGGGAGGAGTTCGGATGGACGGCGTACCTGCGCGGCGCGCTGGCCGAACTGCCCGTGCTGCGCGGGCGCCCCACGGCGGCCTCCGCGGCCACCGGTGCGATCTGGGGCGCGTGGCACTGGCCCCTGGCCTCGGTGGGCTACTTCGGTTTCCAGCCGCCGTTGCACGACGTGCTGCTGCTGATCCCGCTGTGGATCGTGATGTCGGTGCTGCTCGAGATCGTCTGGAGCACGCTCTGGTACGGCTCCGGGAGCATCTGGCCCACGTCGGTGGCGCACGCCGGCTTCAACCTGGTGTTCTCGATGACGATGGGCGAGTTCCTGCCGCAGGACGCGATCCTCGCGGGCTTCATCATCCCGAGCATCGCGCTGGTGCCACTGGCTCTGGTGGCGTACCGGATCGACCACCGTCGACGGGCAGGTTCGCCTGAATCTTCCGATTCCCGGCCGATTCTCGATACGGTCGAACGGACGCGCTCATAGAGCTGATCGACAGGAGGAGCCGGTGTGACGGCAGAAGTGACAGACCGCCCGCGCGAACAATGGGGTACCCGTGCGGGTTTCCTCTTGGCCGCGATCGGCTCGGCGGTCGGCCTGGGCAACATCTGGCGCTTCCCCAAGGAGGCGTACGACAACGGTGGGGGTGCGTTCCTCGTGCCGTACCTCATCGCTCTCCTCACGGCGGGAATCCCGCTGCTGATCTTCGAGTACGCGGTAGGGCATCGCGCCCGCAAGGGGGCTCCCCGCGCGTACCGCCGGCTGTGGCGGCCGCTCGAGGCCGTCGGATGGTGGCAGGTGGCGATCTGTTTCGTGATCGCGACCTATTACGCCGTGATCGTCGCGTGGTCGATCCGGTACATCGGCTTCTCCCTCGATGAGCGGTGGGGATCCGATCCGGACGCCTTCTTCAGCGGTGAGTTCCTCAACAGCAATCCGACGCCGGGCATCTTCGCTCCGTTCGTTCCGGGCGTGCTCATTCCCCTGATCGCGGTGTGGGCGATCACGATCGCCGTGCTCGCGATCGGCGTGAAGCGCGGGATCGAGATCGCGAACAAGATCTTCATCCCGCTGCTCGTGGTCTTGTTCATGATCCTGGTGGTCCGGGCGCTGTTCCTTCCCGGCGCGATGGACGGTCTCAACGCCTTCTTCACGCCCGATTGGTCGCGCATCCTGGACGGCACCGTCTGGACGGCGGCCTACGGCCAGATCTTCTTCTCGTTGTCGGTCGGTTTCGCCATCATGGTCACGTACTCCTCGTACCTCAAGCGCAAGGCGGATCTCACCGGGTCGGCCATGGTTGCGGGCTTCGCCAACAGCTCCTTCGGGATCCTCGCGGGCATCGGGGTGTTCGCCACGCTCGGGTTCATGGCGGCGCAGACGTCGCAGCCGATCTCCGAGGTCGTCTCCGGCGGCCCGGGCTTGGCCTTCGTCGCCTTCCCGCAGATCATCTCGGAACTGAGCGGTGGTGCGGCCCTGTTCGGTGTGCTCTTCTTCGGCAGCCTCGTCATCGCCGGACTCACCTCGCTGATCAGTATCGTTCAGGTGATCGTTGCGGCCGTGCAGGATCGTCTGAACATCGGCCGGCTGCCCGCCGTGGCGCTCGTCGGCGGTGCCACCGCGCTCGTCTCGATCGGGCTCTTCCCGACGCGCAACGGGCTCTACATCCTCGACGTCGCCGATCATTGGATCAACCAGTACGGCATCCTTCTGGCGGCGCTCGTCGTCGTGGTCGTGGTGGCGGTCATCGGGAAGCTGCCGCTCCTGCAGCGGCACGTCGACTCGGTCTCGAGCATCCGGGTGGGCCGAGCGTGGATCGTGCTGATCGGCGTCGTCACGCCGATCATGCTGGCCTTCATGATGGTTCGCAGCCTGCAGGACGAGCTGGCCGAGAACTACGGAGGCGGCAGCTACACGACGGCGTACCTGCTCACCCTGGGCTGGGGCGTCGCCGCCGCCGCGATCGTCTTCGGCGTGCTCATGGCCCTGATCCCCGATAAACGGGCCGATGCCGAAGACCGTGCGTACCTGGACGACCTGGAGGAGAAGATCTCATGACCGCACCGGCACTCATCATGCTCGTCGTTTCGACCATGATCCTCTGGGGAGGGCTGGTAGGCGCAGTGGTGAACTTCCGGCGCCACCCCGAGCTCGACGGCGACGAGTGATCACCCGCCGAGGACGTCGATGACGACCTCGGGGCGAGCCCGGTCGACGGCCAGGCGCCACACCTCCTCGGCGAGGTCGTCCGGGTGGAGGGTGATCGCCGACAGGTCCTGATCGGGAGCGTTCGCGATCGTGGCGGCGGCGATGTCGCCGCCGGCGATCATGCCGCCGACGGTGAGGATGCCCGCCTGCACGCCCTCGGGCTCGAGAGCGGCGTGCAGGTTGAGCGCGTACGACCGGTACGCGGCGGCGACGAGCGCGAGGCCGCCGACGTCGGGCATCGGGACGGTCGCGCTCAGGCCGCCGATGAAGACCAGTGCGCCGGCGTGCGCACGGAGCTCGGGGAGCACCGCACCGGCGAATTCGACCGCGGACCCGACCGTGGTGAGCGCCGCAGCCGCGTCGGCGGGTGTGAGCTCGGTGATCGGGCCGAGCGCGACGGGGGCGGCGGCGCCGTAGTAGGCCACGTCGATACGCCCGAAGTGCGCCCGCACCTGCGCGACGACGGCGTCGACGGCGCCGGGCACCGTGACGTCGACCGGGAACGCCTCGGCGTCGACGCCGAGGTCGCGCAGTTCCTCGACGTAGCCGGCATGACGCTGCGCCGACCGCGAGGCGAGGGCGATGCGATAGCCGCGCCGGCCGAAGGCGCGGGCCACCGACATGCCGAGACCGGGGCCGGCGCCGACGACGAGCAGAACGGGGTTCTCAGTAGTTGAGGTCATACTCAACTTAGTACCAGAAGTTGAGGTCGCTCTCAATATCGCTACGCTCGGGGCATGGCACCCCGCGCGGACGCGGTCCGCAATCGGCAGAAGCTGCTCGACGCCGCGTTGGCATTGTTCGCACAGGAGGGTATCGACGTGCCGCTGGAGCGGATAGCGAGAGCGGCCGGCGTCAGCATCGGCACGCTCTACAACAACTTCGCCGATCGCGGCGCGCTGCTCGACGCCGTGCTGCCCGAACGGCTCGCCGAGCTGGAGCGCCTGGCGGCGCAGAGTGAGGACGCACCCGATCCCTGGACGGGTTTCAGTGGCTTCCTCGAGGCGATGTTCGCCGGGCAGGCGCGGCATCGCGCCGCGAACGAGGCGATGGCACGCGGCCCACTCGGCGACGTCGACCTGACGGCGGAGTGCGGGCGGTCCGGCAGCGCGGTGCGCTCCGTGCTCGATCGCGCCCACGACGCGGGGGTGATCCGCGCGGACTTCGGCTACGACGACCTCGCGGCGCTCATGGTGGCGGTGGCCGCGGTGATCGAAGCGACCCGGGGCGACGACCGCCGGTGGCGCCGCCACCTGCACCTGCAGCTCGACGGTGTCCGGACGGTGCGGGGCTCCGGCGCCTGAGCCCGGCCGCGGGGTATGTTCGTGACGTGCAGCGGCGAATCATGGGAATCGAGACCGAGTTCGGTGTCACGTGTACCTTCCACGGGCACCGTCGCCTGAGCCCGGACGAGATCGCCCGGTACCTGTTCCGGCGCGTGGTCTCCTGGGGGCGCAGCTCGAACGTCTTCCTGCAGAACGGCTCGCGCCTGTACCTCGATGTGGGCAGCCACCCCGAGTACGCGACCGCCGAGTGCGATTCGATCCTGCAGCTCGTCACGCACGACAAGGCGGGGGAGCGGGTGCTCGAGGACCTGCTCCTCGACGCCGAGCAGCGCCTGCAGGACGAGGGCATCGGCGGCGACATCTACCTGTTCAAGAACAACACCGACTCGGCCGGCAACTCCTACGGCTGCCACGAGAACTACCTGGTGAGCCGGGTGGGAGAGTTCTCCCGCATCGCCGACGTACTGCTGCCGTTCCTGGTGACCCGCCAGCTCATCTGCGGCGCGGGCAAGGTGCTGCTCACGCCGAAGAACGCGACGTACTGCCTGAGCCAGCGCGCCGAACACATCTGGGAGGGCGTCTCGAGCGCCACCACCCGCAGCCGGCCCATCATCAACACCCGCGACGAGCCGCACGCCGATGCGGAGAAGTACCGCCGGTTGCACGTGATCGTCGGCGACTCGAACATGTCCGAGACCACCACCATGCTCAAGGTGGGCACCGCGCACCTGGTGCTGGAGATGATCGAGGCCGGCGTGCAGTTCCGCGACTTCTCGCTCGACAACCCGATCCGGGCGATCCGCGAGGTCAGCCACGACACCACCGGGCGGCACGAGGTGCGCCTGGCCGGCGGTCGCCAGGCGGGGGCGCTCGACATCCAGCGCGAGTACTACACCAAGGCCGTCGACTACCTCGCCACGCGCGAGCCCGACGCGCAGCTCGCCCAGGTCGTGGATCTGTGGGGACGCACGCTGGACGCCGTCGAATCGCAGGACTTCTCCGGCGTGGACACCGAGATCGACTGGGTGATCAAGCGCAAGCTCTTCCAGCGCTACCTGGACAAGTACTCGATGGACCTGGCCGATCCGAAGATCGCCCAGCTCGATCTCGCGTACCACGACATCAAGCGCGGCCGCGGCGTCTTCGACGTGCTGCAGCGCCGTGGCATGGCAGCGCGCGTCACCACCGACGAGGCGATCGACGAGGCCGTGAAGACGCCGCCGCAGACGACGCGGGCGAAGCTGCGCGGCGACTTCATCACCGCCGCGCAGGCGGCTGGCCGGGACTTCACCGTCGACTGGGTGCACCTCAAGCTCAACGACCAGGCGCAGCGCACGGTGCTGTGCAAGGACCCGTTCCGCAACGTCGACGAGCGGGTGGAGCGCCTGATCGCGTCGATGTGACGGCGGGTCGCGTCGGTGCGCCCCGCGGCGGCGGATAGAACGTAAGATCGACACGTGGCAACTTCGCGGATCGAGCGTCTCACCAACCTGGTGATATGCCTGCTGTACACGCAACGCCCGCTCGACCGGGACTACATCCGGAAGAACGTCTTCGGCTACGACCCGGAGTCCGACGACGAGGCATTCGAGCGCATGTTCGAGCGCGACAAGGCCGACCTGCGCGAACTCGGCGTCCCCATCGAGGTGGCGCCGGTGTCCCGGATCAACTCCGCCGTCGGCTACCGCATCGCGCTCGACGAGTACGCCCTCGGCGACATCGACCTCGATCCCGAGGAGGCGACCGCAGTGGCCGTCGCGGCCGCGCTCTGGCAATCGCCCGAACTGTCCGCCGCGGCGCAGTCCGCGGTGCAGAAGCTCCGGGCGGGCGGCATGGACGTCGACGGCCCCGGTGCCGGCGTGACCCCGGGGATCGCCCCGGACCGCGGCGCCGAGGCCGCCCTGCTCGCGATGCTCGAGGGAGTGGATCGGCGCCGCCAGGTCACCTTCGAGCACCGCGCGAACCCCGCCCAGCCCTACGTCGACCGCACGCTGCACCCGTGGGGCGTGGTCACCTTCCGCGGCAGTGCCTACGCCGTCGGCCACGACGTGGCCCGCGACGCGGTGCGCACCTTCAAGCTCAGTCGCGTGCGCGGGGGCGCGGTGACCGCCCGCCCCGCCACCGTCCGCCCGCCGGAAGGTTTCGACCTGCACGCGCACGTCGTCGCCACCGTCGCCGAGCGCGACCCGATCGGCACCGCCCGGCTGTGGGTGGCGCAGGGCCGGGGCGACGGTCTGCGCCGGCTCGCCTCCGCGCAGACCGACGCGGAGTTCCGCGGCCGCGCCGGCACGGAGCTGACGGTCGAGATGCGTTCGGTGGACGCCGTGGCCCGCGAGGTGTGCGGCCTCGGCCCGGATGCGGTGGTCTTCGAGCCGGTGCACCTGCGCGATGCGGTCGTCGACCGGCTCACCGCGCTGGAGGGGAAGCGATGAGTACACAGTCCAAGCAGCCGAGCCGGCAGATGCAGCGTCTGGCGCGCTGGCTCAACCTGATCCCGTACTTCCGCAGCCATCCCGACGCCGATCTCGAACGCGCCGCCGCCGACCTCGGCGTCACCGTCGCACAGCTGCGCAAGGACATCACCGGACTGACCATGTGCGGCCTGCCCGGGATGTTCCCGGGCGACCTCATCGAGATCGACTACGACGAGGCCGGGGTCGACATCGAGTTCAGCGCCAAGCTCGATCGCCCGCTCAAGCTCACCGGGCCCGAGGCGGCGTCGCTGCTACTCGCCCTGCGGGCGCTGGCCGACTCGCCCGGCGTCGCGGACCCGGCGGCCGTGCTGCGCGCCATCGCCAAGCTGGAGGCCGCCGTCGCGGGGGCGGGCCGCGACACCGTCGCCTCCATCGACGGCGCCCAGGACACCGGCCCCGTGGCCGCGATCGCGGGCATCGTCCGCGGCGCCCTGCGCGACGGTCGCGCCCTGCACCTGCGGTACTACTCGGCCACCCGGGACGCCGCCACCGAGCGGGACGTCGACCCCATCGCCCTCGACACCTTCGCCGGCCACAGTTACCTGCAGGCCTGGTGCCGCGCCAGCGAGGGCCTGCGCATGTTCCGGCTCGACCGGATCGACGAGGCCGTCGTCCTCGACGAGCCCGCGTCGGTACCCCAGCACGTCGAGCCCGCGTCCGGCCTGTTCGACGGTGCCGCCGCCGACGAGCTGACCACGGCGACCCTCGAGGTCGGCCCGGGTGCGGCGTGGGCGCTCGAGTACCACCCGTTCACCGTGCTCTCCGAGGAGGCGAGCGGTCCGGTGATCGCGACGATGCAGTACGCCACCGAGGCGTGGATGGTGCGTTTCGTGCTCAGTTTCGGCGGTGAGCTGACGGTCCGCGGCCCGCAGTCGCTCGCCGACGCCGTGGCCGAGCGCGCCGCCGCCGGACTCGCCAACTATTCATGAAGTGGACACCTGGGCCGGGCGGTCACGGCGCGGTCGGGGTGGACGCGATCCGGTAGTCTCAGTAGAGGTATTCGCGAAGTTAGTGAGGCAGCATCATGGGGCTCACCCACAACATCTGGGCATGGATCATCATCGCCGTCGTCCTGCTGATCCTGTTCGGCGGCAAGAAGCTGCCGGACGCCGCACGCGGGCTCGGCCGTTCGATGCGCATCTTCAAGAGCGAGATGGACGAGATGAAGACCGAGGGCGACGGCAAGGCCGCCGCTCCGAAGCCGCAGGCCGAGGTCACCGACCAGCCGATCGACGTGCAGACGGTGCAGCCGTCCGAGGCCGATCGCAAGTCGGCGTAGCCGCCTGCCCCTTTGAAGATCCCGTTCGATCCACGTCGTCGCCGTGCCGTCGTCAATCCCGACGGCACGATGTCGATCGTGGAGCACCTCTACGAGCTCCGGACCCGTCTGCTGTGGTCCCTGGCCGCGATCGTCCTCACCTCGATCGTCGGCTTCTGGTGGTACAGCCACGGGCCGTTCGGGCTGCCGTCGACCGGTCACCTGCTGACCGGTCCGTACTGCGACCTGCCCGCCACCTCCCGCGCGGAGATCACGCGCGACGGTGAGTGCCGCCTGCTCGCGACGGGCGTGTTCGACCAGTTCAACCTCCGCCTCAAGGTGGCCGTCGCGACGGGTGTCCTGCTCGCCTGCCCGGTGTGGCTCTACCAGATCTGGGCCTTCATCGTCCCCGCGCTGCACCGCCAGGAGAAGCGGTACACCGCGATCTTCGTGACCCTGGGCGGCACGCTGTTCATCAGCGGCGCGGTGCTCGGCTACTTCATGATCACCAGCGCGTTCAGCTTCTTCCTCACCGTGGGCAACGAGACCCAGGTGACCGCGCTGCAGGGGCCGGAGTACTTCAGCTTCGTGCTCACCGTGATGGCGATCTTCGGCGTGAGCTTCGAGCTGCCGCTCTTCATCGTCGCGCTCAACCTGGTCGGCGTGCTGCCGTACACCAAGCTCGTCAAGTGGCGCCGTGGCCTGCTGCTGTCGATGTTCATCTTCTCGGCCGTGATCACGCCGTCGGGCGATCCGTTCACCATGCTCGCGCTCGGGGCGGCGCTGGCGCTGCTGCTGGAGCTGTCCATCCAATTCACCCGCTTCCACGACCGGCTCAAGCGCAAGCGCTCGGGCGGCGACGCCTGGGAGGGCGAGATCGACGACGAGACCGCGTCGCCGGCACCGTCGGCGCCGCAACCGATCGGGGCGTCCGCGGGCCCCGCCGGCAGCGCCGTGCCCGCCCCGGCGCCGGTCGGCCCTGCGGAGAAGCTCACGCGCACGTCGATCCCGCGTTCGGGGTTCGATGACGTCCTCTGAGTTCGACGGCTTCACCGCCGCGCTCGACTTCACCCTCGATCCGTTCCAGGTCCAGGGCTGCCGCGCGCTCGAGGAAGGGCGCGGCGTGCTGGTGTGCGCCCCGACGGGCGCGGGCAAGACCGTCGTCGGCGAGTTCGCCGTGCACCTCGCGCTGGCGGCCGGCACCAAGTGCTTCTACACCACGCCGATCAAGGCCCTGTCGAACCAGAAGCACGCCGAGCTCACCGCCCGCTACGGCGCCCACAACGTGGGCCTGCTCACCGGCGACACCGCGATCAACTCCTCGGCACCGGTCGTCGTGATGACCACCGAGGTCCTGCGCAACATGCTCTACGCGAACTCCACCACCCTCGACGGCCTGAGCCACGTCGTGATGGACGAGGTGCACTACCTCGCGGACCGGTTCCGCGGCGCGGTCTGGGAGGAGGTGATCCTGCACCTCCCGCAGGACGTGCGACTGGTGAGCCTCTCTGCCACGGTCTCCAACGCGGAGGAGTTCGGCGCCTGGATCACCGAGGTCCGCGGCAGCACCGAGGTCATCGTCGACGAGCACCGGCCGGTGCCGCTGTGGCAGCACATGCTCGTCGGGCGCAGGCTCTTCGACCTGTTCGACACGAAGGCGCTGCGCACCGCGCAGGAGTCCGGGCAGAAGAACCTGGTCCTCGACGCGGATCTCGTGCGCTACGTCAAGCAGCGCGAGGCGCTCGACCGCAGCTTCGAGCCGGGCATCAACAGCCGCACGGGGCGCCGAACCGGCGGCCGAGGACGTCCTCAGGCCACGCGGCGACCGATCCCGCGGCCCGACGTCATCGCGCTGCTCGACGCCGAGGGCCTGTTGCCTGCGATCACCTTCGTCTTCTCCCGCTCGGGCTGCGAGCAGGCGCTCACCCAGTGCCTCCGCTCGCCGGTGGTGCTCACCGACCAGGCGCAGGCCGAGGAGATCGGCCGCATCGTCGACAAGCACGTCGCCGAGTTCTCACCGGCCGACCTGGACCTGCTCGGCTACGAGGAGTGGCGCGCGGCCCTGCTGCGCGGCTTCGCGGCCCACCACGCCGGGATGCTGCCCGCCTTCCGGCACGCGGTCGAGGAGCTGTTCGTCAAGGGTCTCGTGCGCGCCGTCTTCGCCACCGAGACCCTCGCGCTGGGCATCAACATGCCGGCGCGCACCGTCGTGCTCGAGCGGCTGGTCAAGTACAACGGCGAGTCCCACGTCGAGCTCACCCCCGGCGAGTACACCCAGCTCACGGGCCGGGCGGGCCGCCGCGGGATCGACGTCGAGGGGCACGCCGTGGTGCTGTGGCAGACGGGGGTCCGCCCGCAGGAGGTGGCCGGACTCGCCGGTGCGCGCACCTTCCCGCTGGTCAGCTCGTTCTCGCCCGGGTACAACATGTCGATCAACCTGCTCGACCGCCTCGGCCGCGAGGGCGCCGAGCGGCTGCTCGAAGCCAGCTTCGCGCAGTTCCAGGCGGACCGGTCCGTGGTCGGCCTGGCCAAGCGGGTCCAGCGGGGGGAGAAGGAACTCGCGACCCTCGGCGCCCAGATCACCGAGGCCGCCGGCGGCGCCGACTACCTCGAGTACGTGCGCCTGCGCGAGGCGGTCCGCTCCCGCGAGCGGTCACTGCGCCGGGAGCACCTCGCCGATCGCCGCGACGGCGCCGCCACGGCACTCGCGGAGTTGCGCCGCGGCGACGTCATCGCCGTCACCGGTGGTCGCCGACGGGGCCTCGCGCTCGTCGTCGAGCCGTCCGGCGACCGCCGCGATCCCAAGCCCGTCGTCGTGACGGAGAGCAGTTGGTCCGGCCGCGTCGGCGCGAGCGACTTCGTCGGCGAGGTCCAGGTGCTCGGGACGCTCCGCGTGCCCAAGAACGCCGACTACCGCTCGGGCCGGGGCAAGCGCGATCTCGCGTCGACGCTGCGCAACAGCGCGATCTCGGCCCCGCGGCAGCAGGCCAAGGCGCAGCGTCCGGCCGCGACCGATTCCCACTTGGCCGACCTGCGCGCCCGAATGCGCGCCCACCCCGCCCACACCGGGCAGCGCGCACCGGAACTGGACCGCCTCGCGGAGCGCTACGCCCGGCTCGAGCGCGAGATCAGCGGGTCGGCGGCGACGGTCCGCGCCACCACCTCGTCCCTCGCGGTGACCTTCGAGCGGATCGTGAGCCTGCTCGGCGAGCGCGGATACATCGCGACCGTCGACGGCGAACCCGAGCTGACCGAGTCGGGGCACCGTCTGGCCCGTGTCTACAGCGAATCGGACCTCCTGGTCTGCGAGTGCATCGAGGACGGCGTCTTCGACGGGCTCGACCCGGCAGGACTCGCCGCGGTGGTCAGCGCGCTGGTCTTCGAATCTCGGGGAGAGCGCGGCGGGATGCTGCTGACCGGTGAGAAGCTCCCCGGCGCCGTGCGGTCCGCGATCCGCGACGTGGCCGACCGCTGGACCGACATCGTGGCCGCCGAGGCGGCGCACCGCCTCGAGCCGAGCCGGGAGCCGGACATCGGTTTCGTCGCCCCGATGCACCAGTGGGCGAGCGGCGGCACGCTGGCCGCCGTGCTGCTCGCAGCGGGCGAACGCGGTCGTCCGCTGCCCGCCGGCGACTTCGTGCGGTGGTGCCGTCAGGTGATCGATCTGCTCGATCAGATCAAGCAGACCTCGTTCGACACCCGTCCCGGTCTGGCGACCGTCGCGACCGCGGCGATCGCCGGCGTACGGCGCGGCGTCGTCGCGGAATCAGGGTGAGCATCGGGTATCTTGACCCGAAGAGGCGAACGTCACGGGCCGACGGCCCGTGACCGGGGAGGAGTCGATACATGAGTAACCCGCAGGATCCGAACCAGTGGGGGCAGCAGGGGTGGCAACAGCCCGGCCAGCAGCCCCCGCAGCAGGATCCCACCCAGATCGCACCCCAGTATGGCCAGCAGGGTTTCGGCGCTCCCTCCGGTGAGCAGACGCAGATCTCACCGCAGTACCAGGGCGGTCAGTGGGGCCAGCCCCCGCAGGGCGGGCAGATCCCGGGGCAGCCGATGCAGGGCCAGCCGTACGGCGGGTACCAGCAGCCCCAGACGCCGCAGTTCGGTCAGGACCAGTTCGGTCAGCAACCCGCGCAGTTCGCCGGCCAGCAGTTCGGCCAGCAGTTCGGCCAGCCCCCGCACCTGAACGGGCCGCGCAAGTCGAAGACGGGCCTGATCATCGGCATCGCGGCGGCGGTCGTCATCGCCATCGTCGCCCTGGTCCTGCTCATCGGCTGGGCCACCGGCGTCTTCTTCGGCAAGAAGTTCGACAACGCCAAGGTCAACGAGGGCGTGACCACCGTGCTCAAGGAGAGCTACAACGAGAGCGACGCCAAGGACGTCTCGTGCAACACCGACGGCGTCAAGGTGAAGGAGGGGGAGACCTTCACCTGCACCGCGAACGTCGGCGGCAAGGAGAAGACGGTCTCCGTCAAGGTCCTCGACGACGAGGGCAAGTACCAGGTGGGCGCGCCCAGCTGATCCCCGCCCGGAACGCCTCAGCCCGCGAGCGCGGCGAGCAGGCGTTCCACCTGCGCCCCGATCCGCAGCTCCTCGGCCAACTCGGCCAGGCGCTGCGGATCGCGTGCTTTCCGGGGCAGTTCGTCGGAACCCGAGAGGGCCACGTCCGCGTCGCGCTGCACCCACACCACGTCCCAGGCGGCGTCGAGGTAGTCCCCGGAACCCACGATCGATGTCGCGGCGCGGGCCGGCAGCGGCGACGGGACCGCGGCGGCCGCCTCGCGGATCGCGGCGAGGGAGCCGTACTGCAGCAACAACTTCGAGGCGGTCTTCTCGCCGATCCCGGGTACGCCGGGCAGGCCGTCGGACGGATCACCGCGCAGCAGAGCGAGTTCGGCGTAGGCCTCGCCGGCGCGCTCGAACGGCACCCCGTACTTCTCGGCCACCTCCGCCTGCCCGAACATCTCCGCCTTGGCGATACCGCGGCCGATGTAGAGGCACCGCACGCCGGGCGCGGCGTCGTCGGCCACCTGCAGCAGATCCCGGTCGCCGGAGACGACGATCACCGGATCGGCCTTCTCCCGCGCGGCGAGCGTGCCGAGCACGTCGTCGGCCTCCAGGCCGACCGCGCCACCGGTCGCGATACCGACGGCATCGAGCACCTCGAGGATCATGTCGACCTGGGGGGAGAGGGTGTCGGGCACCTCCTCGGCGCTGCCGTCGCCGTCCTCTGCCACGCGGTGCGTCTTGTAGGTCGGCAGCAGCTCCACCCGGAACGCGGGACGCCAGTCCAGGTCCAGGCACGCGACGAGTCGGCCCGGCCGGTGCGTCGCGATCAGCTGCGAGGTCATGTCGAGGAAGCCGCGCAGGGCGTTCACGGAGCGCCCGTCGGAGGCCTTCACCTTGTCCGGGATCGCGTAGTAGGCCCGGAACCACAGCCCGGCGGAGTCGAGCAGCATCAGCGGGCGCGCGTCGTTCGTCACGGGAAGCATGGTGTCACAATCGGAGCATGACCCTCTTCGCTTCCCAGGTGTACGCGACCCGTCTCACCAAGGCCCAGCAGCTCGCGACGGAGGCGGGGACCCCGCTCGTCATCACCCCCGGCCCCGATCTCGCCTACCTCACCGGCATCGTCAGCGAGTCCTTCGAGCGCCTGACGGCCCTCGTGATCACCGAGTCCGGCTTCGGGCTCGTCGTCCCGCGGCTCGAGCTCGCCATCCTCAAGGACTCGTCGGTCCCGGGCCTGGGCGACGCGGGCGTGGAGCTGGCCGTCCTGGACTGGGTCGACGGTGACGATCCGTACGCGCTGGTCGTCGACCGACTCGCCGGTGCGTCGACGGTGGCCGTGGCCGACGCGGTCCCCGCGCTGCATCTGGTGCCGCTGCTCGACCGCGGGCTCGGGGTGCGGCTGGCGACGGGCGTGCTGCGCCGGCTGCGGATGATCAAGGACGCGGCCGAGCTCGACGAGCTGCGCGCCGCCGGTGCCGCGATCGACCGCGTGCACGCACGGGTGCCGCAGATCCTGGCGGTGGGGCGCACCGAGCGCGAGGTGGCCGGCGACATCGCCGCCGCGATCGTCGAGGAGGGCCACACCGAGGCCGCGTTCATCATCGTCGGCTCCGGGCCGCACGGCGCCGACCCGCACCACGAGGTCTCCGACCGCGTCATCGAGGCGGGCGACATCGTCGTCGTGGACATCGGCGGGCCGCTGGCCTCGGGCTACAACTCGGACTGCACCCGCACGTACGCGATGGGCGCCCCGTCGGCGGAGATCGCCGAGCAGTACGCGCTGCTCGAGCGGGCGCAGCGCGCGTCGGTCGAGGCCGTGCGCCCCGGGGTGAGCGCCGAGTCGATCGACGCCGCCGGACGCGACGTGCTCGCGGCGGCGGGCCTGGGGGAGTTCTTCCTGCACCGCACCGGGCACGGCATCGGGCTCTCCGTGCACGAGGAGCCCTACATCGTTGCGGGCAACGACATTCCGGTCGAACCGGGCATGGCCTTCTCGATCGAGCCGGGAATCTACTTCAGTGGCCGGTGGGGCGCGCGGATCGAGGATATCGTCATCGTCACCGAGGACGGCTGCGAGCCGGTGAACACCCGGAGCCACGGCCTGACGATCCTCTAGCAGCGAGACACCGGAGGCAGCATGACCCACGGCGGCGGCACGACGGCCGACGGTCCCTCGATCTTCGAGGAGGGCGAGGGCAACAGCGGCCGCGTCATCCAGATCGCCGTCGTCGCGGCGATGGGCGGCCTGCTCTTCGGCTACGACAGCGCCGTCATCAACGGCGCCACCAAGGCCATCGAGGGACGCTTCGACATCCACGGCTACACCCTCGGCTTCGCGGTGGCCTCGGCTCTGCTCGGCGCCGCCGCCGGTGCCATGACGGCGGGCCGTATCGCCGACCGGATCGGCCGCCTGCGGGTCATGCAGATCGCGGCGGTGCTGTTCTTCCTCAGCGCCGTGGGCTGCGCGTTCGCCACCCAGACCTGGATGTTGATCCTGTTCCGGGTGATCGGCGGCGTCGGCGTCGGCGTCGCGTCGGTGATCGCCCCGGCGTACATCGCCGAGGTCTCCCCGGCGCGGATCCGGGGACGGCTGGGCTCGCTGCAGCAGCTCGCGATCGTGCTCGGCATCTTCCTGTCCCTGCTGATCGACTGGCTGTTGGCCTCCCTCGCGGGCGGCGCCTCGAACGACCTGTGGCTGGGCATGGAGGCCTGGCGGTGGATGTTCCTGGTCATGGCGATCCCCGCGGTCGTCTACGGCGTGGCGTCGACGCTCATCCCCGAGTCGCCGCGCTACCTGGTCTCCCGGCACCGGATCCCCGAGGCGCGCCGGGTGCTCACGATGCTGCTCGGCGAGAAGAACCTCGATCTCACGGTGCACCGGATCGAGGAGAGCCTCGCCGGCGAGGAGAAACACTCGTGGCGCGACCTGATGAAGCCGGGCGGCGGCGTGTACCCGATCGTCTGGGTGGGCCTGCTGCTGTCGATCTTCCAGCAGGCCGTGGGGATCAACGTGATCTTCTACTACTCGAACATGCTCTGGCAGGCGGTCGGGTTCGAGGAGTCCCAGTCGAACCAGATCAGCGTCTTCACCTCGATCGTCAACGTCGTCGTCACGATCGTCGCCATCCTGCTGGTGGACCGGATCGGGCGCCGCCCGCTGCTGCTCATCGGCTCGATCGGCATGACGGTCTCGCTCGCCACGATGGCGCTGTGCTTCAGCACCGCCGAGATGATCGACGGCAAGCCCTCGCTCACCGGCGCGGTCGGTGTCCTCGCGCTCGTGGCCGCGAACCTGTTCGTCATCTTCTTCGGGGTCAGCTGGGGCCCCGTGGTCTGGGTGCTGCTCGGCGAGATGTTCCCCAACCGCATCCGCGCCGCGGCGCTCTCGCTGGCCGCGGCCGCGCAGTGGGCGGCGAACTGGGCCATCACCGTGACCTTCCCCAAGATGGAGGGGAACCTCACGCTCGCGTACGGCCTGTACGCGACCTTCGCCCTGCTCTCGCTGTTCTTCGTCTACCGGTTCGTCCCGGAGACCAAGGGCAAGACCCTCGAGGACATGGACGGGAACCTGCCCGCCCGCTAGGCGCGCAGCGTGCTCGACCCCAGCACGCGGGTGACCTCGATCTCGATCACCACGCGCTGCGGGTTCTCCCGCGGCGGCTTGTAGCGGACGGCGTAGCGCGCCTCCGCGTCGCGGACCGCTTCCGCGTCGGTCACCACTCGCGCCGGGCCCTCCAGCGTGAGCCAGCGGGCACCGTCGACCTGCGTCAGCGCCGCGTACCCGCCGCGCGCGGCGTTGCGCGCCTTCTGCGTGTGGCCGGAGGTGATCACCCGCGCCAGACCGGTCGCGGGGTCGTAGGTGAACGCGATCGCCACGGTGTGCGGCGTCCCGTCGGCACGCAGGGTGCTCAGCGTCGCCAGGTGACGGTCCGTCACGAAGGCGAGGGCGTCGGGGTTGAGGACGGGGCGGTCACGGTTCGGCACACCGCCACGGTAGTCCGAACCCGCGCGTCTAGTCTGGTCCGGTGAGTGCGGACAGGATTCCCGACGGTGCGGTGCTGCTCCTGGGCGGCCGGAGCGAGGTCGGCCTGGAGGTGGCCAAGCGGATCGCCCCGGGCCGCGACGTGGTCCTCGGCGCCCGCCGCTCCGAGTACCTCGACGAGCAGATCGCCGCGTTGCGCGAGGTCGGTGCCACCGGCGTCTACCCGATCGAGTTCGACGCGGACCGCACGCAGGAGCACACCCGGTTCCTCGACGAGGTCGCCGATCGCTTCGGCCGCATCGGCGTCGCCGTGGTCGCCTTCGGCATCCTCGGCGACCAGGCCCGCGCCGAGGCGGACCCCGCGCACGCCGTGCAGATCGCGCAGACCGACTACGTGGCACAGGTGTCGATCCTCCTCGGCCTGGCGAACCTGCTGCGCGTGCAGGATCCCCGCGTGGGCGGCAAGGGCGCCATCATCGCCTTCTCGTCCGTCGCCGGGGTGCGGGTCCGCAAGGCCAACTACGTCTACGGCAGCACCAAGGCCGGGCTCGACGGGTTCGTGCAGGGCTTCACGGACTCCCTGCACGGCAGCGGCATCCATGTGCTGCTCGCGCGGCCGGGGTTCATCGTCGGGACGATGACGCGCGAGCTCATGGCGTCCGGGGTGCGGCCCGCGCCGTTCAGCCGCACGGCCCCGCAGGTCGCGGAGGCGACGGTGCACGCGCTGCGCCGGGGCCGCCGCACCGTGTGGATCCCGCCGCTCCTGCGTCCGCTCTACGCCGGCCTGCGCTTCGTCCCCCAGGCGATCTGGCGCCGGATGCCCCGATGACGGTGACGGTGGTCGGGATCGGCGCCGACGGCTGGCCCGGCCTCACCGACGGTGCGCGGCGCGCGCTGCTCGACGCGAGCGTCATCCACGGCGCGTCCCGGCAGCTCGCGTACCTCCCGCAGGACATCGCCGAGGAGGCCGCGCGTCCGTGGCCCTCGCCGCTGCTGCCCGCGATCGACGGGCTGGCCGACGGGGTGCACGTCCTGGCCAGTGGCGACCCGATGTTCTACGGGGTGGGCGCGACGATCGCGCGCCGGCGCCCCGACCTCGACCTGCGGGTCATCCCGCACCTGTCCTCGTTCGCGCTGGCCTGCGCCCGGCTGCGCTGGCCCGCCGAGGAGGTCACCGTCGTCTCCGCGGTGGCGCGCGATCCGGCGCCCCTCGTGCAGGCGATCCGCGCGGGCCGGCGCACGATCGTCCTCAGCGAATCGGGCGCCACCCCGGCGGCGATCGCTGACCTGCTGCGCGACGCCGGTCTCGCCGCGACGATGACGGTGCTGGAGCAGCTCGGCGGTGGCCGGGAGAAGGTCCGCCCGTTCCGCCGGGACCTGCGCATCGACGACCTGAACGTGGTCGCGCTCGAACCGGAGGCGCCGGCGGGGGAGTTCGTCTTCGAGCACGACGGCCAGATCACCAAGGCCGACATCCGCGCGCTGACGGTCGCGGCACTGCGCCCCACGCCGGGCTGGATCTGGGACTTCGGGGCCGGATCGGGTTCCGTCGGCATCTCGTGGGCGGCACAGGCCGGTGGCTCCGTCGTCGCGGTGGAACGCCGCGCCGACCGGGCGAAGACGATCACGCGCAACGCCGCCCGCGCCGGGGTACCGCTCGAACCGGTCGTCGGCGACACCGCGGACCTCACCGCGGACCTGCCCGTACCGGACGCGATCTTCATCGGCGGCGGCCTCACCGAGACGCTCGCGGCGGCGTGCGTCGGCGTGCTGCCCGCGGGGGGCCGGCTGGTGGCGAACACGGTCACCGTCGAGGGGCAGAACCTGGTGAGCACCCTGCGCGCCCGGTACGGCGGCACGCTGCGCAGCTACACGGTGGCCGACCTGGAACCGCTCGGCGGCGGGACCGCGTGGCGCCCGCGGCGACCGATCGTGCAGTGGGTGTTCGTGAAGGAGGCGTCGTGACGGTTCATTTCATCGGTGCGGGCCCCGGGGCCCCCGATCTGTTGACGCTGCGCGGGGCGGAGCTGCTCGCGCGCTGCACCGTGTGCCTCTACGCGGGATCGCTGGTGCCCCAGCAGATGCTGGACCGCTGCCCACCCGGCGCGGAGCTGATCGACACGGCGCGGATGCCCTTGCCGGACATCGTGGAGGCGATGGTCGCGGCCCACCGGGCGGGCCGCGACGTCGCACGGCTGCATTCGGGCGACATCTCGCTCTACTCCGCGTTCACCGAGCAGGCACGCCGTCTCGACGCCGCGGGTGTGCCGTACGAGATCGTCCCCGGCGTCCCGGCGTTCGCGGCCGCCTCCGCCGCACTGGGCCGGGAGCTGACGGTGCCGGGCGTCGGGCAGTCGCTGCTCATCACCCGCGTCTCGACGCTGTCGACCGATATGCCCGCCGGCGAGGATCTCGCCTCGCTCGCCCGCACCGGGGTGACGCTCGCGCTGCACCTGGCCGCGCACCGGGCGCAGGCGCTCACCGACGATCTGTTGCCGCACTACGGCGCCGATTGTCCGGTCGCCGTGGTCGCCTTCGCCAGCCGCGACGACGAGCGGATCGTTCGCTGCCGGCTCGCGGACCTGCCGGAGCGGCTCGCCGCGGAGGGCATCACGAAGACGGCGGTCATCTTCGTCGGGAAGGTGCTCGACGCGGAGGTCTTCGAGGAGAGCTATCTGTACTCCGCGCGCCGGTTGCGCGCCCCGGGAGCGAGCCACTGATGCGCCGGGTGCTGATCCTCGGGGGGACCGCCGAGGCGCGAGAGCTGGCGAGGTCGCTCCACGAGGATGCGCGGTTCACGGTGATCAGCTCGCTCGCCGGCCGGGTCGTGGATCCGCGGCTGCCGGTGGGGCAGACACGGATCGGAGGGTTCGGCGGACCGTCGGGCCTGGCGGCGTTCCTGACTGAGCACCGCATCGACGTGCTGGTCGATGCCACGCATCCCTTCGCGGCGACGATCTCCCGCAACGCGGCGCGGGCGGCGGACGACGCCGGTGTTCCCGCGCTGGCGGTGCTGCGCCCGCAGTGGGAACCGCTACCGGGTGACCGCTGGTCGCGGGTGCCGACGGTGGCGGCCGCCGCCGGGGCGCTGGCGGGCCGCGACGGCGGCCGGGCGATGCTCACCACCGGCAGGCAGGACGCGCACGAGTTCGCGACGCTCGATCACTGGTGGTTCCTGATCCGGGTGGTCGACGCTCCGTCGGGGCCGCTGCCGGCGCACCACGAGCTGCTGCGTGCCCGCGGACCGTACACTCCCGATGCGGAACGGGCTCTCCTTCGCGCGCACGACGTGGATGTCCTGATCACCAAGAACAGCGGCGGGGATCTGGTGTCCGCCAAGCTCGCCGCGGCCCGGGAGCTCGGCATCGAGGTGCTCATGGTCGAGCGCCCCGACCGGCCGTCGGAGGTGCCCGCGGTGCCGACCGCCGAGGCGGCCTACGCCGCGCTCCTCGCCGACGCCTGAGTCATCGCCGCGAAGCACAACCAGAAGTTGTCGATCCCGCCGGTTTTCGAGCGGCAGAGCGGAGTTCGCGCCCCTACGATGGCGGTGTGGGCCTGCAAGCCCCCGAACGCTACGACGAGGAGACGCGCATGACGAACATCGACATCCCGAGCCCGGTCGGGGAATTCATCGACTCCGTGAACGCCGGCGACGAGGCCGCCTTCCTCGACGCCTTCACCGCGGACGGCTTCATCGACGACTGGGGTCGTGTCTTCGGCGACCGCGCCGCGATGCAGGGGTGGAGCGCGAAGGAGTTCATCGGCGCCAAGGGTGTCCTGACGCCCGAGAAGGTCACCGTCGACGGCGATACCGTCACGGTGGTGGGCGACTGGCGCAGCACGCACGCCAACGGGCTGAGCGAGTTCACCTTCGCGGTCGCGGGGGATCGCCTCAGGTCCATGACGATTCGCGAGGGCTGACGACCGTGCGGACGATCATCATCGTCACCCTCGGGATCGTGGTGGCGCTGATCTTCCTGGCGGTGGGGCGCAGGTCGGCGGCGATCGGCCCGCAGCGCGCGGCCATCGCCTTCGTCGTGCTGTGGACCCTCGCGATGATCGGCAACCTCGCCGTCGGCGTCTCGCACGGCTACACCGTCGCCGAGGAGCTGCCGATCCTGCTGGTCAACGTGGTGCCCGGCGCGATCGTCGCCCTGGTCGGCGCGCGCCTGCTCACTCGAGAAGCGCACTGACGGCGGCGCGGCGCCGTGCGAGCTCGTCCAGGTCCGCATCGATCCGGGACAGCGCGGCCCGCATCGTCGCCTCGACCGTGGGGCACAGCTCGACGGTCCGCTCGTCCCGCGCGCACGGCAGGATGACGCGGATCGCCTCGGTGTCGAAGCCCGCGTCGAGCAGTCCCCGGATGCGCCGCACCTGCGCCGGCGCGGCGGCGCCGTAGACGCGGTAGCCGGCGTGCGTGCGGGCCGACGCGAGGAGCCCCTTCTCCTCGTAGTACCGGAGCGAGCGCGCGCTCGCACCGGTGAGCTCGGACAACTGACCGATCAGCATCTCGCCCTTGACCTTCACACCGGTGGCAACCCGCACACTGCACGCATGTATTCCGATGATGCGAGCGCGATCCTGTCCGAGACCCACTACGAGATCGTCGACGACGGACGCCCCGGCCCGGTCGTCGCTCTCGCCCACGGGGCCGGCGGCGGCGTGCGGGAGAACTTCGGGCCCCTGATCGACGGCGTGTCCGATCGCCGGTTCGTCGGGCCGTACTGGCCCGGTTCCGGCGGTACCCCGCGGACCGACCGGCCGCTCGAGATCGACGAACTGGCCGACGCGGTCGTCGCGGCGGCGGTCGACGCGGGCGCGGAGCGGTTCCCCGTCGTCGGGCTCTCCCTCGGCGCCGCGATCGCCGTCACCGCGGCACTCCGTCACCCCGAGCACGTCTCCGCGCTGGTCCTGACGGTCGGACTGGCCTGCGCCGACTTCCGCGTGCGCACCGCGACCGACACGATCGGTGCCTTGGCCGCCGCGGGCGCGTGGGACGCACTCGCGGCGTACGTGCTCGGCGCCGCGTCCTCGGAGACGACCCTGCGCGCGCTGACGGACGAACAGCTCGAGCGGGCGCGCGTCGAGGTCCGCGACGGCATGCCGGCCGGTGCGCCCGACCAGATGGAGGTGGCGGGCCGGGTCGACGTGACCGGGCTCCTGCCCCGCGTGAGCGTGCCGACTCTGGTCGCCGTGTCCGGCGGCGACCGCCTCGTGCCCGTCGACATCGGCCGGCGTTTCGCCGAGATCCCGGGTGCCCGGTTGGTCGAGTACCCCGACGCGGGGCACGTCTTCACCCCGGCGGAAGCGGCGGTGTGGACGGCCGACGTGGCGGAGTTCCTGCGCGCGCTCGCGTGAGCGCGGCATGATCGAGGAATGAGTACAGCGGTGCTGGCCCTGCACTGGCAGGTGAACGTGATCGAGCCGGAGGGCTTCTTCGGCCCGATGCTGGCCGCTCCGGTCGCGGAGTCCGGCGTCGTGGACCGGGCCGCGGCCTTCCACGACCTCGCGCTGGCGGCGGGCGTCCCGGTGATCTTCACCCGGTTCACCGTCCCGGAGGACGAGGGCGAGCTGGTCCGGAACACGGGCTTCATGCAGGCGGTCGCGGAAGCGCAGGAATCCTTCCGGCCCCACTCGGACGGCGCCCGGATCATCGCGGCCATGGCCGATCAGCCGACCGCGGTCTACGACAACCAGCGCCTGTCCGGGCTCGCGGGCCCCGCCACGGGGTGGCTCGCCGAGCACGGTGTCGACACGCTCTACATCACGGGCGTCGCGACCAATCTCACCGTCGAGCAGACCGCCCGGCACGCCACCGATCTCGGCCTGGTCGTGCACGTCGTCGCAGACTGCGTCGCCGCCGCCGATCCCGCGGTGCACGCCGCCTCGCTGGCGAACCTCGACCTCACCACGGCGGGCAGGGTCACCGCCGAGGAGGCGGCGGCGCACTTCGCCGCCGGCTGAGGGCAGCGGTCAGCGCAGCTTCGCGCCGTACGCGTGGGTGATCGTCAGGACGAGCAGGACGCGCCGATCGGCGACCATCACGGCGCGGTACTCGTCCCAGTCCGGGTGCTCGCCGGCCCCGCGGCGGTAGTAGTCGACGAGCGCATCGACCTCGGGCCCGTCGGGGTCCGTACCGGGCCCGATGAGTTCGGCGGTGCCCTCGGCCGTGGCCCACGTATACCCGTCGGGGCTCGTGAACTCGACGGCGGCGCGCGGATCGCGCCGCAGGTTCGCCTCCTTGGCGCGCCCCGCCGTCATCGAGACCAGGATCCGGTCGCCCTCGGCGTCGTACACCGCGGTGACGGGGGAGAGCTGCGGCATCCCACTGGCCCGCAGTGTCGCGAGGACACCGATGCGGGTGGCGGCGATGAGGGCGCGGGGGTCGAACTCGGTCGGGGCCATGACCGGTCCAACACCGCCCCGCGCCCGGCTGTTCCGGGACCGGGCTACGCGCCCTCGCAGATCCTGATCTCGCGGACGGCGCCGTCGCCGAGCGCCGCGAGCGCCTCCTGGTAGGCGGGGGAGTCGTGCGTCGCGACGGCCTGCTCGAGACTGTCGAACTCGATGACCGTCGTGCGCTCGACCGTGCCCGCCTCATAGGCGACGGCCGCCTGGCCGCGGACGATGAACCGCCCGCCGCCCTCGATGATCGCGGGGCCGCCGATGGCCGCGTACGCCGCCATCTTCTCGGGGTCCTTGATCTCCTGGTAGAACGCGATCCAGTAGGCCTTCGCCATGATTCCTCCTCGGTTGTGCGCGGTGTTCTCAGTACCGGCGCGGGGTGTGCACGATCCGCCCGCCGGAGCGTTCGGTGATCTCGGTGCGCGACGAGCCGACGATCAGCAGGCAGCGCATGTCCACCTGCTCGGGGTCGAGTGCACCGAGCGTGGTCACGGTCAGCGACTCCTCGGGCGAACCGACCGCGCGGCCGACGATCACGACCGTCTCGGGGGAGCGCTCCTCGAGCAGCACCTCGCGCATGCGCACCAGCTGCTCACGGCGGGTCTTCGACGCCGGGTTGTACACGGCGAGCGCCAGGTCCGCGGCGGCCACGGCGCGCAGGCGCTGCTCGATGACCTCCCAGGGCTTGAGGTAGTCGGAGAGGGAGAGCACCGCGTAGTCGTGGCCCAGCGGCGCACCGACCCGGCTGGCGACGGCGTTGGCCGCCGTCATGCCGGGGAGCACCCGGACGGGCACGGCGTGGAAGGCGGGATCGGCCGCGACCTCCGCGACGGCGGACGCCATGGCGAACACGCCGGGGTCGCCCGAACTGACGACGGCGACGCGGGCACCGGCCGCGGCGAGCTCCAGTGCGTGGCGGGCACGCTCGGCCTCCACCCGGTTGTCGGAAGGGTGCACCCGCTGCCCCGGGCGGGGCCGCACGCGGTCGGTGTAGGTCTGATAGCCGACGATGTCGGTCGCCTCGGCGAGCTCGTGCCGGACCTCGGGGGTGGTCCACGCCTCGTCGCCGGGGCCCAGCCCCACCACGACGACCTCGCCGCGCCCGCCCGACTGGGGTGTGGGCGCGTTGATCCGTCCCGGCACGAGCACGGTGGCGAAGTAGGGGACGTCCTCGGCGCTGACATCGCCCACCGCGAGCACGCGCTCGTCGGCCCGGCTCGCGCGTTCGACGTACCAGGCCGCGTCGTCCCGGTCGGCGTCGCGCAGCGCACCGCGGACGGTCGGGAAGGTCCTGCCCAGCTTCATGATCGCGGCCGCGTCAGTGTCGCCGAGACGGCGGCGCAGCTCGGTCGCGGGGAGTGTGCCGGGCAGCACGGTGAGGATCTCGTCGGCCTCCACGAGCGGCACGCCGGTGGCCGCCGCGGCGGCGCTGACGGAGGTCACGCCGGGAACGACGATGCACTCGAACCGGTCGCGCAGCCGCTTGTGCATGTGCATGTAGGAGCTGTAGAACATCGGATCGCCCTCGGCGAGCAGCGCGACGGTGCGTCCCGCCGACAGGTGCTCGGCGAGCTGCTCGGCGGCCTCGGTGTAGAAGTCGTCCAGTGCTCCGCGGTAGCCGCCGGGGTGGTCGGTGGTCTCGGTGGTCACCGGGTACATGAGCCGGATCTCGGTCTGCTCCTCGCGCAGGTACGGCGCGGCGCAGGCCCGTGCGTTCGAGCGGCCGTGGCGCGCACTGTGATAAGCCACGACATCGGCCTCGGCGATGAGTCGCGCCGCCTTGACGGTGACCAGTTCGGGATCACCGGGCCCCACGCCCACGCCGTACAGGACCCCTCGGCCGAGCCGAGAATCGTTACTGCTCACAGCTCCTCCTCCCGCGCCAGCGCGTTGAGCGCCGCCGCCGTGATCGCGCTGCCGCCGCGGCGGCCCAGCACGGTGATGTACTCGACGCCGAGTTCCGCCGCCTCGGCGACCAGCGCGTCCTTGGACTCCGCGGCACCGATGAACCCGACCGGAATCCCCACGATCACAGCGGGTCTCGGCGCACCGACGGCGAGCAGGTCGAGCAGGTGGAACAGGGCCGTGGGGGCGTTGCCGATCGCCACCACCGCGCCGGCCAGGCGCTCGCCCCACAATTCGAGCGCGGCGGCGCTGCGCGTGTTGCCGATCTCGGCGGCGAGCGCGGGAACGCGCGGATCGCGCAGGAGGCACAGCACGTCGTTGTCGGCGGGCAGCCGGGCGCGGGTGACGCCCTGCGCCACCATGTTCGCGTCCGTGAGGATCGGCGCCCCGGCGCGCAGCGCGGCCCGGCCGGCGGCGACGGCGCCGTCGGAGACGCGGATGTCGCGATCGAGGTCGGTCTGGCCCGCGGCGTGGATCATGCGGACCGCCACCGTCTCGGCGTCGGCCGCCAGCGTCGAGAGGTCCGCCTCGGCGCGGATCGTCGCGAACGATCGCCGGTAGATCTCGGCACCGTCGGTGAGGTAGTCGTGCACCCCGGAAGTCTATTCGGCGGGCTCGTCGGTCACGACCACCCGCCGGTGTTCTCCCGGCGGGGCGCCGCAACCGCGCTCGCAGGCGACGACGTGCACGCGCTCGTCCTCGTCGATGTCGCCGGCCAGCTCTTCTGCGTAGCCCAGCGAATCCCCCTGGGCGCGTGCGCATCCGTGATCGCCCACACAGGCGCTCACGCGCAGCAGCGGGGAGTTCGCGTCGAAGATCAGGCCCAACGGGGCGAACACCCGCACCACGGTCTCGGCCACGCCCTCGTCGAGTCCGTGCACGTGCAGCGTGCGCCACGGCGTGACGGTGATCGGGTGGTCCGCGGCCGCGACGAACTGCGCGGTGCGCGAGTCGAGCCGGCCGAGCGGGACGCCCATGCCGAGCGTCACCGTGCCGTCCGGGCGGTCGAACCACCCGACGGGGGGCGGCGACGGGGGCGCGGGCACCGTGCGGGGACCGGTCACCGCGCCGCCGAGCGCGGCGGCGATGCGCGCGGCACCGTCGGGCAGGTCCCGCACGCGCCATTCGTCGCCACGGAGGTCGAGGAAGGCCTGCGCGGCGTCGAGCAACGCCTCGACGGTGCCCGGCGCATCGGTCGGGAAGCCGTCCAGATGCAGGACGCCGGAACGGATCTCGGCGTCCGCGGCGAGGGCGGCCACGTCGCCGGCACCGTCGTCGAGGGCGAACAGGAACCGCCCGGGGAGCGCGGCGAGGCCGGCCCGCGCCACGAGCGCCCGGTCGAGCGCCGCGGCGGTCCCGCGAAGCTCGCCGGAGAACGGAGAGGCGACGATGTTGCGCACGCGCTCGTGCGTCACCGACGGCAGCAGGCCCGCATCGGCGAGGCGCTCCCGGACGGTGTCGAGGTCGTCGACCCCGCGCAGTTGGAGGTTGCCGCGGGAGGTCAGCTCCAGCGGCTCGCCGTCGGCGAGCTCCGCGAGAACGTTCAACTGGGCGGGTTCGACGGCACCGCCGGGCAGCCGCACCCGCACCAGGGCGCCGTCGGCCGCCGCGTGCGGTCGGAGGACGCCCGGGCAGGAGTCGGGCTGCTTCGGCTCCAGCGCGATCAGTCCTCGAAGTGGACCGGCGGGAGGGTGATGACGTGGCCGGCGTAGGCGAGGCCGGAACCGAACGCCATCACGAGCGCGGTCTGGCCGGGCTTGGCCTTGCCCGTGCGCAGGAGCTCCTCGACGGCGAGCGGGATGGACGCGGCGGAGGTGTTGCCGGTGGTCACGATGTCCTCGGCGACGACGCAGTCGTCGCGCAACTCGAGCGCCTTGATCAGGACCTGGGTGATGCGCAGGTTGGCCTGGTGCGGCACGAAGACGTCGATGTCCTTCGACGTGAGGCCGGCGAGCTTGAGCGCCTCCTGGCAGGCGGGGAGCAGCGCGGTGGCAGCCCAGCGGAAGACCTTGCGGCCCTCCATGCGCAGGAACGGGCGGACGGGTGCCTCGGTCGACGTGTCGTCGCGGAAGGCGTGGACCTCGTCGAAGTAGGTGCCGAAGTCCTTGTCCTGGAAGATCGCGGTGGTGAAGTCGCCGTCGGCGCCCCACGACACCTGCGAGATCCCGACCTCCTCGGACGGGCCCAGCACCGCGGCGCCGGCGCCGTCGGCGAAGATGAAGGCGCAGGTGCGGTCCTCGGGCGAGATGAGGTCCGAGAGCCGCTCGACGCCCACGACCACGACGTACTTCGCGGTACCGGCGCGGATCAGGTCGGTGCCCACGGCGGCTGCGGTCGTGAACCCCGAGCAGCCGGCCGTGATGTCGAACGCGGGGATGCCGACGCGCCCGAGCTCCTTGGCGATCTGCGGTGCCAGCGACGGGCCGAGCTCCAGGCGCGTATTCGTGGCGGAGATGACGCAGTCGATCTGCTCCGGGTCGATGCCCGACGCCTTCACCGCGCGCTCGGCGGCCTTGACCGACATCGCGAGGATGGTCTCGTCGTCCTCGGCGAAGTGCCGCGACTCGATGCCCGACCGGGTCTTGATCCACTCGTCGCTGGAGTCGATCTTGTCGACGATCTCGGAGTTCGGCACGACGCGCCGCGGACGGTAGGCGCCGATCCCGAGGTAGCTGACGTTCGACTGCTCAGCAGGCGCGGGAGGAGCGATCCGGGCGGGGGCGGTCATGCGTGGGTAACTCCGTTCGACAGGGCGGACCCGATGAACCATTCGGTTCATCGATCCGTCATTGGTAACATGAACCGAGCGGTTCAAACAAGCGCCGCCACGCCGCGTGGCGAATTCCACTCGCCGGTGGTTCCGCCGATTTCCGAAGAGACGAGGAGGGTCCGGCCCCGATGCCCGCCGCCCCCAAACCACGTCCCCGCCCCCGGGTCCGACTGGTCAACACCGCCCTGAACCTGGTCGGCCGCCACGGCTTCGCCGATGCCGGGCTGGCCGAGCTGACCGCGCAGTCGCAGGCGTCGAAGAATTCGCTGTACCAGTACTTCCCCGGCGGCAAGGCCGAGCTGGTGGAGGCGTCCACCTCGCTCGCCGGCCGCCGGCTGCTGCGCTACATCGACGCCGCCACCAGCAAGGGTGAGCCGCACGAGTGGATCGGCCGGTTCATCGAGTTGTGGAAGCGCGTGCTGGTCCGCTCCGAGTTCCAGGTCGGGTGCCCGCTGCTCGCCGCCGCGCTGGCCGACGGTGCGCCGCGCGTGCAGGACGCGGCCACGGCGGCCTACACCGAGTGCGAGCGCCGGTTCGCGGCGGCGCTGGTGGACTACGGCGTCGATGAGCGCGGCGCGATGATCTTCGCCTCGGTGTTCATGAGCTCGATCGAGGGCGCCGTGGCGCGGGCGCGCGCCGCGCGCGACATCTATCCGCTCACCGACGTGTACCTGTCGATGACCGCACTGCTGGACCTGACCATGGCCGCGCCCGACGTGGTGCGGGGGGCTACAGTCGCCGAATGACCGTCGCCGGATACACCCATTGGATGGACGACTGCTACACGGTCGATTCCGAGAGCCTGCGCGCGTACGGCCGGGCCACCCGTTCGCCCCATGTGCCCTACGCGGGCAGCCGGGTCGTGCCCAAGGACACCCCGGTGCCGCCGCTGATCGTCGCCGATCCCGTGTTCAAGGTGGCGGCGCGGTTGCTGTCCGAGCAGATCGAGGGTTTCAACGTCGGCCGCCTGCTGCACGTCTCGCAGACCGTCCGGCAGGTCGAGCCGATCCGCATCGGTGACGTCGCCTCGCTCGGCGCGCGCATCGCCGAGCGGGTCACCCGGGCGGGCATCGATCTGTTCACCGTCGACTGCGTGGTGCAGGTGGACGACGAGGTGCGCATCGAGACCTCCAGCGTGGTGGCCTACGCGGGCGGCGATACGGACACCTCGGCGGTGGACGCCGCCGCGCCCGGCATCGTCATGCACGGCGCCGTGTCCTGAGAACGGACCGCTGCGGTACCCGTGGCGGGCCGGAGGGGCCCGACCGATCGCACACTAGGGTTGGTGCGGTGATCCTCCTCCTCTCGACCTCGGACACCGACCTCCTCAGCGCGAAGGCCAGCGGCGCGGACTACCGCTGGGCCAACCCCGCGCGCATCAGCGTCGACCTCGACCTGCCGGGCCTGCTCGACGGCGCCGACATCGTGGTGGTGCGGATCCTCGGCGGACGCCGGTACTGGGAGAGCGGCCTCGACGCCCTCGCCGCGAGCGGCAAGCCGGTGGTCGTGGTCTCGGGGGAGCAGGCGCCCGACGCCGACCTGATGGAGGCCTCGACGGTGGCCGCCGGCGTCGCCACACAGGCGCACGCGTACCTCGCCGAGGGCGGGCCGGAGAACCTGGAACAGCTGTACCACTTCCTCTCGGACACGGTGCTGCTCACCGGGAACGGCTTCGCGCCGCCCGTCGCGGCGCCGCAGTGGGGCCTCGTGCCACGTGAGCACGCGGGCGACGGCCCGCGGATCGGCGTCCTGTACTACCGAGCCCAGCATCTGGCGGGCAACACCGCCTACATCGACGCCCTGGCGTCGGCGATCGAGGCCAAAGGCGCTGTCGCCCTACCCGTCTTCTGCGCCTCGCTGCGCACGGCCGACGACGCCCTGTTCACCGAGCTGGCCACCCTGGACGCCCTCGTCGTGACGGTTCTCGCGGCCGGCGGGGTCAACGCCGCGGGCGCCGCGGCGGGCGGCGACGACGAATCCTGGGACATCGGCCGGCTGGCGGCGCTGGACATCCCGATCCTGCAGGCGCTCGCACTCACCACGTCGCGCGCGCAGTGGGAGAGCAGCGACGACGGGCTGAGCCCGCTCGACGTGGCGACCCAGGTCGCGATCCCCGAGTTCGACGGCCGCATCATCACGGTGCCCTTCTCCTTCAAGGAGATCGGCGACGACGGCCTGCCCGCGTACGTCCCCGACGCCGAGCGCGCCGACCGCGTCGCGGGCCTCGCCCTGCGTCACGCCCGCCTGCGCACGATTCCCAACGCCGACAAGCGCATCGCGCTCATGCTGTCGGCGTACCCCACCAAGCACGCCCGCATCGGCAACGCTGTCGGCCTGGACACGCCGCAGTCGGCGCTGGAACTGATCCGCCGCCTGGCCGCCGCGGGCTACGACATCGGCGATCCGGCCGGCATCCCCGGGCTGGAGGCCGACGACTCCGACGCCTTCATCCACGCCGTCATCGCCCGCGGCGGTCAGGACCCGGACTGGCTCTCCGACGAGCGGCTCGACGGCAGCGAGGTCACCGTCGACCCCGCGACCTACCGCGCCTGGTTCGCCACGCTCCCGCAGGACCTGCGCGACGCCGTGACAGAGCACTGGGGCGAGGCGCCCGGGTCGCTGTTCACGACGGGCAGCGGCGACATCGCGATCGCCGCCCTGCGGTTCGGCAACCTCACCGTCATGGTGCAGCCGCCCCGCGGTTTCGGCGAGAACCCGGTCGCGATCTACCACGATCCGGACCTGCCGCCGAGCCACCACTACCTGGCCAGCTACCGGTGGGTCGCGGACCGCGAGCACGGTTTCGGTGCCGACGCGGTGATCCACCTCGGCAAGCACGGCAACCTCGAGTGGCTGCCCGGCAAGACGCTCGGCATGTCCGCGTCGTGCGGCACCGACGCCGCGCTGGGCGACCTGCCGTTGATCTACCCGTTCCTGGTCAACGACCCCGGCGAGGGCACGCAGGCCAAGCGCCGCGCCCACGCCGTGCTCGTCGATCACCTCATCCCGCCGATGGCCCGCGCCGAGAGCTACGGCGACATCGCCCGTCTCGAGCAGCACCTCGACGAGTACGCCAACGTGCAGAGCCTGGACCCGGCGAAGCTGCCGATGATCCGGCAACAGATCTGGACCCTGCTGCAGGCCGCGAAGCTCGACCACGACCTGGGCCTGGAGAACCAGCCCGACGAGGACGCCTTCGACGACATGCTGCTGCACGTCGACGGCTGGCTGTGCGAGATCAAGGACGTGCAGATCCGCGACGGCCTGCACATCCTCGGGCAGGCCCCGGCCGGCGACGCGGAGACCGATCTGGTGCTGGCGATGCTGCGCGCCAAGCAGATGTGGGCGGGCTCGGTGCACACCCCGGGCCTGCGCGAGGCGCTGGGCCTGGAGGAGGACGGCACCGCGTCGAAGGCGAGGACCGACGAGTTCGAGGCCCGGGCCCGCGAGCTCGTCGTCGCCGCCGCGGCGGTCGACTGGGCACCGTCGGCGATGGCGGGCCTGAGCGAGGACCCCGCAGTGGTGAAGATCCTCGACTTCGCGGCGACCGAAGTGGTGCCACGCCTGCGCCGCACCGGCGACGAGCTCGATCACGTGCTGCGGGCGCTCGCGGGCGGCTTCGTGCCCGCGGGCCCGTCGGGATCGCCGCTGCGCGGCCTGGTCAACGTGTTGCCCACGGGCCGCAACTTCTACTCGGTGGACCCGAAGGCCGTACCGTCGCGGCTCGCGTGGGCGACGGGACAGGAGCTCGCCTCCTCGCTCGTGGAGCGCTACCTGGCCGAGCACGGCGAGTATCCGCGCTCCGTGGGCCTGTCCGTATGGGGCACCTCGGCCATGCGGACCTCCGGCGACGACATCGCGGAGGTGCTCGCGCTGCTCGGTGTCACACCGGTGTGGGACGAGCAGTCGCGCCGGGTGAGCGCCCTCGAGGTCATCGGGCTGGAGGAGCTGGGGCGTCCCCGTATCGACGTCACCGTCCGGATCTCGGGCTTCTTCCGCGACGCCTTCCCGCACGTCGTGGCGATGCTCGACGACGCCGTCCAGCTCGTGGCGCAGCTCGACGAGCCGGACGAGCAGAACTTCGTCGCCGCACACACGCGCGCCGCGCTGGCCGAGCACGGCGACGAACGTCGCGCGACGACCCGCGTCTTCGGCTCCAAGCCCGGCACCTACGGCGCCGGCCTGCTGCAGCTCATCGACTCGAAGAACTGGCGCAGCGACGCCGACCTCGCCGAGGTCTACACCGCGTGGGGCGGCTACGCCTACGGTCGCGGCCTCGACGGTGCGCCGGCCGCCGACGACATGCGCGCCGCGTACCGGCGGATCAACGTCGCCGCGAAGAACATCGACACCCGCGAGCACGACATCGCCGACTCGGACGACTACTTCCAGTACCACGGCGGCATGGTCGCGACGGTCCGCCACCTCACGGGCACCGACCCCGAGGCGTACGTCGGCGACTCGACCCGCCCGGACTCGGTGCGCACCCGCACGCTGAGCGAGGAGACCAACCGGGTCTTCCGCGCGCGCGTCGTGAACCCGCGGTGGATGGCGGCCATGCGCCGGCACGGCTACAAGGGCGCCTTCGAGATGGCGGCGACGGTGGACTACCTCTTCGGCTTCGACGCCACCGCCGGCGTGATGGCCGACTGGATGTACGACAAGCTCACCGAGAACTACGTCCTCGATCCCGAGAACCGCACGTTCATGGAGGAATCCAACCCGTGGGCGCTGCACGGCATCGCCGAGCGGCTCCTCGAGGCCTCGCAGCGCGAGCTGTGGAAGTCCCCGGACCCGCAGCTCCTCGCCGACCTCCAGCAGGTCTACCTGGACACCGAGGGCGACCTCGAGGACCGCTGACCGGGAACCATTCGCCCGGTTCGCCCGTTGTACGGGTATGAAGCTCTTCGCGTTCCTGACCTACATCGTCGTGGAGATCGCGGCGTTCGCCGGACTGGTGTCCTGGCTCGGCTTCGGCTGGGCGGTGCTCGCCATCATCGGCGCCACCGCGCTCGGCGTCATCATGCTGCGGCGCACCGCATCGGGCGTGCTGCGCGACCTCGGGCAGGCCCTCGACGGCCAGCGGTCCGCGGGCCCCGCCCTGATGGACAGCGCGATCCTCGCGGCCGCCGTCTTCCTGCTCGCCGTGCCCGGGGTGGTGAGCACCGCACTGGGCCTGCTGCTCCTGGTCAAGCCCGTGCGCGCCGTGGTCCGGCCGGCGGTCGCGTACGTGGGCGCCAAGCGCGTGGCCGCGTTCGTCGAGGAGTCCGGACTGGTCACCGTGCTCGCCGGGCAGCCGCGGGGGTACGGCACCGTCGTCGACGGTGACGTCGTCTCCGGACGCGAGCGCACCGACGAGCCCATCGTCGATGTGACGGGTCCCGGCCAGGGCGGGCAGTACGGCCCCCGGCCCGGATTCCGCGAGCTGCCGCCCGCGTAGCAGACTGGTCCACCGTGACCACCGAACTGCTCGTCGGCGGGCGGATCTACACGCCCACGTCCACCACTGCCACCGCGATCGCCGTCGAGAACGGCCGGATCAGCTGGATCGGCGAGGATCGCGCCGCCCGCGCCCTGCACCCGGACGCGCAGGTCACCGACCTCGGCGGCGCCTTCCTCGCCCCGGCCTTCGTCGACACCCACGTGCACCTGACCGCCACGGGCCTCGCGCTCACCGGGCCGGACCTGACCGGCGGGCCTGATGCGGTGCGCGCCGCGCTCGCGGCGGCGACCGGCGAGACCGTGATCGCCCGCGGCTGGGACGACACCGCCTGGGAGCGCCCGCTGCAGCGCACCGACCTCGACGAGGCTCGCATCGTCTACGCCGCCCGCGTCGACGAGCACTCCGCACAGGCCAGCACCGCGCTGCGCGCCCTCGTCCCGGGCCTCGCGGACCTCGATGGGTTCTCGCCCGACGGCCCGCTCACCGCCGCCGCCCACCACGCGGTCCGAGCCGCCGCGCTCGCGGCGCTCACCGATGCCCAGATCACCGCCGCGCAGACGGCGGCCCTCGACGCGGCCGCCGCCGCCGGCATCGCCGCCGTCCACGAGTGCGGCGGGCCCGACATCGCGGGGGAGCGCGACTTCGCCCTCCTCGGCGCCCTCACCCACGGCGTGCACGTGCGCCGCTACTGGGGCGAGGCCGCCCGCGACGCCGACGACGCCCGCGCGATCATCTACCGCACCGGCGCCGACGGCCTGGCCGGTGACCTCTTCGTCGACGGTTCGCTGGGCAGCCGCACCGCGCTGCTGCACGCGCCGTACGCGGACGCCCCGTCGACCGGCGTGGGGTACCTCGACCAGGACACCGTCACCGCGCACATCCTGGCCTGCACCCGCGCCCGGATCCAGGCCGGATTCCACGCCATCGGCGACGCCGCGGTCGCCCGGGTCGTCGCGGGCTTCGAGGCGGCCGTCGACGCCTTCGGCGGTCCCCGCGTCGCCTCCTGCGGTCACCGCATCGAACACGCCGAGATGGTCACCGCCGACGAGGCCGCGCGGCTCGGCGACTGGGGCGTCAACGCCTCCATGCAGCCGCAGTTCGACGCCCTGTGGGGCGGCCCCGACGGTATGTACGCGCGCCGCCTGGGCGCCGAGCGCGCCGCGACCCTCAACGACTTCGCGCTGCTCGCGAAGAACGCCGTCCCGCTCGCCTTCTCCTCGGACTCCCGCCCCCGCCCTCCACCTCGCCGGCCACGCAGCACCGCACCCGGGCAGCCGCTCGCCCCGCGCCTCGCGGCCCACCGCGGCTGGCGGCCAGGCGCGACGGCGTCGCCGGCACCCTGGTTCCGGGAGCGCCCGCGACCTTCGCGGTCTGGGACGCCGATGAGCTGGTCGTCCGGGCACCGTCGGACGCGGTGCAGCGCTGGTCCACCGACCCCCGCGCCGGCGTCGCCCCGCTGCCCGACCTGGCCCCCGGCGCCCGCCTCCCGCGCTGCCTGCGCACGGTGGTCGACGGCCGGACGGTGTTCGCGGCGTGAGCGTGCTGCTCCGCGGGGGAGCGAGCCTGCTCGCCGGCGTCGCCCTCTTCTTCGCCTTCCCACCCGCGGGACTGTGGTGGCTCGCGCCGATCGGCGTCGCGGTGCTCGTCGCGGTGCTCACCACGCGCGCGAGTCCCACCCTGCGCGGCGGATTCGGCTACGGCCTGCTCACCGGCGCCGGGCTGTTCATTCCGCTGCTCAAATGGATCGACACGATGGTCGGCGCGCTGCCGTGGATCGGTCTCGGCATCACCTGTGCCCTCTACTACGGCGCCTTCGGGCTGCTCGCGACCCGCGTGGCCCGGGCCCCCGGCGGCCCGGTCTGGGTGGCCGCCGCGTTCTCCGTCACGGAGTGGGCGCGCGCCTCCTTCCCGTTCGGGGGCTTCCCCTGGGGCCGGCTCGCCTTCAGCCAGGCCGACGGTCCGCTGCTCTCCCTCGCTCGGTACGTCGGTGCGCCGGGGCTGTCCTTCGCCGTCGCGCTGGTCGGCGCGTGCCTCGCAGCCGCGGGCGTGGCGGCCGTGCGGCGGGCGGACCGTCGGGCCTACGTGCTGCCCGCGGCGGCGGTGGCCCTGACCGGCATCGCGACGGCGGCGGCCTGGCCGGCCATCGGCGCACCGTCGGACGGGCGCGCGGTGACCCTCGCCGCGATCCAGGGCAACGTGCCCGAGCAGCGGTGGGACGTCGCGACGCAGCGCGAGGCGGTGCTCACCAACCACCTCACCGAGACGCGCCGGCTCGCGACGGAGGTGCGGGAGGGCCGGCAGAAGCAGCCCGACGTGGTGATCTGGCCGGAGAACTCCTCGGACGTCTCGCCCGAACGCGATCCCGATGTGGCCGCCCGGATCCGCGCCGCGGCCGCCGAGGTGCGCGCCCCGATCCTGGTCGGCACGGTGCACTACGACGGCACCGGCCGCTATTACAACAGCATGATCCTGATCGACGCGAGCGGCCCGCTCGAGCGGCACGACAAGGCCATCCTGCAGCCCTTCGGCGAGACCATGCCGATGCGGGACTTCTTCCGGCTGTTCAGCGACTACGTCGATCTCGCCAACGACTTCACGCCCGGGGACGGGCCCGGAGTGGTGCACGCGAACGGTGTGCCGTTGGGCGTCGCGACCTGTTACGAGGTGGCCTTCGACCGGGCCCTGCGCGGCTCCGTCGAGAACGGCGCGCAGGTGCTCACGGTGCCGACCAACAACGCCACCTTCGGCCGCACGGGCATGACCTATCAGCAGCTCGGAATGTCCCGGGTCCGCGCCGTCGAGCTGGACCGGGACGTCGTCGTCGCGGCGACCACCGGGGTCAGCGCGCTCGTGCGGCCCGACGGTGACGTGACCCGGCAGACCGGCATCTGGACGGGCGACCACCTGGTCGAGACGATCCGGCTGCGCGAGGGCCTCACCCCGGCCGCCCGGCTGGGGGATTGGGGCGAGGTCGCGCTGCTGGTGGCCACCCTCTGCGGAATCGCGATCGCGATAAGGCACGATAGAAGTCTGTTTCAGCCCCGAACCCGGACCGAGGAACCTTCATGAGTGAGACGTCAGCGCCGTCGTCGAAGACGCTGGTGATCATCCCCACGTACAACGAGCTGGAGAACCTGCCGCTCATCGTGGGCCGGCTGCACCGCGCGCAGCCCGGCGTCGACGTGCTCGTGGTCGACGACAACAGCCCCGACGGCACCGGCGACCTCGCCGACACCATGGCCGCCAAGGACCCGCGGATCCACGTCCTGCACCGGGCGGAGAAGAACGGGCTGGGCGGCGCCTACATCGCCGGGTTCAAGTGGGCGCTCGAGCGCGACTACCGCGTCATCGTCGAGATGGACGCCGACGGCTCGCACGCCCCCGAGCAGCTGGAGCGTCACCTGGCGGCGATCGACGCCGGCGCCGACCTGGTGATCGGTTCGCGCTACGTCTTCGGCGGCAAGACCGTGAACTGGCCGCTCTCGCGGCAGCTGATCTCGCGGGGCGGCAACGTCTACAGCCAGGTCATCCTCGGCACCCGGATCCGGGACATCACCGGCGGCTACAAGGCCTTCCGCCGCGAGACGCTCGAGGGGCTCGGCCTCGACGAGATCGAGTCGCTGGGCTACAGCTTCCAGATCGATCTGACCTGGCGCGCGGTGCAGGCCGGCTTCACCGTGGTCGAGGTGCCCATCACCTTCACCGAGCGGGTCATCGGCGAGTCGAAGATGAGCGGCTCCATCGTCAAGGAGGCGGCGACGCTGGTGCCGCGCTGGGGCTACCGCGCCCGCAAGCGCAAGGTGCAGCGCCTGCTCGGCAAGTAGCCACCGCACGACGAAGGGCCCCGGAGTGATCCGGGGCCCTTCGTGTTCGTTCGGACGAACCTCGCGTTACTTGCCGCGGCGCGCCTTGAGCAGGTCCAGCCGTTCCTTGAGGAGCTCCTCGAGCTCGCCCTCGGACCGCCGCTCCAGGAGCATGTCCCAGTGCGTGCGCGGCGGCTTGGCCTTCTTCTCCTCGGGTGCGACCCCGTCGATCAGGGTGCCCTCGAGCCCGTTCTTGCACAGCCAGGTGCCGGGAAGCTCGGCGTCGTCCGCGAACGGGACGTCGAACTCCTCGCCGTTGTCGGTGCGGTACCGCGCCACGCGGCGCGGAGCGAGGTCGTGGTCCCGATCCGTCTCATAGCTCACCGCACCCAGGCGGCTGCCTCGTAGAACTCGATCTGCCATGCTTCTCCCAACCTCTCGCCTACGCCGAACATTCCCAGTCTACCCGGTTCACTAGACTGCGGCCCATGACCACCGCTCGCCGTCGCAGGTCCGCCGCGTGTGCCTGGTGCGGGCGCGAGGTGGTCACGGAGGGACCGGGGCGCACCCGCAAGTACTGCCGCCGGTCCTGCCGCCAGCGCGCCTACGAGGCCCGCACCGCCCTCGCCGGGACCTCGCTGCCACCGGATTCGGTGGTGCTCACCGCCGAGGAGGCCGAGTCCGTAGGAGAGCGTATGTTCGAGGTGCGCTGCGCCGCGGAGGACGTGCGGACCGCGATCGCCGAGGGCGCCGACACCGACGAGCTGGCGGCGCTCGCGGAGCACCTGGTCGAGACCGCGCGGGCCGCGGAACGCCTGCGCTGAGCACGCGCCGAACAACGAGAGGGATGTCGATGATCCATGCCAGGACGCGGTTCGCCGCGGTGATCCTCGCGACACTGCTCGCCGTCGCGTCCTGCGCGTCGGACAAGCCGACCCCGGTGATCTCCCAGGAGGCCGCCCCGCCGGCCCCGGCGGCGTTGCCCGCCGATTGGAGCGAGTCGGCCGTGCAGGTCCCCGCAGTGGCGGGCGCCGCGTCCTACGTCGCTCCGCGCGAGTCGAAGCGGATGCGCGCGGCCCTGATCCTCTCCGGACCGGACCGCGCCGGCACCCTCGCAGCGAAGGAGCTGTCCGTGATGCTCGCCCACCACGGCGTGGCGTCCCTGCGCTTCGACGCCGCACCGCCGGAGGGCACGCAGCACCCCGCGCTGCTCGACCGCGCGGGCAAGGGCCTGAGCGCACTCGCCGAACGGTCCGGGTTGGGCGACGACAGGCTGCTCGCCGTCGGCCACGGCTCCGCCGCGCCGCTGGCACTCGCCCTCGGCACCGGCGCCACCGGGCGCGGGGCCGTGCCGATCGGGCTCATCGAGCCCGTCCTGACAGGCCTGCCCGCCGGCAGCCCGGACCCGCTGCGCACGGCGATGACGCTGCCGCCGCAGAAGCACAACATCGTGACCTGCTCGGACGCGGACGTCGCGGTGGACTGCACGGCGACGCAGGACCTCGCCGACGTGATGACCGGCACCCACGTGAACTTCGTCCGCCTCCGCGGGGTGAGCCACGCGCTGCAGGAGGACACCACCCGCGATCCCGCGCAGTACGGCGGCGACCAGCCCTACTCGGCCACCCTCTTCCGCTCCCTCGGCTCCTGGGCGGCGATGCAGTGAGCCGGCGCGGCGCCCCGGCGCTGGCCGCGGGTGCCGCGGTCGCGTGGTCGAACGCCGTGCTGCCGCGTCTGACGGAGCGGTTCGGCTGGAACCGCGACGCCCGATCCGCCGCCACGCTCACCTTCTGCGCCGTCGACGCCGCTCTCGCCCGGACCGCGATCCCGACCGCGGCGGGCCTGGCGGGCGGGGCTGCGCTCCTCGGCGCCGGGCTGGCCCTCGTCCGGCCCGTGCGGCGCGAGGCTCCGTCGAACCGCGCGAAGTGGGTGCTCGTGGACATCCCACTCGGCACCGCGCTCCCGGAGGAGATGCTCTTCCGCGGGGCGCTCACCCCGTCGCTCGAGGCCGCCCACGGCCGTCGGATCGGTGCTGTCGCGGGGCCGCTGGCCTTCGGCCTGTGGCACGTCGGCGCCGCCCGGAGTGCTCACGACCCCGTTCTTCCGACAATCGGCGTCACCGCCGGGTTCGGTGCCGCGATGGACGCCCTCGCGCGGCGAACCGGCAGGTGGTGGCCCTGTTTCCTGGCCCACTGGATGCTGAACGGGACCGGAGCGATCCTCAGCTCCGGTTCAGTGATTTCTTCACCTGGGGCATCCGCCCCGTAGAATCGTGCGCAAAGCTTGATACCCGCAGGAGGAACAACGATGACTGACCGGAACCTCGGTCCCACCGGCGTGAGCCGGCGCGATTTCGCCCGTCTCGGTGCCGGCGCCGCCGCGGCGATCGTCGCGGCCACGGCCTCCGCGGCCGTCGCGGGCGCAGTGCCCACGACCCCGTCGCGCCCGACCTCGCCGCGTCCCAGCGGACCGTCGACGCCTGCGGGTACCGGCTCGGCGTCGAGCACGCCCACCACGTCCGCCCCGGAGCCGCCCGTCGCGACCAAGACCGGCTGGGTCGCCCTCGCGGACGACAACACCAAGCAGATCACGGTCTGGCACAACGGCGAGGTCGTCAAGACCATGCCGACGTCCTTCGGCACGGACAAGCACCCCACGCCGAACGGCACGTACTACACCATGGAGAAGATGCGCGACATGTACATGGACTCGTCCACGTACGGCGTGCCGGTCGACTCCCCGGAGGGCTACCGCACGTACGTCGAGTACGCCACCCGCATGTCGTGGAGCGGCATCTTCGTGCACGCCGCGCCGTGGTCGGTGAACCAGCAGGGTGTGTCGAACGTGAGCCACGGCTGCCTCAACGTGAGCACCGCCAACGGCAAGTACTTCTACGACAACTTCCCGATCGGGTCGCCGATCGTGGTGCGCAACACCGTCGGCGGGACGTACGTGCAGGGCTCGTAAGCCCTCACGGCGATGAAAGAACCCGCCCCCTCCGATCGGAGGGGGCGGGTTCTTCTCGTCTTCCGGGTGTCAGGCGATCAGACGCCGGCCTTCGACGGCGCCGCGACGGTGCCGAACTTGAGCTCCGGCGCGTCGACGCGCGAGCGGCGGTAGTCGAGCGAATCGAGCACGAAGTTGTGCCGGATCATCCACGGCTGCTCGGTGGCGGCCTTGGGCATCGCGTCGGGGGAGCGCTGCACGTAGCCGGAGCTCAGGTCGAGCGCGGGGTGCTCGGTGAGCACCTTGCCGCCGACCTCGGGCTCGACGTGCGTGTACCCCTTGACGACCATGTGGTTGAGCAGGCGGGCGATGCCGCGGGCCGAGATGTCGGCGCGCAGCGTCCACGAGTTGTTGGTGTAGCCGATGATGAACGCGAAGTTCGGGACGCCCTCGAGCATGTAGCCGTTGAACGCGAACTTGTCGTTGGGCTTGATCGGCGCACCGTCGACGTTGACCTCGACGCCGCCGAACGCGAGGAGCTGCAGGCCCGTCGCGGTGATCACGATGTCGGCCTCGAGCTCGCGGCCCGAGGTCAGGCGGATGCCCTTCTCGGTGAAGGTCTCGATGGTGTCGGTGACGACCTCGGCCTTGCCGTCCTTGATGGTCTTGAACAGGTCGCCGTTCGGGACGACGCACAGGCGCTGGTCCCAGGGCTCGTACTTGGGCTTGAAGTGGACGTCCACGTCGTAGCCCTCCGGCAGCATGCTCTGGTTGAGCTTGCGCAGGAACTTGCGCGAGGTCTTGGGGAACGAGCGCGCCAGCACGTACTGGCCGACGTTGATGACGGCGTTGATGTTGCGGGTGAGCGTGTGCGAGACGGTCGCCGGGAGCACCTTGGCGCCGAACATCGTCAGCGGATCGGCGTTCGGAACCGGCAGCACGTAGGTGGGGGAGCGCTGCAGCATGGTGATGTGCTCGACATCGTCGGCCATCGACGGGATCAGGGTGATGGCGGTGGCACCGGAGCCGATGACCACGACCTTCTTGCCCTGGTAGTCCAGGTCCTCCGGCCAGTGCTGCGGGTGCACGACCTGCCCCTGGAACGTGTCCACGCCGGGGAAGGGCGGCTCGTAGCCGGCCTCGTAGTTGTAGTAGCCGGTGCAGGCGACGAGGAACCGCGACTGGTAGACGACCTGCTCACCGTCGCGCTCGGCCGTGATCGTCCACAGGTCGGTGCGCGAGTCGAAGTCGACAGTGCCGACCTTGGTGTTGAAGCTGATGTTCTTGTCGATCCCGAACTTCGCGGCGGCCTCTTCGATGTAGGCCTTGATCTCCGGGCCGCTCGCGAGGCGGTTCGTGCCCTTCCAGGGCAGGAACGGGTAGCTCAGGCTGAAGATGTCGGAGTCGGACCGGATGCCCGGGTACTTGAACAGGTCCCAGGTACCGCCCATCTCGGCGCGCTGCTCGAGGATCGCGTAGCTGAACTGGGGGACCTCGTTCGACACGCGGTACGCGGTGTCGATACCGGCCAGTCCGGCGCCCACGATGAGCACGTCCTTGTAGATCGCCTCGGGATTGGCCACGGGAGTCTCCTCGGGTCAAGTGGTGAGGTCTCGGCAGCGGCTGTCTACTGAGACCGATTCAATAACGTCCGTCCATGCTACAACCCGGTAGCTTCAGGGTCCATATCTATCACCCGACGATGAGCGTCTCGCCGTCGCGCCGCACCGGGACCGCGGCGAGCGGCGCCTTCGCGGGGCCGCCCTCCACCGCGCCGGTCCCGCCGTTGAAGCGGCTGCCGTGCGCGGGGCACTCCAGGGTGAGGCCGTCGTCGGCGCCGACCGTCACGCCCTGGTGGGTGCAGGCGGCATCGAAGGCGACGAAGGCACCGTCGGTGGGCTGGGCGACGACGTAGGGCTTGGCCCCCGCGATCACCACCGCGCTGCCGACCGGTACCTGCGCCACCGGTACGCGCGCGCCAGGGGCGGTGCCACCGGACGAGCCGCCCCCGTCGGCGGCGTCGGACGGAGCCTTGTCGTCGTTCGGGGTCGTTCCACAGGCCACCACGAGGGGCAGGAGGGCGATGCCGGGGACGGCGGCGAGGATCGCGCGCCGGCTGGGGCACAGGCTTGGCTGAGTTGTCCGCGTCACGGTGACCACTCTGCCAGCATTGATGCGTGCTCACCGAGATCGCGGGAATTCCGAGTCATCCGTTGTTGGTCCACGGGGCCGTGGTGCTCGTGCCCCTCGCGGCCCTGGCGCTGGCCCTGGCCGCGTGGTGGCCCGCCGCCCGCGCCCGTCTGGGCGTGGGACTGCCGGTCCTCGCGCTGGTCGCAACGGGTGCCTGCCTGCTGGCGAAGCTGTCGGGGGAGCAGCTGGAACAGCGCCCGTCGATGGAGGGGATCCGCACCGAGATCGCCGCGCACGCCACCCAGGGGAACGCGACGTTCTACTGGTCCCTCGGCCTGCTGCTGTTCGCCGTGTTGGTCTGGGCGGGGTCGAGCCCGCTCGTCGCGGCCCGGTTCCCGGGGGCGACGGTGCTCTCGGGTCGCGGCGGCTCGGTGGCGCTCGGCGTCCTCGCCACCGCGACGGTCGTCGCCTGCCTCTGGGGCACCGTGGCCGCCGGCCACTCGGGCGCGACGATGGTGTGGTCGGGGATCTGACCCGCGCTCAGGCCTCGCCGGTCTCCCGGGCGTGGGCCTTGGTCAGTTCGACGTAGGCGCCGCCGTTGGCGGTGATGCCCGCGCGCTCGGCCTCGCTGAGTTCGCGGCGGACCTTGGCCGGAACGCCCGCGACCATGGACCCCGGCGGGATCTCCATGCCCTGCGGCACGAGGGCGTTCGCCGCGATGAGGCTGCCCGCGCCGATCACGGCGCCGTTGAGGACCGTCGCGCCCATGCCCACGAGCACGTCGTCGCCGACGGTGCAGCCGTGCAGCACCGCGTTGTGCCCGATGGAGACGCGCTCACCGACGGTCAGCGGCATCCCCGGGTCGGCGTGCATGACGACCCCGTCCTGGACGTTGCTGTTCTCGCCGACGGAGATCGTGGCCATGTCGCCGCGGATCACCGCGCTGTAGAACACGCCCACGCCCGCGGCCAGCTCCACGTCGCCGATGACCGTCGCGGACTCCGCCACCCAGGCGGTCTCGGCGATGCGGGGCGAGAGCTGTCCGAAGCGAGCGATCACGTGTGCCTCCTAGGCGATTCCGGTGGTCCCGAGGAGCTTACCGACCGTGTAGGTGACCGCCATCGCGATCAGGCCGCCGAGCACGACCCGCGCGGTCGCCCGCCGGACGTCGGCGTCGCCGAGTCGCGCGGAGACGTAGCCGGTCAGGGCGAGACCGACCAGCACCGCGATGACGATCGCGAGGATGCGCTGCGCCTGCACCAGGGACGCGAGGATCGGGATCGCCGCGCCGACGCTGAACGAGATCGCCGACGAGACCGCCGCGGCGAGGGGACTGGTGAGGTTGTCCTCGTCGATCCCGAGCTCGGCGTCGAGGTGCGCCTGCAGCGGATCGTGCGCCGTCAGCTCCTCGGCGACCCGCCGCGCAGTCTCCGGCGTGAGCCCCTTGGCGCGGTAGATCCCCTCGAGTTCCGCGAGTTCGTCCTCCGGCATCGCGGTGAGCTCGGCGCGTTCCTTCGCGATGAGGGCCACCTCCGTGTCCCGCTGCGTGCTCACGGAGACGTACTCGCCCAGCGCCATCGAGACGGCGCCGGCGGTCAGGCCGGCGATGCCCGCGGTGAGGATCGCGGAGGAGTCCCCGGTCGCGGCCGCGACGCCCATGACGATGCCCGCGGTGGAGATCAGGCCGTCGTTCGCGCCGAGGACGCCGGCGCGCAGCCAGTTCAGCCGGTCGCCGACCGCGTCGTGGTGCGGCTCGAAGGCGTGCCCGCCACCGCCCACCGTCGAATCATCGCTCGCCCCAGCGCCTTCGCCGATCCTGTCAGCCATGGGGGCAAGTGTAGGTACGTTCGGAGCATGACGGCAGCGCAGATCGGACTTCCCCGTCGGCTCGTGGTCGGGGGCGGCGCCCTCGCCGATGCGGGCCGGCTCGTACGCGACCTCGGGCACACCCGCCCGGTGGTGGTGACGGACGCCTTCCTCACGGCGCAGGGCACCGCGGCGCGCCTCGTCGCGGCGCTCACCGAGGCGGGCTGCGAGGTCGCCGTGTTCGACGGCACCGTCCCCGATCCGACGACCGCATCCCTCGATCCCGGCCTCGCCGTGGTGCGCGCGCACGACGCGGACTGCGTCATCGGCCTGGGTGGCGGGAGCCCGCTGGACACGGCGAAGGCCCTGGCGGTGCTCGCCGTGGGCGGCGGCACCATGCGGGATTACAAGGCGCCCACGGTCACCGTCGGCCCGGCACTGCCCGTGATCGCGATCCCGACGACGGCGGGCAGCGGCAGCGAGGCGACCCAGTTCAGCATCATCACCGACAGCGCGAGCGACGAGAAGATGTTGTGCCCCGGCCCCGCGTTCCTGCCGATCGCGGCGATCGTCGACTACGAGTTGACGCTCTCGATGCCGGCCCGGCTCACCGCGGACACCGGTGTCGACGCGCTGACGCACGCGATCGAGGCGTACGTCAGCCGCAAGGCCAATCCGTTCGCCGACGGTTTCGCCCTGACCGCGATCTCCACGATCTCCGCCACCCTCCGCTCCGCCTACGCCGACGGCACCGATCGCGCTGCCCGGGAGGCGATGATGCTCGCCGCGACGCAGGCGGGGATCGCCTTCTCCAACAGCTCGGTGGCGCTGGTGCACGGGATGAGCCGGCCCATCGGCGCGCATTTCCATGTGGCACACGGACTCTCGAACGCGATGCTGCTGCCGGCGGTGATGCGGTTCTCGGTGGACGCGGCGCCGTCGCGGTACGCGGACTGCGCCCGCGCGTACGGCCTGACCGGGGACTCCGATGGCGCGCTCGCGCAGGGTCTCGTCAATGCCATCGAGGAGCTCTGCGCCGACCTGGCGGTGCCGACGCCCCGGGCGCACGGCATCGACCGGGCGCGCTGGGACGATCTCGCGCCCCTGATGGCCGAGCAGGCGCTGGCATCGGGGTCGCCGGGCAACAACCCGCGCGTCCCCGATGCCGCGGAGATCGTCGCGCTCTACGCCGAGGTCTACGGCTAGGCCGCGGCGGGGGTCTCCGGCGCGACCTCACCCTCCCGGTCATCCGTCGTGTCCGGCACCGTCGCGTCCTGATCGTCGGCACCGGGAGTCTCGGCCACCGGAGCATCGCCCTCGGTGCCGTCGGCCGGGTCCGCGCCCGTGGCGTCCTCGGCCGCGTCGTCGGCGTCCACCGGGTCCATCGTGGGCGAGGCCTCGCCGCCCTCGGTCGACGACATCGGCGGCACGGCGCCGTCCGCGGTGGGCCCGTCGAGGGGGCTCTCCGGGGAGGACGCGGCGAGCAACTGCGCGACCGGCACGGCATCGGGCCGGTCCTCCCGGTGGCGGGCGGGCGACGGCGCCGGATCGTGCACCGTGCCCACCGTCGGCGACGAGGACAGCACCGGCTCCAGTCCGCTCTCGCCCGGCTCGGGTACCGGGAGCACCGCGCTCAGCAGCCGATCGAAGGCGAGCGGCACGTCGAGACCGCTGCGGCGCAGCAACCATCCCCACGGGTTCTCACCCTGGTCGATCGAGACCCACGTCGTGCCGTCCTCGATCCACGTGCGCTTGATCGTGCCGTCGGCGTAGGTGTCGACGGTGACCGTGCGCGCTTCGCGGAACTCGGTGCGCGTCGCGACGGGAGCCTCTGCCACTGAGCCGGGGGTGAAGGCCTCGCCGGTGAGCGGGGAGTAGCGGCCGATGTTCTCAGCGGTGTAGACGGTGCCGTGCATCAGGAACCCCGGAACGAGGTACACCATCGCCCTGACGGGATCGAGCCCCATCCCGCAGGCGATGTCGCCCTTGACGCAGATGCTCACGACGGTCGCTCCCGATGCTCCGTCGTTGCGGATCGGCCCGGCGTGCAGACCGGGGATGCCCGCGGGGATCACGCTCCAGGCGCCGGAGCGGATGAAGCTCGGGCCGCCCTGCTCGACGAAGGTCAGCCCGGCGGAGCCGTCCGAGGGGCGCGGATGATCCCTGCCGTAGCGCAGCACCGCGACGCCGACGACGTCGGAACCCTGCGAGATCGTGTAGACCACGACCTCCTCGTCGGGGTTCTGCTTCGCCGCGGCGATGGCGTCGACGGTGGCGGTGGCTCCGATGTCGATGGACCGGGCGTACGTGTGCACGCCGTCGCTACTCAGGGCGAAGCCCGGGAAGCCGACGCCGAACACGGCGGGATACTGCACGAAGACCGGTGCCGGGCCGGTGTATTGACCGCCGATGCGCGTCCACTGGTCCTTGCCGGTGGGGTCGTTCGCACCGCCGACCACGATGACGGTCTTCGCCGCGACCGCGGCGAGCAGATCCACGCCGCCTCCGGTGAGGGCGAGCGCGCCCGCGAGACCGGTTCCCGCGACCGCCAGGGCGATCGGTCTGCGTCGCCGAAGGGCATGGCTCGTCGTCATCGTCTGCTCCCTTTCTCGAAGCACGAGAGATGTAGTACGCGGATCATTGTGCACGATCCGTTCGGATCGCAAAGCCGGAGGACGGAGTTCCGCGTGCCGACGACGGCGAGCGCCCCCGCACCACGGGTGCGGGGGCGCTCGGGAGGCATCACGGGTCGCGGTCGATCACCGCGCCCGACCCGTCGGGAAGCGGACTACAGCAGCTTCTCCATGCGCGCGATCTCGGCCTGCTGGCCGCGCTTGATCTCCTCGGCGAGCTTCCGGTTCTCGGGGTTGACCCCGCGGGCGAGCTCGGCGTCGGCCATGGTGATGGCGCCCTTGTGATGGGCGATCATCATGGTCAGCCACTCGCGATCGAACTCGGCGCCGCGAAGGGTGCCGAGCCGGTCCATCTGGGCCGGCGTCATCATGCCGTCCATGGCGTGTTCCATGGTCGCACTGGGGGCGGGCTCGCCCCACTGCGCCAGGAGCCGGGCGAAGGCGTCCATCTCGGGCTGCTGTGCGGCCTCGATCTCGTCCGCGAGGGCGACGACCTCGGGGCCGGCGTCCTTCCCGGCGACCATCTTCGCCATCTCGACGGCCTGGGCGTGATGCGGGTACATCATCGTCGCGAACTCGACGTCGGCATCGTTGAACCGGGCGTTCACCCCCGGGCTCGACGACGACGGCGCGGCCGGGCCGTGCCCGGCGTGCTCGGCGGACGCGGCGCTCGAGGGTGCTGCGTCGGGCGTCTCGCCCGAGCCACAGGCTCCGAGCAGGGTCGCGCCGGCGGCGACGGCGGACAGGACGGTGGCGATGCGGATACGGGAAACGGTCATGGTTGTTCCTCTGCGTGGAGTTTCTCGGGTCTGTTGGTGCGGGTCGGCGCGCCGCGGCGGTCAGTGCCGCGCGCGGGCGTCGATCAGACTCGAAGAACGCAGAGTTGGGCGAGGTCGTGGACCGTCCAGGGCGGGGGACCGCGCGCGAGCGCGGCGCGCGTCGCCGGGGTCACGTCGGGGGCGCCGTCGGGCAGGGGGAGGACGGCGACGAGGGCGGGCGGGGCCACCTGCTTGTGCACGACGACGGTGCCGGCGCAGTCGTGCGACTCGTGGTCGTGGACGGCGTCGAGACTCTGTTTGTCGACCGAAGTCCCGTGCTCGGCGGGGGAGAACGCCGCGTCCGCAGGCGTCGCGCGGTGCATGCCGTGCGAGGTCGCGGACGGTCCCACGGATGCGGCGGTCGCGGCCGCCGGCGGCATGCCGAGATGCATCAGCAGGACGGCGAAACCGAGCACGACGGCCGTGGTGGCCGACGATCTTCCGCTCCGCAGGTTCCGCACGCACCGAATGATACCCCAGAGGGGTATTGCTCAGCGCTCCCGGAGCCGTACCTCCGCGAGGAGTTCGCGCGCGGCGGCGCGAGCGGCGGGCGCGTCACCGTCGGCGACGGCCTCGATGACGGCGATGTGGGCGCACTCGTACGACGTGGCGGAGCCGACGGGGAACTCCTGCAGGTGCTCCTGCAGGACGGGCACCAGCGAATCGTAGAACTCGAGGTAGATCGCATTGTGGCTGGCTGCGACCACACCGCGGTGCATCGCCAGGTCCGCCGCGATCGCCTCGCGCTCGGCCCCGGCGTCCACCTGCTCGGGGGCCCACAGCCGGTTGCGCGCTTCGAGGAGCCGGCGGAGCTCGGCGACGTCGTCGTCGTCGCGGCGTTCCGCGGCGAGACCGGCGGCAGTCACCTCGAGCGCCTCGCGCAGCTCCAACAGGTCGGTATCGCGCGCCGCGGCGAAGTAATCGCCGAGCGTGGAGGTGGCGCACGCCGACAGCACGTACGTGCCCGAGCCCTGGCGCCGCTCGAGCATCCCGGCGTGCACCAGCGCCTGGACGGCCTCGCGGACCGTGTTGCGCGCGGTCCCCGTGAGCTCGCGGAGCTCGGTCTCTGTGGGGATGCGGCCGCCCACGGGCCACCGCCCGCTGGCGATCTCGCCGCGGAGCTGTTCTGTGACCTGCGCTATCAAGGTCTGTCTACGTACCGGTTGCATCACAGTCATCCTATCCGGCCGGAAATCGTCTTGCCGCCATAGATCCATTCATCCTATGATTTGTCCCGTCTGTAAGGAGGGCGAATGACCAGCATCGCGACCGAGCCGCAGGAGGCCGACCACAGCATGGTGCGATCCGTGAAGCAGGGACGACTACTCGTTCTGCTGGCGATCGTGCTGTTCGCCCTGACGCTGCGCACGGCCGTCACATCCCTGACGCCGCTGCTCACGCGGATCAGCGAGGACCTGCACTTCGGTGCGACGATCATCGGCGTCTTCGGCATGCTGCCGACCGCGATGTTCGCCGCAGCGGGGATCGTGACTCCGTTCCTCACCAGCCGTATAGGCCTCGAGCGCACCACCCTGGTGGCGGTCACGGCGACCGCGATCGGCATCGGCGTGCGGTCGCTGATGGGCGGCACCCTGGGGCTGCTGGCGTTCTCGTGCCTGGCGCTGATCGGTATGGGCGTCGGCAACGTCGTGCTCCCGCCGCTGGTCAAGCGGTACTTCTCCGACAACGTCGCGGTGTTGAGCACGGCGTACCTGACGTGCGTGCAGCTGGGCACCATGGTGCCGGCACTGGCCGCGGTGCCCGTCGCGGACGCGTACGGCTGGCGGGTCTCGCTCGCGATCTGGGCGATCATCCCGATCGCGGCGTTCCTGCCGTGGCTCGGCATCGTCCTCGCGCGGCGCGGCCACGACGTGCAGGACGTCAGCGCCGAGGAGACCGCCGAGCCCAAGGGAAGGATCTGGCGCTCGCCGCTGGCCTGGGGCGCTGCCGCGATGTTCGGCATGACCTCGCTCAACACGTACGCGATGTTCACCTGGATCCCGACGATCCTCTCGGACGCGGGCGGCAGCGCGGCCCTCGGCGGGAACATGGTCGCGCTGTTCTCGGGCGTCGGCTTCGTCGCCACCCTGGTGATCCCCGGGATCTGCGCCCGCATGACGAACCCGTTCCCGCTCGTGATCGTGTTCCTCGGCTGCTTCGTGGTGGGCTTCCTCGGCCTGCTGCTGGCTCCGACGACGCTGACGTGGCTCTGGGTGATCGCCGCCGGCCTCGGCCCGACGACGTTCCCGATGGCGCTGACCCTGGTGAACCTGCGCACCCGCACGGGCGCCGGTTCGGCCGCGCTGTCCGGCTTCATGCAGGGCGTGGGCTACCTCGCGGCGTGCGCCGGACCGCTCGGATTCGGCCTGCTGCACGAGGCGACTCACGGCTGGACCGCACCGTTCCTGATGCTCTTCGGCTGCCTCGTCGTACTGGGCGTCGGCGCCTACCAGGCGTGCAAGCCGCGCATGCTCGAAGACACCTGGTGACTCAGAACTTGCTGCTCCAGTAGTCCCAGAACTGCACGGCGATCAGCGTGAGCACCACGATGTACCAGAGCAGGACGAGGGCGGCCAGCAGTTGCTTGACCTGCTGCGTCGCCCTCTCGCCGAGCGCGGCGGCCACCGCGGTCGCGAGGACGATCGGCATGATGGTCCACACGAGCATGCACCACAGGCACAGCGCGTGGATCACGAACAGGCTCGAGTAGATCAGGAAGATCACGAGTGCGAGCCCGGCGGCCGAGCCGATCGCGAGGCCGGTCCAGAACCACCGGGGGAGCGCGACGCCGCCGAGGGTGAGCACGCCGGCGACGATCACCACCGAGAACGACGCGATCCCGATGAGCGGGTTGGGGAAGCCGAACACGGAGCCCTGCCAGGACTGCATCACCGATCCGCACGAGATGGTCGGGTCGAGGCTGCACCCCGGGACGAAGTTCGGATCCTCCAGGATCTTGATCTTGTCGATCGTCAGCATCGCCGAGGCCAGGAGGCCCAGAACGCCGGTCACGAGCAGCAGGATTCCGGTGGTGCGACGGTTCTCGGTGGTGGACACGCCAGCGATCGTAGGCGACGAACCTGGCAGTGCCGTCACGCTCGCCCTCCGACGTACGCGGCGAGGTGCTCGCCGGTGAGGGTGCGGGCGTCCGCCACCAGGTCGGCCGGGGTGCCCTCGAAGACGACGGTACCGCCGTCGTGCCCGGCACCCGGGCCGATGTCGATGACCCAGTCGGCGTGGGCCATCACCGCCTGGTGGTGCTCGATCACGATCACCGACTTCCCGGACTCGACGAGGCGGTCGAGCAGGCCGAGCAGTTGCTCGACGTCCGCGAGGTGCAGGCCCGTCGTGGGCTCGTCGAGCACCAGGACGCCGCCCTTGTCGCCCATGTGGGTCGCGAGCTTGAGCCGCTGGCGCTCGCCACCGGAGAGGGTCGTCAGCGGCTGCCCGAGCCCGACGTAGCCCAGCCCGACGTCGTCCAGATGCCCGAGGATCTTGTGTGCGGCCGGGATCTTCGCCTCGCCGTCGGCGAAGAAGTCGAGCGCCTCGGCGACCGGCATCGCGAGGACCTCGCTGATGTCCTTGCCGCCCAGCCGGTACTCGAGCACCGCGGCCTGGAACCGCTTGCCCTCGCACTCCTCGCAGGTGGTCGAGACGCCGGCCATGATGCCGAGGTCGGTGTAGATCAAGCCCGCGCCGTTGCACGCCGGGCACGCGCCCTCCGAGTTCGCGCTGAACAGCGCCGGCTTGACCCCGTTGGCCTTCGCGAAGGCCTTGCGAATCGGATCGAGCAGCCCCGTGTAGGTGGCGGGATTGCTCCGGCGGCTGCCCTTGATCGGGGTCTGGTCGACGGTGACCACTCCCTCCCGCGGGCTGATCGACCCGTGGATGAGCGAGCTCTTGCCCGATCCGGCGACGCCGGTGATCACGGTGAGAACACCGAGGGGCACGTCCACGTCGACGTCGCGGAGGTTGTGCTCGGTGGCTCCCCGCACCTCGAGGGCGCCCGACGGTGCGCGGACCGCGTCCTTGAGACGCGCGCGGTCGTCGAGGTGGCGGCCGGTGAGGGTGTCCGCCTTCCGCAGCCCGTCGACGGTGCCCTCGAAGACGATCTCGCCGCCCGCGGTGCCCGCCTTCGGGCCCAGATCCACGACGTGGTCCGCGATCGCGATGGCCTCCGGCTTGTGCTCGACGACGAGCACGGTGTTGCCCTTGTCGCGCAGGCGCAGGAGCAGATCGTTCATCCGGGCGATGTCGTGCGGGTGCAGGCCGATGGTCGGCTCGTCGAAGACGTAGGTGATGTCGGTGAGCGAGCTGCCCAGGTGGCGGATCATCTTGGTGCGCTGCGCCTCGCCGCCGGAGAGCGTTCCGGCGGGGCGGTCGAGGGAGAGGTACCCGAGGCCGATCTCCACGAAGGAGTCGAGCGTGAACCGCAGGCTCTCGAGCAGCGGCGCGACCGACGGGTCGTCGACGCCGCGGACCCACGTGGCGAGATCGCTGATCTGCATGGCGCAGCAGTCGGCGATGGAGGCGCCGTTGATCTTCGAGGAGCGCGCCAGCTCCGACAGTCGCGTGCCGTCGCACTCCGGGCACACGCTGAAGGCGACGGCGCGCTCGACGAAGGCCCGGATGTGGGGCTGCATCGCATCGACGTCCTTCGACAGGAACGACTTCTGGATCTTGGGGATGATGCCCTCGTAGGTGAGGTTGATCCCTTCCACCTTGATCTTGGTCGGCTCCTTGTAGAGCAGGTCGTCGAGCTCGCGCTTGCCGTACTTCGCAATGGGCTTGGCGGTGTCGAAGAAGCCGCTGCCGCGGTAGATCCGCCCCTGCCAGCCCTCCATGCTGTAGCCGGGGATGGTGAACGGATTCTCGTCCAGGGACTTGCTCGCGTCGTAGAGGGCGGTCAGGTCGATGTCGGTGACGGAGCCGCGGCCCTCGCAGCGCGGGCACATGCCGCCGGTGATGCTGAAGCTGACGCGCTCCTTGACCTCGCGGCCGCCCTTGTCGTGCTTGACGGCGCCGGCGCCGCTCACGGACGCCACGTTGAAGGAGTAGGCCTGGGGCGAACCGATGTGCGGTTCGCCGAGGCGGCTGAACAGGATCCGGAGCATGGCGTTGCCGTCGGTGGCGGTGCCGACGGTCGACCGCGGGTCCGAGCCCATCCGCTCCTGACCGACGATGATCGCGGTGGTCAATCCGTCGAGGACGTCGACGTCCGGTCGCGCGAGCGTGGGCATGAATCCCTGCACGAACGCGCTGTAGGTCTCGTTGATCATGCGCTGCGACTCGGCGGCGATGGTGCCGAAGACCAGCGAGCTCTTCCCGGACCCGGAGACGCCGGTGAAAACGGTCAGCCGGCGTTTGGGCAGCTCGATGCTGACGTTCTTGAGATTGTTCTCCCGGGCACCGTGCACGCGGATCTTCTCGTGGCTGTCGGCGATGTGCGGGACGGACTGCGGCATGAATGCTCCTGGTGACCTCGTGCGGCAACCGCACCAGCGTACCGACGGCGCGCGTCGCGTCGTCGCCGTCCGCAACCGGTCGTTCACAACCGATCCGCCGTCACCGATCGCGGCCGGAATGCAGAGAAGTCGGGCGCGCCCTACGGCGCGCCCGACTTCGTGAACGGGGGGAGCGGAGTCAGTCGTTGTACTGCGAGAGCTCGACGTCGGTCCACTTGTACCGGTTGCCCGGCGTGAGCGTCGCGCGACCGAAGCCCTCGAGATCCTCGAAGCCGCTCCAGTTGTCGGCGCCGTCGGTGAGGCCGAAGAGGTAGACGTCGGTGCCCAGGAGGTGCTGCACACCCACCGTGTAGCCCTCGACGTTGGTGACGAGCATCGGCATCCGGTGCACGTCGACCATGAGGTCGTTGTCCTCGGGGTTGAACGAGATCAACTTCTCCCCGGAGGCGGAGAGCTGCCACTTGATCTTGTCGACGGGGCCGTCCTTCTGCGAGAAGTCCAGCAGCTCCGCGAGGCGCAGAGCGCAGTCCGCGCTGTAGGTGGCGATCAGCGAGCCGGTCTGGCGCACGCGGCCTTCGCGCTCGACCCGCTGGGCGCGCAACTCCTCATCGTGCTTGCGAACGAGTTCTTGCGCGCGCTTGAGGACGGAGAGGTCATCATTGGTCATGGTGTTAACAATAGCGTTATCCGACCATCGACGGTTACTGTTCCCCCCGTAAGAGGGCGTGTCGCGCTCGAATTCTCCTGGCAATCGATGCCGGCCGTTGACGGGGTGCCGCACCCTCGCGGCCGCCGCCTGCGCGAAACGCGAACCCGCCGAAGCGATCTGGCGGAAGTCGACGAATGATCCGCGTTGCGCGGCGCGACGGGCCGCGCGCGGATCGGGCGAATTGTCGATCATGTCGATCAAATCGATCATTCTCGAAATTGAATCTATGGCCATTTGCCGCGTGTCGGAACTCGCCAGCGCGGACGACGCTCGAGAGGGGATCAAGCCGGGCAGGCTGAACTGAACAGTCTCCTCGAGCGAGACATCCGGCCGTGACGGCGCCGCCATTTCGTTACGACTGTGCCTGCCCATGAAACCCTCCTTGCCCACACGAACGAAATCCCATTTCTTCGATCGCGAATTGACGTGCGTCACAAGAATAGAAGGCGGCGTATTGCTATTGCAACCACAGTGATAGGTGATCACGGATGAGGGGAGTGGGGCCGGGTGGAGAAGCGATCGCCTCCGAGCGAGAGCCCTGCGCGTGGACACACGGACGGACGCACCGCGGAGTCATCCTGCGACGCGTATCCGCTGGTCCAGCCACTCGCGCGCCGTGGCCTCAGCGTCGTGGCCGGCGAGCCAGCCGCCACCGCGCAATTCCGCCGCCATCCGGTCCCGCCGGTCGTCGACGGTGAGCGAACCGTCCCGGTAGATGCGCCCCATGCGGCGCGAGCCGTCCTGAATGCGGTGCGTGCGGTCCCTGCGGATGTCCTCGTAGAGGCGCAGGCGAGATGCGACTTCGTCGAGGCCGATGCCGCGCAGCAGCACACCGAGGGTGACCGCGTCCTCGATGGCCGTGTTGACCCCCTGGCCGAGATACGGGGCCATCGCATGGGCCGCGTCGCCGATCAACGCGACCCGGGGGCTGGTCCACCCGGTGAGGGCCGGACGGTCGTAGATGCCCCACGCGAAGGTCGACTCCACCGCAGCGATGACCGCACGCACCTCGGGGTGCCATTCCTGGTACTCCCGCGCCAGATCCGCCACGTTCCCCGGCCCTGACCACGCTCCCGGCGCAAGGGTGTTCGGCACCGACGCGACCACGTTGAGCAGACGCCCGCGCGCGACGGGGTAGGTGATGAAGTACCTGCTCTCGCCGAGCCACTGACACAGCCGCGCGGTCTCCGCGCCGCTGATGCGTTCGGTGGGCACCAGTGCCCGATAGGCCATGATGCCCTGGTTCTCCGGCACCACGGGTTCGCCGATGAAGCCCTGGACCACCGAATGGATACCGTCGGCGCCGATCACCAGGTCGAATCGCTCGCGATGCCCGTTGCCGAACCGGAGGTCGACACCGTCCGCGTCCTCGGCGAGGACCTCGAGCTCGTGGCCCAGCCGCACCGCGCCGCAGGCGAGTTGATCATGCAGCGCGCGTTGGAGCTCCGCCCGGTGCGCCGGATAGACGATGGTGCTCTCGAGCGTGCCGTTCCCCTGAGCGTCGCCGTCGGGCGAGAGCGACTCGCCTTGCCACATGCGAGGCGGTCGACAGGGGACCGGCTGCGCCACCTCCCGCACCGGACCGTCGGCACCGATCGCCGCCAGTCCGCGGATGCCGTTCGCCCGCACCACCACTCCGGCGCCGATCTCCCGCAGCTCGCGCGCCTTCTCGAAGACGGTCACGGACAGCCCGCTCGACTCCAGCGCCAGAGCGGCGGTGAGCCCGCCGATCCCGCCGCCGATCACCGCGACCCGAATCGCTTCCACGCGCATCCCCTTCGACAGATTCGGCGCGAGTGCGCCCCAGGCCAATAATGATAGTTAGCCTAACCTAGCATCAGGGAGGCGCAAGGCGACGTGGCGAGCGTCTCACTCACGCGGCGCAAGCCACCGATTGTTCTGGAACACGCCGCGATCCACGCTGATCCGCCCGGCACCCGTGATCAGGACCGCGAGCCCGAGCAAGAGGAACAGGAACGCCGAGGCGCCGGTCCACTGCTCATCGAGCAGCCCCGTGCCCTGATCCAATGCCGCGCCGGCGGTGTGCCAAGGGATGAGCCCACCGCCGGCCGCGAAGAGATGATCAGGCGCGGTGAGCAGTCCTCCCGCCATCACGGCGACGATGCCGGCGCCCGCGAGCGGGGTGAGCAACCCCAGAACCAGGAGCACCGGGGCACCGATCTCGACCGCCATCGCGAAGGCCGCCGTAACGTTCGGTACCGGCGTCCCGGTCTGAGCGAAGTTGTCGACGGTCCCGCTGTAACCCCAGTTGGTGAGCTTGTTCCACCCGTGAGGAATCAGCGCGAACGCGATTCCCCACCGCAGCAGCAGGCATCCTGCGTCGCGAACTCGAATGGCCATGATGCTCCTCGCACGATCGGATAAGGGGAGACGAACGCGCACATCGGAACCGCGGCGCCGCCGAGGACGGGTCACGCGGGGACGCTAGACCCAATCAATCGCACGCGCAACAAAAGACCGCGCCGTGACGCCCTGCCGCGAACCGAGGGGAGCCGCCCGGCCGGAATGTCCACCAGTGTTCACGGGCCCGGAGCCCACAGTTCGCCGAACCGTGGGGCGCGACGGTTCTAGTGCGATCATGATGATTTCATTGCGCACCCGAACGGCTTGCCGAGTCGCCGCGACAGTGCTCGGCATGGGCATCACCGCTGCGGTTCTGCCGGCCGCGGCGCACGCCGCGACGCCGAGCTATGACACGTGGCGCGCCGATGTCCAGGCCGCCATGTCGGGCGGCACCGCGTGGCTCGACCAGCGCAAGCAGCAGGGCGGCGAACGCCTGGCCATCGTGCTGGACATCGACAACACCGCGCTGCAGACCGACTACCGCCCGGGCACCGCAACGCCGGAGGTGCTCGATTTCGCACGCCATGCCAAGGACATCGGCTTCGCGGTTCTGTTCGCCTCATACCGCACCAACGCCGACAGTGCCACCGCCGCGGTGACCGCGGTCGGCTATCCCGTGGACGCGATGTGCCCGCGGACGCCGCGGACGGCCCGCCATGCGACGGACAGCAAGCAGGCCTGCCGGTCGAAGTACGCGGCCGAGGGGTACACGATCACTGCCAACGTGGGGAACCGGCCCGGAGACTTCACCGGCGGCGACTACGAGAAGGCGTTCAAGCTCCCGGACTACGACGAGACCCTGCAGTAATCGTTCGCCGCGCAGACTCCCCGAACCCACTTTTTCGTCACAGTGACGTTATGGCGTGGACAGGCGGGAGCCCGGGGAAGCGGCGGGCGGGGCGATCCGCGCAACGACACGCTCAGCATGCCGAACGGCGGGCGATCTCGACGGACGCCCACAGCAGGGCCGCGCAAGGGTGACGCGGCGGAGAGTGTGCGGACGAACGCCGACGAGGGAAACGCCGGATCACTGCAGCGCCTCGGGCGCAGCAACCGACGACTGCGACGAACCCATCTGTCCCTTCTCATTCCACTTGACGCATTCCCACCGCTCTGACCTGCGTTGCGTCAACTCGATTGAGAATTGAAACGGTGCGCCTTCTCAATCTACTTGTCGCAAATCGTCAGATCGTCGGGATCGATGGGCGTAAGCGTACTTGTCGGGCACAGGACCGCCACCCAGGCCCGTGACGTCGCGTCGATGCATCTCGATGACGTTCTCGCGGGCACGTAGCCACCCTTGCGGCTCACCCCGGTCGGCCGCGCGGACCTCACGCGCCGAGCTTGTGGGTCAGTGGCGGCCGGCGAGGGCGGTGAGTGTGTTCGCGAACTCCTCGGCGATCGCCAATTGGGCTCGGAGTTCGGCGCAGCGCTGCTGCGCGGCGTCGGAGCATTGATCGACGAAAGCGGTGGCGTCGGCCCGCACCGTGGCGGTTGCTGCCGGGTCGGCGAGGGTGTCGAGGGCGGCGAGCAGGTCCCGCATCTGCTCGAGAGTGAAGCCGAGGGGTTTCATGCGGCGGATCACCAGCAGGCGTTCGACGTCGGCCGCGGTGTAGAGGCGAAAGCCCCCGGGGCTGCGTTCGGACGGGGCGACCAGCCCCATCTCGTCGTAGTGCCGGATCGTTTTGAGCGACAGTCCAGTTGCTTCGGCGACTTGGCCGATCTGCAGCAGCCGGCCGCCTTCGGGTTCGTCAGCCATGATCGTGAGCCTAGTGTTCGCCGCCGAGGTGGCCGCTGAGCCGTCCGTGCCGCTCCGCGGATGCTGGGTTGAGGCCGATGAACTCGACTGTCTTGCCCTTGTTGCGGTACTTGGTCTCGATCGCGTCGAGGGCCGCGACGGTGGAGGCGTCCCAGACGTGGGTGTCGGAGAGGTCGATGATCACGTGCTCGGGGTCGTCGACGTAGTCGAACTGGTAGACCAGGTCGTTGCTGGAGGCGAAGAACAGTTCGCCGCGCACTCGGTAGGTGCGGGTGCCCGCATTGTCGGATGCGGTGGGTGTGACCTCGGTGAAGTGGGCGACGCGGCGGACGAACAGCAGGGTCGCGACGATGACGCCGCCGATCACGCCGTACGCCAGGTTGTGGGTGGCGACGGTGATCGCGACGGTGACGATCATGACTGCGGTCTCGCTGCGCGGCATCCGCCGCAGTGTCGCCGGGGCGATGCTGTGCCAGTCGAAGGTGCCGACGGCGACCATCACCATCACGGCGACCAGTGCGGCCATCGGGATCTGCGCCACCAGATCTCCGAGTCCGACGACGAGGATCAGCAGGAACAGGCCGGCGAGGAAGGTCGAGATCCGGGTCCGCGCGCCGGAGCTTTTGACGTTGATCATGGTCTGGCCGATCATCGCGCAGCCGCCCATGCCGCCGAAGAATCCGGTGATGACGTTCGCGACGCCCTGCCCCCAGCCTTCGCGGGTCTTGTCGGAGTGGGTGTCGGTGATGTCGTCGACGAGCTTGGCGGTCATCAACGATTCGAGCAGGCCGACCAGGGCCATCGCGATCGCGTACGGGGCGATCAACTTCAGGGTGTCCAGGTTGTACGGGACATCGGGGATGAGCCACTGCGGCAGGGTGCTCGGCAGCTCGCCCTCGTCGCCGACGTTCGGTACTCCCAGGCCGAAGGCCATGGTGATAGCGGTGAGCAGCACGATCGCCACCAGGGGTGCTGGCACCGCGTTCGACAGCTTCGGCAGACCGACCATGATGACCAAGCCTGCGGCGATCATCGGATACACCAGCCAGGGCACGTCCGTCATGTGTGGCAGCTGGGCCAGGAAGATCAGGATCGCCAGGGCGTTGACGAAGCCGACCATCACCGACCGGGGGATGAACCGCATCAGCTTCGCCACCCCCAGTGCGCTGAGCACGACCTGCAGGATCCCGGCGAGGATCACCGTCGCCAGCAGGTAGTCCAGCCCGTACTCACGAGAAATCGGCGCCACCACCAACGCGATCGCACCGGTCGCCGCCGAGATCATCGCCGGCCGCCCACCGACGATCGCGATGGTCACCGCCATGGTGAACGAGGCGAACAGCCCGACCCGCGGGTCGACCCCGGCGATGATCGAGAACGAGATCGCCTCCGGAATCAGCGCTAATGCGACGACGAGACCGGCGAGGGACTCGGTTTTGAGGCGTTTCGGGCTCCGCAGCGCCGCAACGACATCGCTGCCCTGCACGGCCTCTTTCACACGCGTCTGTACTGCCATCGAGATCGGGGATCCTCCGTGAATCGGTCGCACGGCACTGCACAGCAACGGTGCGACGGGTGGGTGGTGACGGTGCGCGGTCGTCCGCGCAAGCTGCATCAGACCCTACCCTCCCGTAAGGGGAGTTTCATCCGTGGGTGTCGAGCGGCCCGCGTTGCAGTGGATCTTCCTTACGACTGCGACCTCGTCAGTGTGTGTCGATGATCGCTGTCGTCGGAAGGAGTGATTACCGATTGAACGTAAGAGCGCTGCGTTGATGCTGCAGCTGGTGCTCGCGGACCCAGTTCTGGGCGGCGACCTGCACGGCGTCCCACGGGGAGCCGAGCGGCGGGGTGTAGGACAGGTCGAGTTCGGAGAGGGCGTCGATGGTCATGCCGTGGTGCAGGGCGGTGGCGTAGGTGTCGACGCGCTTGGAGATCTCCGCGGTGCGATGGCCGATGAGCTGAGCGCCGAGCAGGATGCCGGTGTTCTGGTCGCCGGTGATGCGGATGCTGATCGGTGTGGCGCCCGGGTAGTAGGCCTTGTGATCGTCCGGTGTGGAGGTCGTCGACACCGGTACCCAGCCGCGGTCGGCGGCGAGGGCTTCGGTCTCTTTGAGGCCGGTGCGGGCGGCGACGAGGTCGAAGATCTTGACGACCTGGGTGCCGAGGGATCCGGTGTAGTGGGCGGTGCCGCCGAGGGCGTTCTCGCCGGCGACGCGGCCCTGCTTGTGCGCGGTCGTCCCGAGCGGCAGCCAGGTGATGCCGAGCTGGCGGTGGTGGGTGTGCACGGCATCGCCGGCGGCGAAGACGTCCGGCAGGTTGGTGCGCATCTGCTCGTCGACGGCGATCGTGCCCTTGACCCCGAGCTCGGCCCCGGCCTTGGCGGCCAGCTCGGTGTCCGGGCGCACGCCGACGACGACGAGCACCAGATCAGCAGTCAACTGGTCGGTCTCGCCGTCACGTTCGGTGGTCACGGCCAGCCCGCCGGTGGCGGTGCGGTTCACGGCGGTGACCAGGGTGTTGGTGCGGACGTCGACCCCGTTGCGGACGAGTTCGGTGTGGACGAGGGCGCCGAGTTCAGGTTCGACGGTGGGCAGCACCTCGGGCAGGGCTTCGATTTGAGTCACGTGGATGCCGCGGGCGGTGAGCCCTTCGGCCATCTCGAGGCCGATGTAGCCGGCGCCGATAATGATCGCGGTCTTCGGATCCTTGGCGGTGAGGGTGTTCATCACGGCGAAGGTGTCGCCCATCGAGTGAAGCAGGTGCACACCATCGTCAGCGCCGAGGCGGTCGAGGCCGGTGATCGGCGGCCGCACCGATACCGCGCCGGTGCCGATGACGAGGGCGTCGTAGTCGAGGTCGCGAGTGGCGCCGCCGGGGCCGGTGACCGTGAGGCGGTGCCCGGCGGCGTCGATCGCGGTCGCGAGGGTGTCGGTGTGCACGGTCATGCCGGTGGCGGCGAGGTCGGCGGCGGTGCGGTGGGCGAGGTTGCTCCAGTGGGTGACCTCGCCGGAGACGTAGTACGGGATGCCGCAGATGGAGAAGTTCGGGTAGGCGTCGGCGACGACCACGGTGACCTCGCTGGTGGGGTCGAGTTCGCGGGCCCGCAGGGCCGCGGAGATCCCGGCGTCCGAACCGCCGATGGCGATGATCTTGCGTGCAGACATGGGTGTTTTCGTTCCCTTCCAAGAACACAGGCGAGATGAGCAGGGCAGGCGGAACACGGCCGACGGCGGCGAAGGCCGGGCGGTCGACCAGATCTAGAGACGGGGCGGGTCGGGTGGGTCAGGTGGTGGCCGGCAGGAGGTCGGTGAGGAGGGCTTGGACGCGGCGGTCGAGGTCGTCGCGGATCAGGCGGACGGTCTCGATGGGGTGGTTGTCGGGGTCGGCGACCTGCCAGTCCAGGTACCGCTTGCCCGGGTAGACCGGGCAGGCGTCGCCGCAGCCCATGGAGATCACCACGTCCGCGGCCGCGACCACGTCGTCGGTGAGCGGCTTGGGGAACTCCGCGGCCAGGTCGAGCCCGACCTCGGCCATGGCCTGCTCGACGACCGGGTTGATCGCCGTGGCAGGCAGCGAGCCTGCGGAGCGGACGTGCACCCGCCCGCCGCCGTGGTGGGTGAGCAGGGCGGCGGCCATCTGCGAGCGGCCCGCGTTGTGCACGCAGATGAACAGCACCTCCGGCACCGTCTTGCTGGTCGCACCCGTGGATTGCGCGAGTGCGGTGAGGCGTTCGGCGGCGAACCGGCCGGCGAGGGTGACCAGGTGGGTGTGGATGCGGGCGGTGCGCCGCAGCGCGGTGTAGGACTCGAAGACGACCCGTTCGACGGTCTGCTCGGAGACGATCCCGCGGTACTGGACCGCGAGCCGCTCCGCGGTCCGGGCGAGCAGCGCCTGCGGCATCAGCAGTTCCGGTGTGCCGGCCGGTTCGGTGGTGGCGTTCATTCCTATGCTCCCGTTCGTCCGATCCCGGCCTGCTGGGTTGCTACCGGGTGGTGAGTTCGGCTGCCAGCGCGGTGACGCGGGCGGCGATGTCGTCGCGGACCAGGCGCATCCGCTCGATGCCGTCGATGCCCCGCTCCGACGGCTCGTCGGTGTCCCAGTTGACCAGCGCCACACCGTCAGGGGTCTCGACTACCGCTTCGCGGCCGAGGGTGACCACCAGGTCCACGCGGGAGAGCAGATCGGGGTCGATCGGCTTCGGGGTCTCACCGGTGATGTCGACGCCGACCTCCGCGAGAGACTCGGCGGACAGGCCGTTGACCGCGGACCCGGGCTTGGTGCCGGCCGAGTACACGGCGACCGCGTCGCCGGCGGTCTTACGCATCAGACCGGCGGCCATCTGCGACTTGCCGCCGTTCTTCACGCACACGAACAGAACACTCGGCGTGCCCGATTCGGTCTCGGTATCAGGCTTGGTCTGGTTGTCGGGCATCAGTTCATACTCCTGGACGAATCAGCTGCGGTCGCAGCGGAGGACGGGGTGAGGGGGAATCGCTTGCGCAGGGCGAGTGAGACGTAGACGAGGCCGACGAGGACCGGCACCTCAATGAGCGGTCCGACGACGCCGGCGAGGGCCTGGCCGGAGGTGGCGCCGTAGGTTGCGATCGCGACGGCGATGGCGAGCTCGAAGTTGTTGCCGGCGGCGGTGAACGCGAGCGTGGTGGTGCGCTCGTAGCCCAGGCCCATGACGGCGCCGAGCAGGTAGCCGCCGCCCCACATGATCGCGAAGTACACCAGCAGCGGCACCGCGATCCGGGCGACGTCCCACGGGCGGGAGGTGATCTGCTCACCCTGGAGCGCGAAGAGGATGACGATGGTGAACAGCAGCCCGTACAGGGCCCACGGCCCGATCTTCGGGAGGAACTTCGCTTCGTACCAGTCGCGGCCCTTGGTCTTCTCGCCGATCCGGCGCGAGAGGTAGCCGGCGAGCAGCGGAATGCCGAGGAAGATCAGCACCGATTTGGCGATCTGCCACGGTGAGGTGCTGATCGTGGTCTGCTCCAGACCGAGCCAGCCGGGCAGGATCGAGAGATAGAACCAGCCGAGGACGGCGAACATGATCACCTGGAACACCGAGTTCAGCGCCACCAGCACGGCCGCCGCCTCGCGGTCGCCGCAGGCCAGGTCGTTCCAGATGATCACCATCGCGATGCACCGGGCCAGGCCGACGATGATCAGACCCGTCCGATACTCGGGCAAGTCGGGCAGGAAGATCCAGGCGAGGGCGAACATCAGCGCCGGGCCGAGGACCCAGTTCAGCAGCAGCGAGCCGAGGAGGAGTTTGCGGTCGCCGGTGACGGTATCGAGGCGGTCGTAGCGGACCTTCGCCAGCACCGGGTACATCATGATCAGCAGGCCGATGGCGATCGGCAGCGAGACGCCGTCGACCTGGATCTTCTCCAGCGCGGTGTTCAGGCCGGGGATCATCCGGCCCAGCAGCAGGCCGGCGACCATGGCGACGCCGATCCACACCGGCAGGAACCGGTCGAGGGTGGAGAGTTTGCCGACGACCGGCTGATGCTCGGCGGCTGTTGCGGGGCTGGTCACGAAAGAACCTCCATCGAAGTGGCGCTGGTGGCGGGTTCGCCGGACTGCAGGATCCCGGCGAGCGAGGACAGGACTTCGGGGATGACGCGGTAGTACACCCAGGAGGCGCGGCGCTCGGACTCGAGCAGCCCCGCAGTCTTGAGGACCTTGAGGTGATGGGAGATCGTCGGCTGCGAGACGTCCACGGCCGGCGAGATGTCGCAGACGCAGGCCTCGCCATTCTCGTGGCTGGCGATCAAGCTGAACAACCGCAACCGGATCGGGTCAGCGAGAGCCTTGAACACCGCCGCCAGATCGACGGACTGGGTTTCCGACAGGGGTTCACGGACCAGCGGTGAGCACCGCACGGTCACCTCGGTCAACGGAATCGAATTCGACACACATCAATATTGACAGACGTCGATCTCGAACGCAATATGGTCGCCGTCCGCCGCGACGGGCTCAGCGGTCGAGAATCTCCCCGGACAGTTCGTTGATCACGACACGGAGGCGGGCGAGTTCCTCGACACCGGCTGAGGTGGCTGTGTAGACGCGTCGCACCCGGCCGTCGACGAGGTGCTCTGAGGAGCGAAGGAGTCCGCCGTCTTCGAGGCGTTGCAGCAGCGGATAGAGGGTTCCGGGTGAGATGCGGTAGCCGTGGTGCGCGAGTTCTTCGGCCATCCACGCGCCGTAGACACCGCCGTCTTCGGCGGCATGGTGCAGGATATGGACCGGCACAGCGCCGCGCAGAAGTTCGCGCACCAGGTCCATGTCGGGCACCCTACCGAACGTCGCCTCGCCTGCCCGAGAGCTGCTGACGGATCACGTAGACGGCGGCACCGAGCCCTGCCACCACCGCGCCGGCCGCGACCGATTGCCAGGGCAGGGTGAACGCGAGCAGCACGCACCCGCCGGCCCCGACGACAGGTATCAGTCGCGCGGGGCGGCCCTCGTCGAGGCTGAGTGTCCACGCTGATGCGTTGGCGATGGCGTAGTAGAGCAGGACGCCGAACGAGGAGAAGCCGATCGCCCCGCGCACGTCGACCGCGAGCACCAGCGCAGCGACGACGACCCCGACGGCGATCTCGGCGTGGTGCGGCACCTGGAACCGCGGATGCACCGCCGCCAGCGGAGCGGGGAGGTGTCCGTCGCGGGCCATCGCGAGGGTAGTGCGCGAGACGCCGAGGGTCAGCGATAGCAGCGACCCGAGCGCCGCAACGGCGCCCCCGATCGCGACAGCTACCGCCAGCCCTGGCACGCCGGTCGCGCGGGCGACGTCGGTGAGCGGTGCGACCGATGTGGCCATCGCGTCCGGACCGAGAACTGCGAGCGCGGTCGTGGCGACCGCCGCGTAGACCAGTAACGCCAGGCCCAGCGCTGTCGGGATCGCCAGCGGGATCGTGCGTTGCGGATCCCGGACCTCTTCGCCGAGCGTCGCGATCCGCGCGTACCCGGCGAAGGCGAAGAACAACAACCCCGCCGCCTGCAACACCCCGTACACGGTCACATCTGAACCGATCGCCAACCTGCCGGCGTCGAGGGCGCCGGCCCCGATAGCGGAGAGCACCACCGCGGCGAGCGCAGCGAGTACCACGGCGACGATCACCCGGGTCAGGATCGCCGACTTCTGCACCCCGCGGCAGTTCACCGCGGTCAGCGCCACGACGGCGGCCACCGCGACAGCGCGGGCGTGCTCGGGCCACGCGTACGCGCCGACGGTCAGCGCCATCGCCGCACACGACGCCGTCTTGCCGACCACGAAGCTCCACCCGGCCAGGTAGCCCCAGAACGGCCCCAGGCGCTCACGCCCATACACGTAGGTGCCGCCCGACTGGGGGTATCGCGCCGCCAATCGCGCTGAGGCGATCGCGTTGCAATACGCCACCACTGCTGCCACGAGAAGCCCGACCAGCAGCCCGGACCCCGCGGCGGCCGCCGCGGGCCCGAGAGCGGCGAAGATCCCCGCACCGATCATCGACCCGAGCCCGATCACCACCGCATCACCGACACCGAGTCGACGCGCCAACCCGCTGTTCGCCGCCCCTGTAGCCATTTCTGCACGCCTCCGCTCGACTGCCGTACAACCGAGAACGGTAGCCGATATCTAGATCCGATATCGGATGCAGTGGAGTCGTTGCCCGGATGTTCGTCACCAGTTCACCGACTACGTGGAGTGCGGCAGCCTCGCCCGAGCCTGGCGCCCTCACCGGCGGCGGCCGGGCGCGCGCAGAGAACTGCTAATTGCCGGGCGTGCAGCAGGCAGTCGGTGCGATTCGTGCGACTCCGCCGGCAGGAGCTACTGTCGGTTCGGCGGCAGAGGGTTCACCATTGAAGGTCTCGGCGTCAGCGAGGACGGTGTAAACCTCCCAGCGTTCGGCGTCGGGGGCGGTGACCCAGACCTTGTCCTGGGTGGCGAAGCAACAGGTGGCGCCGATCTCCTCCTCGGTGAACAGCTGCTCGTCGGTGAGGCGGGCGATCTCGGAGTGGACCTTCTCGCTGGAGTCGACCTCGACGCCGAGGTGGTTGATGCTGCCGCCCTGACCGGGGTTCTCCAGCAGCACCAACTTGAGCGCCGGGTCGGCGACGGCGAAGTTGGCGTAGCCGGGCTTGACCTTGGCCGGGCCGGTGCCGAACAGCTTGGTGTAGAACGTGATCGACTGCTCGAGATCGTCGACATTGAGGGCGAGTTGGACGCGGGACATGAGAACCTCCAAGGCTGAGATATATATCAAAAGGGTGTGCGGGTTCAGTTCTAGACCACACTTTGACATATGTCAACAAGTGGGTAGATTGGAATCATGCCCAAGACGCTCCCCGTGGTCGATATCAGCGCCCCGATCTGCTGCGCCCCGCTCGCCGCCGGCGTGATGGACGCTGGCACCGCGCTCGAGCTCGCGTTGCGGCTCAAGGCCCTCGCCGATCCGGCGAGGATCCAGCTGATCTCGATTCTCATGGCCTCCCGCCCGGGGGAGGTCAGCACTGGCGACCTCGCCGAGGCAGTGAACCTTTCCTCGGCGACTGTCAGCCATCATCTCGGGCAGCTCAAGAAGGCCGGCCTAGTCAGCTCGGAGCGCCGCGGCGTCAACGTTTTCTATCGCGCCGAACCCGGTGCGCTCGAAGCGCTCCGCGGCGTGCTGGCCACCTGCTGCTGATTGAGACACTGCCGCAGGTCGTTTCGCATGGTGCTCTTGGATCGCCTACGGCGCATGCGCAGCAGCGATGAGCGTGCGCTGTCTGATGTCGTTGCGCCAGAGAGTGAGTGGGTCACTCATCCCTTCGGGGCGGCAGTTGTCGGACACCAGGTGCGCGAAGGTGGGGCGGACGTCTGCCCAGGCTCGTGAGGCCAGAGCCTGGGCAGTCCAGGTGGGGTCAACGAGCAGTCGCGTGAGCTCGACAGTCGCCGGATAGCAATGGGCGGCCATACGTGTGGACCAGATCTCGCGTGGGGATACCGTCCCCCTGATCGCGGCCGGCGCCGGGTCTAGGGCCTGATCGGGTGGCAGGTTCAGCACGTTCATCGTGGACCAGGAGGTGATGATCTCGACGGCGTCGCGGAAGGCGGTGTGGGTCGGGGCCGCGCCGTATTGTGCGACGAGCCTGCGGTACCGGTGGTGGGCGCGGCTGATGTCGGGTCGGCGGTCAGTGTGCAGGGGATAGCGCACGTTGCCGGTCCAGACGCGATGTCGAGGACAGAATCGAGCCGGGTGTGCGTGCCAGGCGTTGACGGTTTGTCCGGGTGCTCGGCGGGCGACGCAGCGATAGCACGGAGCGAAGGTGTACCAGTGGCCCGGCAGCAGCCGCGTCGTTTTCGCATCGAGTTCCGGTAACGCGCATCGGAGTACGGGGGCCGAGTATCCGCTCAAGGTGGAGAGCAACGCGGTCTGACGGCGATCTTCGGATATCGACAGGCTCAGTAGGAGTCCCTTGGGGAAGCAGTTGATCTGCTCGAGGCGGTGCAGGTAGCTGAAGACGACCTCGTTGGGGAACGGTTTGACCGTCCGGGGCAGTCGGCGGACGACCTGGAGCGGGTTGCCGGAGATCACTGTGCCGTGCGCTCGTCGCGTGGCGTGATTTGTTCCGCTGCGTGGTCGACGGGCGTCTCCTCGAGCAATGCGCGGGTGACCGCTTCGGTGCCGGTGATGATCGCGGTCAGGGCCGCGGAGCGGACGAGCTGCGAGAGGCTGGAGATGCTTCCGCCGGTCCGGCGGTGGAGAAACTTCCCGTTGCGGGTGAGCGTGCCCGGGGCGTGGTCATAGAGCCGCAGGGCGCTGTCGAGGGTAGCGACGAGTCCGCGCCATTCGTCGTCGCAGGCGAAGGTGCCGGTGCGCATGAGCACCGAGCGGCCTGAGATCTGCTTGCCCCTGACACCTGTGAACAGCCCAGATCGTTCGACGTTGATCCCGGCGTAGATGAACGTCGCGGGCATGTGTTCGGTGAAGTATTTCAGGTGGTCGGACATGTCTTCGCCGGCGCTCGTCGCGAGGTTGAGGTTGTGGATCTCGTCGACGATCACCAGGTCCGTACGGGCTTCGGTGAGGACGTGGCACACAGCGTCGGCGATGTCGCTGGTGTTGAACCGAGCGCGGCTCGGGATGCCGAGGAAGTGGGCGAATTCGCTGGCGAGTTTGCGGGGCGAGCCCTTCGGTGGGGTGGTGATGTAGACGACAGGGATCCGGTCCTGGCCCGGCCATCGGCGGCGCACGCTCTGCTCGTGCACCTTGCCGAGCATCTTGATCGTGGTCGACTTTCCGCTTGCCCAGGGCCCGTCGACAATGAGTGATCTCCGCGCGCTGATCTCCCGTTGGTTGAGCAGGGTCAGCATTCGGCCGCGGTTGATGATCGCGCGCATCGGCGCAGTTTCGACGACCACGAGCTCAGAGTGATACGCAATGCGCCGCTCGTCGTACGCCTCGCGCTCGGGGGCGTCCATCGCGTCCACCGCAGGTCGTGGCAGTAGCGTCAGCGCCGCCGGTTTCTCCTGGACGAACTGGCGCCAGCCCTCCAAGGTCACCGTGGGAAGGCGGCGGTTCTCCGCGCCGGGATCGTCGTCGTCGGCTACCACCATGATTTTGCTTCCCTTTCGGGGTCGAAAACGGGCAGCGGGATGACGTCAGCGCCCTCGTCATCTTCTTCGTCAGAGATCGGCGCTGGCGCGGTGCCAGACGAGGGGAGTGGCAGCCTTCGCGCTTCAGCGGTAGCAGCGGTACGTGCGGCGATACGGGCGTCTCGTCGCTTGCGCCGGCCGTTGCGCGGCGCTCGATCGGGCGCCGCGGCGCGGTTGAGAACATCGTCGACCGCTTCCGAGATCGCCTGCTCGGTGACGCGTTCGCCACGGTCTGCGATGATCCTGCGGCCGTGCTCCCACGCGTCACGGCCGAACGGCTGCGGCGCGGCCCGAAGTTGTCGCCAATAGGCAATGATCCACGCGTCGTCGTCGGGCGTGCGGATCCACACGCGGCTGACGTCGTACGGGTCGTAGTGCACCAGCCACCGTCCGTTAAGGGACTTGATCCGTGACTTCTCGCCCCGGAGCGGGTTGAGCGCCTCGCAGTCGTACACCCGATGGTCGATCTTGATGCCGTACGAATTGATGACCCGCGTGCAGGTTGGCAGCAGTCGGATGTAGTCGTCGTCCGACAGCGGCACCGGCACGTATCCGGCCACGGACAGCAACGCCGCGTACTTCTCGTTGGGTGACATCACCTCACGGGTCACGAACGGATCCCGGAGGCCGTCGTGACGGCGGTTCTGCCACCCGGTGACGATCCACTCGTCGAGAAGGTTCTGCAACTCGAGCATGGTGAATGCCGCGTTCTGCTCGGCGTCGCGGCCGCGGCGTTCGACAGACGAGCCGAGGTAGCCGGCAACGTGTTGAGCGAACAAGGTGCCGACAGACTGGATCGTGCGCTCAACGATCGGCTTGTCCGTCGGAGTGTCCTCATGGGCCGGTTGCAGGCTGATCCCGAGCGTTCGGCAGGCAGAGCGGAAGGTGTCCGACAAGAACGCTTTCCCGTGGTCGTAGACGATAGTCTCAGGCACGATCACTGGTCGCGCTGCAGCCTCACGTAACCGGTCATCGATTTCGACAAGGTGGTGATACGGCAGTGCTGAGTGCGCCATCTTCACCGCTTCAGACCACCCGGGGCGCATTGGTTCCGGTGTCATCGCGCGCGCCAACAGCAGCGCCGCATCGACAGCCTTCGTCGTCGGCCGCAGTACGGCGGCGCCGATCGTGCGGGTCGCCACGTCGACGAGACCGGTCAGTTCAACCCGCCCGACCACGCCGTCGTCGAGGATGACCGCGACGTCGAGGGGAGTGGAATCGATCTGGGTCACCTCGCCCGGGCGGACCGCGGTGACCGTGCTGAACGGCCCGTCGGGCTGCTTGGCCAACGTCCGCCGGGTTCGTGCCGAGCCCGTCGCGTGACGGCCCTGAGCGAGCCTCTTCAGAAGCCGGTAAAGCGTCTGCATCGACGGCATCGGCACCGTCTCACCCGGGTGGTACTCGGCCAGATCACGCTCGACCGCACGTCTGATCCGATCGACGGTTCCCGAGGAACCGTCCGTATTCGCCTCCAGGACACGCTGCAGCGCCTCGATCACCCTCGGGTCGGTTCGCCCCGCGGGGTTGCTCGCCTGCAGCCGGCGGCGATCGACAAGACCGAGGACGCCCTGCGCCTCGTAGGCAACGCGGCGACGCTGAAACATTCGCAGGGTCATGGCCTGCTGTCCAGCACGCTCGAGCTCGGCGACCTTCGCCATCTCACGCTGGCGCAGTGTCGTCGACCCGACGTCGTACTCCGGTCGCGGACGGGTACCGTGCGGCGCACCTACCGGCACCCCGTCGAGTACCTCGGTGATGTGGCCCTCGAGGTCCCTCGCGGCATCCCTGACGTCGTCGGGAAGCAGGTCGAACAACGCCGGCGGCGCTACCGGCCGGGCGATCACTGACTCCAGCGCGAACGTGCGATCCGTTAGCAGATCAGTCGCCAGAATCGTCAACGGTGCGCCACCGCTCGTACCCGCCAGAAACACCGACGACCCGTCGGTCCCTGCGACGTCGTACACGAGCTCCCGGAACCGCACGCGGCTCCCGACCCGGATCTGGCGATCGCCGGCTCTCACGAACCACCGCCACCCGCCGCAGCTGCCACGACGGTCTCTAGCCCCAGAATCTGCCGGGCCAGCGGCGCACTAAGCTCGCCCGTCCAGATCAGATGAAACAACGTCGGGAGCACCGCGATCTGCGGACCGACGCGGTCTGCGAGAACGCCGATGGGTAGCGGCCCATTGGTCGATTCCGTGAGTGCCGCTGCCGCGAGCGAGTCGTCACGGCACCGCGGTTGCCGGTATCCCGCGAGCCATCGAAGATTCGCTGCGTGCACCACGTCAAGGACACCCAGCCGCAGGTAGTCCCACCCGACGTCGACGCAGCAGTCGCGCGTCGCGGCGAACACCGCAGCAGCGTCCTCATCGACACGACCATCCGGACGAACATCGACTACCGCCGTCGATCCATCGCGTCGCCGCACGAGCACATCAGGAGTATGCGACCTCGTGCGACCTCCGACCGATAGCTCCAGCGTGAGCGGCTGGCTGACGATCTCGATCACATCCGGATTCTGGTCGAACAGCATCAACCAGTCCCGCTCCACCCACGACTCGAAGACGACGTGGTCACCCATCGTCGACGACCACCACTCGCCGGTGAAATTCCGCTGTCCCTTGAACGACCGCGGCTTGCGCACACTGAGCAAATTGACCGCATCCATCGCAGCGAACACAGCGAGAGAGTCTCGCTGCACCACCCCAGCGATCGACATATACGTCACTGTGACGGAACCCGACACCGCAGCGGGCAACCGATCATCACGAGCGGCGAGAGGCTGCGGTGCCTGCATAGGCCGACGCTAGGACATCGAGCGATCCGGGCAACGCAGGCGCGCCGGTCGATGCGTCAACAAGATGAGAACAACACCGAAGATGCGTCAACTAGTTGAGAGCGCCCACTGCAATGCGTCAACTAGGCCGCGAATACGTCAACTGCACTGAGAAGGGACACCATCCGGACGTATGCCGCCGACATCGGCACGGCCGAGCAAGCTTCGCGACACCGCGATATCGGCAGTACCGAGATTCACCGATAATCTACATTATGACATTACGAGGAGGCGCGCGCCTCTCCGGCCGCGCCCCCGAACGAACTGGGTGACGATCGATCCGTCGCGCAGTGATGTTCCGCCGCGAAGTTCCACGACGCCTATCGGGTCAGCTCGACGATCAACTCGTCCACCCGCGTCGCGATGTCGTCACGGATGAGGCGCATCCGTTCGATCCCGTCGATGCCGCGATCGGCGGGTTCATCGGTGCCCCACCTGACCACACGCACCCCGGCCGGCGGCTGCACGACCGCTTCACGGCCGAGGGTGACCACGAGGTCCACGCGGGCCAGCAGCTCCGGGTCGATCGGCGTCGGGACCTCGCCGGTGATGTCGATGCCGACTTCCGCCAGGGTCTCGGCCGACAGTGCGTTGATCGCGGTCCCCGGGTCGGTTCCGGCCGAGTACACCGCGACGGTGTCGCCCGCAGCCCGCCGCATCAACCCGGCGGCCATCTGCGACTTTCCGCCGTTCCTCACGCACACGAACAACACGCTCGGCACTCGGGTTCGACTCTCCGGCATCAGTTCACACTCCTGGACGCGTCGCCGCTCGCGGCGGCAGTGGGCGGGGTGAGCGGGAAGCGCCTGCGCAGGGCCAGCGACACGTAGACGAGAGCAACGAGGACCGGCACCTCGATCAGAGGGCCGACGACACCGGAGAGCGCCTGGCCGGACGTCGCACCGTAGGTGGCGATCGCGACGGCGATCGCGAGCTCGAAGTTGTTGCCCGCCGCTGTGAAAGCCAACGTGGTGGTCCGCTGGTACCCCAGGCCCATCGCCGCGCCGAGCAGATACCCGCCGCCCCACATGATCGCGAAGTACGCCAGGAGAGGCAGCGCGATCCGTGCGACGTCCCAGGGCCGGGAAGTGATCTGCTCCCCCTGGAGGGCGAAGAGGACGACGATGGTGAACAGCAGCCCGTACAGGGCCCACGGGCCGATCCGCGGCAGGAACGTCCCCTCGTACCACGCACGCCCCTTCGTCTTCTCCCCCAACCTGCGCGACAGGTACCCCGCGATCAGCGGGATACCGAGGAAGATGAGCACGGACTCGGCGATCTGCCAGGGCGAGGCACTGATCGCGGTCTGCTCCAGGCCGAGCCGGCCCGGCAGGATCGACAGGTAGAACCAGCCGAGAGCGGCGAACATGATCACCTGGAACACCGAGTTCAGGGCTACGAGGACGGCGGCGGCCTCGCGGTCGCCGCAGGCCAGGTCGTTCCAGATGATCACCATCGCGATGCAGCGCGCCAAGCCGACGATGATCAAGCCGGTGCGGTACTCGGGCAGGTCCGGCAGGAGCAGCCAGGCGAGCGTGAACATCAGCGCGGGGCCGACGATCCAGTTGAGCACCAACGAACTCACGAGAAGCTTGCGATCGCCGGTGACGGTGTCGAGGCGGTCGTAACGGACCTTCGCGAGCACCGGGTACATCATGATCAGCAGACCGAGCGCGATCGGCAGGGAGATCCCGTCGATCTGGATCTTCTCGAGCGCGGCGTTCAGGCCGGGGACCATCCGGCCGAGAAGCAGTCCCAGGGCCATCGCCACCCCGACCCACACGGGAAGGAGCCGATCGAGCGTCGACAGCCTCCCTCCCGCCTCCACGTCCGCGGCCGGCGCAGTCACTGCGGACCGCAGTCGCACACGGCGGTGGTGGCGAGTCGCTCGACCGCGAGATCCGCGTAGCCGGGCTCGACCTTCGCCGGACCGACGCCGATCAGCGTGGAGCAGAGGGTGATCGACGCACCGACGCTGCGAGTGGGCTGCGTGCGGCACACGATGATCACCTCCGAAGCTGTGCGATGTATGTCGAATCTCTTGCCGACTCAGTTCTACTGCACCTCTTCGACATATGTCAAGATAGTGCGTATGCTCGCCGCCATGCCCAAGACGCTGCCCATGATCGACATGAGCGATCCGGTCTGCTGCGCGCCCGTCGCTGCGACAACCGCCGACGACGTCGCCGCACTCGACGTGGCACTGCGCCTGAAAGCCCTCGCGGACCCGGTCCGCGTCAAACTGTTGTCGCTGCTGTTCACCTGCGGCGAACCCTGCACGACGAGCTCCCTCGCAGCCGCGGTGAACCTCGCCGAATCGACCGTGAGCCACCACCTGGGCCAGCTGCGCACCGCGGGCTTCATCGCTTCCGAGCGGCAGGGCATGAGCATGCACCACACGCCGCGCCGCGAAGCGCTGACAGCGCTCTGCAAGGTTCTCGATCCGGACTGCTGCTGAGCCCGACGGGCCGGGCAGGACGTGGAACGCGGCGCGTCAGCGAGCCTCCAGCACCCCGTCGATCGCGGCGTCCGACGAGGTCGCCCCCACAGTGGCGGGCGCGACCTCACCGCCCCGCGCACGCCGGGTGTCCGTCGCCGCCATCCAGCTGACGGCGACGCCGGCACCCACCACCAGCACCATCCCGACGACGGCCGGAACACCGAGACTCTGATGCAGGAAGACGGTGCCGACGATCGCGCCGACAGCGGGGTCGAGCCCGAACAACAGCGCGATCAGCGCCGCCGACGCCCGCGCCGCGGCGATGGCATCGCACGTGTACGAGACGACGACGCCGAAGAAGGCCGCCGCCAGCAACAGCCCTACGGTCCGCGCATTCAGCTCCCCCAGGGCGCGCAGTGACCACGGCGCCGTCGTCGCGGCCGCGATCGTCACCGCGAGCGCCAACCTCGACAACGGCTGCTGCTGACGCCCGACGCGCTCGGCCAGAACGGCGTAACCGGCGAAGCAGAGGCCCGCGCCCAGCCCGAACGCGACACCGACGAGGTTGACGCCGCTCCCCTGACCCGCGATCAGCACGACACCGAGCAGCGCGATCGGCGCGCAGCACCGCTCCCGCCAGCGCTTGGCCATGACGAACGCGAGACTGCACGGGCCGAGGAAGTCCAGGGTCACCGCCACGCCGAGTGGGAGCCGGTCGATGGCCTGGTACAGACAGAGGTTCATCACCGCCATGACGACCCCGAAGGCGATGATCGCCGACCACTCCCGCACAGTCACCCGGCGAAGGTTCGGTCTGGTCAAGGCGCACATCATGACCGCCGCCCCCGCCATCCGCAGGCCGGACGCCGGAGCGGGACCGGCCCGGCTGAAGGTCTGCAGCGACAAGGCCGACGAGGCCTGCGTACTCACCGCACTCACGAGCATCGTGGACGAGGACTCCCAGTGGCTGCGCAAGCGCATGGCGAACGACACCTCCCTGGCTTCGATTTCCACCGAACACCCGCGATCGGTGGCGACATCCCAAGACTATCGTTACTTAGCCGAAACAGTTGTGTGACATGGTCCACACACTCCGGCGCGACCCTTACACCGCCTCGATGCCCCGCGAATCGCGGCATCGAGGTCACACTGGGGATACAGTCGGTACGCGAATACGCCCCGTATCCGAAATGAGTCGTGACCATGCCCGATGCCCCGCTCCCCCTCGATCCGTACTACGAGATCGTCATCGTCGGCGCCGGTTTCTCCGGCCTCGGCACCGCGATCGCCCTCGCGAAGGCCGGATTCGACGACGTGGTGCTGCTCGACGACGCGAGCGGACCCGGCGGCACCTGGCACTGGAACACTTATCCCGGTGTGGCGGTGGACATCCCGTCGTTCAGCTACCAGTTCTCGTTCGCCCAGCGCGCGACGTGGTCGCGCAGCTACGCACCCGGCCGGGAACTGCGGGCCTACGCCGAGCAGATCGTCGACGAGTACAGCCTGGGGCCGCGCCTGCGGTTCGGCACCCGGGTGCGGGAGGCGTCGTTCGACGGGGACACCGCCCTGTGGTCGATCGAGACCAGCTCGGGCCGCACGAGCGCGCGGTGGCTGATCCACGCCGGCGGCCCGCTCAGCCAGCCGAAGTTCCCGGAGATCGAGGGCATCGACTCGTTCACGGGCGAGACCATGCACACCAGCAGGTGGCGCCACGACGTCACCACCGACGGCAAACGCGTCGGCATCATCGGTACCGGCGCGACGGCCGTGCAGGTCATCCCCGAAATCGCCGAGCGCACCGCCCACCTGACCGTCTTCCAGCGCACGCCGATCTGGTGCCTGCCGAAGCCCGACTTCCCCCTGGGCCGGGCCGGTCGCGCGGGGCTGTCGGTGGTTCCGGGCGCCCGCCGGGTCGCCCGCCTGGCCAGCCAGGCCTTCGTCGAGGCGACCTTCCCCGTACTCGCCCACTTCCACAGTTGGATCCCCGGCACCGAGGCCCTCGAGGTCGGCGCGCGCGCCTACATCCGCTCCCAGGTCGACGATCCGCGGACCCGGGACGCACTCACGCCCCGGTACGCGCTCGGCTGCAAGCGACCCAGCTTCCACAACTCGTACCTGTCGACCTTCAACCGGCCGAACGTCACGCTCGAAACCACGACGATCGACGCGGTCACGCCCACCGGCGTCCGCACCGCCGACGGCACGGAGCACCCGCTCGACGTGTTGATCCTGGCGACCGGGTTCAAGGTCACCGACAAGGACGCGCTGCCCACCTACCGCCTGGTGACCGCCGACGGCACGGACCTCGCCGAGCACTGGGAGGCCGAGCGTTTCCACTCCTACCAGGGCGTCGCCACCGCAGGCTTCCCGAACTTCTTCACCGTGTTCGGGCCGTACGGGTACAACGGCGCCTCCTTCTTCACGCTGGTCGAGAACAACGCCGCCCACATCGTGCGGGTGCTCGACGAGGCCCGGCGCCGCACGGCGGCCACCGCCGAGGTCACGGAACGGGCACAGGAGCGGTACATGGAATCGATCCTCGCCCGGAAACACCGGCAGGTCTTCTCGGATCCGACGTGCGGCGGCGCGAACAGCTACTACTTCACCAAGCAGGGCGACGTCCCGTTCCGCGCGTCCACCACCGTCGAAGCGACCTGGCAGAGCCGCCGATTCCCTCTCTCCGACTACGCCTTCGCCGACTGACACGCAGCGACAGGAGGCCCACGACGAACCGCGTCCTCAACGGCGAGATCGTCGTCCTCAGTGGTGACGAAGTGCGTCGATCAGTTCGCCCTTGCGTTTCGACGAATAGCCGGACAGGCCCAACTCCTTGGCTCGCGCCTTGAGCTCGTCGACGGTCCAGTCCTCGTACGAGGGCGAGCGACCGCCGGCGGCACCGACCGCGGATCGCCCCCGGTTCGCCGCGGCGTTCGCGATCCGCGCCGCCTTCTCCTTCGAGTCACCCTGATCGCGGAGCTCTTCGTACAGTTCACCGTCCTTCACCGACGGTCCGGGAGTCCTCTTCGCCATGATGTCGACCGTACGCCCCGATCGAGATGCACACCACAGCGTGCAACGGCCATTGTCGCGTAGAAATACTGAATGCGGCTAAATATTTCCTCGCTCCCCTCGGCGCGCCCGATGACGACGGTGAGCACGCGCCGGTCCGTGCTCGCCGGATCGCTCTTCCTCGCCTCTGTCGGCTATTTCGTCGCAGAGGTGGTCGTCGCGGCGCGCTGGCCGCGGCCGTACAGCTGGACCGGCAACATGATCAGCGACCTGGGTGTCCCGGAGTGCCTCGGCGACCTCCGTCGCGACGGCGGCCTCGCCGTTGCGGACCGCTTCGTGTGCTCGCCGTGGCATCCGGTCATGAACACGACGTTCGTGGTGGTCGGCACACTCGGCATCGCGGGGGCGGTCGCGGTGCGCCCGCTGCTTCCCCGGCGCTGGGGAACCGTCGCGGTCGCGCTCGCGGCGGTCAACGGCATCGCCCTGGCGTGCGTGGGACTCTTCCCGGGGAGCGCCGGCGAGTTCCCCGACGGGCCCCGCGCACGGATCGTCGTGCACCCGATCGCCGCGTACACCGAGCACGTCAGCGGGATGGCCCTGATGGGGCTCGCCGCCCTCCTCCTGCTCCGCTCGCGACCGCGGCTCGCAGTGGCCACCGTGGCCTGCATCGCCGTCTCGGGCCTTGCCGCACTGGTCATCCCGTGGGCGAACCCGCTCGGCGCCGGTGGTACCGAGCGCGCGGCGATCGACCCGTTCGTGTGGTGGCGCTGCGCCCTGGGCGTCGTGCTGCTCACGTTCGCGCTCCGGGCGCGATCCGGCAGACGCCCCTTGACCTGAACCATTATCGAGGTCCTAGCGTCGGAGACACCCCGACGAGAGGACACCCGATGCTCACCCCGATCCGTCCCGACCTGCTCGAGACCCCGACGTACTCGCCCTTTCCGGGGCTGACCACCCACGCCTACCTCTGGACCCCGCCGAGCGGCGGCAACGTCCTGTTCTACTCCCCAGGCGACGCGGCGGACTTCGACACCCTCGCCGAGCACGGCGGCATCGCCCACCAGTACCTCAGCCATCAGGACGAGGCCGGTCCGATACTCCGTGCGATCGCCGCGCGGTTCGGCGCCGTCCTGCACGCCCCCGAGGGCGACCTCCCGGGCGTCGCGGAGCACGCCACCCCCGGCGTCCTTCTCGCCGGCCGCGGCATCGACGCGAACGGTGTCGAAGTGATCCCGACCCCCGGTCATACCCCCGGGAGCACGTCCTTCCTGGTCACCGGGTCCGACGGTGCGCGCTACCTGTTCACCGGGGACACGCTCTACCGCGGTGCCGACGGGCGCTGGAACGCCGGCTACCTTCCCGGTATGAGCGATGGCGCCCAGTTGCTCGCCAGCCTTGAGGTGCTCGGCGGACTCGAGCCCGATCTCGTGGCCTCGAGCGCCTTCGCGGGCGAGCACGGCGCCCACACCGTCGACCCCGCGAACTGGCGTCGCACCGTCGCCGAGACGGCCGAGCGGCTCGCGACGGGCGTTCTCGCCCGCTGAGCAGCCGGCCCGACGACGAGCCCGCGTCAGTTCAGCCGATCCGTCAGGTGCACCTCGACCTCGTCGCCATCGGTCTTGCCGATCCGGCGACGGATCGCCGCGGCCACGGGGAGCTTGTGCGTCCCGTCGCCGAGCGCCATGAACGAGGAGGTGAAGGGCACGCCGTCGACGGTGCCGGCGACCTTGACGAGGCCGCGGGTGCCGAAGATCTCGGCGGAGTCCGGCAACTGCACGCACGTCCACGTGTCGCCCTCGCGCACCTTGCCGAGGACGGCGGTGAACGTGATGTCGATCGGCCCTGCGGTATCGGCCATGCTCGTCCTCCTAGAGACCGGCCGGGACGACCTTGCCGTTGACGGTCACCTCGACCTTCCCGGTCCGGGTGTCGAAGGTGATCTTCCCGTGCGCGAACGTGGTCTGCTTAACCGTGCCCGTGGTGGTCTCGTCGCTGGTCACGGCGCCGAGCGGACCGGCGGACCCGTTCATGCCGTCCTGGGAGGGCCTACCGTCAGGGCCGCGCTCGATGTTCCAGGCATCACGGATGCGCCCCCAGGTGATGTACGCGGGCGTGCCCGCGTCGGCGTTCGCAGCGGTGATGACACCGCCCTTGAACTGCTGGTAGATCAGCCCGCTCTCCCGTGTCCCGGCGTTGTGGTCGCCCGTGAGAACCACGCCGAGGGCGGCCCGCTGGGCCGCGGTGGCGCGCGTGTACTTGACGGCGATCGGGCCGCTCAGCGTTACCTCGCTCCCGTCGGCGCCCTGGACGGTCACCGCACCGGCCGGCGCCTTCGCGGACGAGCTCGCCACCCCCGACGAGGCGGAAGCCCCGGCCGAGGTACGGGCCGACGTCGCGGTCGTCGGCGACGTACCGCCCGCCGCCCCGCTGAGCGTCGCCGCCGTCGTCGAGGTGCCGGCAGCGCTGTCACCGCCGTCGGTGCCGCAGCCGGCGACCAGCAGGGACGCGGCCGCGAGGCCGGCGACGAGGCCGATGATCCGTCGAGTCGTGGTGTTCCGCATGGGTCCTTCCGTGGCGATTCGGTGCAGGTGGGCGAACATCCACCACGACATAACCACAGCGACCAGCCCCGGTTCACCGCTTTGACGAACCGGCGACCCCCGACGGATCAGGCCTCATCGCGCACGAAGCGCACCGGGGCGCCGAGCGGCAGCTGGGCCAGCCGATCGAGATGGCGCTCGGCCACCACCGCGAGCACGGGATAGCCCCCGGTGGTCGGATGATCGACCAGGAAGACCACCGGCTCACCCGAGTGCGGCACCTGGATCGCGCCCGGGATCATCGCCTGGCTCTGCACCTCGCCGTCCGCCCGCGCGAGGGGCGGCCCGGTCAGGCGCACGCCGACGCGATCACTGTTCGGCGTGACCTCCCACGCGGCGTCGAGCAGGTGCTGCCAGGCAGCGTCGGGGAACAGGTCGGCGTCCGGGCCGGGAACGACGGCGAGCACGGCCGGAACGCCGGGGGCCGGCACCGTCGGAACCGGGACCGGCGCGCCGACGGCGGCCCGGGGCGCGCGGCCCACCGCGAGAACGTCGCCGGCGGCGATCGGGGGCGGTCCGAGGTGGGCGAGCGTGTCGGTGCTCCGGCTGCCCAGGACCGCGGGCGCGTCGATACCGCCGCGAACGGCGATCACCACGCGCAGCCCGGCGCTCGCGGGCCCCACCTCGAGCAGGTCACCGTCGTCGAGGCCGAACGGACGGCCCCGTTCGACGGTGCGCCAGTGCCCGTCCGGGGATTCCACGACGAGCGGTACGTCGGCACCCGTCACCGCGAGGACCTGCTCCCCCGCGGCCACGAGTTCGATTCCGCCCCCGGCGTTCTCGATCCCGGCCGCCCCGTCGGGGTTGCCGACGAGCCGGTTGGCCAGGCGGAGCGCGCCCCGGTCCGCGGCGCCCGAGCGGGTCACGCCGATCCCCGCGCGGCCGGGCCGCCCCAGATCCTCGATGAGGCTCTGCATCCCGGGTTCCCGGATGACGAGGCCCCGCTCGGGTCGAGGCGGCGGCGCGGCAGGAGCGACCGACGCCGGGACGCTGACGCGCCCGCGGACCGCGGTGAATCGCACCCGCGTCCCGGGGACGAGGAGTGCGGGCGGATCGCGGTCGAGCGACCAGAGCGCGGCGTCGGTGCGGCCGATGAGCTGCCAGCCGCCGGGCGAGGTGCGCGGGTAGACGGCGCTGTAATCCCCGGCGAGCCCCACCGATCCCGCAGGCACCCGCACGCGCGGCGCGGCGCGGCGGGCGATCGTGGGCCCGGGCTCGGCGGAGCGCAGGTAGGCGAAGCCCGGTGCGAAACCGAGGAAGCCCACGTGCCAGGACCGTTCGGTGTGCATCCTGACCACGCCGTCGGGATCGGTGCCGAGTTGCTCGGCCACGTCGGCCAGGTCCTCCCCGTCGTAGACCACGTCGATCTCGACGAGCGGGCCGTCGGTCCGCTGCGCCTGCGGCGGCGTCATCGCGCGGAGCCGGCGCTCCCCCGCGGCGGCCCCGGCGTCGTCGAAGAAGACGGTGACGCTGTCGCCTCCGGCGATGAGCTCGCGCTGCCCGGGCAAGGGCTCGGCCGCCAGGGCGGCGCGCAGCGCCTCGACGGTGCCGGACGCGACCCGCACCCGCACGGCGCGGGTGCCGAGGGGCCGGACGTCAGCGGGGAACATCGACACCGTCCGGGGCGTCGGCGAGCAGCTCGAACTCCTCCTCCGGGGCGGGATCCCGGCCGATGAGCACTCCTCCGACGGTCGCGACGGCGGTGACCGCGACGTATCCCGCGATGATCACCCACGAATCGGTCCAGCGGAAGAGCACGGTGAAGATGAGCGGCGCCATGCCGCCGCCGACGACACCGGCGAAGGTGTACGCGAGCGAGCTGCCGGCGTAGCGCAGGCGGGCGGGGAACTGCTCGGTGATGAACGCCGCCTGCGGGCCGTACATCAGCGCGTGCAGCGACATGCCGACGACCACCCCGAGGGTCAGCAGTACGCGACTTCCGGACTGGATCATCAGGAACAGCACCGGCACCCACGCGGCGGTGAGGACCGCGCCGATGCCGTAGACGAGACGCCGATTGAACCGGTCCGTGAGCGAGCCGGCGAGCGGCATGACCACGATCTGCACGGCCGAACCGGTGAGCACCGCGGTCAGGACGTGGCTCGTGGGGAAGTCGAGCTCCTTGGTCGCGTAGCTGGCCAGGAAGACGGTGAGCAGGGAGTACAGCACGTCGGGGCAGATGCGCGAGAGCGCGGCGGCCAGCAGGGCGCGCGGATGGCCGCGGAGCACCTCGGAGATCGGGGCCTCGGGTTGCTCGGCACGTTCGGCGATCGCCTGGAAGACGGGCGTCTCCTCGAGCCGGAGCCGGATGAGGAGCCCGAAGACGACGAGCACCGCGGAGAGCAGGAAGCCGATGCGCCAGCCCCAGTCGCGGAAGGCGTCCTCGGAGAGCAGAGCCGCGACCAGAGCGAGCACACCGTTGGCGAGCAGGTTGCCGACGGGCACACCGATCTGCGCCGCGGAGGCCCAGAAGCCGCGCTTACGCGGGTCGCCGAACTCACTCGAGAGCAGTACCGCGCCGCCCCATTCGCCGCCGACACCGACGCCCTGCGCGAAGCGCAGCAGCACCAGGATCGTCGGGGCGATCACGCCGATCGTGCCGTAGCTCGGGAGCACGCCGATCAGCACCGTTGCGACGCCGATCAGGAGCAGCGTCGCGACCAGGACGTTCTTGCGTCCGATGCGATCGCCGAGACGGCCGAAGACGACGCCGCCGATGGGGCGGGCGAAGTAGCCGACCGCGAAGGTCGAGAAGGACAGCAGGAGTCCGATGAACGGGTCCTCGGCGGGGAAGAAGACGTGCGGGAAGACCAGGGCGGACGCCACGGAGTACAGGGCGAAGTCGTAGTACTCGAGCGAGGTTCCGGTCAGGCTCGCGATGTAGGCCTTGATGGCGCTGGATCGGCGCGTGGCCGCCCCGTCGGGCGTGGTGGTGGGCATGCGGTCTCTCTTCGCTCGGGTCGTCGCGGCGCGGGAACAGTGGCGTGTGATCCACACCATAAGCAATTGTTGAACAATCTGTCACGCGGAGTGGCCCACTTTGTTCAACAAATCGCGCGGAGCTTCGTACACTCGCACCGTGAGCACGGGACGACAGCGCGGGCACGCCGCGAGCGAAGCGACCGGCGATCTGCGTCGCGCGATCGTCGAAGGCGCCCTGCGTCCGGGCGATCCGTTGCGCGAGGAGCGCCTGGCGGCCGAACTCGGCGTCTCGCGCAACACACTGCGGGAATCGCTGCGCATTCTCGCGCAGGAGGGCCTGATCGTGCACGAGGCGAACCGCGGCGCGCGCGTCACGACGCCCACGCGCGCGTCCGTCCGGGACATCTACCTGGTGCGACGCACCGTCGAGCCCCCGTCGTTGCGCAACGCCGCACCCACCCACCCGGCGACGATCCGCATGCGCGACGCGGTCGCCACCGCACGGGCCGCCGCCGGGGCGGACGACTGGCAACGCGTCGGCACCGCGGACCTCGAGTTCCACCGTGCGATCGTCGGCCTCAGCGACAGCCCCCGGCTCGACGCCCTCGTCACCTCGATGCTCGCCGAGCTGCGCCTGGCCTTCGGCGCGATCGCGGACCCGGAGGTTCTGCACGCCCCGTTCCTCGACGACAACGTCGCGATCCTCGACGCCTTCGAGAGCGGCGACGGCGAGGGCGCCGCCGCACTCCTCGAGGAGTACCTGCACCGCTCGGAGGAGACGATCTTCGGGGCGCAGCGAGTCTCGAACGTCACACCCTGAGACCCCACTCCCGCCGCGGTCGCCGCCGTAGAATCAATTCCATGTTCGAAGCAATAATTGCGCTCGGCATCCGCGCCGGGACGATCGTCCGCGTCTCCCTCCCCGACGGTGCGACCCGGATCCTGCACACGGGGCCCGTCGGCGCGAGCCCCGACGGAGTCGTCGTCGCGGGCGGAAGGATCCACTGGACCACGATGGGGCGACCCGTCGTGGACCGGGAGCGTCCCGGCGAGGAGGGGCTCGACTACTCGGCCCGCACCGGCGGCCTGCACTCGATGCTTCCCGACGGCGGGGACGCCCGCGACACGCTGCGGGACGGTGCCATCACCACCGGCAAGCAGCTCACGTCCGACGGTGCGGGGCGGCTGTTCTGGGGCGATCGCGAGGGCCTGCGCGTCAGCTCGGTCCGCACCGACGGCACCGATCTGCGCGACCACGTCGTCAACGCCCCCGCGCCCGATCGGCTCGCCGAATGCGTCGGGGTCGCGGTCGATCCCGGGCGCGGCCACCTGTACTGGACCCAGAAGGGGCCGGCGAAGGGTGGTCGCGGCCGGATCCTGCGCACCGGTCTCGACCTGCCCGCCGGCGCGACCGCGCAGGACCGCCCCGACATCGAGACGCTGTGGGACGGCCTGCCCGAGCCGATCGACCTCGAGATCGTCGGGGACACCCTGTACTGGACCGACCGCGGCGCCGACCCCGACGGCAACTCGCTCAACCGCGCCGCGCTCCCCCGGCCCGGCGAGCGCGGCGCGCCGCCGGAGATCCTCGCCCGCGGCTTCGCCGAGGCGATCGGCTTGGCGGTCGATGCCGCCGCCGACCTCGCCTACGTCTCCGATCTGGGGGGCCGGATCTGGCGCGTGCCACTCACCGGCGGCGCACCCGATGTCCTCGCGGACCTCGGCACCCCGGTGTCCGGGATCGCCGGCGTCCCCACCATCACCCCCACCGACGAACGGAACCTCCGATGACCTACTCCTTCTCCTTCGACGACGTCCGCCACCGCCCCGTCGCCGTGATCGGTGCCGGCACGCTCGGCCGCCGGATCGCGCTCATGTTCGCAGGCCGCGGCGGCGAGGTCCGCATCCACGACCCGAACGCCGAGCAGGCCTGCGCGGCGGTCGACTACGTGGCGAGCACCCTGCCGGAACTCCTCGCGCGACGCGGCTCCGGCGAGGCGGGGCGCGCCGTCGTGGGCGCCGACCTCGGGGCCACCCTCGCCGACGTCTGGCTGGTCGTCGAAGCGGTGCCGGAGCGCCTCGACATCAAGATCCCGCTGTGGGGCGAGATCGACGCCGCCGCACCGGCGGACGCGATCTTCACGACGAACTCCTCGTCGTACGCCTCGAGGCTGATGAGCGAGAACGTCCGCGACAAGAGCCGCCTGTGCAACCTGCACTTCTACATGCCGCCCACCGCGAACGCCGCGGACGTGATGTCGGACGGCGAGACCGCACGGGACGTGATCGACACCCTGCTGGCCGTGCTCCCCGAGTTCGACGTGCACCCGTTCGAAGCACGCAGGGAGAGCACGGGATTCATCTTCAACCGGGTGTGGGCGGCCATCAAGCGCGAGTCGCTGGCCGTGGTCGCCGAGGGCGTGGCCCGGCCGGAGGACGTGGACGGGATGTTCCGGCTCAACTGGCACATGCCGGTCGGTCCGTTCCAGATGATGGACAGCGTCGGACTGGACGTGGTGCTCGACATCGAGGACCACTACGCGGCCGAGAACCCGCATCTGCCGGAGGGTCCGCGACGCGTGCTGCACGAGTACGTCGACGCCGGCAAGCTCGGCGTCAAGACGGGCGAGGGCTTCTACCGCTATCCGTCGTCGCCGGAGGCCTGAGGGCCGCGCACGACCTGTCGGCCGCCGGGAGCTGGCGCGCACGCCGGGACCGGCGGTCAGCGCTCGGTGACGAGCTTCGCGCCGAAACCGATGAGCGCGACACCGGCGACGCCGTCGAGCACGCGCCGGGTCCGCGGAGTGCGCATCCAGCGCGTGACGGTGCCCGCCGCGGCGATGAGGACGCCGCAGTACAGGGCGCTCAACGCGATGTAGACGCCGCCGAGGGCCAGCGTCGTCCACGTCACCGAGTATCCCGTCGGCACGAACCCCGGGAGCAGACTCACGAACAGCACGCCGATCTTCGGGTTGAGCACGTCGGTGAGGAAGCCGGCGGTGAATCCGCCGGTCCGCCAGGAGGTCTCCGCCACCGATGGGGGCACGTCGCCCAGCGCCGATCCGCGGACCACGGCGCGCAGCGATTGGACGCCCATGAAGATCAGGTAGGCCGCGCCGAGGAACTTCAGCGCGGTGTAGCCGTATTCACTCGCCTTGAGCAAGGCCGAGAGCCCGAGGACCGCCGCGAGCACCCACACCACGAGGCCGCTCAACACGCCCAGGCCGGTCCGCAGGCCGGCGGCCCTTCCGCCCTGGACGACGCCGCGCACCACGACGAGGGTGTCCGGTCCCGGCAGCACCACGATGAGCGCCGCGGCGGCGGTGAACGAGAGCAGGGCGACGAGCATTCGATGATCTAAGCAGGCGCGCCGGGCTACCCGGAAGTCAGCCGTGCCGGCTCACGCCTGCGCCGCCGCCGTCTCGCTCGGCGACTCCCCGAACCGCACCCGGTAGTCGACGGCGAACCGGCCGAGATGGGTCAGTCCCACGCTCAGCGCGACATCGGTGACCGTGCGCCCCGGATGCATGGCGTCGAGCAGACGGGCCCGGGCCGCGAGCAGCCGCCGTTCCTTGACCACAGCCGTGGGCGTCGAGTCGAGCTCGGATCGGCACGCCTCGCGCAGGGCCCGGACGCTGACCCGCAGGCGCTCCGCGAGCCAGCCGGGTCCGAGCGGGTCCGCGAGGTGGTCGTCGACGAGCGTGAGCATGCGTGAGCCGAGGGTGGCCGCACCGTCGGCGGCCGAGGCGAGCGCGGCGCTGTAGTTGTGGGGCTGCACGTCGAGGAGCTGGTTGACCACACCGCGGGCGAGGTACTCGGAGCAGTCGGCCCCGCCGACGGACGACGCGCCGCGCAGCGCCTCGTCGGCGAGGAACCGCACCATCCGCACCCAGGAGGCCACCTCGGGCCGGCGCAGATCCATGCCGACGTCGAATCGCAGGGGTGCGGTGATCTCACGGCCGAGGCGCCGCATCAGCTCCCGGTCGATGGTGCTGCGCCGCAGCCGCACGCACAGCTGGGGATTGCCGCGCTGCCAGGTCATCACCGTCGGCGACGTCGGCGACAGCACCGTGGCGAGGTGCGGCGTGGACTGCACGCGCGCGACGCCGTGCTCCACCAGCGCTCGGCCCGCGAGCGGGATCTGTACCAGGTAGAAGGTGGCCAGTGGTCCGGGCCGGATCTGGACGGGCTCGCCGTAGTCGAGGTGCACCAGGCCCATCGATCCGACGGTGTCGATGCGCAGCCGCATGTCGATGGCGTGGGCGCGTCCCACCGGATCGAGCCGGTGGTCGCAGAAGAAGTCGGCCACCCGCGCCCGGGCGAGGTCGACGTCCCGCGTCCGCAGCACCGTCGGAGCGGTCACGGGCACCTCCCTGTGGCGTGGATCACGTCACCATCATGTGCTGCATTCCTGCCTGTCGTCAAGCAGGCGCAATACCGCGATCTGGATAGCGCCCGCGTCGCAGCGGATAGCAGCGCTATGACCTGCGTCACTACCGTCCGGACCCATCGGCGCCCGAACGGCGCCACGGAACCGACGCGAGGTGGAGGCATGACGGGAAATCTGGACGGGCGTACAGCGATCGTGACCGGTGGGGCGACCCTGGTGGGCCACGGCGTGGTCGAGGCGCTGCACGCGGAGGGCGCGACGGTGATCGTCGCGGACGTCGACGCCGACGGCGCACGCGCGATCGCCGACCGCCTCGGCGACCGCGTGATCGTGCGGACCACGGACATCACCGACGACGCGCAGGTCGCGGACCTCGTCTCCGCGACCGTGCGGGACCACGGCGGGCTCGACGTCGTCGTGAACCTCGCGTGCACCTACCTCGACGACGGCGCCGACACCGCCCGCGCCGACTGGTTGACGGCCTTCGACGTCAACGTCGCGAGCGCCGTCCGCGTCGCGGCGACGGCGCGACCCGCGCTCGCCGCGAGCGGGCGCGGGGCGATCGTGAACTTCACGTCGATCTCCAGCTCGGTGGCGCAGACGGGTCGGTGGGTCTACCCCGCGTGCAAGGCGGCGCTGGTGCAGATCACCCGGTCCATGGCGATGGACTACGCGGCCGACCGGATCCGGGTGAACTCGGTCAGCCCCGGTTGGGTCTGGTCGAAGATCATGGACACCGTCTCCGAGCACGACCGCGCGCACACCGACGCCGTCGCCGCCCCCTTCCACCTGACGGGCCGCGTCGCCGACCCGGTGGAGGTCGGCCGCGTGGTCGCCTTCCTGTGCTCCGACGCCGCGTCCGTGGTGACCGGCGCCGACTGGGCCGCCGACGGCGGCTACTCCGCGATGGGGCCGGAACAGGCCGCCCCCGCGATCCCCCTGTTGGCCCCCGCGGGCACCGAGTAGGAGAACACAGCCATGCGCATCGCCGTGATCGGAGCCGGCTTCGCCGGAGTCTCCGCAGCCAAGGTCCTCACCCAGTTCGGCCACGACGTCACCGTCTACGAGAAGGCCCCCGACATCGGCGGCGTCTGGAGCGCCTCGCGCCGCTACCCGGGCCTGCGGACCCAGAACAACAAGGGCACGTACTGCCTGTCCGACCTCGCGATGCCGCGGCACTACCCGCAGTGGCTCGAGGGCGCCCAGGTCCAGGAGTACCTCGACGCCTACGTCGACCGGTTCGGACTGCGCGACCGGTTCCGGTTGTCCACCAACGTCATCGCCGCCACGCTGAACGAACCCGACGGTGCGCCGTCGGGCGACGTCACCGCGGATCCCGCCCTGCGCCCCGTGACCTGGTCGGTGACCGCGGAGGGACCGCAGGGCGTGAGCACCGAGGTCTACGACTACCTCGTGGGTGCCAACGGCATCTTCTCGGCCCCCTCGATCCCGGGATGGCCGGGTCGGGAGGCCTTCGAGGCCGCGGGCGGGCGGGTCTGCGCGCCCGGCGACGTGCATGAACTCGACGAGGTCGCCGGCCGCGACGTGCTCGTCGTCGGCTACGGCAAGTCCGCCTGCGACGTCGCGTCCGCCATCGCACCCGTCACCGCCAGCGCGACGGTGATCGCGCGGAAGCTGCTGTGGAAGATGCCGCGTCACCTCGGCGGCGCCGTCAACTACAAGTTCCTCATGCTCACCCGCCTCGGCGAGGCGCTCTTCGAGTACCAGCGGCTGCGCGGCGTGGAGGCCTTCCTGCACGGCGCCGGCAAGCCGGTGCGCAACAGCATGCTCGCGAGCCTGCAGGCCGTCGCGACGAAGCAACTGCGGCTCAAGGAGCACGGCCTGGTCCCGGACGGGGACTTCGAGCGCATCGCCCGCAGCACCGTGAGCCTGGTCAGCGAGGGCTTCTTCGAGGCGGTACAGGACGGCAGCCTCGCGGTGCGCCGCGACACGGAGATCACGGAGCTGCTGGTCGAGGACGGCCGCCCGGCGGCGCGCCTGTCCGACGGCTCGACGGTGCCGGCCGACGTCGTCATCGCGGCCACCGGATGGCGGCAGGACGTGCCCTTCCTCGACGCCGACGTCCAGGCCCGGCTGACCGACGCGAACGGCGATTTCGAGCTCTACCGCTTCATCCTCCCGCACGAGGTGCCCGGCCTGGCCTTCGTCGGCTACAACTCGTCCTTCTTCTCGCCCCTGTCCGCCGAGATGGCGTCGCTGTACGTCGCGCACGTCCTCGACGGCGCGGCGCGGCTCCCGGCCGTGCCAGCGCGGCGCGACCAGGTGTCGGCGCGGTTGCGGTGGATGCGCGACCGCACCGAGGGCCACCACGCCCGCGGCACCAACCTGATCCCGTTCTCGATGCACAACATCGACGAGATCATCGAGGAGATGGGCCTGCGACTGCCGCGGCGCCAGCGGGTGCGCGAGTGGCTGCTGCCGCCGAAGCCCGCGGACTACCGCTGGGTGACGCAGCGCCTGCTCGCCCGTCGTCCCCGCCCGGCGGCGGACGCGGCACGATCCGGGGCGAGCCCGAGGCGCGTCGCGTGACGGCCGATGTCGTCGTCATCGGGTCCGGCATCAACGGCCTCGTCGCCGCCGCCGAGCTCGCCGGGTCCGGCCGGTCGGTGTGCCTCATCGAGGCGGCCGACCGGCTGGGCGGCTTCCTCGCGAGCGACGAGCTCACGCTGCCCGGCTTCCTGCACGACACCTACTCGTCGTGGCATCCCCTGTTCGTGACCGGCGGCGCCTACGCCGCGCTCGGTGCGGACCTGCACCGCCACGGCCTGGAGTACGCGAACGCCGACGACGCCGTCACCGGATCCGTCTCCGGCGACGGCCGCGCCGTGGTCGCGCACCGGGACCCCGCGCGCACCGTCGAGCAGTTCTCGGCGCGGGACCGGACCGCCTACCTGGCGATGCTCGACCGGATCGGCGGGGACCTCGACGTCATCGGCGGCCTCCTCGGCAACGAGACCCGCGCGCCGGGCGTGCTGGGGCACGCGGCGGCGATGCTGCGCCGCGGCCTGGGCCGCACCGAGGGGTGGGTGCGCGACGCCGCCGCCAGCGGGCGCCGCTGGGGCCGAAGGACGTTCGAGGGCCCCGAGGTGGACCAGCTGTGGGCGCCGTGGCTGCTGCACGCGGGCCTGAGCCCCGACAGCGCGTCGGGCGGGCTCATGATCCCCGTCTTCGCCGCGACGATGCACGGCGCCGGCCTGCCCGTCGCGGTCGGCGGACAGCGCGCCTTCCTCGACGCGTTCGCCGCGCTGCTCGCCGAGCGGGGCGTCGAGGTCCTGACCGGGGCGCCGGTCGACCGGATCCTGGTCGAGGGCGGACGCGCCGCGGGCGTGATGGTCGGACGGCGCCGGATCGACGCGCGGCAGGCGGTCCTCGCGTCCGTCACCCCGACGGCCCTGTACTGCGATCTGTTGCCGGAATCGGCCGTCCCCGAGTCGGTCCGCGCCGAGGCGCGCGGCTACCAGTACGGCCGGGCCGCGATGCAGGTGCACGTCGCGCTGGACGCGCCGCTGCAGTGGTCCGATCCTGCGCTCGACGGCGCACCGCTGGTGCACCTCACCGGCGGCTCGGACACGGTCGGCGTCGCGTGCGCACAGGCCGAGGCCGGACTCCTGCCGGCTCGTCCGACGGTGGTCGTCGGGCAGCAGGCACTCATCGATCCCAGCCGGGTCCCCGCGGGCCGCGGCATGCTGTGGCTGCAGCTGCAGGAGCTCCCGTTCGCGCCCGTCGGCGACGCGGCGGGCGAGCTCGACACGTCCGCGGGCTGGACCGACGAGCTGGTCGCCGGCTACGTCGACCGGGTCCTCGGCCTCGTCGAGGAGGCGGCGCCCGGCACGCGCGACGCCGTCCTCGCGGTCAGCGCGATCAGCCCCGTCGACCTGGCAGCGGCGAACCCCAACGCCGTGCGGGGCGACCCGTACTGCGGTGCGGCAGAGCTGGACCAGAACATCTTCTGGCGCCCGGGGCCGCTGACCGCGCGGCATCGCACCGCCGTCGACGGCCTCTGGCACATCGGGGCGGCCACGCATCCGGGGCCGGGCCTCGGCGGCGGCTCCGGTCACCTCGTCGCGCAGGAGCTCCTCCGGCGCGACGACGGTGCCCTGACCCGCGTGCGGCGCCTGCTCGGCCGCTGATCGCACCACGAAGAAGGGGGGCGAACCGGAATCCGGTTCGCCCCCCTTCCCGTGTCCGACGGTGCCGTCAGGCCGCCGCGTCGCGCAGCGTCGCGAGGGCGGTACGGAGCCGGCCGCCGTCCTCGTCGGCCACGGCGGCGTCCACCAGGCGACGCATCCGCGCGGCGGCGTCCGGCCGGCCGCGGAGCAGCGCGAGGCCCTCCATCAGCAGGCCGAAGCTGTCGACGCCGTGGGCGTGGGTCTGTCCGTAGCCCTTGAGGACCCGCGCGGCGACGACCACCTCGGTCGCGAGCGCGGGATCGGTGCGGCCGACCGAGGTCACGGTGTCGAGCCAGGTGTCGATGAAGACCTGCTCCCGGCCGAATCGCAGGGAACGGGGCCGCAGCGGCCGCATCCGGGCGAGGGTGGACAGCGTCGTGTAGCCCCACACCGAGGTGGTGTTGATGACGAAGCCCCGGTGGCACACCGTGTCGACCGCCTTGGCGAAGGCACGGTTGTGCTCGAGCGCGCGGCCCAGTGCGGTGGGCAGCGTGTCGGTGATCTCATCGACCTGGGGGTGCAGGTACTCATGGACCCGCATCACCTGTTCGTCGCCGGGCCGCACCTCGGCGCGCACCCGTTCCATGCGGCGGCCGCGCACCTTCTGCAGCGCGACGTGCACCGTGTCCTGGTACGTCATCCACAGCGCGATGTGCCGGGCCGCCTCCACGGTCAGCGTGGCCGCCCCCTCGTGATCGGGGTCGAGGGCGCTGATCCGCGCGACGCGGTCGAGGTAGCGGTCGGCGTAGGCGAGGTCCTGGTAGACGGCGGTGCGCTCGAGGCCGTGCAGGAGCATCGACGCGGCCGCGGCGGGGAAGGACCGGGCGACGCGGCGGGCGCGGTCTGCGAGGGCCGGCCCGACCAGGGATTCGGGCGCGCGCGCGGCGATCGCGTTGCGCTCGGCCTCCCGGTCGGCCTTGACCTCCTCGGGCGACTTCGGGCGGCGCACCTGCAGGGTGAGCGGCACGGGCCCGCCGCCGGAGGGGGCCGGCGCCGGGGCCGGCGTGCGCGCGGCGTCCTCCGCCAGGCTCTCCCGCGCCCGCTCGTACCCGGCGGCGAAGGCGGCGAGCGAGGTCTCGACGCCCTTGCCGCCCTTGCGGATCGCTTCCTCGAAGTCCTCGCGGGGGAACGGCAGCGCGCCGCTCCCCGCGAGCGCGCCGAACAGGGACGCGCTGATCACGCTGCCGTTCTCCCGCGCGAGCGTCGCGAAATCGCCGGAGACGAGGGTCTTCGCGGCCGCGGCGGCGCCGTCGAGCAGTGCCGCCGAGTCGACCCGGCCGTCGTCGGGGGTGGACTTCTCGAGGATCGAGTAGACCCGGTTCAGCGAGGCGATGAGCGTGGTCCGGTCGGGGGTGACGAAGCCGCGCTGCACGGCGCGGCCGGCCTCCATGAGCTCGGACGCGATGAGCACGTCGACCTCGCCCGGCGTGGGCATGAGCGACAGGATCGGGGTGTCGCGGGCGCGGCCCGTTCCACTGCGGTGCGCCACGTCCGGCGGGAAGAGTTCCGCGTAGTAGACGGTGGCGCCGGTGCGCTGCGCGACGCCGGCCACGGAGGTGTTCTGCGCGGTCCAGCCCTCGTCCTCGCCGAGCGAGACGATCCAATCGGCGAGCACGCCGCCGCCCTCGCCGCCCATGGCGAGCACCGCCACGGTGATGGGCCGCTGCCCGATGGTCCAGGTCATGAGAAGGCCTCCGTGGATTCGTAGCGAGCGGCGCGCCCCTCGAGGCCACGGCCGAGGCGCTCGGACACGGCGCCGCGCACGCGGTCGCGGATCCGGTCGACGCGAGTGGGATTGGTGACGACGTCCGTGCGGTAGAACGACGGGCACAGCGCCGCCGCGTGCGCGTTGTTACCGCAGACGCCGCAGCCGACGCAGGTGTCGGTGACGGCGGCGACGGGGTCGGTGCGCATGGGGTCGGGGTTGGGCGCGATCGTCAGCGACGGGCAGCCCGAGATCCGCATGCAGGCGTGATCGCCCGTGCAGGTCTCCGGGTCGACGCCGAACCGCTGGGTCACGACGCGCTTGCCGGCCTCGACCGCCGCGGCGCGTTCCGGCTTCTCGCGGCGCTGCTTGTTCAGCTGGCACTCGCTCTGGGCGACGATGACCTTGGGGCCCTTCTTCTTACTGGTGAGGGCGTCGATGAAGACGTCGCGCATCTTCGCGACGTCGAAGGTGTCCGGCATGGTCTTCGCCCACGTCACGCCGACGCCGCGCACCGCCCGCTCGATCGGGTTGTTGGTGCTGCGGTCGGGCAGGATCGCGCGGGAGGAGAGCAGGTCCTGACCGCCGGTCGCGGCGGCGTAGGCGTTGTCCACCACCACCAGGAGCTGGTCGGACTCGTTGAAGACGGCGTTGCCGACGCCGGAGGTGAGACCGTTGTGCCAGAAGCCGCCGTCGCCCATCACCGCGATGCCGCGCCGGTCGGCGTCCTTGCTGCTCAGCGCGGCTCCGCCGGCGGAGCCGAGGCCGTAGCCCATCGTGGTGGCGCCCAGGTTGAAGGGCTCGTTGATGGCGAACAGGTGGCACCCGATGTCGGCGCTCACGTGGTGCTCCACGCCGGTCTCGCGTTCGGCGAGCTTGAGCGCGGAGAAGATCGGCCGTTCGGGGCAGCCGGTGCACAGGCCGGGCGGGCGGGGCTGGACCGCGCGGCCGTCGACCCGCTCGGTGAACGGGCTGCGGGGGTCGCCGGCCGGGAGGAGCACAGCGGGATCGCCGGTGACGAGCTCGGGCACGTAGCGGCCGAGGAACTCGGCGACGCCCTTCGTGACGGCGATCGGGGTGTACTCCCCCGCCTTCGGCAGCACGTCCTTGCCGTGCAGCGCCGTGTCGAGGCCGTTGCGGCGCAGGATCGCGTTGAGGTTGTGCTCGATGTAGTCGGGTTGGCCCTCCTCGAGGAGCAGGACCGCGTCCTTGTCGGCGCAGAACTCGACGATCTCCTCGTCGATCACGGGATAGGTCACGTTCATCACGTACAGCGGGACCGCGGTGTCGCCGAAGGCGTCCGAGCAGCCGAGCAGTTCGAGCGCGCGATTGAGCGTGTTGTACAGGCCGCCCTGCACGATGAGGCCGACCCGGCCGTCGGTGGGCCCGAAGGTCTCGTTGAGCCGGTGCTCGCGGATGTACTCCACCGCCGCCGGCCAGCGGTGGGCGATCTTCTCCTGCTCGTGCTGGAAGCTCGCGGGCGGCAGCACGACGCGGCTCACGTCCCGCTTCGGGTTCTCCATGGCCTGCTCGACCGTCATCTGCGGGCGGCGGTTCTCCCGGGTGGTGAAGGTGCCGTGCAGGTGGCACGAGCGCAGCCGCAGCTCCAGCATGACCGGGGTGTTCGACGCCTCGGACAGGGCGAAACCGTGCTCCACGGCATCGACGATCGCGGTGTGGTCGGGTCGCGGATCCAGCAGCCACATCTGCGATTTCATCGCGAAGGCGTGGGAGCGCTCCTGCATGATCGAGCTGCCCTCGCCGTAGTCCTCGCCGACGATGATCAGCGCGCCGCCCGTCACCCCGCCGCTCGCCAGGTTCGCCAGCGCATCGGACGCGACGTTGGTGCCCACCGTCGACTTGAAGGTGATCGCGCCGCGCAGCGGATAGTGCACGGAGGCGGCGAGCATCGCCGCGGCGGTCGCCTCCGAGGCGCTGTTCTCGAAGTACACACCGTACTCGTCGAGGATCTCGCGGGCGTCGCCGAGGACGTCCATCAGATGGCTGATCGGCGCCCCCTGGTAGCCGCCGACGTACGCGACGCCGGACTGCAGCAGCGCCTTGGTCACCGCCAGGATCCCCTCGCCCTCGAACCGGGTCCCCGGTTCCTGGCGCAGCTTGAGGACCTCTTTCGCAAAGGAGCGTTCCGCCATGCCCCGACCTGCCTTTCACGTATCACGGGCCGTGTGATGCGTACCACGCTAGCCTCGCCACGGGACGGGTTGAAGGGCCCGCCGGGGGCCCGCTCCGATCGGGACAGCGGGCCGTCGCGATCTGGATAGCGGGGTGCTGCGGCGCGTCCTACCGTCGGGCGCAGCCGCCGTTCGCCGACGGTGCGGCCCGCGCGCCGCTCAGCCGATGCCGGCCCGTGCCGGGGAGAAGAGGACCCAATGCTCACCGAACTCGCCACCGCCCTCGCAGGCGGCAGGATCCGGGTACTCGATCTGACGACGCCGCTCTCCGCGGACACCCCCTCGCTCCGCCTGCCGGAGCCCTTCGTGAACCTCATCGACTTCAGCCTGGAGCGGGTCGCCGCGTTCGAGCCGACGGCGCCGGCGTGGCAGCACAACAACATCCACACGGGCGAGCACATCGGCACGCACGTGGACGCCCCGTGCCACTGGATCACGGGTCGTGACGGTGCCGACGTGAGCGAGCTGCCGCCCGAGCGCCTCGTCGGCCCCGCCTGCGTGATGGACTTCGCGGATCGCGCCGCGGCGGACCCGGACTGGCTGCTGGAGGTGGCCGACGTCGAGGGCTGGATCGCCGAGCACGGCGCCGTCCCGGAGGGCGCGTGGCTCCTCCTGCGCACGGGCTGGGATCAGTACGGCGGCGACCGCGAGCGCTTCCTGGGCGCCGCCGAGGGCGGTTCGCACACGCCCGGCGTCTCCGCGGCCTGCGCCCGCTGGCTCGCCGAGGAGGTCCCGATCTCCGGTTTCGGCGTGGAGACCGTGGGCATCGACGCCGGCAACGCGGCGATGCTCGAGCCGCCCTTCCCGGCGCACAACTTCCTGCTCGGCGCCGACAAGTACGGCCTCACGAGTCTGCGGAACCTCGCCCAGCTGCCTCCGCAGGGCGCCGTGGTCGTGGTCTCGCCACTGCCGATCGTCGGCGGTACCGGCTCCCCCGCCCGCGTGCTGGCGCTCGTCGACGTCTGAGCGAACGACGCCGCGCACGGGAACGGCGGCGCCTCCTCCCGGAGGCGCCGCCGTTCTCGTCCGAGGGGATCAGGCCCCGGCCGTGGACAACTCGTCCGGGTCCGCCTCCGGGCTCGGGGCGGACGTCGGCACCGGCAGCACGGCGACGGCGATGGCGGCGACCGCACCGACGACCGCGAAGAAGACGAAGTTCATCTGATACCCGAACCCGGCTCCCGCGATGACGCCGCCGATCACCGGACCGACGATCGCGCCGATCCGCGCGAAGGACAGCGCCATACCGGTGGCAGCGGCGCGGATCCGCGCCGGGTAGTAGTGCGCGACCCAGCCCGTCAGCACCAGCGAGGTGGAGATCGACCCGATGCCGGCGATCGCCACGAGGATGTAGTTGACGAGCAGCGGGCCGCGGAACATCAACGCGAGAATGCCCAGAGCGCCGAGGGCATAGCACGTCACGAGTACGGGCTTCTGCCCGCGCTCGTCCGCGAGCCGCCCGATCACGACGCCCCCGATGGCCGACGCGATGGAGAAGACGAGCAGGAACATCAACGACGACCCCAGGTCGTAACCCGCCTTGCGCATGATCTGTGGGAGCCAGGTGTTGAGCCCGTAGACCAGCAGCAGCCCGCAGAACAGGGCCACCCAGAAACAGGCAGTCGCCAGTCGGTAGCGGGACGAGAAGATCGTGCGCAGGTAGTCGCTCCACCGCATGCCGCGGATCTCGTCGTCGACGGGCAGGGCCGCGGCGATGGCCGCCTCGGGTTCGATCCCCAAGGATCGGGCGACCCGCGCGGCCTCGTCGGTGCGGCCCGCGGTGGTGAGTTGCTCGATCGACTGCGGCAGGGCCACCGCGAGGAACGGGATCAGGAGGAGTGCGACCACGCCCATGCCCATCACCGGTCGCCACCCGAGGCGATCGAGGAACGCCACGGCGACAAGGGCCGCGAGCATGATGCCCAGCGAGTATCCCGAGTACATGATTCCGTAGTTGAGCGATCGTCGCCGCGGCGGAGAGAACTCGATCGTGTAGGCGGCGGCGATGGGGATGACACCTCCCAGGCCGAGGCCGCCGATCAGACGCGCCACACCGAGCAGTTCGGGAGTCGGGGCGAGCGCCGCGGCCAACTGCGGGAGGGCGCACAGGCCGATCGCCACGAGGAGCATGGTCTTACGGCCGAAGCGCTCGGCGAGCAGGCCGATCACGGTGGCCCCGATCAGCATGCCGACGAGGGACCAAGCGGCCAGGCCGCCGACCTGCACCGAGCTCAAGCCCCACGGCTCGTAGCCGAGGAGTCCGGGCACGACGGCGCCGAAGACCCCGATGTCGTAGCCGTCGGCGAGCACGACGAGCCAGCAGCACAGCAGCACCCGCCGCGTGACCGCGGCCGGGATCGCGGGCACGGCCGCGGCGGCGGTCACGGGGCCCACCGCACGTGTCCGGCGAGTTCGGGTTCCTCGTCACGCAGCAGTGCGAGCCGCGGCCTGACCGCGTCGGTGCGGGCGCTCGGCGGCTTGCGGTTGCCCGCGCGGAACTGATCGGGCCACGGCGCGCCCGGCCCGGTGTACCCCTGGTCGGCGGCGGCGTGCAGCGTCCACTGCGGGTCGTACAGGTGCGCTCGGCCGAGCGCGCACAGGTCGGCGCGGCCGGCCAGCACGATCGAGTTGACGTCGTCGTAGGAGGAGATGGCGCCGACGGCGATCACCTTCACACCGGCGGGGCCGGCGACCTCGTTCCGGATGCGATCGGCGTACGGCGTCTGGTAACTCCGGCCGAACGCGGGGCGCTCGTGCTTGGCGACCTGGCCGGTGGAGACGTCCACGAGGTCGACGCCGTGCTCGCAGAAGGCGCGGGCGATCGCCAGCGCGTCCTCGATGTCGTTGCCGTCCGGGATCCAGTCGGTGGCCGAGAGGCGCACCGAGATCGGACGGCCGGCCGGCCAGGCGGCCCGGACCGCGTCGAAGACCTCGAGGGGAAAACGGAGCCGGTTCGCCGCGGATCCGCCGTACTCGTCGGTGCGGGTGTTGGCGATCGGCGAGAGGAACGAGGAGATCAGGTAGCCGTGGCCGGCGTGGAATTCGAGCAGGTCGAATCCCGCCGCGGCGCCGCGACGCGCGGCGTCGGCGAACTCCTCGACGACGCGGTCCATGTCGGCGCGCGTCATCGCGCGGGGCACCGCACTGTTCGGCCCGTAGGGCAGCGCCGACGGGCCCATGGTCTCCCAGTTGTCGGCGTCGAGCGGGTCGTCGATGCCCTCCCACATGAGCTTGGTCGAGCCCTTGCGCCCCGAATGGCCCAGTTGCAGTCCGATCTTGGCGCCGGAGTAGGCGTGCACGGCGTCGACCACACGGCGCCAGGCCTCGCGCTGATCGTCGGTGTACAGGCCCGTGCAGCCGGGTGTAATCCGGCCGTCCGCGGAGACGCAGACCATCTCGGTCATGACCAGGCCGGCCCCGCCGAGCGCCTTGGAGCCGAGGTGCATGACGTGGAAGTCGTTGGGCATGCCGTCCACGGCGGAGTACATGTCCATGGGCGAGACCACGATCCGGTTCTTCAGCGTCAGGTCGCCGATGCTGAGGGGATGGAACATCGCCGGGGTCTCGGGTCCCGCTTCGGTACCCGCGCTGAAGGAGCGCATGATCCGGTCGGCGAAGTCCGCGTCGCGGAGCCGCAGGTTGTCAAACGTGATGCGGCGGCTGCGCGTGAGCAGATTGAAGGTGAACTGGACCTGGTCCTGCTCCCGGTAGGTGCCGATGGTCTCGAACCACTCGAGGGAGGCCTGCGCGGCGCGCTGCGTCGATTCGACGACGGGCCGCCGCTCCTCCTCGTAGACCTTGAGGGCGGTGCCGAGGTCGCCGTTCTCGTGCAGGCACGCCGCCAGCGAAAGTGCGTCCTCCATGGCGAGCTTGGTGCCGGAGCCGATGGAGAAGTGCGCCGTGTGCGCGGCGTCGCCGAGCAGCACCAGGTTCCGATGCACCCAGCTGGTGTTGCGGACGGTGGTGAAGGTGATCCACTGCGAGTTGTTGGCGAGGATGCGGCTGTCGCCGAGGTACGGGGCGAAGATCTCCGCGATCCGCTCGATGGCGGCCTCGTCGTTCTCGCCCGGCGCGAAGGCCCGGCTCTCGGTGGCGTCGAATCCGGCGCGCCGCCAGACGTCCTCGGCCATCTCGACGATGAACGTACTGCCCTGATCCGAGTACGGGTAGCCGTGGATCTGCATCGTGCCCCACTGCGTGTCCTCGACGATGAACGTGAAGGCCTCGAAGACCTTCTCGGTGCCGAGCCACATGTACTTGCACCGCCGCCGGTCCAGGTCAGGCTCGAAGCCCTCGGCGAAACGGCTGCGGGCGGCGGAGTTCAGGCCGTCGGCGGCGAGCACGAGATCGTGCGTGGCCATCAGCTCCTCGACGTCCGGGGCGGGCGTCGCGAACCGCACGTCGACGCCCAGGTCGAGGCAGCGGCGCTGCAGCAGGGCGAGGAGGTCGTGCCGGTTCATCGCGGCGAAGCCCTGGCCGCCCACGGTGTTCCATCGACCGCGGTAGTGCACGTCGATGTCGGTCCACCGGGCGAACAGCGATTCCATCTGCCCGTAGATCACCGGGTCGGCGCTCTCGATGCCGCCGAGGGTCTCGTCGGAGAAGACGACGCCGAAGCCGAAGGTGTCCTCGGCCCGGTTCCGCTCGAACAGGGTGATCTCGTGGGCGGGATCGAGTTGCTTCATCAAGGCGGAGAAGTAGAGGCCGCCGGGGCCACCGCCGATCACTGCGATCTTCATCTCTGTAGTCCTTCGTGCTGAAATGGGCCGATCAGCCGCGGACCGCGGCGTCGGACTCGCGGGCCAGTTGTTCTCGGAGCCGGAAGTGCTGGAGCTTGCCGGAGGGGTTGCGCGGCAGTGCGTCCACGAAGCGGACGTCCCGCGGGTACTTGTACGGCGCGAGGCGCGCCTTCACGCCGTCCTGGATGCGCCGCACCATCGCGTCGCCGGCGTCCTCGCCCTCGCGCAGCACGACGAACGCACAGACGACGGCCCCGCGCTCCGTGTCGGGCCGGCCGACCACCGCGGCCTCGACGACGGCGTCGTCGGCGCAGATCGCGGCCTCGACCTCGGGACCGCCGATGTTGTAGCCGGAGGAGACGATCATCGCGTCGGACCGGGCCTGGAACCGGAAGGTCCCGTCGGCGTCGCGGACGACGGTGTCGCCGGTGACGTTCCAGCCGTTCACCACGTAGCCGAGCTGCCGGGCGTCGTCGAGGTAGCGGCAGCCGGTGGGGCCGATGGCGGCGAGGCGACCCGCGACCCCCGGGCCGACCTCCTCGTCGTCCGGGCCGAGCACCGTGGCGCGGTAGCCGGGAACGGGGGTGCCGAGCGCGCCGGGGACGGTGCGGCCGGGCGCGGTGGAGAGGAAGACGTGCAGCAACTCGGTGCAGCCGATGCCGTTGACGAGCTCGATACCGCACTCGTCGCGGACCAGCTCGAAGGTCTCCTCCGACAGGTGCTCGCCCGCGGAGACGCCGACGCGGACACCGCGGAGCCGTCCCGCGCCGCCGCCCCGGATGATCGCGCGGTAGGCGGTCGGCGCGGTGAAGAGGACCGTCACTCCGTGCTCGGCGACGACGTCGGCGAGCTGCGCCGGGGTAGCCCGCTCGGTGAGCACGGTGCTCGCCCCGAAGCGCAGCGGGAAGACGACGAGGCCGCCGAGGCCGAAGGTGAACGCGAGGGGCGGCGATCCCGCGAAGACGTCCTCCGGTCCGGGGCGCAGGACGTGCCGGGCGAAGGTGTCGGCGTTGGCCAGGACGTCGCGATGGAAGTGCATCGTGATCTTGGGCCTGCCGGTGCTGCCCGAGGTCGGGCAGAGCAGGGCGACGTCGTCCGCGGCCGTCGTCACGGGGGTGAAGACCCCGTCCCGACGGGCGGCGCGCTGCTCGAGCCGGTCGGGATCGTCACCGCCGAGGAGGACCAGCGCGGCGCCGGACCCGGTGCTCCGCAGCGCCGCGCGGAGGTCCGCGGCCGCCGCCGCACCGCTGACGCAGACGACGGGCGTCGTCCGCTCCAGGAGGTCCACCAGCTCGGCGGGGCGGAGCATGGGCATCGTCGTCACGAGCACGGCGCCGGCCTTCAGCGCGCCGAGCCAGGCGGCCACGAGCCAGGGGGTGTTGCCCTCGCGGAGCAGCACTCGGTTGCCCGGCCGCACGCCGAACTCGTCGACGAGGACCTGCGCCACCCGGTCCGAGGCCTCGCGCAGGTCCCGGTAGGTCCACCGCAGCCCCTCGGGCGTCCGGATCGCGGTCCGGTCGCCGAACCGCTCCGCGCCCTCGTCGATGAGGGCGACGGCGGCGTTGAGGCGATCGGGGTACCGCAGTTCGGGCAGCGTGAACTCGAGCGTCGGCCACTGCTCCGCGGGCGGCAGATGGTCGCGGGCGAAGGTGTCCTCGTGGGCGCTGGGCGTCAGGGTCATCGTGGGCCTCCTGGTCACTGCGCGAGCAGCCCCTCCTGGCACACGGTGGCCAGGTGGGTGCCGTTGCGGTCGTGGAAGCGGCCGGTGTTGAGGCCGCGGGAGGAGCCGACGTTCACCGACTCCTGGGAGTAGAGGACCCAGTCGTCCAGGCGCGCCGGGCGGTGGAACCACATCGCGTGGTCGAGGCTGGCGGTGCGCAGGCCGTCGTCGGACCACGACGCACCGAGCGCCCGCAACGAGGGCTCCAAAATCGTGTAGTCGCAGCAGTAGGCCAGCGCGATGTCGTGGACGGTCTGCTCCTCGGGCAACGTCGAGAAGGCCTTGATCCACACCGCCTGCCGGGGGGCACGGTCACGGTCGCCGGGGAGGTAGATCGGATCGGGGACGTGCCGCATCTCGAAACTGCGGCCATGCGACCAGTAGTCGGCGTCGGCGCCGTCGCGTCCCGCGAGGGCCTCGGCGGACGACGGGAGGCCCTCGGGCGCGGGGACACCGGCGAGACCGGTGCCCGCGACCTCCCCGACGAGCGGCGCCCCGGGGACCTCGGTGCCGTCCGCACCGGCGGCGAAGGAGGCGTAGCAGGTGTAGATCACTTTACCGCCCTGCAGGCCGCGGACGTGCCGGGTGGCGTATCCCCGCCCGTCGCGCAGGATCTCGACCTCGTAGCGGACGTCGCCGCCGATTTCCGCCGGGCGCAGGAAGTAGCTGTGGGCGGAGTGCACGGTCTTGCCCTCGACGGTCGCGCACGCCGCGGCGACCGCCTGCGCCACCAGGTCGCCGCCGTAGGCCTTGGGCCAGGGGACGTACTGGGTGGTGGCGGTGAAGGCGCGGTGCCCCGCGGGGGCGTCGTCGGTCTCCGTGAGGCGGACCGCGTCGAGGAAACGCGCGGAATCGGCCACGTTGCTGTCGAACTCGTTGACGGTGGTCATGCGCGGCGGTACCCCTCGAGCGTGGCGTCGTCGACGTCGTCCAGGTTCACGACGATGTTCTCGGGCGTGCGACAGGTGAGCCAGACGAGGTCGTCGGTGATCGACATGTTGGCCTCGACGTGCGGCATGTACGGCGGCACGAAGACCCAGTCCCCCTCGGTCATATCGGTGTACCGGGTGTAGCCCTCGCCGTAGTAGATGCGGCCGTGGCCCGAGAGGACGTAGCCGCCGGTCTCGGCCTCACCGTGGTGGTGCGGCAGCGACCGGTAGCCGGGCTTGTTGCGCACCTGGCCGTACCAGATCTTCGTGGCGGGCGTGTGCTGGATGCTGACGCCGGAGACGCGGATGCAGTCTCCGGACTGCGCGGTGTCGGTGCTCTCCGCGCCGTGGCGGGTGACGACGGGGACGTCGCCGGTCGGTAGCAGTGCGGGGTCGACGATCTGTTCGCTCATGGGCTTCGCCTTTCTGGTGGTGAACGCGGTTGCGGTCAGGCTCGGATACGGATGGTGTTGCGCAGGAGTCCGATCCCCGAGATCTCGGTCTCGAGCACCTGCCCGTCGGAGAGGAAGCGCTGCGGATCACGGCCCGCGCCCACGCCGGCGGGGGTACCGGTGAGCACGAGGTCGCCGGGGCGCAATCGGGTGAACAGCGAGGCGTGGTGCAGCAGTTCGGCCGGCGGGAAGAGCAGGTCGTCGAGCGGGGCGTGCTGCACGGTCTCCCCGTCGACGCGGCAGGTCACGACGTGCTCGGCGGGGTCGAAGGCGTCGGTGGTGACGACGACGGGCCCGACGGGCGTGGTCGCGTCCCAGGCCTTCCCGGAGAGCCACTGGGTGGTGGCCCACTGCCGGTCGCGCAGCGAGACGTCGTTGCTCACGGTGTAGCCGGCGATCGCGGCCGCGCACTCGGCGACGGAAGCGCGGCGCAGATCGGCGCCCACGACGACGGCGAGTTCCGCCTCCCAGTCCAGCTTTGTGGTGTCACCGGCGGCGAGGGCGACGTCGGCCTCGGGACCGACGAGGGTATCCGCCCACTTCGCGAAGAAGGTGGGTACCTCGGGGACGCCGCGGCCCATCTCCTCGATGTGGGCGCGGTAGTTGAGCCCGCAGCACAGCACCTTGCCGGGGGCGCGGATCGGCGCGAGCGGGCGGGCCGCGGGCGGGAGCGCCTCTCCCTCCTCCGCGGCGCGGCGCGCAGCGGCACGCCAGTCGTCCTGACGCAGAAGCTCGTCGACGCTCGCTGCGCCCGCGCATCGCGGACCGGATCCGGTGTCGACGGTGGCGATCGTCCGATCGCCGAGCTGATGGGTTGCGAGCCGCACGGGAGAAGCCTCCGAACTCGTATATAGCGTTTCTGACGTCCGTCAGATAGGCTGAATGTAGCACGGATCACACCTCTGGGACAGACCCTTCTTCGTCACCGATCCGCCTCTGCATGAAAGGAACCCCATGTCCGCCAAGGTCACCGTCAATCCCCCGCAGCTCGCCGTCCCCCGTGGCTTCGCGCACGGCACACGCGTCGGGAACACCCTCCATCTGGGCGGCCAGACCGCCATGGACGCCGAGGGCGCGATCGTCCCCGGCGGCATCGTCGAGCAGTTCCGCCGCGCGTTCTCCAACGTGCTGGCCACAGTCGCCGAAGCGGGTGGTACGCCAGACGATCTGGTCTCGGTGACCATCTACCTCACGGACGTGCAGGACTACCAGCGCAACGGCAAAGAGATCGGCCGCGTCTGGCGCGAGCTCGCCGGCGACCACTACCCCGCCATGGCGGGTATCGGCATCAGCGAGCTGTGGCAGCCCGAGGCGATGATCGAGATCGCAGGCATCGCGGAGATCGGCTCCGGCGCACGCGGGTAGCCTCGCCCTGAGGCCGGCACGGGACCGGACGGTGAGGAGGGGCCGATGACGGAAGCAACGCGCGCACAGCCGCTGGTCCGCGATCTCATCGTCTCGCTGTTCGGCCTCTACGGGCGCGGCGAGGAACCGTTGCCGATCGCGCAGATCATCGCCCTCGTCGGCACCGCCGGCCCCGACGAGCAATCGGTGCGCTCTAGCGTCTCCCGGATGAAGTCGCGGGGCCTCTTAGAGGCCGCGACCCCCGGCCGCTACCGCCTCGCCGGGAGGCGCGCCGCGGCCTTCGAGGCGGGCGACACCCGGATCTTCGGCGAGCACGGCTACGACGCAGTGGCACCCTGGAGCCTCGCCGTGTTCTCGGTCCCCGAATCACAGCGCGCCCGAAGGGTACTTCTGAAGAAGACTCTGAGCGAGATGGGCTTCGGCGTGGTCGCCGCCAGCGTCTACCTCGCGCCGTCGGGCATCGGCAACGAGGCGCGCGAGCGGCTCATCCGCCTCGAGCTCGACGGCTATGTCGAGTGGTTCGAGCTACACGCTCCCGACATCGAGCGGCTACGGACGCAGGCCGGACAGTGGTGGCCCCTCGACGCCCTAGCCGAGGACTACCGCACCTTCCTCGACGAGTTCGGCCCTGTACGGGAGCGATGGGAATCCGCCGCCGGGACCGACGAGGACGCCTTCGCCGATCACCTCCGGCTCGTCACCTCCTGGCGCGAACTGCCCTACCGCGACCCGGGCCTGCCCGTCGACGCGTTGCCGCGGGACTGGCCCGGCGCCGACGCGCGCGCGCTGTTCCTGGAGCTGCGCGGCGTCCTCGCGGGACCCGCAGCCCGCTTCGCGGGTCACGCGGATCTCGAGCGTCGCGACTGAGGAAGCGCGCCGGATCGCGCTGCCGGTGCAGCGCGCCTCCATTGTTAGGATTGCTAGCAGCCCACCACCGACACCGAAGGCATCGCCCTGTCTCCGTCATACTCCCGCGCCGCCGTCGCCGTCCTGTGCGCCGCGGGCATCGTGGTCGCGCTGATGCAGACCATCATCGTGCCGCTGATCCCCCAGCTCCCCGACCTCGTCGGGACCACCCCGTCGAACGCCTCCTGGACGCTGACGATCACCCTGCTCGTCGGCGCCATCGGCACGCCGATCGCCGGTCGCCTCGGCGACATGTTCGGCAAGCGCCGCGTGCTGCTGGGCAACATGGCCGCGGTCGCTCTCGGGTCGGCCGTCTGCGCCGTCTCGACCTCCTTGCTGCCGTTCCTCGTCGGCCGAGGCCTGCAGGGGCTCGGGATCGGCGCGATCGCGGTCGGCATCAGCATCCTGCGCGACATCGTGCCGCCGGCACAGCTCGGCGCGGCGGTCGGCGCGATGAGCGCGTCGCTGGGAGTGGGCGGGGCGCTCGGGCTGCCGTTCGCCGCGGCGGTCGCCCGGCACCTCAGTTGGCACGCGCTGTTCTGGCTGTGCGCGCTCGCCGCCGTGCTGTGCGCGGCCGCGATCCTGCGGTTCGTCCCCGAGGGGCCGTCCGAGCGTGGCGGACGCTTCGACGTGGTCGGCACGCTCGGCCTCACCGCCGTGTTGACCTTCGTGCTGCTCCCGCTGTCCAAGGCCGCCGACTGGGGGTGGACGGATCCCCTCACCCTCGGCATGTTCGCGGCGTTCGCGGTCTCGGCGGTCGCGTGGTGGCGCTACGAGCGACGCACCCCGAATGCGCTCATCGACGTCGACACCCTGCTGCACCCGCCGATCCTGCTGACCAACATCGCCTCCGTCGCCACCGGCTTCGCGTTCTACGCGATGCAGATGATGCCCATCCAGTTGCTCATGGCGCCGGACGAGGCACCCGCCGGCCTCGGCCTCGACATGGTGCCCGCGAGCCTGGTGCTCATGCCCACCGGCCTCGTGATGTTCGGCTTCTCCTACGTGAGCTCGTGGATCACCGACCGGCACGGCGCCCGCCTGTCGCTGGCGATCGGCGGCGTCGTGATCGCGGGCGGTTACCTGGTGCTCCTCGCGGCGCTGACCGGCCCCTGGTCCATCACATGGCAGTGGATCCTCGGGGCGAGCGCGCTCGTCGGTGCAGGCCTGGGTGTCGCCTACTCCGCGATGCCGGCGCTGATCATGTCGGTGGTCCCGGTCTCGCAGACGGGCGAGGCCAACGGGGTCAACGCGCTGATGCGTTCGGTCGGCACGTCGATGGCCACGGCGGTCGTCGGCATGGTCCTGACCGGTGCGACCGTGGTCACCGTCACCGCCGGGGGCCCGGTCCGCACCCCCTCCGCCGGCGCCTACGAGGCCACCATCCTGATCAGCCTCGCCGTGTGCGCACTGGCCGTCGCCTGCTCCCTCGCCATTCCGCGACGCCGCGCGGCCGCCTGAGCCCCGTCCTGTTAGGTTGACGTGGTGCCGATCACGTCGTCCGCCCTGCCGCGCGCGCTGACGAATCGTGTCGCCGGCCTCCTGCGCGGGTTCGTCACCCCCGATCCCGTCACCCCGATAGGCCCGCCGGACTGGTCCGGGCTCGACGCGCGCGAGTACGCAGGCCCGGTCGTGCCGGCCGGTACCCCGATCGAGCGGGTACCGCTCGCCGCCGCGCTCGGCCTCGACGAGGCAACCGAGGCGCACCGCTTCCTCTACGCCACCACCAACCAGCACGGCCCGGGAGCGGTCAGCACCGCCGCACTGTTCCTGCCGCACGGCGCCCCACCCACGGACGGCTGGCCCGTGATCGCCTGGGCGCACGGCACCGTCGGGCTGTGTGACGACGCGACCCCGTCCGCCCAGCCGCAGTCCGACCGGCAGCGGTTCTACCTCGGGCACTGGCTGCGTCACGGCTACGCCGTGGTCGCCACCGACTACGCGGGCATGGGCACGCCCGGCCTGATGAGCTACCTCAACGGCCGCATCGAGGCGCACAACCTCATCGACTCGGTGCAGGCCGCGAGGGGGCTGGACGTGCCGCTGGCCCGGCGGTGGGCCCTCGTCGGACAGTCGCAGGGCGCGGGCGCGGCCATGAACGGCGCCCGGTACGCGAGCGAGTTCGGCGCGGGCTACGACCTCGACCTGCGCGGCGTCGTCGCGACCGGCACGCCCGCCAACATCGAGCGCGTCGCGCAGTTCCTCCGGCCCTCGTTCCCGCCGATCGTCCTCCCGCCGCTGACCACCGTCTACGCCGCGTACATCCTGGCCGGCATCCGCGACGCCCGCCCCGACCTCGGGATCGACGGCCTACTCAGCGACGAGGGCCGACGGGTCGTCGACCTCGCGGAGCGCCTGAGCCTGTACGACACGCGTGAGGCCGTCCGCGGCGCGCGGATCTCCACCTGGGTCACCGCTCCCCTGCGTTCGATCCCCGGCATCGGTACCGCCCTGCACGAGCACATGGGTACCCCGACCGCGGGCTACGACCGGCCGATCTTCCTGGGCCACGGCCTCACCGACATCGATGTCCCCGTGGCGTCCGGGCTCTCGCTCGCCGCGGCACTGGCCGCGCACCGCCAGCCGGTGACGCTCAAGCTGTACCCCACCGACCACTTCGGCACCGTGTACGCGGCCGCCGACGACGCCGCCGAGTTCCTCGCGCGGGTCATGGAGTAAGAGGAGAACCACGATGAAGGACTTCCACGGCAAGGTCGCCGTCGTCACGGGCGTCGCGTCCGGTATGGGTCGCGAGCTCGCGCTCGAGTTGGCGCGGCAGGGCGCCCGGCTCTCGCTGTGCGACTACGACCCGGTCGGCCTCGAGAACACCGCGGAGCAAGCGCGGGCGCTGGGCGCCGAGGTGCACACCAAGGTGGTCAACGTCGGCGAGCGCGAGCAGATCCTCGCGTACGCGGACGACGTGGTCGCGCACTACGGGGTGGTCAACCTGGTGTTCAACAACGCCGGCATCGCGCACCACGCGAGCGTGGAGAAGACCTCCTTCAAGGATTACGACCGCCTCATGGACGTGGACTTCTGGGGCGTCGTCAACAGCTCCAAGGCCTTCCTGCCGCACCTCATCGCCTCCGGCGACGGTCACATCGTCAACACCAGCTCGATCTTCGGCCTGTTCGGCGTCGGCGGGCAGAGCGCCTACAACGCCGCGAAGTTCGCGGTGCGCGGCTTCACCGAAGCGCTGCGCATCGAGATGCTCGCGAGCGATCACAACGTCGGCGTGAGCTGTGTGCACCCCGGCGGGATCAAGACCGACATCTGCAACAACGCCACCGTCGCCGAGGGCCAGGACCAGGCCTCGTTCGCGGACTTCTTCAACAAGCACCTGGCCCGCACCGAGGCGGACGCGGCGGCGCGCACCATCCTGCGGGGCGTCAAGAAGAACCACGGCCGCATCCTGATCGGGCCCGACGCCGTGGCGCTCGATCTGCTCGTGCGCGTCACCGGCAGCGGCTACCAGCGCCTGATGGCCTTCGTCGACGGCCAGCAGTCCCGGTTCCTCTGACCCGCTACGGCGCGGCGAGGACCTCTTCCGCTGCGCGGTGGCCGGATCGGATCGCTCCGTCCATGTAGCCGTTCCACCGGGCTGCCGTCTCGGCACCGGCCCAGTGGATGCGGCCGACGGGTGCCGCCAGTGCCGAACCGTACTGCGTCCACACGCCGCAGCCGAGCCGACCGCCGTAACAACCGCGACTGAACTCCTCAGCGTTCCAGTCCTGCTCCACGTAGTCGAAGGGCGCAGCCGCCTCGGGGCCGAAGTACTTGACCAAGGCGCCGAGCACCAGGTCGCGGCGTTCGGCCGCGCTCAGGCGTTCGGCGGCACGCGCGTGCGCGCCCTCGAGGAAGCCGACCAGCACGCCGCAGCTCCCGTCGCTCGGCGAGTTGTCGAGGACCACGTTGAAGGCGTCGTCGAGGCTGATGACGAAACCACTGAGCCCGTCCTCGCGCCAGAACGGACGGTCATAGCCGACCTGGACCTTGATCACGGAGCCGGCGGGGATCTGCTGGGTGAGCCCGTCGCGGGCCGAGGGCAGCGCCGGCAGGTAGCGGATGCGGCCGGCGAGGGTCGGCGGGATCGCGACGATCACCTGCTCCGCCGTGAACACGCCGCCCCGTGTCCCGTCGGCACTCTCGTAGGCGACGGCGACGCCGGCATCGTCCTGAGTGATCGTGCGAACGACGGTGCCGAGTCGGACGGCGTCGCCCAGGTGCCCGGCCAGCCGCTCGGAGATCTGGTGCGTGCCGCCGACGACACGGGCGTCCTGCGCGCCCTTGCGGGTACTCAGCAGCATCGCGAGGCTGGTGCCCGAGCGGATGTAGGTCAGGAAGTGCAGGAAGGACAGCTCCGCGGTCTCGGCGGAGAAGACGGCGGGCACGATGATCCGGAAGAAGCTGCGCGCCATGGCGCTCGCGGTGTTCGCACTGAGCCACGTGTCGACGTTGTGCCGGTCGAGGTCAGCGGCGCCGTCGACCGCCCAGGGCTCACCGGGATCGACCTCGGCGGCGAGGTTCTCGATGACCGCCCAGAGGCGTCCGACCTCGGCCAGCGACTCGTCGTCGAGGCCGAAGCTCTCGTCCGCATACCGAACGGCACGCCCGTCGACGTAGGTGATCGCGTCACCGTCGTCGTAGGAGGGAAAGGTCTCCAGCCCGAGTTCGGCGACGAGTTCGAGAGCCGCGCTCTGATCGGGCCCGATCCACTGCCCGCCCAGCTCGACTGGCACGCCGTTGCTGAGGAAACCACCGTGGTTGCGGCCGGCGACGCGGTCACGCGCTTCAAGGACCAGCACCGACTTCCCCGCCTCCACCAGCCGCCGGGCGGCGGTCAGGCCCGCCAGACCAGCGCCCACCACGATCACGTTCACGTCCACCATGTCCCGCTCCTCATTCTCAGTCAGTCGTATGACTTGCTGCACGTACTGTAATCCGAGTCACGCATCCGTGTCGAGACCTCGCGCTGGAGCGGGTGTGATTTGCTGGGGTACCCACGAACCGAACCGGAGGCCGGATGCCCTACGTCGAGTCCGCGGTCCGCGGCCCGCAGATCGTCGCGGCCGCCCGGGCCGTGTTGATCCGTGACGGCGTCGCCAAGACCAGCCTGCGCGCCGTCGCCTCCGAGGCGGGGATCCCCCTGGGCACGCTGCAGCACGTCTTTCCCGGGAAGCAACTGCTACTGCAGGCGGTGATCGAGCAGGTGATCGACGACATCTCCGAGGTCCTGCGACGCTCGGCCGACACCGATGCCGGGCTCGCCCACGCCCTGGCACAGGGACTGCGCAACTTCTGGGCGACGCTCGTCCTCGATCACCGCGGCCTCCAGGTCCTGCAATACGAGCTCGTGACGCACGCTCTGCGCACGCCGGGACTCGAGGACCTCGCCCGCCTCCAGTACGAGCGTTACGCCGAGGTGGTCCGCCAATGGTGCGTCGAGGCCGCCGATCGGGCCGAGGAGGACAGCGCCGTCCCGTACGACAGGCTCGCCCGGGTGGTCGTCGCCGCGGTGGACGGGCTGATCCTGCAGCAGGTCTCGGCCCCCGACGCCGATCGCGCGGCAGCGGACCTGGAGGCCGTCATCGCCATGGTGATCGCGCTCGCGGCCCCCGCCCCGCGATAGCGGAACGGGCACCGCCGACCGGATGGTCGACGGTGCCCGTGCACCGGGTGCGCCCCGCGATCAGGAGTTGAGCGAGTCCAGATCCGCGTTGAAGGTCGCGCTGGGGCGCATCACCTTCGCCATCTTCTCGGGGTCCGGGTAGTAGTAGCCGCCGATGTCGGCCGGCTCGCCCTGGACCGCGCGCAGCTCCTCCACGATGGTCTCCTCGTGCTCGGTGAGCGCCTTCGCCAGCGGCGCGAACTTCGCGGCCAGCTCCGGGTTCTCGGTCTGCGCGGCCAGCTCCTGGGCCCAGTACAGGGCCAGGTAGAACTGGCTGCCGCGGTTGTCGAGCTCGCCCGTGCTGCGCGAGGGCGCCTTGTTGGTCTCGAGCAGCTTGCCCGTCGCGGCGTCGAGCGTGGTGGCCAGCACCTTCGCGGCGGCGTTCTCGTTCTTGATGCCCGTGTCCTCGAGGCTGACCGCCAGCGCGAGGAACTCGCCCAGCGAGTCCCAGCGCAGGTGGTTCTCCTCGGTGAGCTGCTTGACGTGCTTGGGCGCCGAACCGCCGGCACCGGTCTCGTACATGCCGCCGCCCGCCATGAGCGGGACGATCGAGAGCATCTTCGCCGACGTGCCGAGCTCGAGGATCGGGAACAGGTCGGTGAGGTAGTCGCGCAGGATGTTGCCCGTTGCGGCGATGGTGTCCAGGCCGCGCATGGCCCGCTCGAGGGTGTAGCGCATGGCGCGCACCTGCGACATGATCTGGATGTCGAGGCCCTCGGTGTCGTAGTTCTTCAGCTCGGCCTTGACCGCCTTGATCAGCTCGTTCTCGTGCGGGCGGTACGGGTCGAGCCAGAACAGCACGGGCGTACCGGACTGGCGGGCGCGGTTGACGGCCAGCTTGATCCAGTCGCGGATCGGTGCGTCCTTGACGGTGCACATGCGCCAGATGTCGCCCTCCTCCACCTCCTGGGAGAGCAGGACCTCGCCGGTGGCGTTGTCGACGATGTTCGCGGTGCCGCCGGCGGGGACCTCGAAGGTCTTGTCGTGCGAGCCGTACTCCTCCGCCTTCTGCGCCATCAGGCCGACGTTGGGGACGGTGCCCATGGTGCGAGGATCGAAGGCGCCGTTGGTCTTACAGAAGTTGATGATCTCCTGGTAGATCCGCGCGAAGGTGGACTCCGGCATCACGGCCTTGGTGTCCTTGGTGCGGCCGTCGGCGCCGTACATCTTGCCGCCGGCGCGGATCATCGCGGGCATCGAGGCGTCGACGATCACGTCGGACGGCGAGTGGAAGTTGGAGATGCCGCGGGCCGAGTCGACCATCGCGAGCTCGGGGCGGTGCTCGTGGCAGGCGTGCAGGTCCTTGACGATCTCCTCGTGCTTGGAGGCCGGCAGGGTCGCGATCTTGTCGTACAGGTCGCCGAGGCCGTTGTTGACGTTCACGCCGAGCTCGTCGAAGAGCTCCTGGTGCTTGGCGAACGCCTCCTTGTAGAAGACCTTGACCGCGTGGCCGAAGACGATGGGGTGCGAGACCTTCATCATGGTGGCCTTGACGTGCAGCGAGAACATGACGCCGGTCTCGTAGGCGTCCTGCATCTGCTCCTCGTAGAACTCCAGCAGCGCCTTCTTGCTCATGAACATCGAGTCCATGACGTCGCCCGCGCCGAGCTTGACGCTCTTCTTGAGCACGTGGGTCTGGCCGTCTGCGGTCACCAGCTCCATGCGCAGGTCGCGCTCGCGGTCGAGCGTGGTGGACTTCTCGCCGTGGTAGAAGTCGCCGTGCTTCATGTGCGCCACATGGCTGCGCGAGGCCATCGACCACTCGCCCATGCTGTGCGGGTTCTTGCGGGCGTACTCCTTGACCGCGCGCGGGGCGCGACGGTCGGAGTTGCCCTGGCGCAGCACGGGGTTCACGGCACTGCCGAGGATCGTCGAGTAGCGGGTCGCGATGTCGCGCTCCTCGTCGGTCTTGGGCTCCGACGGCAGGTCGGGGATGTCGTAACCCTTGCCCTGCAGCTCCGCGATCGCGGCCAGCAGCTGAGGCACCGAGGCGCTGATGTTCGGGAGCTTGATGATGTTCGCGGTCGGGTCCTGGGTCAGCTCGCCGAGGGCGGCCAGGTTGTCCGGAACCTTCTGCTCCTCGGTCAGCCGCTCGGGGAAGGTCGCGAGAATGCGCGCAGCGACCGAGATGTCACTGGTCTGCACGTCGATGCCGGCGGGCCCGGCGAAGGCGCGGATGATCGGCAGGAACGACGCGGTGGCCAGTAGTGGGGCCTCGTCGGTCAGCGTGTAGATGATGGTCTGCTGCTGCGCACTCATGTGTGTTTGCTTCTCCCGAATGTCTTGGTCGGTCGACTCTGTACGAACTGCTTGTGTCAGTCTCCATGTAACGGTTCCCCCATTATCCTCCCTCACGCCGCGGACCCGCGACGGCAGTCCGGCAAACGCAGCGCGCCCCCGCCGTTTACGCTGTCGCCATGGCCGGAGGACTCGCAGCCCTACTCGACGACATCGCCGCTCTCGCGCGGCTCGCAGCCGCGTCGGTCGACGACGTGGCGGCGGCCGCCGGACGCGCGAGCGTCAAGGCGGCGGGCGTGGTCGTCGACGACACGGCCGTCACCCCGCGCTACGTGCAGGGCATCGAGCCCGCACGCGAGCTGCGCATCGTCGCACGGATCGCCAAGGGATCGCTGCGCAACAAGCTCGTCTTCATCCTCCCGGCCATCCTGCTGCTGAGCTGGCTCGCTCCGTGGGCACTGACCCCGATCCTGATGCTCGGCGGCACCTACCTCTGCTACGAGGGCGCCGAGAAGATCTGGGAGAAGCTCAGCGGGCACGAGGAGCCGGAGGCGGACGCCGGGCAGGCCGTCGACGAGGACACCGTGGTCAGCGGCGCGATCCGCACCGACTTCATCCTCTCCGCCGAGATCATGGTGATCGCGATGAACGAGGTCGCGAGCGAGGCCCTGTGGTCGCGGGCGCTGATCCTCGTGGTCGTCGCGATCCTCATCACCGCGCTCGTCTACGGCGTGGTCGCGCTCATCGTGAAGATGGACGACGTGGGCCTCGCGCTGGCCCAGCGCCCGTCGGAGTTCAGCCGCCGGGTCGGCACGGCGATGGTCAAGGCGATGCCGAAGGTACTCAGCGTGCTCGCGAACGTGGGCATCGTCGCGATGTGCTGGGTCGGCGGGCACATCCTGCTGGTCGGCCTCGACGACCTGGGCTGGCACCGGCCGTACTCCGTGGTGCACCACTTCGAGACCTGGGCCCACGACCTGATCCCCGCCATCGGCTCGGTGCTCGGCTGGCTGGCGAACACGCTCGGCTCGGCCCTCTTCGGCCTGGCGGTGGGCGCCGTCGTGGTCGCGATCGTGCACCTGATCGGCAAGATCCGCGGCGGCGCCCCCGCCGAGCACTGACTCAGCGCACCGGCACGAAGACCTGCGTGCGCAGGTCCGCCTCGGGCACCGTCGACGGGTCGTTGAGGTAGACGTTGAAGTGGTGCGTCGCCGGATCGTCCGGGGTCCGGGAGAGCTCGAGTCCGTGCTCGGCCACGTAGGCGCCGATCAGCTCGTGCGCCCGGCCGATGGCCTGTGGGTACGGCCCCTCGACGGTGGCGACGACGGCCCGCAGCGGCCCGGTCGCCAGGACGCCGAGCGGCGCGCCCGCGGTGGTGCCGTCGGCCACCTCGACGAAGACGGACTCGTCCACGTCCGCCTCGCGGAACTCGTCGTCGTGCTCGATGCAGCCGCCGGTGGCGCCGGCGGTGATGCCCTGCTCCCGGAGCGCAGGGAGGAAGCGCTGCCACAGCAGGCCCTCCCCGGCGTAGTCGGGGACGGTGCCGCGCAGGTAGACGAGTGTGCGGGCGGGCAGGGTGATCTCGGAAACGGTGTCGGTCATGGTGGGCTCCTGAAGGATCGAGTCGAGCAGGGTCAGGCGCGCCGCCACCCGGTCCGCGGCCGCGACGAGCTCGAGGCGCTGCGCGCGCAGGGCCTCCTCGTAGGCCGCGGTGCCGCGCACCGCGAGCAGGGCGCCGATGGCGGACACGCCGAATCCCACGTCCCGCAGGCGTCGGATGGCGGCCGCCTCGGCGAGCTGCGCTCCGTCGTACCTGCGGTGGCCGGTCGCGGCGTCGACGTCCGCGGGCACCAGGACACCGTGGGCGTCGTAGTGGCGCAGCATCCGCACGCTGATCCGGCTGAGCGAGGAGAACCTGCCGATGGGCATGAGGTCCGGGGTGTCGGTCACGGGCACCACTGTTCCTCCTGACACGGTGTGAGGGTCAAGCCCCGGCGCGGACCTGCCGATCGACTCCCCCGGCGCGCGCCGCCCCGTCGGCGATCAGGTACTGCGCGCCCGTGTACGTGGCCATCACGGCCCCCTCCATCCACGCGGGCGGATCGGCGAGGACGAACTTGCGCAGCCCGAGGATCGAGTCGCTCAGGAGGAAGAGTCCGGCGCCCGCGAGCGTGGCGCGGCGGGCGTCGGCGGGGATCTGCGGGCCCAGCACCGTCGCCGCGGCGGCGGTGCCACTGAGCACGGCGGAGTACCCCGCGAGGACCGGCGCGAGCGCGGGAGCGGTCCGGTACGCGGCGAGCAGGGTCCGCGGCGCGCCGACCACCCACGCCGCCCCGACGGCGGCGGGGCGCACCGGCGAGGCGTCGGGATCACGCTGCGCGAGCAGCCCGCTGATGTAGGCGGCGTGGCCGGTCGCGAACGCGCTCGCCCCGAGCGCGAAGTCCCTCGGCTCGTCGCCGAGCAGTGCCACATCGCCCACCCACCCGGCGGCCTGGCCCGCGAGCGTGGAGCGGCGCAGTGGCGAGCGCCGCGCCCGCGGGTCGGTGGCGAACGACGCCGCGAGGATCGGCAGCAGCAGCGGCTTGGTGAACCGACGCGCGTGGTGGCGAGAAGGCTTCGGCGACGCCGACAGCGTGGTGTCGACGACCGCGACGGCGGCGTAGGCGAGCTTGAGAACGGTGCTGGCACGGGTCACCGCGCCAATCTATCCGTAGGCTCGTCCCGTGAGCATCGACACCGTGCAGCAGGCCCGGCGGCCCGAGGAGGGGCGCATCCGCATCCCCCGCGACCTGGACGCCGTCACCGACGTCGGCACCGAGGACCACGACGGTGTGGACGCCCGGGCGGTGGAGCGGGTCTGGCTCGCGGCGCGGTCGTGGTACGCCGCCGGGATGCAGCCGGCGATCCAGGTGTGCGTGCGGCACCGCGGCCGGGTCGTGCTCGACCGGGCCATCGGTCACGCCCGGGGCAACGGCCCCGCTCTGCCCTCGAACCGCGATGAGGCCGCCGAGCCGGTCCCGGTCACCGTCGGCACCCCGTTCTGCACCTACTCGACGGCCAAGGGCGTCGCAGTCACCGTGCTACACCGGCTGATCGAGCGGGGCGACCTCGCTCTCGAGGCCCGCGTCGCCGACTACATGCCCGAGTTCACCAGCGACGGCAAGGACCGCGTCACCGTGCGGCACGTGCTGACCCACAGCGCGGGGATCCCGATCAACACCGGGCCGAAGCCGGATCTCTCGCGTTCCGAGGACAGCGAGTACACGCGGGCGATGCTCGCCGGCATCAAGCCCGTGTACTCCCCCGGCCGGCTCCACTTCTACCACGCGCTGACGTGGGGGCCACTGGTCCGCGAGCTCGTGCTGGCCGCCACCGGTCGCACCATCCGCGAGATCGCGGCGACGGAGATCCTGGACCCGTTGGGCTTCCGCTGGACCAACTTCGGTGTCGCACCCCGGGATCTGCCCGCGGTCGGCCTGAGCTACGCGACCGGCACGCCCGCGCCGCCGGTCATCGAGGCCGCGTTCCGGAAAGTGGTGGGCGGCACCATGCAGCAGATCGTGCCGATGTCGAACTCGCCGCAGTTCCTCACCGGCATCGTGCCCTCCTCCAATCTGGTCTCGAACGCGCACGAGCTCTCGCGGTTCGCCGAGATCCTGCGCCGGGGCGGTGAGCTCGACGGTGTCCGCGTGCTGCGGCCCGAGACGCTCGCGGCGGCGACCACGCAGGCCCGTCGGCTGCGCCCGGACTTCGCGACCGGCGGCGCGCCCCTGCGATGGGGCACGGGCTACATGCTCGGCTCCGAGCGGTTCGGCCCCTTCGGCCGGAACGCACCTGCGGCCTTCGGCCACACGGGTCTGACGGAGATCGCGATGTGGGCCGACCCGGAGCGGGATCTGGCTGCCGCAGTGGTCTCGAGCGGCAAGCCCGGGAGCCACCCCGAGGCCAAGCGCTACCCCGCGCTCCTCGACGCCATCACGGCCGCCTTCCCGCGGTCGGCGCGCTGATCGACGAGGTGCTCTCCGGGCCGGGCGATAGGGGTTCCCTACCGCTCCGATAGGCCGTCTCACCTCGACTTTCGACTATTTCTAGAATAATTCCAGAAACGCTGGAATCTGGCGCTCCGCGGACGTAAGGTGGGTGACGCGCGGCCCGACAGCCCGGCCGCACCGCTTCACAGCCGAACACACATCCGTACCCGAGAGGAACGCCGTGTCCGAGGATCAGACCACCTCCCCCCAGGAACAGACGAGCGGAAGCGGGGGCTGCCCCGTCGCGCACGGTTCGCTGCGCCCGCCCGTGGCCGGCGGCGGCAACCGCGACTGGTGGCCCGACGAGGTCAACCTGAAGGTGCTCGCCAACAACCCCGCCGAGGGTGACCCGCTGGGCGCGGACTTCGACTACGCGGCCGAGGTCGCGACGCTCGACGTCGACGCCGTCCGCGCCGACCTGGTCGCGCTGATGCGGAACTCGCAGGACTGGTGGCCCGCCGACTTCGGCCATTACGGCCCGCTGTTCATCCGCATGTCCTGGCACTCCGCCGGCACCTACCGCACCACGGACGGCCGTGGCGGCGGCGGCGCGGGCCTGCAGCGTTTCGCCCCGCTCAACAGCTGGCCCGACAACGTCAGCCTCGACAAGGCCCGGCGGCTGCTGTGGCCGGTCAAGCAGAAGTACGGCCGCAAGCTCTCCTGGGCCGACCTGATCCTGTTCGCGGGCAACGTCGCCCTCGAGGACATGGGCTTCACCACCGAGGGCTTCGCTTTCGGCCGCGCCGACGTGGCCGAGCCCGAGGACGTCTACTGGGGTCCGGAGCACACCTGGCTCGGCTCCGACGGCCGGTTCTCCGGCAAGCGCGAGCTGGATCAGCCCCTGGGCGCCACTCACATGGGCCTGATCTACGTCAATCCCGAAGGCCCCGAGGGGGTCCCGGACTACATCGCGGCCGCGGACGACATCCGTGAGACCTTCGGCCGGATGGCGATGAACGACGAGGAGACCGCGGCGCTCATCGTCGGCGGCCACACGTTCGGCAAGACGCACGGCGCGGGCCCCGTCGAGAACGGCCCCGAGCCCGAGGCCTCCCCGATGGAGCAGCAGGGCCTGGGCTGGAAGGGCGGCAACGGCACCGGCGTCGGCAAGGACGCCGTGACCAGCGGCCTCGAGGTCATCTGGACGCACACGCCGACCAAGTGGGACAACAGCTTCCTCGAGATCCTCTACAGCAACGAGTGGGAGCTCTTCCAGAGCCCCGCCGGCGCGAACCAGTGGCGTCCGAAGGACGGCGGCTGGGCGAACTCGGTGCCGGAGGCCTTCGGCACGGCCAAGACCCACCCGTCGATGCTGACGACCGACCTGTCGCTGCGGTTCGACCCGATCTACGGCGCGATCACCAAGCGCTGGCTCGACAACCCGCAGCAGCTGGCGGACGCCTTCGCCAAGGCCTGGTTCAAGCTGCTCCACCGCGACATGGGCCCGACCGCCCGCTACGTGGGCCCGCTGGTCCCGAAGACCGAGCACCTGTGGCAGGACCCGATCCCCGCGGCCGAGGGCGCCCCGATCGACGCGGCCGACGCCGACGCCATCACCGAGCGCATCCTGGCGACCGGCCTGACCACCGCACAGCTGGTCAAGACCGCGTGGGCGGCGTTCTCCTCGTTCCGGCGCACCGACAAGCGCGGCGGCGCCAACGGCGGCCGCCTCCGCCTGCAGCCGCAGGCCGGCTGGGAGGTCAACGAGCCCGACGAGCTCGCCCAGGTCATCCGGACGCTCGAGGGCGTGGTCGACGCCTGGAACGCCGAGTCGGGCACGAAGGTCTCGTTCGCCGACGTCGTGGTGCTGGCGGGCAACGCCGGCGTCGCGCAGGCCGCCAAGGCCGCCGGTGTCGACGTGAGCATCCCGTTCACGCCGGGCCGCACCGACGCGACCCAGGCGGAGACCGACGTGGAGTCCTTCGCCGTCCTCGAGCCGCGCTTCGACGCCTTCCGCAACTACGTGGCCAAGGGCGCGCCGATGCCGGCGGAGTACCTCCTCGTCGAGAAGGCGAACCTGCTCGGGCTCACCGCGCCGGAGATGACGGTGCTCCTCGGCGGCCTCCGCGTGCTGGGCAACAACTTCGGCGGCTCCGAGGCGGGCGTGTTCACCGACCGCCCCGGCGTGCTGAGCAACGATTGGTTCGTCAACCTGCTGGACATGTCCACCAAGTGGACCCCGGCGTCCGACGACGACTCCACCTACGTCGGCACCGACCGCGCCACCGGCGAGAAGAAGTGGACGGCCACCCGCGCCGACCTCGTCTTCGGCTCCAACTCGGTCCTGCGCGGCATCGCCGAGGTGTACGGCGCCGCCGACGCCGGCGAGAAGTTCGTGACCGACTTCGTCGCGGCATGGACCAAGCTCGCCAACGCAGACCGGTTCGATGTGAAGGCCTGATCCTCTTCCACCGGCCGGCAGCACGCCCCGCACACCCCTTCCGGGTGTGCGGGGCGTGCTCGTTCCCGGGCCGGATTCGAGTTAGTCACAATTAACCCTGAGCGCGATAGCCGCCGGTCGCAGGCGTACTCTCCCTCTCATGCCGTACTTCGACCGGGTCTCCGAGACCGCGTTCCGCCCCACCGAGCACGTCTCCGGCGGATGGAACACCGCGGAGCAGCACATCGCCCCGCCGATGGGGCTGCTCGCCCACGCGGTGGAGCAGGACCGCGACGCGCGCCGCGACGACGGCCTGCGCATCGCGCGCCTGTCCTACGACATCCTCGGCACGCTGCCGATGGACGTCGTCGACGTGGAGGTGCGGGTGGTGCGCCCCGGCCGCACCATCGAGCTCGTCGAGGCCGTCCTCGGTCACGGGGGCCGCGCCGGACTCGTCCTGCGCGCGTGGCTGCTCGACCGCCGCGACACGCGCGAGGTCGCCGCCTCCGAGCTGGATCCGATCCCGCCGGCCGAGCAGATGCCCGAGTACGACCCGAGCGCCGTCTGGCCGGGCGGCTTCATCGCCTCCGCGCGCACCCGTCGCGCGGAGGAGCGTCCCGGCCGCGCGGCGTACTGGGTGGAGTCCGACGTCCCCCTCCTCGACGAGCCGACGGGTCCGATCGCGCAGGCGGCACGCCTTTTTGACATCGCGAACGGAATGACACCCCGGTTCACCCCCGAGCAGGTGGCGTACCCGAACCTCGACCTGACCGCGCACCTGTTCCGCGACCCGGTGGGCGGTGCGATCGGCTTCGACACGCGAGTGTCCACCGGGCCCGACGGCGCAGGTCTGACCCATTCGGTCATTCACGACATCACGGGCCCGCTCGGCACGGTGGATCAGATCCAAACCGTGCGTCTGCGCTGAAATCCGGTCCGGAGTGTGGTTACATTCCGAGCGTTCAGTTCACCCTGCCGAAGGGAGCTCTAATGAATACTCGGATCACACGGACGCTCGGTGCAGTAGCCGCCGCCGTCGCGCTGACCGTGACCATGACCGCCTGCGACAACGCCAAGGACACGGCGAACGACGCGAAGGACGCCGCGACGTCGGCCGCCGGCAGCGCGGCCTCCGCGGTCACCGGCGCGAACGGTGCGGGCGCGGGCGAGTCCGGCGCGAACGGTGCGGGCTCCGAGTCGAAGGCCGCCGTGCCCTCGACCAGCATCGCGACGCCCGGCGGCACCGAGGTCACGCTGACCGACGCCCCGATCATCGGTGAGTACGCCAAGTACGGCTACGAGAAGGGCCACCTCGGCGCCCCGCTCGGCCCCGTGTCCGCACTGCCGGACGGGAAGGGCAAGTACCTCACGCTCAAGGGCGGCACCATCTACTGGTCCGAGGCCTCGGGCGCGCACGTCGTGCACGGCGTGATCGGCGACAAGTGGGGCGACGAGGGCCACGAGGCCGGCAAGCTCGGCTACCCCACCAGCGACGAGACCGCCGAGAACGGCGAGATCAAGCAGACCTTCCAGAACGGGACGATCACCTTCGCCGACGGCAAGGCCACGGTCTCCTAGTCCTCGACGACGGTCACGGCGCCGTCCCGATGTACACCGTTCGTGCGGCCAGCACGAAGGCATCGGGGCGGCGTCGTACGTTGTGGGGGTCGCCGGGATCGGTGAGCCGGCGCAGGACCTCCGCGTCGTCGGGTGCGAGCCGGTCGGCCATGCGCAGGTAACGGCCCATCATGCGGGCGACCGCGTCCCGCGACGCCGGGTCCAGCGGCGCGGGGCGGTCCACCAGGAAGGTGCGGGCCCGCACGTCGCGCAGGCCCGCCGCCCGCAGCAGCGCGGGCCAGTCCTCCGGCACGTCGACGGTGCCCTCGAGCGCGGCCCGCATCGCCCCGAAGCCCTCCGCCTGCAGAGCGTCGAGCCGCTCGGCGAGGCCCGGACGGCCGAGGCCGATGTCGCGCGGCAGGAACCGCAGCGGCAGGCCGCCCTCGGCCACGGCGAGCACTCCCCCCGGGTTCAGGCGCCCGGCCAGCGCGGCGATCGCCGCCGATTGATCACCCAGGTGGTGCAGGGTCTGCGCCGTCCAGATGACGTCCGCCGCGGGCAGGTCGGCGACACCGCCGGGCAGGTCGGTCCGCAGGGTCTCGACGGTCCGCCCCGCGGCGGCCGCCCGCTCCCGGGCCCGGTCCAGCAGCGGCTCGGCGCCGTCGACGGCGATCACCCGGGCCGTGGGGAAACGCGCGGCCAGCAGGTCGGTGAGGACGCCCGGTCCGGCCCCGACGTCGAGCGCCGTCCCGGGGGCCGGGACGCGCTCGGCGATCGCCTCGAAGGCCGCCGTCGCGTACGGCGCCAGTGTCGTGGCCTCCGCTTCCAGCTCGGCGGCGAGGGCGGCCCAATCCGGATCGATGTGCGCGTGGGCGTGTGCGTGCTCCGTCATGCCGCCACGGTGCCCCGCAGGGTGACACCATGGCAAGTCTTCGTGCCATTTCGGCAAACGTCGGCGGGCGCGCTCAGCCGCACCGCACGCGCACACCCGGCGGGAGTACCGCTCGGGCCTGCGGGAGCCGCTCCGGTCCGGCGCCGATGAGCTCCACCGTGACCGGCGTTTCCAGGCGCAGGTTCACCTGCTCGGCGGCGAACCCGGCGGACCTGAGCGCCGCACGCAGTCCCGCCGGCGTGACCCAGCCGCCCGGGATCGGGACCCGGTCCGGAGCGACCGGTTTCGCCGCGATCGGCGGCAACGACGCCGCCGGATCGGCGAGGGCCGCCGACAGTAGCGCGGCGATCGCCTCGACCTGCGCCGCGGCACCGTCGGCGTCGTAGAGCTCCGGGTGGAAGACGCCGACGACGAGCAGATCGTCGTCGCTCCCCGGGTGCACGGTGATCAGGCTGTCCGAGACGGGCCCCCACGCCACGATGTCGAGCGACCATCCGGCCACGCCGGCGAAGGGCACGACGTTGACCACCGGCCCGTAGAGGCGCCCCGTGCGCCAGCCCGCGGGGGTGCTGGCGAGCAATTGCTCCGGTCGCTCGCCCGCGGCGATCCGCGGCACGGCCGCGCCGAGCCAGCTCTTCAGGTCGGCGGCGAGTGAGGCCGGGGTGGCGCCGTCGGGGACGTGCAGGCGGGTCGGCACGACGGCGACCAGGTACGTCGGTGTCGCGCGCTCGAGGTCCGTGCTCCGCAGTGCCGCCGTGACCCCGACGTGGGCGACCTCGGTGCCCAGGTACCGCGCGACGTACGCGGCGACGGTGGCGGCCGCCTCCGCGGGCCAGGACCGTCGGGCGCGGAACGCGGCGGCAGGAATGCGCAGGCGGTACTGCAGCGGCGACTCGGCGGGCGCCCCCGTCCGCTCGGCGAGGGCGATCTCGTGTCCCGGACGCCCGACGCCCTCGGTCGCGGCGGCCCAGAACGTCGGATCCGGGTCGCGCAGCGGGGCGCTCGCCGCGGTGAGCGCGGCGAGGTCGCCGAGGCGGGAGAGCGGCAGCGGTCTCCCGGCGCCGAGTGCCTCGAGGCGCTCGAGGATCCGGCGAACGATGTGCGTGACCCCGTAGCCGTCGAGGACGGCGTGATGCGCGAGGACGCGGAGCACGTGGTCGCCCGCGCACCGGACGATCGCCACCCGCACCAGCGGCGAGCCGTCCAGTGCCAGTGTGCCGCTCACGCGCCAGCGCCGCAGGTCGTCCTCGTCGGCGACGTCGTGCACGGCGACCGGGGCCGGAGCCGTGGGAACCAGACGCACCCCGCCGCCCGGGACGGGCTCCGCGCCGATCGCGGCGGCCTCGGTCTCGAGGAGCGCCTCCTGCGCCGCTCGCACCAGGTCGGCGGTCTCGACGGGCGCCGCAGTGCGCCACGCCGCATCGATCACCAGTGTCCGGCCCTGTGGGTGCTGCGCGGTGAGGCGCAGCATCGCGACCTGCGACGGGAGTGGCTGCACGTCGCTCACACTACGCCCGCAGGGCGCCGGGACTGCGGTGGTTGTCACCGCATCACCGCGATGTCCTATATTCGAGCGACGGAGCGACATCCAAAAGTCCCGAGGAGCACATGAGCACGAGCGCTGCACCGCCCGGCAGCGGCCGGCGCACACGCCGTCATTCGTGGGCGCTCGCATTGTTCGACTTCCTCATCGTGGCGCTCTTCGTCGCCGGGACCAGCGTCACGGCGGACGGTCCCGTCGAGAAGCTCCTCGAGGGCGTCGCCGGCGGTGTGCTCACCGTGATCGTGTTCTACCTGTTCGGCCTCTACCGCACCCGGATCACGCTGAGCGCGCTGGACGCCGTGCCGCAGCTCGCGATCGCCGGCTGGGTGGTGGCGCCCATCGGAGTCACCACCATCTGGCACGACGACCACTCGCGGGTGTTCGAAGCGATCGCCTGCTGGGCCCTGCTGTTCGCGGTCCGCGTCCTGTACTACGGCGCGGTCCGGCGGCGGCGCGCCCGCAACCCCGACCGCGGGGCCCGCACGCTCGTCATCGGCGGCGGCAAGGTTGCCGGGGAACTGGTCAACGCGATGTTCGAGTACCCCGAGTACGGCCTGCGCCCCGTGCTGGTGATGGACGACGATCCGCTCGACGCGACGGCCTTCCCGGTCGAGGTCATCCCGCGCCATCGGGACCTCGCCGGGTTGATCGAGCGCCGGTCGATCGACACCGTGATCGTCGCCTTCTCCCGGGACCGGGATGCCACGCTGGTCGAACCGCTGCGCGAGTGCGACACGCTGGACTGCGAGATCTACGTCGTCCCGCGGCTCTACGAGTTCGTGCATCAGGACCGCGACATGGACCGGATCCACACCACTCCCCTGGTGCTGGTGCGACGGATGGCACTGCGCACCAGTCACTGGCGGGTCAAGCGCGTGACGTCGCTGTTCACCTCGCTCCTCGGGCTGGCCCTGCTCTCGCCGCTGCTGCTGGTGGTGGCCATCACCATCAAGCTCCAGGAGCCCCACGCGCCGGTGCTGTTCCGCCAGACCCGGGTCGGGCAGGACGGGCGCCTGTTCTCGCTCTACAAGTTCCGCACGATGCGGCCCGTCCCGGACGAGGAGTCCGACCGTGACTGGACCGACGAATCGCTCCGGATCACGCGGCTCGGCCGGTTCCTGCGCCGCCACTCGATCGACGAGTTGCCGCAGCTGTGGAACGTGGTGCGCGGCGACATGTCCGTCGTCGGCCCGCGCCCGGAGCGGCCGCATTTCGCCAACCGGTTCGGTGCGGAGATCCCCGCGTACCAGTCGCGGCACCGGGTGATGGTCGGCCTCACCGGATGGGCGGCGATCCACGGGCTGCGCGGCGACACCGACATCCGCGACCGCGCCTCGTACGACAACTACTACATCGAGAACTGGAGCCTGTGGCTGGACACGAAGATCCTGCTGATCTCCGTGGGTACGGTGCTCTTCGGCCGCGGCGGCCGCTAGGCGATCGCCACTAGGCCCGTCCCGGAACCGCCGTGAGTTCGGCGAGCGCGACGGCCGCGGCGCAGTGATCGGTGTGGGTCAGCGAGACCTCGGCCCGGACCCACCCCTGCGCGCGGGCCTGCGCCGCGAGGCCGCCGTGCAGCACCACGTCGGGCCCGCACGACGTGCCGATCACCTCGACCTCGCGGGGCGGAGTCGGGACGTCCGGACCCAGCCGCAACGTCTTGATGACGGCCTCCTTCGCCGCCCACCGCGCGGCCAGGCGCCGGGCGTCACCCGCGCAGTCGGCGATCTCACGCGGCGTGAAGACCCGGTCGGTGTACCGGTCCCCGAACCGGGCGATCGCCTCCTCGATCTCGGCGACCTCGGCGGCGTCGATCCCCACCCGGTTCATCGCACCGCCTCCGCGACGATCGCGCGCATCCGGTCCCGGAAGGCGTCGACCGAGAAGCGCTCCGCGTGGGCGCGCAGCGCGGCGGGATCGAAGTCGGCGGGGCGCAGGGCGTGCATCGCGGCGGCCAGCGCCGCGACGAAGGGCTCGTCGTCGGCGTCGGGTACGTGCAGGCCGGAGAGTCCGGGGACGACCGTGTCGAGCGCCCCGCCCGCAGCGCGGGCGAGGACGGGTGTGCCTGCCGCCATCGCCTCGACGGGAACGATCCCGAAGTCCTCCTCCCCCGGCATGACGGTGGCGATCGCCTCGCGCTGCAGGCGCACCATATCCGCATCGGAGACCCGGCCGAGGAAGACCGTCTCGTCTCCGGCGAGGCGGCGCAGAGCGGCCCCGTGCCGTCCGTCACCGGCCACGACGAGCCGCACACCCGCGCGCTGCGCGGCGCGGATCGCGAGATCGACACGCCGGTACGGCACCAATCGCCCCGCGACGAGGAAGTAGTCGCCGGTGCCGGCGCCGTCGGGGGTGAACCGCTCGATGTCGACGGGCGGCGGGACCACCCGTGCCGCGACGCCCCACCAGCGTTCGATCCGGTCGGCGACGGCCGTGGAATTGGCGAGGACGACGTCCAGGTGCGGCACGGCCGCGCGCTCGACCGCCCGAGTGCGCGCAGCGAGGGCCGCCAACGCGAGCCCGCCCACAGGGCCGAAGCGCTCACCCGAGCGGAGTTCCGGCGCCCATGCCCAGCGGGCCGGCGAGTGCACGTAGGCGATCACCGGAGCGGATCCGGCCCACGTCGGGGCGGCGGAGATCGCGGCCGCGTGGTGACTGATCAGTACGGCGTCCGCGCCGGGCTCGGGCCGGTGCCGGCGCCAGGCGGCAGGTGCGAGAGGAAGCAGCGGCGCGTGGGACCGGCGGCCGAGGGCGCGGTGGACCGCATCGAGTTCCGTGACCACGATGCGGTCCCGCAACTCGTCGGGGACGGTCCGCGGATCGGCGAAGGCCACGTGCAGGCGACTGCCCGGCCACGTCTCGACGAGAGCCCGCGCGACGTTCTCGGAACCGCCCTGTTCGGTCCACCGCTCATGGACCACCGCGATGCGCGCCATCGGCGTCAGCCGGTCAGGCCGCGGACCGTCGCCGCGATCGAATCCAGAGTGTTGAACGTGTTCTTGGTCATCACCGAGTCTGGGAACTCGATCATGAACCGGTCTTCAATGGCCAGCATCACATTCACGGCCGCGTGGGAAGTCAGCCCCAGCGCATACAGATCATCACCACTTGCAATCTCCGCAAGGGGCCTGCTCAAACGCCCGTGAGCAGCGACGATCGCTCGGATCTCCGCCTCCATCAGACCTCCCCACCTGCGATGCGCGCCGGGCTCACACCCCGCGCGACCGTGTTTGCAGTCGCGTCCGCGCTGCCGCCGTCGAACACCCTAGCCTGCTATCGTGTTGCAGTGACAACGGTTCCAGCCACCCCGAGAAGAGACCGATGACGCAGGCCGCAGTAGCACGTGCAACCGACTTTACTGAGCTGCACGAGCGCCAGCAGGGATTCCGCGCCTCGCTCATCGACGCGGGCCTGCTGATCCCCTCGAGCGCCGACGGCGTGTACGGCCAGGGCGTCGCGTTCGCCGAACTGGTCGCCGGGATCGACGCCCTCATCGGCGCCACGGTGCGCGACGTGCACGGCGGCGCGGCCACGGTGCTGTCCTTCCCGCCGGTCATGCCGCGCGAGTACCTCGACCGCACCGACTACATCGCCTCGTTCCCCCAGCTCGCAGCCGCGGTGTCCACCTACACCGGCGGCGACGCGGAGCACCGCCTGCTGCTGGCCGGCCGCAACGCCGGCCACGACTGGGGCGGGCACTTCCACGCGAGCGACGTGGCCCTCGTCCCGTCCGCGTGCCACAGCGTCTACCCCACCCTCACGGGTGAGCTCCCCCGCGACGGCGCCTGGATCGACGTGTCCGGCCACTGCTTCCGCCGCGAGCCCTCCGCCGATCCCGCACGCATGCAGTCCTTCCGGATGCGCGAGATCGTCCGGGTCGGCTCCGACCGCGCAGCCGTCGCGCACCGCGACACCTGGGTCGCTCGCGCCGACGATCTCCTCACCGACCTGGGCCTGACCGTTCGGCGGGCCGCCGCCACCGATCCGTTCTTCGGCCGCGCGGGCCGGATGCTCGCCGCGAACCAGAACGCCGAGAACCTCAAGACGGAACTGCTGGTCCCGCTCTACGGCGAGGACGTCCCCGGGGTCGCCGTCGCGTCCAGCAACTACCACCGCGATCATTTCGGTGTGCACTTCGACATCACCACCGTGGACGGCGCACCCGCCCACAGCGCCTGCCTCGGCTTCGGCATCGAGCGGATCGCCCTGGCCCTGCTCGCCACGCACGGCCTCGATCGCGCCGCGTGGCCCGGTTCCGTGTCCGCCCAGCTGTGACGGGGCCCCGCGTCCACCTGACAGGGACCACCTGGCCCGGAACGGCCGCGGGCGGCCTGTCGCGCTACTTCGCGGACCTGTTCGCCGCGCTGCAGCGGCGCACCGACCTCGTCGCCACCGCGGCCGCTTTCGGCGACCCCGATCCCGGCGGTGCGAGCTGGGGCCCCGACTCCGGCCCGACCCGCGCCCGCGTGCGGGCCTCCCGCGCGCCCGTCCCGGCCGGTACCGAGGTGCTCGACCGGCACTTCGCCCTGTTCGGCCCCGCACCGCGCCGCGCAGCGCTGGTCACACACTTCCACGGGCCGTGGGCGCAGTAGAGCGCCGCAGCGGGCGAGGGTCGCGCGCGCGTCGCACTCAAGTCCCTCATCGAGCGGGCCCGCTACCGCGGGAGCGACCGATTCGTCGTGCTCTCGCAGGCCTTCGCGGACGTGCTCGTCGAGCGGTACGGCGCCGATCGCGGGGCCGTCGCCGTCATCGCGCCCGGGGTCGACCTCGAACGGTTCGCACCCGCGCCCTCGCCCGACGGTCCGCCGCGCGTGCTGTGTGTGCGCCGGCTCGAGCGGCGCATGGGCATCGACGTCCTCCTGGACGCCTGGCCCGACGTGCTGGCCCGCCACCCGGACGCCCGCCTCGACATCGTCGGCGACGGCACCGCGCGCGCGGATCTGCAGCACCGCACCGCGGCGTTGAACATCACGGATACTGTGAGCTTCGTGGGAACCATCGACGACGCCGCGCTGGCGGACCGCTACGCCGCCGCGACGGTGACGGTGGTTCCGTCGCGCGCCTGGGAGGGCTTCGGCCTCGTTGCGCTCGAATCGCTCGCCTCGGGGCGCGCACCGGTCGTCACCGACGTCGGCGGGCTGCCCGAGGCGGTCCGCGGCCTCGCCGCCGATCTGGTCGTCCCCGCCGGCGATCCGGAGGCGCTGGGGCACCGTCTGGCCGCGGCGCTGGAGGGCGACCGACCGAGTGCGGACGCCTGCCGCGCCCACGCCGGGGGCTTCTCCTGGGACGTCGCCGCCGCGCGGCACGCCGCGCTGTACCGGGCGGTCGCCGCGTGAGCGCCCGCCGTCCCGTCTTCCTCGGGCACACCGCGGCGCCGTCCGGCGCGGAGCTGGCCTTCGCCCGCCTGGCCGGCGCGCTGCGGCGGCGCGGCGTGCCCGCGTCGGTCGTGCTGCTCGCCCCCGGCCCGCTGACCGACGTGCTCGAGGCAGCGGACGTCCCGGTCACCGTGGTCCCGGGCCGGTCGGCGGCGGTGCGCCGCGGGTCGGGGCCCGTCACGATGCTGCGCGGCGCGGTGGGCCTCTACCGCGACGGTCGCCGCCTGGCGCCCCTGCTCCAGGCCCAGCAGGCCGACGTGATCGTCGCGGAGTCCACCAAGACGCTGCTCGTCGGCGCCGTGGCGGCGCGGCGCACCGGCATTCCCCTGGTCTGGCAGGTGCACGACCGCGTCAGCGCCGAGTACTTCGGCCGGGCGCGGTTCCCGCTGCGCCTGCTGGGCCGTGTCGCCGCCTCCGGCTACCTCGCCAACTCGCGCGGGACGCTGCGCACCATCTCCACCGGCGGCAGCCCCACGGCTGTGTGCCACCCGGGCGTCGACCTGCGCGCCGTTCCCGCGCCCGCGCCGCAGCGCGCACCGAAGAGCGTCAAGCTCGCGATGGTCGGCCGGATCACCCCGTGGAAGGGGCAGGACCTGCTGCTGCGCGCGCTCGCACAGATGGAGGCGGCGCCCGAGGTGCGATTCGTGGGCGGCACCCACTTCGATGGCGACGATCAGTACCTCGCCGACCTCGAGGAACTCGCGCAGCGGCTCGGTGTCGCCCACCGGGTGACCTTCACCGGGCACGTGGCCGATCCCCTCGAGGCCGCCGCGGACGCGGACGTGGTCGTGCACTACTCGCGCCTGACCGAACCCTTCGGCCAGGTGGTCGCCGAGGCGATGGCCGCCGGCCGCGTCGTGGTGGCCGCGCGGGCGGGCGGCCCCACCGAGCTCATCGTCGACGGCGAGAACGGCGTCCTGGTGCCGCCGCGGCGGCCGGACCTGTTGGCCGTCGCCCTCGACGCGGTGATCGCCGATTGGGAGCTGCGCGAGCAGCTCAGCGAGGCGGCGCGCGACCGGGGCCGGGACCTGGACCTCACCACCTCCGCCGCGATCGCGGACTCCCTGCTGGCTCGGGTGGCGCGGGACGGACGATGAGTCCCGCCCTGCTGCGCGGCGGCGCGGGTCTGGCGCGGGACGTCGTGCTCGTGTCCGCGGGCCGGTACGGGCAGTACGCCGTCACACTGATCACCATCCCGTTGTGCGCGCGGCTCCTGGGCCCCACCGGGATGGGCCTGCTCGCCGTGGCGATGTCGACGTACTTCCTCGGCGCGCTGTGCACCGATCTGGGCATCACCGCCTTCGTCTCCGCACGCGCGGAGCAGCCGGGGCTGGCGCGCTTGCGCGGCGACTACGCCGGTCTCCGCGCCGGAGCGCTCGTACTGTTCGTCGCCCTGCTGCTGCTGGCGCTGCTCACCCCGGTACCGCGCGCGGTGGAGCTGGGGGCGCTCGGCCTGGTGGTGGGCTCGGTGAGCGCGTGCGGCGACGATTGGGTGTTGTTGGGGCGCGGACGGTTCGGCGCGGTGGTGGTGCAGCAGAGCGCGGGCCGGCTGCTGTACCTGGCCCTGCTGCTCCTGGCGCTGCCGCAGGTGCGCACGCCGGAGGCGGCGATGGCGTGCCTGCTCGCCGGGAACCTCGTCGCCGTGGGCTGGTCGTGGGCGCGGACGGTGCGCGACTACGGGCCGCCCGCGCGTCCCGGGCCGCCCGGCCCGCTGCTGCGCACCGGCGGCCCGGTCCTCACGGCGCGCCTGCTCTCGTCGTCGTACGGCCCCGGCGCCGCGACCGTCTTCTCCCCCGCCCTGACGCCACAGGCCCTGGGTCAGTTCAGCGCGAGCGACCGCCCGGTGCAGGCCGCCGGCTCGCTGCTCGACGCCGTCGGCGTGAGCCTGCTGCCACGTCTCGCGCGGCGCGACGGGGGCGCGTTCTGGGTGACCGCGCGCCGCGGGATCCTGCTCGTGGGCCTCGGCGGCACGGTGCTCGCCGCGCTCGCGACCGTCCTCGCGCCGTGGGTCCTGCCGCTGCTCTTCGGCGCCGACTTCGATGCCGCGGTCCCGCTGCTGCAGATCCAGGCCTGGGCGTTGCCCGGCCTGGCGGTCGCCTCGTTCGTCGCGACGGCGGTGCTTCCGGTGCTGGGCGACGCGCGCGGCGTGCTGCTCGCCGGAACGGTGGGCGCCGCGGTCATCGCGATCGCGCTGCTGCTGACCCTGCGCACCCACGACCCGCGGACCGTCGTACTCGGGGTGGTGGCGGCGCAGACCGCCGCGGCCGGGTTCTCGGTGCTGCGCGCCCGGCGCCGGGAGGGCGCCGCATGAGGATCCTGTTCGCCGGCGACGACTGGTACGGCAGCAACGCGCGCTCGCTGGCCGTCGGCTTCCACCGCGCCGGCCACGAGGTGACGGTCGTCGACACGACCGCCGTCACGCTCCCCCGGCGCGGCGGCGCGGCGTGGTGGTACGCCAAGCGCACCGGACGCCGGGCGCCGGCCGCGGTCGACGCCGTGCACGAGCGGCTGGAGTCGCAGCCCGTCCCCGACCTGCTTTTCTGCTACACCGCCGTGCACCTGGACCAGGAGCGGCTGCTGTCGCTGCCGGCGGGGCGCCGGGTGCACTACAGCGCCGACGACGTCGCCAACCCGGTCAACACCACCCCCTCGTACCTGGCCGCAGAATCCGGCTGGGACGCGGTGGTGACCACCAAGGCGCACAACGTGCCCGAGCTCGCCGCCCGCGGCGTGCGGCACCCGATCTTCGTGCGCAGCGCCTACGACCCCGACTGGCATCGACCGACCGGATCGCGGTCGGCACGCCGGTACGCCGCCGGATTCGTCGGCAACGCCCGCCCCGATCGCACCGCGCTGCTCGCCGGTCTCGCCGCCCGCTGGGGACGCGAGTTCTACCTGGCCGGCCCGGGGTGGCGGCGACGGCCGGCCCTGCTGCGCAGCGGGGCGACGGTGCGCGGGCCGCAGTACGGCGCGGCGCTGTCCGCGGCGATCGGCGCCGTCGACGCCAACCTGGTGCTGCTCAACTCCGACAACCGCGACACGCACACGTGCCGCACCTTCGAGGTGCCGGCCGCCGGCGGGCTGTTCGTCGGCCCGCGCACCGTCGAACACGCGGCGTTGCTGGCCGACGGGCGCGAGGCGCTGCTCTACGACGACCCGGCCGAGATCGACGGGATCATCGAGCGGGTGCGCGCCGACCCCGCGGGCGCGCGGCGGATCGCCGAGGCGGGCCGCTCCGCGATCGTTCGCGGCGGGCACACCTACACCGATCGCGCCCGGGAGATCATCGATGCCCTCGATTGAGCCTTGCCTCGAGCTGCGCACCTATTTCGGGCGGGTCGACGCGTCGCTGTACGGCGCCCTGCACCTGCCCGTCTCCCGCCGGGCCCGCGGCGCCGTGCTGCTGGTGCCGCCGCTCGGCAAGGAGCAGTACGACGCGCTGCGCGGTCTGCGCCGGCTCGCGACGCTGCTCGCCGCGGAGGGCCTCGCGGTCCTCCGGTTCGACTACCGGGGCACGGGCGACTCGTGCGGTCCGTCGGGGACGGCCGACGCGGTGGACGGCTGGATCGACACGGTCCGGCACGCGGACGCGTACCTGCGCGGGCTGGGCCTCGGCGCCCCGGCGGTGGTGGCCCTGCGCGCCGGGGCAGCGATCGCCGGCGCCGCGGGCCTGACCCCGCCCGCCGCAGTGCTGTGGGACGCGGTCGGTGGCCGCGCCTACACCCGCGCGCAGGCCGCGCTCGCCGGGATGGCCATCGGCGCGGGGCCGGGCAGCTGGGTGGGCATGGACGTGCACGCCGATGCGGTGCAGGCCCTCGCTGCGCTCCCCGCGCAGGCCCTCACCGCCCCGCGTCTGCTGATCGCCGACCGCCCGGGCGCCCCGTCGACAGGGCCCGACGGCGCGCAGCGCATCGTCGCCGCGGGCATGCCGGAGTTCCTGGAGCCGCCGACCCACCTCGTGCGGATCCCCGATGCCGTGATCGCCGAGATCGTCGCGTGGACGGCGGCGGCGCTCCCGGACGCCCCGGCGACCGAGGTCGACCCCGCGATCCGCACGCGCGCGCGACACGACGGCGTCGAGGAACGGATCGAGGACATCGGGGGCGTCGCGGCGATCCGGACGCTGCCGGACGAGGGTGCCGCTCCGCACCGCTCGGTGCTGCTCTGCGCCACTGCCAACGACACCCGACACGGGCCGAACCGGGCATGGGTGCACCTCGCCCGGGAAGCCGCGCGGGCGGGTGCGGCCGCGCTGCGCTACGACCGGCGCGGCGCCGGGGAATCCGGCCCCGTCGGGCCCGCCGAGATCGTGCCGCTCTTCCCCGCGACCGCCGTCGACGACGTCGTCGCGGCGGCCGGTGCGCTCGAAGGCCCGATCCTCACGACCGGGGTCTGTTCGGGCTCCTGGTACGCCGCCCACGCCGCCCGGGCCGTGCACGCGGACGCCGCGGTGCTGGTGAACGCGGTGTTGTACTCGTGGCGCGTCAAGGCGGGGATCGCCGGGGCGCCGGAAGCGGATCTGGGGGTGCCCCGCTCGGATCCGTCGTTCGCCCGCAGCCCGCGCGGCCGGATCAAGGACCTGTTGCGCCGGCGCCTGCCCTACCCCGCCTGGCGCCTCCTGGGCGGGCGGGGCATCACCCAGGTACCCGAGGTCTTGCTGCGCCCCGTCGTCGCCGACGGCACCGACACCGTCCTCGTCCTGGCCCCACCGGACGCGGCGTGGTTCGACGGACAGCGCGGCCCCGAGGGGGTGCGCCGCCTCGCCGGCCGGACGGGCGGCGCGATCCGGGTGGTGCGCATCGGAACCGGCGATCATCCCGCGTATCACCCCGAGGTGCGCGCAGCTGTTGCAACCGCGATAATGCAGTGGTGCGAGCAGCGATGACCGGCCGATGGATGCGGCGCCTCGTCGCGCTCGTGACCGCCATGGCCCTCCTCGTGACCGTCGGGATCGCGCTCGACCGCGCCTACCTCCAGCCCGATATCGATCACGACCTGCAGCACGCCGACGCCATCGTGGTGCTCGGGGGCAATCCCTACGACCGCTTCGAGTACGGGCTCGACCTCGCCGAACGCGGTCTCTCCCGGCAGGTCGTGCTCTCCAACTCGGTGGGCGCCGAGGATCCCCGGATGCAGGAGCTGTGCGCACGGGCCATCCCGAGCGTCGAGGTCACCTGCTTCCTCCCCGAGCCGTGGACCACGCGCGGCGAGGCGCAGGAGGTGCGCCGCCTGGCATCCGCGCGCGGGTGGGACGACATCATCGTGGTCACCACCACGGCGCACCTCGAGCGCGCCCGGTTCATCCTCGAGCGCTGCTACGGCGCCACCATGCAGATGACCGACTTCCCCGAGCGGCGCGGTGCGGCCGAGACCGTGTTCGGCTGGGGCTACCAGAGCGCGGGCTGGCTCAAGGCGCTGTATCAGACCGGTTGTTAGCGCGCGTGATCGCGTAGGCGAGTGCGCCCACGACGAGCACGACGATCCCCGCCGCGACCGAGCCCGCCGGGAGCGAGAGCGCCACCGCCAGACATCCGATCAACCCGAATCCCGGCACGATGCGTGTCCGGACGGACGGCTCGAGCGTCCACGCGGAGGCGTTCGCGACCGCGTAGTAGACCAGCACGGCGAACGAGGAGAAGCCGATCGCCGCACCGAGATCCGCCGTGGCCGCCACCACGGTCACGACGGCCCCCACGGCGAGCTCCGCGTACACCGGTACCCGGCGACGCTCGTCCACCGCGGCGAGCGGTCGGGGCAGGTGCCCGTCGCGGGCCATCGCCAAGGTGGTGCGGGAGACCCCGAGCAGCAGGGCCAACAGCGCGCCCACCGCCGCGACGCAGGCGGTCACGGTGACGATGAGGACCGGGAACCCCGCCGCGCGGGCCGCGTCGGCGATCGGCGCGGCGGAGTCGGCGAGTCCCGCCGGTCCCAGGACCGCGAGCAGCGCGACGCCGATCACGGCGTAGACGACGAGCGTGATCCCGAGGGCGAGCAGGATCGCGCGGGGCAGGGTGCGGGCGGGATCGTGCACCTCCTCGCCCAGTGTGGCGATCCGCGCATAGCCCGCGAACGCGAAGAAGAGCAGGCCCGCGGCCTGGAGGACGCCCCATGGACCGCCGGCGGCGCCGTCGAGCACGCGCCCGGAGTCCGCCGCGCCCGAGGTGAACAGGGCGACCACGACCACCGTCAGCACGGCGAGCACCACTGCGACGACGACGCGGGCGACCCGCGCCGAGCGCTCCACCCCGGCGACGGACAGCGCGGTCAAGGCGACCACCGTGCCGGCGGCGACGGCGTGCGCGTGCGCCGGCCAGGCGTAGCGCCCGACGGTCAGCGCCATCGCCGCGCACGAGGCCGACTTGCCGACCACGAAACTCCAGCCGGCGAGATGGCCCCAGAACGGCCCGAGCCGCTCTCGGCCGTAGACGTAGGTGCCGCCCGACTGCGGATACCGGGCGGCGAGTCGCGCCGAGCTGCTGGCGTTGCAGTAGGCCAGGACGCCGGCGAGCGCCAGACCCACGAGCAGCGCCGAGCCCGCCGCTGCCGCGGCGGGACCGAACACGACGAAGACACCGGCACCCACCATCGCCGACAGGCCGACGGTGACCGCGTCCGTGAGGCCCAGGCTGCGGCGCAGCTGCGGCGTCCCGCTCACCGTCGTTCGGCGCGGGCCGCCAACCGCTCGAGAGAGGCCGCCAGACGGTCCGCGGTGGTCGCCCGGGCGCGCGGGAGGCGCTGCTCGTCGCGCAACTGCGTCCAGTCGTAGGTGTGGGTGACCCGGGTGCCGCCGTCGGGGAGCAGCGCCAGCTCCCAGCGCCACAGGTGCCCTGGTGCCGGCTCGCCGACCACGGACGGCAGCCAGGCGATGCGGCTGCCCTCGACGAACTCGGTGACGTGGTTCTCGCGCACCTGGCCGTTGGTCAGCGTCATGGTGAAGACGTCGCCGACCGCTCTGACCCGCTGGCCCGGCGCCGCGGCGGTGAGGTTGTCGTTGCCGTCCCACTCGGGTTGGCGCGCCGGGTCGGCGATCAGGTCGAAGATCGTGTCCGCCGGCGCCGCGACATCGCGGGAGGCGGAGACGATGCGGGTGTCATCCGATGTACTCACGGGTTCATCGAACCAGGTGCACCCGCATCGTGCCCAGTGATGGAATCTACTTGCGGTTCATGTCGACGCTGTTCTCGTAGGTGACGGAGCCCTCCGGCGAGTTCACCCACTGTCCGGGGCAGGTGCCGTTGAGCGAGCTGATCACCAGCGGGACCACGCGCGGGTCCCAGGCGAGATACGCGTGGTCGAAGGAGACCGCGGCGGGGAGGTAGCCCTTGACCGAGGCGCGGCACTGCCTGCCGTCGAGGTTGCCCGACAGCGGATCGGTGGTGCTGCGGATCGAGTAGAACTCGGTGGGACCCGGGGTGTCGACGCCGGCGTTGAGCTGGTTGAGGATCGCCGAGCCGTTGCAGGCGCCGTTCGCGGGCGCAGGCAGAACGCAACCGGTGGGCGAGCCGTACTCGACGCCGCCGAGAACCACCGAGCGCGCGACCTTCTGAGAGCCACCGAGCGCCTTGATGTAGTAGCGGCTGCTGATAGCCCCGGAACTGTGCGAGACGATGGAGACCTTGCGGTTCGGCGCGACCTTCTTGGCCTCGTCGACGGTGGCCTTGAGCTGCCCCGCCTCCTTGCGGTGGTCGAAGCCGGGCAGCCACAGGTTCTTGACGTCGAAACCGGCGTTGCGCAGGTTCGTGTTGAGGGGCTCGTAGATCTCGCCCGGTGCGATCAGGCCGGCGTAGACGATGACGAGATCACGCTCGGCGGCCTGGGCGACCGAGGGGACGGCCGAGACGACACCGAGAGCCGCAGCGGCGGCGACGAAGGACTTCCTAAGTTTTTGCATAAGCAAAAGTTACAACATTTGAACGCGATCTGTGCAACATGGGTTACTCACTGTTTGCATCGCCACCACGGAGGCGAGGGTCGCACCGCGTTCGTGGCCCGGCGACCGGGCGATTATTCTCGATCGTATGAAAGCTGTCGTGTGCAACGAAGGCCGTCTCACCGTCGAGGATCTCCCCGCCCCCAGCCCCGCCCGCGGGCAGGTGCTCCTGAACGTCACCCGCACCGGGATCTGCGGCTCGGACCTGCACGCCCGCCACCACGCCGACCTCGTGGCCGATCTCGCGGCCAAGGCCGGGTACCCCGATTGCATGCGCACCGACCAGCGCATCGTCATGGGGCACGAGTTCGTGGGCACTGTCGCCGAGTACGGCCCCGGCTGCCGCAAGCGGTGGCCGGTGGGCACGCGCGTGGTGTCCCTGCCGACGCTGATGGTCGGCAGCGAGCCCCAGCTCGTGGGCCTGTCCGAGCGCGCCCCCGGCTCGTACGCCGAGCAGGTGCTCGTCCAGGAGTCGATGACGATGCCCGTGCCCGCCAAGCTGTCCGACGAGGAGGCCGCCCTCACCGAGCCGATGGCCGTCGCGTGGCACGCGGTGCGCCGCGCCGAGGTCGGCCGCGGGCAGACGGCCATCGTGATCGGCTGCGGCCCCATCGGCCTCGCGGTGATCTCGATGCTGCGCGCGTCGGGGGTCAAGAAGATCATCGCGAGCGACTTCTCCCCCGGCCGCCGCGCCCTCGCCAAGCAGATGGGCGCCCACGTCGTCGTCGATCCGCGCGAGCAGCAGCCGTGGGACGCCTACAAGCAGCCCCGCAACGAGATCCGCAAGGCGAGCGACCTGTTCAAGCTGGGCGTGAGCACGATGGACAAGCTCACCCTCGTCCCGGGTCCCCTGCCCTGGTGGCACGTCTTCCGCCTCGCGGACAAGATCGGCGAGACCCCGTCGGGCCCCGTGGTCTTCGAGTGCGTCGGTGTGCCCGGGATGATCAACTCGATCATCGAGGCCGCACCGCTGCGCACCCGCGTGGTCGTCGTCGGGGTCTGTATGGAGCCCGACCAGATCATGCCCGCCCTCGCCGGCAACAAGGAGATCGACCTGCGGTTCGCCTTCGGCTACGACCCCGGCGAGTTCCACGACACGCTGCACATGATGGCGGACGGCAAGGTCGACGTGAAGCCGTTGGTCACGGGCACCGTCGGCCTCGACGGCGTGGCGACGGCGTTCGACGCTCTCGGCGATCCCGAAGTGCACGCCAAGATCCTCATCGACCCGTCGAGCACGGCGACCGCCCCCTGACGGCGCCCGGCGTGCTGCGCGTCGGCACCTTCAACGTCAACGGTATCCGGGCGGCGCGGCGGCGCGGCTTCGACGCGTGGTTCGCGGACCGCGGGCTCGACGTGCTCGCACTGCAGGAACTGCGCTGCCCGCCCGCCGAGGTGGGCGACTTCCCCGGCTACCGCGCCGCCGTCGACTGCGGCTCGATCCCCGGCCGCAACGGGGTGGCGATCCTGTCCCGGGAAGCACCGTCGGACGTGCGGACCTGGGTGAGCCACCCGCCGCGCGCCCGCGGACTCGCCGAGTACGCCCACGAGGGCCGGTACGTGGAGATCGACGTCCCGGGACTGACGGTGGCCTGCCTGTACCTGCCCAAGGGCGGGCTGCCGGCGCACCTGCAGCGCCCCGGGAACATGCGGGAGACGCCCGACGGCGGCGCCAAGCACGCCCGGAAGATGCGCTTCCTGGACGGCTTCGCGCGCGAGCTCGATCGCAACCGCCGCGCCGCGCTCGCCGCCGGACGGGAGTTCCTGCTGCTCGGCGACCTGAACCTCGCGCACCTGCCGCACGACGTCACCAACTGGCGCCCGGCGCAGAAGATGGAGGGCTTCCTGCCCGAGGAACGCGCCTGGCTCGACGAGCGGATCGGACCCCGGCGCCTGGTCGACGTGGTGCGGACCCTGCACGGCGACCGGCCCGGGCCGCTGTCCTGGTGGAGCTGGGCGGGCGCCTCCTTCACCAAGGACGTCGGCTGGCGGATCGATCACCAGCTGGCCACCCCGGGGCTGGCGCGCAGGGCGGTGGCGGTCACCGTCGACAAGGAGCCCTCGCCCGACGAGCGGCTCTCCGATCACGCTCCGGTGATCGTGGACTACGCCGTGAGCTGAGCCCGCGCCGGATCGCCCATCTGCCGGGTGGCGCGCCCCGCGGCGATCGCGACGCCGAGGATCGTCACCACCCCGCCGACGATCAGCGCGCCGCCCTCCCCCGCCGCGAGCACGTGCAGTTCCTCGCCGACGGTCACGGCCGACACCGGCAGGCTCACCTGCGCCGCGGACAGCACCGCCAGCGATGCCGGGACGCCGGCGAAGCGGATCGCACCGTGGGCGAGGAGCGAACCGAGCCCGAGCGCGAGCCCGAGCACGATGAACTTCGGGTGCTCGATCAGGTGGCGCAGGTCGACCACCGCACCCAGCCAGACGGAGAACAGCGGGCCGAGGAAGCCCTCGCCCACGGCGAAGAGCTGCGAGGCCATTCGCCGGGGTTCTCCGACCGCCGAGACGGCCAGGCCGAGTGTGAAGCCGGCGATCATGATCGAGACGTGGGTGGTGGAAGCGATGGCCGCGAGGAGGAACAGGCCGACCAGGCTGATTCGGAGTTGGAGGGCGAACTCGCGCTCCTCGGAGATCTCCTCGAGACGTTTGCGCAGTCCGATCCTCTCCGACCACCGCAGCAGCAGGTAGAGGACGAACGCCGCGGCGATCACCGCCAGCGCGCCCAGGGCCGCGCGGACCGCGGTCGGCGGGTTGATGGCCAGCGGGAGCGCGACGATGCAGACCACGTCGGCGATAGCCACCTGTGCGGTGAGCGCGAGCAGGGAGGGGTTGGTCAGCCCGTTCATCTTGATCACCGACTGCACGATGGACGTCGACGACGAGGCCATGAGCACCGCGTAGAGGGCGGCGTGCCCGGTGTCGAAGACCTGCGCGAGGACCGATCCCAGGACGGCCGCGACCAGACCGATCGCGACCGCCCGCAGGGCGCCGACACCCAGCACCGAGCGCACCGCCGGATCGCGCACCGGGATGTGCGTCCCGGCGATGAACAGCACGATCGCGAAGCCCACGTTGGCGAGGAACTGGAAGGTGGGTTCGGTGGCGTCCAGCACGCGGAAACCGGTGGCGCCGAAGATCACCCCGCCCAGCACCGGCCCGAGCACCACGGGGATGTGCCAACTCCGCTTGGCGGAGAGCAGCGGACCCAACAGCCCCAATGCGGTGATCAGTGCCAGGGTCGAGAACGTCATGCGCAGACACTAATCCGACGGTGCGCCCTTTGCGACCGAAAAGCCTCGGGGGGCGAGCGACCTACTCCCCCGGCCCGCCCCGCGCGGCGCGCAGGGCACGCAACTCCCGCGGCGTCGCCGACCGCGCGAGGAGCTCGCCGTCGTCGTCGAGCAGGCAGGCGATCTCCGTCGGGAAGGCGCCCTCCGCGACGAGCTCGGCCTTCGCGCGCCGCATCGCCGCGAGCAGCGCGTGCCCGTACCGGGCGTACGCGGCGTTCCAGTCGGCCTCGCCGAGCCCGTCGACGGCCCCGGTCAGGCGGTCCTGCCAGGCGTCCAACGGCGCCCGGCGCGACCAGCCCTCGTCGGCGCGCGGCCATGCCGGCGGATTCCACAGGGCGCGCGGCGCAACCGATTCGACGGTGCCCAGCGCCGGGTGGGGCAGGTCGATGGGGCCGCCCGCCTCGGCGTGGAAGGCGGTCAGCGCGTACGCGTAGGGCAGCTCGCCGTCGGCCTGGTAGACGAGCGCTCGCGCGACGGTGCGCAACTCCTCGGCGATCGCATCCTCGAAGCCGAACCAGTCGAAGTCGTTGCCCGCGATCGTCATCGGGTCGGCCCGCCCGCGACGGTCACCGCTTCACGACGTGCAGGTCGGCGAGCGTGGTCAAGCAGTCCGCCGCCATCGTCAGGTCGGCCTCGGCCAGCATCGAGCGCAGCACGTGCTCGACGCCCGCGGCACCGCCCAACGTGAGCCCGTAGACGTACGGCCGCCCGATCCCGGCGAGCGTGGCGCCGAGGCCGACGACGCGCAGGATGTCGACGCCGTCGCGGACGCCGCTGTCGAAGGTGACCGGCAGGCCGGCCTCGAGCACGCCCTCGAGGTGGCTGATCGCGGGCAGGCCGCCGTTGGCCTGTCGGCCGCCGTGATTCGAGCAGGCGATCGCGTCGATGCCCTCGGTGGCCGCCCGCCGCGCGTCCTCGGCGTGACAGATGCCCTTGAGGATGATCGGCAGGTCGGTGACCCGGCGGATCCGGGCGATGTCCTCCCAGGAGAAGGTGGGCTTACTGAACAGCGACGACCAGACGACCCCCGCGTGCAGCGGCGCCGGATTCTCCACCCCGCAGTGCTCGATGAACCGCGGGTCGGTGAGGTAGTTCGCGAGGCAGCGGCCGCGCAGGAACGGGATGTATCCGTTGCGCAGGTCCCGCGGCCGCCAGCCCAGGCTGCCGGTGTCGAGGGTGATGGTCAGCGCGTCGAATCCGGCCGCATCGGCGCGGCGCACCAGGTTGTCCGTGAGCTGGTCGTCCTTGGTCGGGTACAGCTGGAAGGCGGCGAAGGAGTCGCCGCGGGCGTCGGCGATCTCCTCGATCGGGGCCTCGGAGAGCGTCGAGTACATCGCGGCGACGTTGAGCGTCGCCGCGGCGCGGGCCACTTCGAGGTCACCGTTCTCGTGCACGAGGCCGTTCACTCCGACGGGGCACAGGACGACCGGCGCGTCGAGCTCCGCGCCGAGGAAGGTCGTCGACAGATCCCGCACGCTGCGGTCGCGGAGCATCCGGGGCACGAAGCCGTAGCGCCGCAGCTCGGTGACGTTCACGTCCTGCGTGGCCTCGTCGCCCGCGCCGCCGCGCACGTAGTCGAACAGGGAGTGGTCGAGCACCTGCTGCGCCCGCGCCTGCAGATCGTCGAAGGTGTACGGGAAGTGGCGGTGCTTCGCGACCAGACCCTCCGCGTAGATGCCGTCCTGGAAGCTGCCGTAGTCCGCCATGGGTGGACGGTAGCAGTGGCGGTCAGGGAGCGGTGAGGAACTCCAGCGCGTCCGCCGTGGCGGCCAGCTCCTGGAGGTGGTAGCCGTGCCGCATCCCGGGGTACACGCGCAGCCGGGCACCGGCGATCGCGGCGTGCAGGATCCCCGCGTTCTCGGCCGGGCACATGTGGTCCTGTGCGCCGTGCAGCACCAGGGTCGGTGCGGCGATCCACGGCAGCGCCGCCCAGGCGTCGTGGTCGGTGCTCGCGGCGAAGTGCGCGCGCTGCGCGGGCAGCGAACGGGGCTGCGCGATGATCGCCTCGGCCGCGCCGGGGTTCGCCGCGAGCCAGTCCGGGGTGAAGAACAGTTCGAGGAGCGCGCGACGGTCGGAGCGGACCAGGATGCGGAGCACCTCACTGGGCCGGGGCACACCGTGGGCGTCGCCGACGGTGGTCGCGCCCAGGATCAGGCGGCGGACCCGGTCGGGGTGGTCGGCGGCGAGCCACTGGGCCGCGCGGCCGCCCATCGAGAAGCCGTACACGTCCACCGCGTCGCCGAGGGCGCCGTCCGCGCGTGCCGCGTCGAGCACTGCCAGGGCGTCCGCCGCGCAGTCGCGGGTGCTCCAGCCGCGGGGGAAGACGTCGTCGCTGGCGCCGATGCCGCGATGGTCGAAGGTGATCACGGGCCCGGCGGCGCGGAAGTCCTCCACGACGGGAGCCCACGACGATCCGGCGAGCGCCTGCCCGGCGAGCAACAGCACACCGGGGCCCGTCGCGCCGGGCGCCGCGGGGTGCACCGTGTAAGCGAGCCGGGCACCGTCCGGGAGGGTCGCGTGGGGCATGGCGGCAAGCCTAGGACGTCACACCGACAGGACGCAGCTCACACCACGAGGTGAGGCTTGGCTAGAATCTCGTCCCATGTCTGTTCACATCTTCTACGGTTCCTCGACCGGCACCGCCGAGGGCGCCGCGAACGCCATGTTCGACGTGTTCGCCAAGGCCGGCTCCGTCGAGCTGCACGACATGATGGACGGCGAGATCGACGCACTGGATCCCGCGGACTTCCACGTCTTCTCGTGCGCCACGTACGGCGAGGGCGAGCTGCCCGCCGGTTCCACCGAGTTCTTCGAGGACCTGCTCGAGGCCGCGCCCGATCTCACGGGTCTGCGGTTCGCCGTCTTCGGGCTGGGCGACACGATCTACGTCGACACCTACAACGCCGGCGGAAAGACGATCGTCAAGCATCTCACCGGCCTGGGCGCCGTCCAGGTGGGCGAGCGCTTCGAGCACGACAACTCCGGCACTGACGATGTGGACGAGAAGGCCGTGGAGTGGGCCGAGGCGATCGTCGGCCAGATCTGACGCCGTCCCCCTGACAGACGAGCGCCGCCGCGGAGTGATCCGCGGCGGCGTTCTTTCGTATCGGGTGGTGCTATTGCGGCACGGTCAGCGTGGGCGCTGTGGTATTCACGCCCGCACAGGCCTCGCACACCGAGGCGGGGATACGCCGCGCCGCTGCAGAGCGCCGAAGACGATGCAGCCGAGGCACACGCCGGCCGCCGATTCGAGCAGGGCGGCCACCACGAGGAGGCCGAGCACGATCTGGGCCGCGAGGTGGTTCCCGGTCACGAACAGCACCAGCGCCGTGGTCGAGAACACCAGGCCGATGGTCTGCGCGAACCGCTTGGGCGGACCGGGCACGAGCTTGGCCGGGCCGATCCGCGGCGCGATGACGTGCACCGAGAGCCGGCCGAACGGCGAGTAGCGGGGACCGCCCGCGACGCGCAACGCGAAACCGATCGCGAGGGCGGCGTAGAGCCACCACTGCCCGGCGACGATCGTCACGATCGCGAGCAGCACGACCAGCGCCGCGGTGACGCGGGCCGCGTACTCGTTGACCGGGTTCGGGAAGGAGAACAGACCACTCACGCCGCTGAGACTAACCGCGCGCGACGCCCCGTCCCAGGGTTGCGCTCGCCCTGATTCTCACTCCGTGTCTCAGGCCGGGTCCTCGCCGGCGGCGAGGCGCAGCAGCAGCGGCACGGCGTCGCGCAGCAGCGCCGCCTCATCGGCGGTGAGCTGCGCGCCCCCGGTCTGCACGAGCCAGGCGTCCTGCGCGGCGTCGCGGGCGTGCAGTGCGGCCCGTCCGCGTTCGGTGAGGGCGACGGGCCGCCGTCGCCCGTCGGAGCCGTCGGCGTCGTCCTGCAGGAAGCCGCGGCGGCGCAGGTCGGCCACCGCGACGGACACGTTCGAGCGCTTCATGTCGAGCCGGTCGCCGATCGCCGTCGGGAAGGCCTCCGGTCCCAGCGCCTCGACGGTGGCGAGCACGAACAGCTCGGAGCCGCGCAGCCCCGCGGCGGGCAACCGCCGGAGTCGTTCCTCCAGCAGGCCCACCGCGAGGCGCAGCGCCTCTGCGTCGCCGGGCTTCATCGTCGCGCTACCGCGCGTCGACGGTGTCCGCGGCCGTCGCGGCCGGTTCGACCGTCGCGGGCGTGGGGGCCGGTCCGGCGGCGTCGCCGTCGAGCAGCTTCGACAGGTCGATGCCCTGTGCGCGCAGGGCGGCGACGATCGACGCGATCGACTGGGCCGACAGCCCGAGCAGGCCTCCGGTGGCGTCGTTCTGCCCGCCGCCGATGATGTTGATGGAATCGATCGCCGCGGTGGCCTCGGACTGGGACCGCACCGCGCCCTCGATGGTGGCGAGCACCTGGGGCACGAGCAGCAGGCGTGCCGCGTCCGCGTTGTACTGGTTGAACGCCTCGGCCTGTGCCTGCTTACCGGCCGCGTCGGCGCGCAGCTCGGCTTCGAGCGCCTCAGCCGCGACCTTGCGGGCCGTCGCCTTGGACTCGCCCTCGAGGCGGATCGACTCGGCCTGCACCTCGGCCTGAGCGAGCTTGCCGGCCGCGTCGGCGCGGAGCTCCGCCTCAACGGCAGCGGCGGCCGACTTGCGGGCGTCCGCCGCCGACTCGCCGTCCAGGCGGGTCGAGTTCGCGCGGGCCTCGGCGGTGAGGATCGCGGACTGGCGCTCACCCTCGGCGCGGGTGATCGCGGCCTGCCGCTGCGCCTCGGCGGGCGCGATCACGTCGGCCTCGAGCGCCGCCTCGGCCTGCGCGCGACGCTTGCGCTCGACCTCGGTGCGGGCCTCGATGCGCGCGGCCTCGGCCTCCTCGAGCGCGATGCCGACGTTCTTCTCCGCCTTCGCCTTGGCGAGCGGGCCCGCCTGGTCGGCCTCGGCGTTCTCCGCCTCGGTCTGGGCACGCAACTGGGCGATGCGCACGTCGCGGCCCTGCTGGGCCTCGGCGATCGCGGTCTCGGCCTCGGTCTGCGCGATCTCGCCGGCGCGACGGGCGTCGGCGGAGCGGATCAGCGAGTCCCGCTCGGCCTCGGCCTTACCGATGTCGGCGTCGCGCTTGACCTCGGCGATGCGCTTCTGGCCGAGCGATTCGAGGTACCCGTTGCGGTCCTCGATACCGGCGATCTTGAGGATGTCGACTTCCATGCCGATGCGCGCGAGGTCGCCGCCGGCCTCCTCCACCACGCCGCGCGCCAGGGCCTCGCGGTTGCTGTTGAGGTGCTCGACGGTCATGGTCGCGGCGATGCCGCGCAGGCTGCCGGCCAGGATCTCGTTGATCTGGTTCTCCAGCTCCGCCATGTTGGCGGTGAGGAAGCGCTGCGCCGCGGTGCGGGTCATCTCGTCGGTGGTGCCGATGCGCACCAGGCCGACGGCCTGCAGTTCGACGGGCACACCGTCGATGCTGCGGGCGTTGCTCAGCGCGATGCGCACCTCGAACGGGCGCAGCGGCATGTAGTCGACGCGCTCGAGCCCCGGCACCTTGAACCGGGCGCCGCCGCGCACCACCTTCATCTCGCCGCGGCCGGTGAAGATGGCGACCTGGTCCGGCGGGGACTTGATGTAGTTGTGGAAGAAGATCCACAGCGCCAACAGGATCACGATCACCGCGGCACCGGCCGCGAGCAGGATCGATACGGTCATGACGTTCCTCCCTATTCCTCTTTCGATGGTTCTGCGGCGCGCCGGCGAGGGCGCGCGTGCGTCAGTCCCGGGTGTCCAGCGGCTGCACGACGAGCCGGTCGCCCTCGACGTCGACGATGAGCACCTGCTCACCGTCGCGGGCCGCGGCCCCGGGATCGACGAGGATCGCGGTGGTCACGGCGCGCACGGACTCGGAATCGACGTAGCTGACCTGCCCCCACCCGCCGGCGGGGATGTCCATGCTGAGCTCGCCGATGGTGCCGACCGCGGCCCGCAGCCCGGCGACGGTGCCGGTCTGCGCGCGACGCATGGCGCGCAGCACCACCATGAGCAGGGTGTACGCAGCGACGCCGGACACCGCGGCGGCGCCGACCACGGCGGGCATCGGCAGCGAAGTCCCCACCGACAGCGGCCAGCCGACGACTCCGAAGACGCCGACCGCGGCTGCCAGTGCGGGCGCGCTGAGCCAGGGCAGCCCGGCGTCGGCGCTGCCGACCTCGACTCCCCCGATCTCGAAGTCCCCCAGGATCAGTGACGCGATCAGGACCAGGATCCCGATGACGGCACACACTGCGAAAACGGTCACCACGGGCGCCTCCTCTGCGCTCGGATCTCCCAATTGCAGTATAGCAAACATTGCGTACGAGCCATGCAGGAGTCCGCCCCGAGCGAATCACTTAGTTATGCGAATACAATTGTCGCATGGCGACCCCCGTCCCGAGCCCCGGTCCTCGACACCGCGGCCTCGTCCTCGTGGCCTGCAGCCTGAGCCTGCTGATCTCGTCGATGGACGTGACCATCGTCAACGTCGCCCTCCCGGCGATCGGTCGGCAGATGCAGGCCTCGGTCACCCACCTGCAGTGGGTCGTCGACGTCTACACCCTCACGCTGGCGAGCCTGCTCGTGCTCTCCGGCGCCACCGCGGACCGGTTGGGCCGGCGCCGCGTCTTCCGGATCGGCCTGACGGTCTTCGCGGCGGGTTCGCTGCTGTGCAGCATCGCGCCGACGATCGACGTGCTCATCGGCGCACGCGCGATCCAGGCTCTCGGCGGCTCGATGCTCACCCCGGTGGCGCTGTCGATCGTCACCGCCGTGTTCACCGAACCCTCCGAACGCGCCCGCGCCATCGGCGTGTGGGGCGCGGTGGTGGGCGTCTCGACCGCCATCGGGCCGCTGGTGGGCGGTCTGCTCATCGACGCGCTCGGATGGCGGTCGGTGTTCTGGGTGAACCTGCCGGTCTGCGCCGTCGCCCTGGCTCTGACCTACGCGGTGGTGCCCGAGTCGAAGGCGTCGAGGCCCCGCAGCATCGACCCACTCGGCCAGGTCCTGGCCATCGCGGTCATGTTCACCGCCGTGTTCGGCCTGATCGAGCGCGCCCCGCTGATGCTCCTGCTGTCCGCGGCGACGCTGGTGGCGTTCCTCGCCCACGAGCGGCGTCACCCCTCGCCCTTCATCGATCTGCGCTTCTTCCGCAGCATCCCGTTCTCGGCGGCGACACTCACCGCGGTGTGCGCGTTCGCGGGCTTCGGCGCCTTCCTGTTCACGATGTCGCTGTACCTGCAGACCGTCCGGCACTTCACCGCCGTGCAGACGGGCCTGATGTTCCTGCCGATGGCGGTGTGCGTCCTGCTCGCCTCGCCCGTCTCGGGTCGATGGGTCGCCCGGTTCGGCCCGCGCCCGTCGCTCCTCGGCGCGGGCGCGCTGATGACGGCTGCGGCCACGGCCCTGACCACGGTGGACGCGCACACCCCGGTACCCGAACTGGGCGTCGTCTTCGCCGCCTTCGGCATCGGCTTCGGTCTGGTCAACGCGCCGATCACCAACTCCGCCGTGAGCGGGATGCCGCTCGATCGGACCGGTGCGGCCGCAGCGGTCGCGAGCACCAGCCGGCAACTGGGGATCAGTCTGGGGGTGGCACTGTGCGGCCTCGTCGCCGGCGACGCGCTGTGGTGGGCGGTCGCGGCGTTCGCGGCGGTCGTCATCGCACTGGCGCTCGTGTCGACGGGCGCCCGCGCCGAGCGCTCCCGCGCGCGGATCGCGCCGCTGCTCGAGGCGCAGGAGCCCGCCGATGCCCGGTGAGCACCCCGACGAGGTGTGGAGCCTGCTCGTGCGCGCCGTGATCGACAGCCGCTCGGACTGGCGCCGCGCGGTCGCCGAGCGCACGGGCCTGCCGTTCAGCCGGCTGCGCGTCCTGCGGCGACTCGACCGGTTCGGCCCGCTCACCCTCAAGCAACTGGCCGCGGCCGCAGACATCGATCCGCCCGCCGCCACCGTCGCGGTCAACGACCTCGTCGATCGCGGGTACGTGCGGCGCACCGTCGCGCTCGAGGACCGGCGGGCGAAGGTCGTCACGATCACCGACAGCGGGCGCGCGAGAGTCAGGGCGATGCTGGCCGTCGAGGATCCCGCACCGGCGGCGATCCGGTCACTGCCCCCGCGGGAGCTCGCCCGGTTGGCCGATCTCGCGCGGGCCCTGGGCGGGTAGCTGCACCACCGGCTCGTGCGCCACGTCGAGCGGCTCCTGCGCCGGCGCCGCGGGGCCGGGATGCGCGGCCGGGACGGGCGCACCGTCGTCCGACGGTGCCGGCACGCCCTGTTCGACGGTGCCCACGGTCACCCTGCGGGTGCGGCGCATCGCGAAGGTGACCTCCTCGACCTCTTCGTAGGACTGCGTCACCGTGCGGGTCCCGCCGCCGGGCAGCACCCGCGCGACGATGGGCGGCACCAGGGGTCGCACGAAACCGGCGAGGGTGCGCGCCGCCTCGTCGAGGACCGGCGGGACGAACGGGTTCGGCGTGCGCTCGGGCGGCCGCGGCGCCGGGACCGCGGGCGCGGTATCGGCGGCGACGGCCGGCAGGTGCGGGATGTTCTCGTCGGGCACGGTCGCCTCCTCGGCGGGCTCGGGCGATGCGTCGGGCACGGTCGGGACGGCCACCACCGGGATCGGCCCCGTCGGCGTCTCGTCCGCGGCGGGCTGGCCGGCGGCCGCGAGGCTGGCCGCCTCCGCCGCCGCGGCGATGGGCAGGAAGTCGTCGTCGGCGCGCGCGGACGGTACCGGCGTCACGTACCGGCGGGCGGTGACGGCCACCGGCTCGAATCCCGCGGCCTCCAGGGCGGCGGCCCCTGCCGCCGCACCGCCGAGCGCGGGTGCCGCGGGCGCCTGCTCTGCGAGGGCGAGTTCGACCCGTCGTTCCTGGGTACGGCGGTCGATCGCGAGCTGCGCGGCTGCGGCGAGTCGCTCGCTCTCGAGGTCGCGCCGGTCCCGGATGTCGCGTACGGTCTCGCCCCGCCAGCGCCGTACGAGCAGCGGCAGCAGTGCGAGGAGGACGCACACCAGGTCGATCGCGAGGCGCAGCGCCGCGGCGGGCAGCGAGTGGGCGGTCACGGCGCCCATCGCCACCCAGCGTGCGCCGATCCCGTCGTCGGCCGCGGCGGCCGCATCCCGCGTCGCGCGCAGCTCGGAGCGCGCCGTCGTGACCCGCGCGTCGAGCCCCGGAGCGCGCGCGGCCCGCGCCGCCGTCGCGCGGTCCAGATCGGTCTGCGCAGCCGCGAGTCGCTGGTTGGCGGTGCGGGTCTCGGGGCCCTGCCCGGGGACGCCGGTGATCGACGTCTGCGGGCAGGCGGGGCCCGGCCGGTACTCGCAGCGCGCGACCACGAGGGCGCGGTCGCGCCGGGAAGAGGCCTCCGCGACGGTGCTGTCGAGCGCGGCCCGGTCGGCGCGGGCGGCGTCGAGATCGGCCTGGGCGGCGCGCACCGCGGGCGTGGACGCGGCGGCACGGTCGGCGTCCGCCCGGAGCCGGTCGGTGATCGGCCCACTCAGCGCGAGCATCGAGACGAGCTCCCCGACGACCAGCCCGGCGAGGGCCACCACCAGGACGCGGCCCACCCACGGCGCCCGGCGGCCCGGGCCTGCGGCGAGGAGCGCGATCGCACCCGCGACGAAAGCGGCGACCAGCGCGGACACCAGGACCGTCGTCATGCCGCCTCCCTCGCTGCGATAGAACTACGTCGATCTTCTCTCACAGCAGAATCGCAGGCCGCGCCCGATTCCGCCGAATCCTGTGGCCGCTTTCACACCGCGAAGTACCTAGCGCGAGCGAGTAGTTCTACGCATCCGTCCGTACCGCCGTCACGCCAGGCTAGGACCATGACCACATCGACTCCGGCAGCCAAGCCGACCACCGCGTTCTTCGTCCAGTCCGCCATCGCCTTCGGCGTGTCCTCGGGCGCGCTGCTCATCGGCGCGTTCTACCTGCCCATGGACCCGTGGCAGCGGGGCTTCATGATCGTCGGCACGCTCTTCCTCATCACCAGCTGCTTCAACCTCGCCAAGGTCGTGCGCGACCAGCAGGAGTCCAACAGCATCCGCGTCCGCGTCGACGAGGCCCGGATCGACAAGTTGATGGCCGAGCACGATCCCCTACGCAGCGTCGTGTGACGCGCAGGACGCCCGTACCCGAATCCGCCCCGGCACCCGGGCAACCGCCGATGATGGAGCCATGACCTCCACGATGCGCGCGCAGCGATTCCACGCCGAGACGAAGACCATCACCGTCGAGGACGTGCCGATCCCCGAGCCCGGCCCCGGTGAGGTGCTGGTGAAGGTCGCGTTCTGCGGCATCTGCCACTCGGACCTCAGCCTGATCAACGGCACGTTCCCGGCGACGCTGCCGGAGGTCACCCAGGGCCATGAGGCATCGGGAACCATCGCGAAGCTGGGGCCCGGGGTCACCGGATGGGCCGAGGGCGACCGGGTGATCGTCGCCGCCGGCCGGCCGTGCACCACGTGCCCGAACTGCCGGCGCGGTGCCCTCGCCGATTGCACTCAGGTCCAGATCATGGCGTTCGCCTACGACGGCGCGTGGGCGGAGTACACCGTCGCCCAGGCGTCCGGGCTGACGCGCGTCCCGGACAACGTCCCCCTCGAGCAGGCGGCGATCCTCGCCGACGCGGTCTCGACCCCGTACGGCGCCGTGGTGCGGACCGGAAAGGTCGGCGTCGGGGAGTCCGTCGGCGTGTGGGGCCTGGGCGGGGTCGGCACGCACGTGGTGCAGTTGGCCCGGCTCGTCGGCGCGGCTCCGATCATCGCGGTCGACATCAACCCGGAGGTGCTGGAGCGCGCCCTGGAACTCGGCGCCGACCACGCCTTCGACTCGCGCGACGAGGAGCTCGGCGCGAAGATCGCGGCCGCGACCGGCGGGCGCGGCCTCGACGTCGCGTTCGATGCCGTCGGCCTCAAGGCGACCTTCGAGCAGGCGCTCGGACAGCTCACCGTCGGCGGGCGCCTGATCTCCGTCGGGATGAGCGATCAGGAACCGACCGTCGGATCGACGACGATGCTCGGGCTGACCAAGAAGCAGGTGCTCGGCCACCTCGGATACAAGAACGCCGACATCGAGACCCTCGCGACCCTGGTGTCCCTGGGGCGGCTCGACCTGTCCCGGTCGATCAGCGGGATCGTGCCACTGGAGGACATCGCGGAGGGAGTCGAGCGGCTCGAACGCCACGAGGGCAACCCGATCCGCCTGCTCGTCCAGCCCTAGAGCGTCGCGGCGAGGTCGTCGCGGAGGGAATCGAGTGCGGGCGTGGCGCGCGGCGTCATCGCGCGCCACGCGTCGAGGATTCGCAGGCTCTGGTCCGCGTGACGGACGAAGTGGTTGCCGGCGAACTTCGGGAAGTCGAAGGGCGCCGTCCGGCAGAGCCGCCGCAGCACCGCACGGACCACGACCGGGGGCGGCGCGAAGGCCGGTAGCCCGACATCGGCGCGCATCGCCTCCGCCATCGCGCGACCGGGACGGCGCAGCCGACGCAGGAACGTCGGCCAGTCGCCGCCGACGATCGCCAGCTCGGCCGCGTACGGGACCATGAGCACGCCCACGGCGGCCGCGGCCTTCGCGGGCGCCCGCCCGATGACGGTCGGATACTCCGCGGCGAGGCGCTTGGGCAGGTCCCGCGGCGACCCCTCCACCGCGACCGCGGACAGGGCGGGGGTCAGCGGCGGCACCCAGTACTCGGCGCGGGTCTCGATTCCCCGGGAGGTCGCGAAGGACAGCAGCCCCGGCGCCAGCGTGACGACATCGGCCTCGGGGAAGGCCCGCTGGGCGATCGCCGCATCGCCGATGACGGGGCTCGTGACGCCGACGACCGTCGGGCGGGCCGCGATCAGCGCGCTCACGGTCGCATCGTCGAGCTCCCCGGGCGCGGACGTCAGGATCACCAGGTCGACGGTGCCCGGCCCGACGTCCGCGTAGCGCACCACCGGGACGTGCTGCACGTCGCCACCCGGGCCGACGGCGGTGAGGACGGCGCCGTCCCTCCGGGAGGCGGCGCGCACGTCGGCGCCGGTGCCCGCGAGCAGTGCCCCCGCCGCCGCGGCCACCGCCCCGGCACCCTGGATCAGGACCCGCCTGCTCTCGCTCATACCCCAGTCATACCCCGGCGTCGCCCCGCAGGCCGCTCGCCCGCAACACCTGACGCTCGACTCCCGCCCGCAACGCCTCCTCACCGCCGACGAGCCGCACCCGCTGCCGGGCCCGAGTGATCGCGGTGTAGAGCAACTCCCGGGTCAGCAGCCGCGAGTCGGCGGGCGGGATCACCACGGACACGGCCTCGTACTGACTGCCCTGGCTGCGGTGGATCGTCATCGCGTACACGGTGCGCACGGCGACGAGCTGATTCGGGTACAGGAGGGCGACATCGCCGCCGCGGGCGAAGGCGGCCCGCAGGTCGGCGGGGTCGCCCTCGTGCGCGATCACGACGCCGACGTCGCCGTTGTAGACCTTGGTGTCGTAGTCGTTGGCGGTCACCAACAGCGGCTGGCCCGCGTACCAGCCGAAACCGCCGCCGCGCACGCCCGCCCACTCCTCGGCGAGCTGCGCCCACCGGGTCACGCCCGACGGCCCCTCCGAGTGCGCGCACAGCACCCGGTGCTGCTGCACCCCGGTGGCGGCGTCGGCGGCGAGGCCCCGCTGCGCGGCACCGACGGTGACGGCGCTCGCCCGCTCCACGTCGGCGCGCAGGCCCGCGAGATCGTCGGGTTCGCACCACTCGATGGCGCCGTCGCCGCCCGCACGGGCCAGCTCGACCACCCGGTCCGCATCGCCGCGACGGACCGCGTCCGCGAGCTCTCCGAGCGCACCCGCGAACCGGCGCCCGCGCCGCAGCCGGACGACCCCGCGGGCGGCGTCCGCCAGCTCTCCGGCCTGGAGCGGCTCCTCGTTCTCGCCCGCACGCTCGGCCTCGTCCGCGAGCAGCGCCTCGAGCTGGGGCGACGGTGCGGTGGTCACCCCGCGCGCGACGAGATCGCCGAGCACCGCGCCCGCGTCGACCGACGCGAGCTGATCCGGATCACCCACGAGGATCAGCCGCGCCTCGGGCCGCAGTGCTTCCAACAGCCGGCACATGATGGTCAGCGAGACCATCGAGGTCTCGTCGACGACGACCACGTCGTAGGGCAGGTGGTTGCCGGTGTCGTGCCGGAACCGGCTGGCGTTGCCCGGCTTGAAGCCCAGCATGCGGTGAATGGTCTGCGCGGGGATCTCCCGCGGAAGGCCCAGCGCCGCGCCCTGGGTCCGGACCTCGCCCGCGAGCTGCGCCGCCGCGCGGCCGGTGGGCGCGGCCAGTCCGACGCGCAGGTCGGGACCGTGCTGGTCGAAGAGCAGCGCCAGGATCCGGGCCACCGTGTAGGTCTTTCCCGTGCCCGGCCCGCCGGCGAGCACCGTCGTCTGGCCGAGCACCGACGCCGCGGCCGCGAGCCGCTGCCGGTCCGGCCCGGGCTCGGGGAACCGGTCGAGCAGGCCCTGGCGCAGCCGCGCGGCGTCCACGCCGGGCGCGGCACCGGCACGGGCGTCCAGGATGTCGCGGACCGTCTCCTCCTGCCGGTGGTAGCGGTCCAGATAGAGCAGCTCGTCGCCGACCAGCCGCAGCGGGCGCAGCGGGCCCGACGCGGCGCCCACCACGAGCGGGCTGCGGCGCAGGCCCGCCAGAACGGCGTCGTGCTCGGGCCACGGCAGCGCGGCCACGTCGATCTCGGCCTCCCCGTCGACCGCGACGTCGCGCAGCCGGGACAGTTCGAGGCACACCGAGCCGAGCCGCACGGCGCGGGTGGCGAGCGCCGTCGCGAGCAGCACCGCCTCGTCGGACTCGCCGCCCAGCCGGCCCACCGTGGCCGCGACGTGCACATCGGCGGGACCGAGCACGCCCGCCTCGGCGAAGGTCTCGAGCAGGGTCTTCTCGGGGCTGCTCACGCGCCACCTCCCGCCAGCGCCTCGGACACCGCCACGACCAGTGCCGCCGGTGGGTGCCATTCGAAGACGCCCGCGCCGGGCGGGCTGTCCGGGCCGATCATCGCGCGCACGAAGTGGTACTGCACCACGCCGAGGTGCGTGGCCGGCGCGTACCCGGGCACGCGCCAGGACAGGAATCGGTGCAGCGCCACCGAGTACAGCAGCGCCTGCAGCACGTAGTGCGAGGAGATCATCTCCCGCGCCATCGCCTCGGCCGTGTAGTCGGCGGTCGTGAGATCGCCCCGGGCGAGCCGGTTCGTCTTGTAGTCGACCACCGTGAACCGCGGGCCGTCGGGGGTCGCGATCCGTAGCACGGAGTCGATGCTGCCGGTGAGGTAGCCGCGCAGCGCGGCACCCGGTACCTCGCGCAGCCGCTCCGCGTACGGCGCGAGCGGATCGTCGGCCGGGAGGTGCTCGTCGAGCAGGTCGGCGATCGCGGCGAGGGTCGCGGCGCGGGTGCCCTCGTCCTCCGCCAGGGGCAGCTCGAAGTCCAGCTCGGCGAGGTGGTCGGCCGGCGCGATCCCGGCGAGGGTCAGATGGGCGAGCGGGCCGGTGCCGAGCGGTGTGTGCAGCACCGCGACGAGCGCGGCGGCCACCTCCGCCGGATCGTCGGGGGTGGCACCGTACTCGGCGGCCTCGCGGCAGCGTTCGAGCACCTCCGCGGCGAGATCCGGTGCGCCCGTGTCGACGTGCTCGAGGATCTCGTGCACCAGGGTGCCGAAGACCGCGCCGCCCGACAGCCCGTTCATCAGCGACGACGGTGCGCCGTCCGCCGCGGCCGGCGCGGTCATCGGCTCCTCGTCCGGCTCGTCGTCGGTGATCGGTTCCTCCGGCTCGCTGCCGGGGTCGGGGGTGACCTCGGCCGGGCCGTGGGCCGCGTCGGCGACGAGCGCGGAGTAGCTGGTGCGCCGCCAGGTGGGGTCGATGCGGCGGTGGGCTCGGCCCAGTTCGAGTGCCGGATAGGTGCGGTCCTGCGGCCGCCACTGCTCCGGCGTGGCCTCGGCGAGGCCGACGTGCTCGATCGACACCGAGGCCTCGATCGGCGCGGCCCACTCCTGCAGTCTCGGTGCGACATCGGCGTCCCGCGGGATCGGCGCGCGGTCGGCGGGGATGCGTCCTCCCCCGACCTCGGAGAACAGCAGTCTGTGCAGCGGCGAGCTGCGCGTGGTGGTGCCGGGCGCCCACCACAGCACCAGCCGCGACTGGGCGCGGGTGGCACCGACGTAGAACAGGCGCAGCTCCTCGCCCGCCGCCTCCTTCTGCGAGAGCGCGTACCGCTCGGCGTAGCCCGGCGCGTACTCGCCGCCCACGTCGATCAGCCGCTCTCCCTGCTCGTCGTGGAAGACGAAGGTCTTCTTGCCGCCGAAGGAGCCGTCGTCCCATCCGAACGGGAGGTAGACGACGGGGAACTGCAGCCCCTTGCTGGCGTGCACCGTCATCAGCTGGACCGCGGCGGTGTCGGTCGCGAGCCGGCGCGCGGGATCGGCGGTGCCGCCGAGGCCGGGATCGGCGATGCGGTCGGCGAGCCAGCGCGTGGCGGCGGCCAGGCCCAGCCCCAGGGTGACGGTGGCGTGCTGCACGAGCTCGGCGACGTGCCGCAGGTCGGTGAGCACCCGCTCCCCACCGACGCGCCCGAGGAGCCGCTCGTCGAACCGGGACCGGGTGGCGAGGGCGTCGAACATCGCCGCGAAGCCCGCACGCGCGAAGATCCCCGCCAGCGTGCGCAGCCGGCCGCTGATCGCGGAGACCAGTTCGTCACCGCGCTCGTCCAGGTCGCGGGCGGTGAACTCGAAGAGCGGGGTGAGCGCGGCGAGCCGGGCGCGGTCGCTGCGGCCCGGGTTCTCCAGAGCCTGCAGCACGCGCAGCCAATCGACCGCGGCGGCGGTGCTGAACACGCTCGCGCCGCCCGCCGCGACGGCCGGCACCCCGTGCTCCTGGAGCAGCGACTGCAGCTCCGCGACGTGGGCGTTCTTGCGGACCAGGACGGCGATGTCGCCGGGACGCAACGCCCGCCGCTCGCCGCTCGCCGTCTCCAGTTGCTCGCCCGAGAGCAGGGTGCGGGTGATGTCGGCCGCCGTGTCGCGCAGCACCGCGGGCCGCACGTTGCGCACGTAGGGCGTCCCCGACTGGGTCTTGGGACCGAGCCCGTTCGAACCGAGATGCCGTAGCCGCAGCGGCGCACCGTCGCTGAGCCGGGAGGTGCGCCGGTGCGCCTCGACGGGACCCGCGACGATGAGGGGATCCCCCAGGGCGACATCGCCGTACAGGTGTTGCAACGCGTCGACCAGCGGGGCGTCGGAGCGGTGGTTGACGGTGAGCGCCTGGTGCCGGTCCGCGGTGGTGGCGGCGCTGAGGTAGCTGTAGACCTCCGCGCCGCGGAAGGCGTAGATCGCCTGCTTCGGGTCGCCGACCAGCACCAACGTGCAGGTGCCGTGGAAGGCGGCGTGCAGGATGTCCCACTGCACCGGATCGGTGTCCTGGAACTCGTCCACCAGGACCACCGAGTACAGCGCCTGCAACCGGGACCGCGCGCTGCGCCCGTGCTGGGGATCGGTGAGCGCGTCGCGCAGCAGGCCCTGCAGGTCGTCGTAGTCGCGCAGCCTGCCCATCCGCTTGCGGCGGTCGACCTCACGGCGCACGGCGCGCGCGTATTCGACCCGCAGTTCCGTCTCCGATCCGGGCTCCGCCTCGGCGGGCGTGATCGCGGCCCGCGGGTTCGCGACCACGGTGCGCGCGTAGATCAGGGCGTCCGCGAGTGGGAACGGCGCCCGCTCGCGCCCCGCGAACATGCCCAGGTAGACGTCCTCGGCGACCTCCTGGACCAGATCGTCGACGTCCTCGACGAAAACGGCGCCGGGTTCCAGGTCCCCCGCCAACCCCAGCGCGTCGAGCATCCGCTGACAGAAGCCGTGGGTGGTGGTGATGGTCGCGGCGTCGAAGTCCGACAGCGCGGTGACCAGGCGCCGGTGCCGCGCGGCCACCTCGTCGGCCTCCCCCGCCGCCAGATGCCGGATCAGCTCGTCGTCCGAAGCGGCGGCAGCGGCCGGATCCCGCAGCGCCCGTTCCACCGACAGCAGCCGCGCGCGAGCGCGCTCGCGCAGCTCCTGGGTGGCGGCGCGGGAGAACGTGATGAGCAGCATCTCGCCGAGCTCGGCGACGCCCTCGGCGACGTAGCGCGCCAGCAGCCCGACGATGGCGTAGGTCTTGCCGGTGCCGGCGCTCGCCTCCAGCACCGTGGTGGTGGGACCGGCCGGCAGCGGGCCGGTCAACTCGAACGGGACCGCGCCCAGGACGGATTCGCGTGCGCTCATCAGCTCATCTCCTCGTGCGTGAGGATCGGTACCCACAGGCGCGCCGCGAAGGCCCCGAAGCGCGTACCGGCGCGGGAGAACTCCGCCTCGTCGCCCCGCGGCGGGACCAGCGCGTCGTCGAAGGCGTGCTCGCCCAACGCGTACCGGATCGACCGGTCCGTGCCGTCGCCGAAGTTCCCCTCGAAGTCCGTGCGCGCTGCCTCGAGCGCCTGGTGCGCCGGATCGCCGGCGATGCCGCGCTCGACGTAGAGCGCGGACGCCGACGGGAACAGGGGCAGCGGCTCGCGCAGCCCGCGATCTCGCAGGTCGACCACGGTCCGCAGGAGCGCTGCGGGCTCGGGCGGCACGCGCAACCGGGAGGTGAGCACGCCGCGGAACCGGGCCCGGCCCACGGCCACCGCGCCGCTCGCGTCGTGGCCACCCGCGGCCAGAGCCAGCAGCGCGATCCACGCCGCGACGCGGTGTTTGGGCGCCAGGCGCGAGAACGAGGTGCGCACCACCCCGTCGGGCCGGACGGCCGGCACCGAGCCGACGAGCCGCCGGCCGTCCCCCACATCGACGGCGACGTCCACGGTGGTGGCGGTACCGGTCATCAGCGGCCCGGCGACGCGGGCGAGCTCGGCGACGGTGGCGCCGATGTCGGCCAGCACCGTGGAGCCGAGGGCGAACGGCGGCAGGGTGCCGCGACGCACCTCGGCGGCGGCGAACTTCTCCGGCGGCACCCCGGCCAGCGCGGAGGCGAGCATCCGCTCCCCGATGTCCCACTTCTGCAGCCCGTCCGGGGCGATGGTCAGGGCCTCGGCGAGCTCGTCGTCCGCGTCGGGAACCGTGAAGCCGAGGCGCTGCCGCAGGAACGCCTTGACCGGATGCTCGCAGAATCGGACCAGCGCGTCGAGGTCGACGTCCTCGACCGCGGCGGCGAGCAGCGGCTTGGCGAGGAACGGCTCCGGCGGGGCGGGCTCGCCGAGCGCGGCGACCGCGCCCGCGTAAGCCGCGGGATCGAAGGAGAAGGGCACGCGCCCGCCGAACGCGGCGGGGTCGAAGTTCACCGGGTCGAAGGGCTGCAGCGGGTGCCGGAACTCGAGGCCGGCGGCGTCCGGCTCGATGAGCAGCGCCTGGGCGGCGTCGCGCAGTTCGGAGGCGGGCACCGCGGGCGGGCGCCGGGTTCCCTTCACCGGGTCCGCACCGGTGTAGAACACCAGCAGCCGGTCGGTCGCGCTGGTCACGGCGTCGAGGAAGAGTTCACGGTCCTCGGCGCGCGGATCCCGCTCACCCACGCAGGGCGTGCGGCCGAGCACGTCGTCGCCCGAGTAGCGGGTCGAACGCGGGAACACCTCGTCGTCGAGCCCGAGCAGCACCACGACCCGGTGCGGCACCGAGCGCATCGGCACCAGGGTGCACACCGTCAGCTCACCCGTGCGGAAGTTCGCGCGGGTGGGTTTCGCCGCCAGGCGCGTGCCGAGCATCGCGCGGACCTCGGTGAGGGTGAGGTCCCGGTCGGCGCCGTCGCGCAGCGCCGCGGTGATCTCGCGCCCCGCCTGGGTGACCTGCCAGGAGTCCGCCGCCGGCACGGCGCCCACCTCACCGACCAGCTCCTGCAGGGACGCCGCCCACGCGCGGGCCGACCGTCTGCCGCGGCTCTCCGCGCTCGCGCGGGTGAGCACCGCCAGAAACTCGGCGAACCGGCCGACGAGATCGATGTCGGTGGAGTCGACGTCGTCGAGCGGTAGACCGAGACCGAGCCACTCGCCCTGCGCCTCGTCGGCGACCACACCGAGCACGATCCGGTCCAGTGCTGTGGCCAGCGTGTTCTGCGGGAAGCCGCCGAGCCCGTAGCGCTCGCGCCCGGTGGCGTCGAGGCCCCAGCGGGCGCCGGAGGGACCGGCCCACGCGCGGAGCCGCTCGATCTCGGCGTCCCCGAACCGGTACCGGCGGCGCACGGGCTCAGTGGCCGCCAGGTCGAGCACCTGCGCGATCGTGGCCCGGCCGTCGGCGATCTCGAGAACGGTGACCAGTGCGTCGAGCAGCGGATTGGTGAACCGCAGCGCCCGGTCCGCCAGGCGCACCCGCAGCCGCTGCCCGGGGTGCACGGCCTCCTCCCCGCCGCCAGGGCCGCCCTCCGGCCCGGCGACCGCCTGCCCGAAGGCGGAGCGGATGAGCGGGGCGTAGGTCTCGATGTCCGGGCAGGAGACCAGCACGTCCCGGGGCTGCAGCGTGGGATCGTCCTCGAAGAGCCGCACCAGTCGCTCGCGCAGCACCTCGATCATGCGGGCCGGGCCGTGGCAGGCGTGGAACTCGAGCGAACCGTCGGGGGCGTGCGCCGCGACCGGCGGGCGGTCCTGCGCCAGCGCGCTCTGCAGTGCGCCGAGCAGGGTGGCCGGGCGCGGCGGCGACGGGTGGTGCAGGTCGGCGTGGGCGAGCGGCGCGACGAGCTGTTGCAGCTCCCGTGCCTCGTGCCCGAGGGAGGCCAGCAGCGGGTTGCGCGCCGGCGCGCCGACGGAGCGCGGCACCGGACCCGCGGGCGCGGCGGGCGACCCGCCCGATGAAGCGGACCAGAGTGCGGGGCTGGGGTGCGGGAGCCACAGGTGCACCTCGCGGCCGGCGGCGAGTGCCGCGAGCACCGCCCGCTGATCGCACGGGAGCCGGGTGGGGCCGTAGACGGACAGGCGTTCGGGCAGGGCGACGAGACCCGGCTCGTCCCGCAGCCGCGCGCACGCGTCCTCGAGCCGTTCGGCGGGGCTGGGGACGCCCGCGAGGTCGCGGACGCGGCGGAAGAGCTCGGCCTGCCAGCGCAAGTCCTCCGGCAGCTGCGCGCCCAGCCCGTCGCTGTCGTCGCCGGCGGCCCACGCGGCGAGCATGCCCGGCCGGTTCGCGCCGTACGAGCGCAGCAGGCCCGCCAGCAGCTCCGCCGTGGGGTACCTGCGGCGCGGCCGGTGGCCGGGCTGATCGGTCCACCCGCCGGGGCGCACCACGCCCAGGTGGCGGGCCAGCACGGCGCCGCCCGGCTCGAAGGCCATCGCGTCGATCGCCGCGAGCACGAGCCACGCCAGCCGCTCACCGCGCCACGGGTCCTCGTCGGGCGCGATCCCCGACGCGGCGCCCACCGCATCGGCCACGAGGGCGGCGGGCGTGGGGAACTCGATGTTCGCCGCGATGCCCAGCCGCGAGGCCAGTCCCTGGACGATCCACCGCTCGACGCCGCGCGCGGGGACGGCGATCAGCTCCGGGACGAACGGATCGGCACCGGGCACGGCCAGCACCTCGGCGAGCGCGTCCAACAGGACGTCGCCGCGGTCGGAGCGGTGCACGGTGAGCATGGGCGCAGTTCTAACACGGGGCACCGACAGGTCAGACCGCCCGGGTCAGCGCAGCCGGCAGTTCGGCGAGTGAGCGGATCGCGGGCGGCTCCCCCGCGACGCCCCGCCCGGTGCGGTCGAGCCAGAGTCCGCGCAGCCCCGCCTCGCGGGCGGCCGCCACGTCGTTGCGGTAGTTGTCGCCCACCGCGACGCACGCCTCCGGTGCCGCCCCGGCCAGCTCGCAGGCGTGCAGGAAGACGCTGGGATCGGGCTTGCCGATGCCGAGCGTGTCGGTGGTCACCACGTGCTCGAACCGGTCGGCGACGCCGAGCACCTGCAGCTTCATCCGGGTGGCGGGCGAGGACGAATTCGTCAGCAGCACCACGGCGATCCCCCACCGCTCCGCAGCCACGACAGCGGGCATCGCATCGGGGAACAGGTGCTGCGCCGCGGCGAAGGCCGGGTCGAATCCGCTGCAGAAGCGCCGGTACCGGCGCGCCTCCCACAGCAGCCCCGAGCGTTCGGCCGCGACGGCGATCCGGGCCTTGCGCATCTCGTGGAAGCGCAGCTCCCCCACCGTGTAGCGACCGAACACGCCCTCCGGATCGGCGAGGAAGAGCTCCGCGAAGCCCTCGCGCACCGCCGCGCTCGTGGTCGGCCAGACCTCCAGCGCCGCCGCGCGGGCGGCGGTGCGCAGGGCCGCGTCGGTGTCGACGAGGGTGTCGTCCACATCGAGGATCAGGCCGTCACAGGGCCGCGGACCGTCGATCCCGGAGCGCTGCCGGAGGCGGGCGAGCGTCTCCGCACCCCAGCCCAGGCCACCGCGGACCGCCGCGCCCACCAGCTCCGTGAGCTCCACGCCGCTCTCCCTCCGCCTCCCGCCGACGCGCCCGTTACTTCTCGTACATCCGCTTGTAGGTCGCGAGTGACTGCGCGATGTCGCCCTTGAGCGCCCGCGCCACCGTCGCGCCGATGGGACCGAACAGCGGGGCACCGCCGAGGTCGGCGCGCAGCGCGATGGTCGAGCCGCCACTCGCGGGTGCGATCGTGACAGTGAGCTTGTACTTCGTGCCCGCGACGCCCTTGCCGTCGAGCACCAGCCGGCGCGGCGGATCGTATTCGGTGATGGTCCAGTCGACCCGGTTGCGGAAGTTCTTGACCTTCACCACACAGGCGATCTTCGCGCCCGTCGCGAGCTCGGGCAGCGGGCCGCGCCACCCGTCGTGCAGCGTCACCCACTGCGGCAGCGTCTCCAGGTCCGCGGCCTTGGCCCACGCCTCCTCCGGCGGCAGCGCCACCTCGACCCTGCTCTCGACCTTCGCCACGGTGTCCTCCTTCGCGAGTTGCTGCTGTCGAACTTAGCGTGCGACGCCGCACCACCACCGCCCGAGCGTAGATTCCTCGCGTGTCCGCCACCTCCGCCTCGGTCGTCCTCGCCCTCGTCGCCGCGTTCCTCTTCGCGTGCGGCTCCGCGGCGCAGCAGAGCGAGGCGGCGAGCGTCGACGAGGGGACGCCGCTGATCGCGCAGCTGATCCGACGGCCGCGGTGGTGGCTCGGCCTCCTCGGCGACCTCGGCGGCTACGCCCTGCAGGCGTGGGCGCTCGCGCTCGGACCGGTGCTCGTCGTGCAGCCGCTGATCGTCGCGGCACTCCTGTTCGCGCTGCCCGTCTCCGCGCTGCTCAACCACACCCGGGTCACCGCCCGCGAGTGGACCTACGCCGTACTGCTCGCGGTCGCGCTCGCGGTGTTCCTCATCGCGGGCCGGCCGACGGAGGGCGCGGCCGACGCTCCGGGGACGGCTTGGCTGCCCGCTCTGCTGACGGTGGGCGTCGTCGCGGCGGCCGCCACGGGTGTCGGACTGGTGCGGTCGCTGCCCGGCCGCACCCGGGCACTGTCCTTCGGCGTCGCCGCGGGCGTGCTGTTCGGCGTGGCGACGGTGCTGACCAAGCCCGTGCTGACCTCCTACGAGCACGCCCCCTTCCTCGCGAACACGCTGCGGCTGTTCACGGACTGGCGCCTGTACGTGCTGGTCCTGGCCGGGATCGGCGCGATGTACCTGCAGCAGAGGGCCTTCCAGCCGGCCCCGATCGCGGCGTCGTTGCCCGCGATCACGCTCGCCGAGCCACTGTGCGCGGCAGCGCTGGGCGCCGTCGTGCTGCACGAATCGGTCACGCTGACGGGTTGGCACGGCGTCGCGGTGATCGCCTCGGGCGTCGTCGGCGCGATCGCGGCCGCCCGCCTGGCCGGGCGGTAGCGGCGTACCGTCGGGCGGTATGACGGAACTCGCGGCGCTGGCGGACGCGCCCTTCACCTACGCCGAGGTCGGTGCGACGCGCGGCGTCCCGCCTGCCGATGCGCACGGCAACCGGGCGGAGCGCGTGGTGGGCCGCGGGGCGGAGGACTTCGCGGCGGTGCGGGAGTCGATCATGACCTACGGCATGCAGCGCGGCGCCGGGATGCGGGTGCGCGCGAGCACGTCTCGGGCGCGGCCCGGGACGGTCCTGGTGCTGAGCGCCCCGCTGTTCGGCCCGATCCGGATCCCCTGCCGAGTGGTCTACGTCGTCGATGAACCCGACCGCGCCGGCTTCGCCTACGGCACGCTGCCCGGGCATCCGGAGAGCGGCGAGGAGCTCTTCTCCGTCGAATTGCGGCCCGACGGTGCCGTGGTCGCGGTGATCGCCGCGTTCTCCCGGCCGGGCAGGTGGTACACCCGTCTCGGTGCGCCCGTCGCCCGCGCGCTCCAGGCGACCATGACCCGGCGCTATCTGGCCGCGGTGGCCCGCTAGGACCCGGAGCGGCGGCGCCGGAACGGGATCGGATCGCCCACCAGACCGGCCAGTTCGGTGCGCAGCGCCGCGGGGAGCTCCGACGGACGGCCGGCGGCATCCACCACGACCAGCGACGTCTCGGCGATCGCGACGGTCGCGCCGCCCGGCTCGATCACCTCGTAGCCCACGTCGAAGCCCGACCGTCCGATCCGCGTGACCCGCAACGCGATCCGCACCGGTTCGGGCGAATACAGCAGGGGCGCGAGGTAGTCGATCTCCTGGTGCGCGACGAACATCGTCACCGTGGGCCCCTCGGGCTGCGCGACCCACTCGGTGAGGAACCGGATCCGGGCCTCCTCGAGCAGTCGCAGCATCGCGACGTTGTTGATGTGCTGCAGTGCGTCCATGTCGGCCCAGCGCAGCAGGACGGCCACCTCTTGACTTGCCATGGGGCTATTGTCGAGCACGACCGTCCGAGAACCTGTCACCGGGAGATGCGATGCGCGCCACACGACTGCTCGCCGCCGCGGCGCTCGCGGCGGCGGTCGCCGCGTGTTCGACCTCGAACACGCCACCGGACGCCGCCCCGTCCTCGGCGGCCGGCGGTTCCGGCACCGTGATCGTGTACGCCGCGGCCAGCCTGCAGGCCACGTTCGAGAAGCTCGGCGCGCGGTTCGGCGCGCAGCACCCGGGCACCGGCGTGAAGTTCTCCTTCGGCGGCTCCTCCGGCCTGCTCACCCAGCTCAACCAGGGCGCGCCGGCCGATGTCTTCGCCACGGCGGACACGCCCACCATGGACCGCGCACGCACCGCGGGCCTGGTGGCGCAGGCGGAGCCGTTCGCGACCAACGTGCTCACGATCGCGACCGCGCCCGGCAATCCGAAGGACATCACCGGACTCGCGGACCTCACGAAGCCGGGCGTCTCGGTCGTCGTCTGCGCGCAGCCCGTGCCGTGCGGCGCCGCCACGGCGAAGGTCACCTCGGCCGCGGGCGTCACTCTCGCCCCCGTGAGCGAGGAGGACGCGGTCTCGAGCGTGCTCGCCAAGGTCCGGCACGGCCAGGCCGACGCGGGCCTGGTCTACCGCACGGACGTCAAGGGCACCGGCGGCGCCGTCGGGTCGGTCGACTTCCCGCAGGCCGACGACGCGGTCAACGTCTACCCGATCGCGCCGTTGTCCGGCGCGAAGAACGCCGAGGGCGCGAAGGCGTTCGTGGACTTCGTCCGCGGACCCGAGGGCCGCTCGGCGCTCGCGGACGCGGGTTTCGGGGCCCCGAGCTGACCTCGCGCACCCGGTCCGCCCCTGTCCGGACCCACCCCCGCTGGATCGTCCTGCCGGCTGCGCTCGGCGCGGCGCTCGTGCTGGTGCCGCTCGTCGCCATCGTCGCGAAGGTGGACTGGCCGCGGTTCGGCGAGCTGGTCACCTCGCCGGACTCACGGACCGCGCTGGTGCTGTCATTGCAGACGTCCTCCGCGGCGACCCTCGTGTGCATCCTGCTCGGCGTGCCGCTGGGGGTCGTCCTGGCGCGCAGCCGATCCCGCTTCGTCGGAGTTCTGCGGCCGCTGGTGCTGCTGCCGCTGGTGCTGCCGCCCGTCGTCGGCGGCATCGCGCTGCTCTACGCGTTCGGCCGGCGCGGCCTGGTCGGCCAGCACGGCGGGATCGGCGAGCACATCGCGTTCACGACGGTGGCGGTGGTGCTCGCGCAGGCCTTCGTCGCGCTGCCCTTCCTAGTGCTGGCCGTGGAGGGCGCACTGCGCACGCTGGGCACCGATTTCGAGCACACGGCCGCGACGCTCGGTGCGCGGCCGTCCACCGTGCTGCGGCGGATCACGCTGCCACTGGTGCTGCCGTCGATCGCGTCGGGCGTCGTGCTGACCTTCGCGCGGGCTCTCGGCGAGTTCGGCGCCACCTTGACCTTCGCGGGCTCTCTGGCGGGGACCACCCGCACGCTGCCGCTCGAGATCTACCTGCGCAACGAGACCGACCCGCAGGCGGCGGTCGCGCTCTCGCTGGTGCTGCTCGCCGCCGCGGCGGTCATCGTCTCGGCGGTGTACGGGGTGCGGTCGTGGCGGAGGTGACGGCGGGACTCGAGGTCGACGCGACCGTCGCCGCGCGCGGCGTCGACACGCGGTTCACCGTGCCCGAGGGGCGCACCTTGGCACTACTCGGCCCGAACGGCACGGGCAAGTCGACGGTGGCGGGCGCCGTCGCGGGGCTGCTGCGCCCGGACGCCGGGCGCATCGTCGTGGCCGGGGAGACGGTGTTCGACGACGACGGCCGCTGGGTCCCCGCGTACCGGCGCCGCGTGGCGCTGCTGGGCCAGACCGCCCGGCTGTTCCCCCACCTGCGGGTGCACGCCAACGTGGCCTTCGCGCCCCGCAGCGCCGGCGCGAACCGTCGCGCGGCGGCGGAGGCGGCCGATCGCTGGCTGGCCGCGGTGGGCGCGGAGCACCTGCGCGACCGTCGACCCACCGAACTCAGTGGCGGTCAGGCTCAGCGGGTCGCCCTGGCGCGGGCGCTCGCCGCGGAACCGAAGGTCCTCCTGCTCGACGAGCCGCTCTCCGCGCTGGACGTCTCGGCGCGCGCCGAGGTGCGGTCGCTACTGCGCGCGCTGCTGCGGGACCTGACCTGCGTGCTCATCACGCACGACGCGGCCGACGTGGTGTCGCTCGCCGACGAGGCCGCGGTGCTCGACGACGGCCGGGTGAGCGATCACCGGCCGGCCGCGGACCTGCTGCTCGCCCCCGCGACGCCGTTCGCCGCCCGGCTCGCAGGGATGAACCTGCTGCCGGACGGCGACGGTGTGCGCGTGTTCGCACCGAACACGGTACGGGTGGACGGGCCCGACGGTGCCGGGATGCCCGGCACCGTCGTCGAAGTGACGGTGGCGGGCGGCCACTGCCGGGTGACCGCGCGGGTCGAGCAGGGGGCGACCGTGGTCGCGGAGCTGCCGGCCGAGCGGTACCGGGAGCTGCACCCCGGCGACGCGGTGCGACTGCTCCCGGACCCGGCGCGGGCCGGCCGGGCGGCTACTGCGCGCCCGGCTCCCCCGCGTCGGTAGCCGACGGCGGGGTCCGGTCGACACCGGCGAGCAGCAGGTAGACCTGCTTGATCGCGTCGCCGAGGATGGCATCGACGGCGGCGGTCTGCTCGGCGTTCCCCGTGCGGGCCACCCGGCGAGTGACCTCGTGCAGCTCGCGCAGCGTCTCGCGAAGATGGCCGCGCTCGGCCGAGCCGCCGTCGAATCCGGCGAACGGATCAGGGGCGTCGGCGAGGGCGGTCGCGATGTACTCGCGCCCCGCGTCGGTGAGCGTGGCGACCTTGCGGCCGTTCTCCCGCTCGATGGTGATGAGCCCCTCGTCCTCGAGCTGGCTGAGCGTGGGGTAGATGGCCCCGGGGCTGGGCTTCCACGCACCGGCCGTGCGCTCCTCGATCGAGGAGACGATCTGGTAGCCGTGCATGGGCTCGACCTCCAGCAGCTTGAGGACCGCGATCCGGACGTCGCCGCGCTGGACGCCGCGGCGGCCGCGGCCGCGGTGGCCGCCCCGTCCGTGTCCGCCGGGACCACCCGGTCCTCCGGGGCCGAACGGACCGGGGCCGCCGGGGCCGAAGCCGGGCCCGCCGGGGAAACCGCCCTGCCGGAACCGGCCGTCGAAGCGGCCCTCGAACCGGTCGTCGCAGGTGCGGGCACCGCGGCCCTCGAAACGCTGATCATCGTGAGTGTGCCTACGCATGGTGGCACTCCTTTCGGTAGGGGGTCGCATGTTTCGCAACCCGATGCGTTCACGATATATCGCGATAGCGTCGATGGCAACCCCTGGAAACGACGACGTCCCCGCCCGGAGTCCGGGCGGGGACGTCGATCACGTCGAAAGGTGCGGGTCAGGCCTTCGCGGCGGCCACCCGATCGATCACGGCCTGCGCGAACTTCTCCGCGCCACCGTCGATGCGCTCGAGGTGCAGATCCGGCTGCACGACCTGGACCTCGAGGACCACGGGCTCGCCACCGGGCGTGCGGACGAGGTCCACGCGCACGTACAGGGGCGGGTTGGCCGGGTCGATCGGCTTGAGCGCGGCCTCGGCGACCGCGCGCTCGGCATCCGTCGGCTCGGCGTCGACGAGGACCTCGGCAGGACGCCCCTCGGTCGGCTCGGCATTGATCTCGGCGGCGAGGTCCCGGCCGAAGGCGTGGCTGAACTCGCCCCCGATGTAGACCAGGGAGACACCGCCGGCCTCGACCGAGTACGGGAACACCATCACGCTGCTGCCGCTGGCCTTGATCTCGTCCAGCTTGGCGCGGCTCGCGTCGTCGTCCCCCGGGCCGAAGCGGAAGGACTCGGCGAGGCCGCCACTGATCGACGGGCGCACCAGGTGCTCGGTGCCGAGGTAGTCGTGGTCGAGCGTCGCGTCGTGCACGGTGATGAACTGCGTCGACACGATCGGGATGCCCTCGGACTCGTAGTCCCGCAGGTAGCGCTTGTCGGCGTACCAGCGGACCAGCGGCTCCGGGTTGAGCACGAGCGACTGGGCGGCGGCGCGCCAGGCCCAGCCCAGGAAGTCGTCGTAGCGCTGCGCGTAGTCCCAGGCACCGGCGATCACGATCGCGTCGAACTGCTCCCAGTCGACGGCGGAATCGGACCACACGGCGGCCTCGGCCTCGTGTCCGGCGGCGCGCAGGGCCGAGAGGATCTCCTGGCCGCGGTCGTCGGTGTCCGGCTGCGCCGCGGAGGTGGCAAGAGCGATTCGGTACGTCACGCCGGACAGTATGGCAGCCGGAGCGGCGCGACCGTCGCGACACCCGCGCGAACTACGCCGCACGACGAGCCGGAGAGGCTACTCTGGGCCGTGTGAGGGGTGATTTGCACGTGCACATCGAGACGGCACGCCTGCATCTCGCGCCCGCCACCGGCGTCGGCGACGCCGACGGTCGGTTCCACATCGTCGATCGACATTCGCGCCGCACGCTCGGCCGCATCGCCCTGCGCGCGTCGCGGCACAGCCGTGCACGCGGACTGGAGCTGAGCTACGCGGTCGCGGACGCGCACCGTCGTCGGGGCTTCTGCGCCGAAGCGGCGCACGCGCTCGTGGGCCACGCCTTCGAGCAGCGCCTCACGGGGCGCGTCTACGCGTCCACCGCGTGGTCGAACCTCGCCTCGCGGCGCGTCCTCGCCGGGTTGGGCATGCACCAGCTCGACATCGCCATGCTCGATTGGGAGTCCCTGCAGGGCGAGGTGGACCTGGGCGTCGAGGACGGCGCGGACCTCACGCCGTACGCGCGGGTGGAGTACGAACTGCATCGTGCGGACTGGCTGGCGCGGCTGGCCGCGCACCCCCGCGCTGCTCGCCCCGCTTGACCGCGATCACACCCGCCACGATCGCGATCGCACCGCCGATCTGGACCGGCGTGAGCGCCTCCCCCAGCATCAGCCACGCGACGACGCCCGCCGCGATCACCTCGGAGAAACCGAGGAACGACGCCAAGGTGGGCCCCACCATGTTGATGGCGAGGATGCCCGCGACGTACGCGAGCCCCGTGGCGATCGCGCCGATCACCACGGCCGGCACCCACCAGGGGGTGGTGCCGAGCCCGCCGAGCACGACGGGCTCGGTGGTGACGCGCACCGGAGTGATCCCGGCCAGCGAGGTGGCGGAGAGCACCACCGCACCGACCACGAGGCCGCCGACCGCCAGCGCCAGCTGGTCGACGCCGGGCTTCTGCGCGCTCGCCACGTCGATCGCATCGGCCTTGGTGCCGTCCTCCGCGAGCAGGAAGTACGCCGCGAGACCGATCAGCGACAGGAAGGCCCACGCCAACCCGACGGGCGTCACGACCGCGCCGCCCGACGCGGCCCCGACGACGGCGATCAGCCCGGCGACCGCGAGCACGGCGCCGAGCACGGTCTTGAGCGTGGGACGCTGCCCGAACCGGGCCCAGAGGTAGACGAGCACCAGCAGCGGAGCGGAGAACTCGATGAGCAGGGCGACGGTGACCGACATGTGCGCGATGGCGTTGAAGTACGCCAGCTGGACGCCGATCACGGCCAGGACGCCGTACGCGAGCACCGTGAACGGGGCGCGACACAGGGTCGCCAGGCGCTCGCGCGCGAAGAGCAGCATCGGGACACCGGTCACCAGGGCCGCGATCCAGATCCGCACCAGGACCACGCCCGCCGGACTCCACCCCGATTCCAGCAGCGGCTTCCCGAACGGGCCGGACATCGCGAACGCGAACCCCGACAACAGTGCGATTGCGATACCCCGACCCATGCGTCACCTCCGACTATGCGCGAACCGTAAGGAGTCAAATGAACTACACTGGTGACAGTACCGGCGCGCCACGTAAGGAGTCAAATGAAATTCGCACATGACACCGAGCCGTCGCTCGTCATGGCTGCCGACCTGGTCAACTCCGACTACGCAGAGACCGAGACCCTCGGCACCGTCGCCGCGCTCAAGGAGTACCTGCGCCGCCACGAGTTCACCGGCTGGAACAGCGCCGACTCCGGCGACCTCGTGCCCGTGCACGCCCTGCGGGTCGAACTCGCGCACGCCTGGGCCGCCGGTCACCCCGACCGGGTCGCCGTGATCGTCAACGACATGCTGGCCGCGGCCCCGCAGCAGCCGCGCCTGACCCGGCACGGCAGCTGGGACTGGCATCTGCACTTCACCCCGGACGACGCGCCGATCCCGGTCCGCATGCGCGCCGAGTTCGCCATGGCCCTGGTCGATCTGGTCCGCAGCGGCAACGTCGACCGGCTCAAGACCTGCGCGGCGGACGACTGCGACCGGGTCCTCGTGGACCTGTCCAAGAACCGCTCCCGGCGCTTCTGCGCCGAGGGGAACTGCGGCAACCGGACCCACGTCGCCGCCTACCGGGAGCGCCGCGCCTCCACTTCGGGCGGGCGGCGCGACGGGAGCTGAGCAGGGGACTACGGTGGTACTGCACATGCCGGGGACCCCGGCTTCGACGCACAACCAGGAGCCTTGAGAGTTATGAGCGACGGAGCACACCGCCACAAGGTGGTCATCATCGGTTCGGGATTCGGCGGCCTGTTCGGCACCCGTGCGCTCAAGCGCGCGGACGTCGACGTCACGCTGGTCGCCAAGACGACCCACCACCTGTTCCAGCCGCTGCTCTACCAGGTCGCCACGGGCATCCTCTCCGAGGGCGAGATCGCCCCGGCCACCCGCATGGTGCTGCGCAAGCAGCGCAACGTCGAGGTGCTGCTGGGCGAGGTCACCGACATCGACCTCGAGAACCGGACGGTCACCAGCCACCTGCTCGAGCGCACCACGGTCACGCCCTACGACAGCCTCATCGTCGCGGCCGGCGCCGACCAGTCCTACTTCGGCAACGACCAGTTCGCCGAGTTCGCGCCGGGCATGAAGAACATCGACGACGCTCTCGAGCTCCGCGGCCGCATCCTGGGCGCCTTCGAGCAGGCCGAGCTCTCGCACGACCACGAGGAGCGGATGCGACTGCTCACGTTCGTCGTGATCGGCGCCGGCCCCACGGGCGTGGAGCTCGCGGGGCAGATCGCCGAGATGTCGGACAACACCCTCAAGGGCGCGTTCCGCAACATCGATCCCACCGAGGCGCGGGTCATCCTGCTCGACGCCGCGCCCGCGGTGCTCCCGCCCATGGGCAAGAAGCTGGGCGACATGGCCGCCAAGCGCCTCGAGAAGATGGGCGTGGAGATCCAGCTCAACGCGATGGTCGTCGACGTCGACGCCGACGGCCTCGTGGTCCGCGAGAAGGACGGCACCGAGCGGCGCATCGAGGCGCAGTGCAAGGTGTGGTCCGCGGGCGTGGCCGCCAGCAAGCTCGGCGCCGTCCTGGCCGAGCAGTCGGGCGCCGAGATCGACCGCGCGGGTCGCGTCCGGGTCCTGCCGGACCTGACGATCCCGGGCAACCCGAACGTCTTCGTCGTCGGCGACATGATGCTGGTCGACGGTGTGCCGGGCATGGCGCAGGGCGCCATCCAGGGGTCGACCTACGCCGCCAAGGCGATCATCGCCGGCCTCAAGGGCCAGTCCCCCGCCGATCGCAAGCCCTTCAAGTACTTCGACAAGGGCTCGATGGCGACGATCTCCCGCGGCGACGCGGTCGCCAAGGTCGGCAAGCTCGAGTTCGGCGGGTTCTTCGCCTGGCTCGGGTGGCTCGCCCTGCACCTGTGGTACATCGTCGGCTACCAGAACCGGGTCATCACGTTGACCTCGTGGGGCGTGACGTTCCTGACCAACAAGCGCGGCCAGATGACGATCACCGAGCAGCAGGTGTACGCGCGCACGGCGCTCGACGCCCTGCAGACCGGCGCGAAGAAGGCCATCCCGCCGGTGCACACCAGCTCCCCGCGGGCGCTGCACAAGACCGAGGCTCCGGCGGCCAAGGCCCCGGCGACGGCACCGTCGAAGGACGCCGAACAGGCGGGCTGAGCCCCTCCGACACCGACGAGCGCGTCACCCGATCTCCGGGTGGCGCGCTCGTCGCGTAGGTGGAGGTCAGGCGTCGATGTTCTGCAGCCGCACCTGGCCGCGCGCGACGGCCTTGCCGTCCTCGGAGTCGATCTCGACGAGCCAGAGCTGCTGGCGGCGGCCGCGATGGATCGGCGTGGACCGGATCGCGAGCACCCCGCTCGAGAGGGCCCGCAGGAAGTCGGTGTTGTTGTTCACGCCGACCACGTGACCCGCGCCGCCGAGCCAGACCACCCCGGAGACGCTGGCGACGGATTCGACGATCGCGCAGTAGACGCCGCCGTGGGTGATGCCGAAGGGCTGGTGCAGTTCGGGACGCAGAGTGAGCGTCGCCTGCACGCCGTCGGGCGAGATCGCGGTGTACTCGAGGCCGAGGATCGAGTCGAATCCGGCGGTGCCGCCGGCGAGGATCCCGTCGATGACCTGCTGCTGTCCGGGTGTCGGTTGCGTCATGGACACACCCTAGGGCTGCGGTCCGACGGGCCGATCTCCGGGCCGGATTCGGGGTAGACCCCGATGCGCGGCAACGCCTCCCGCGGGCACCGTGGAGACATGACCGAGAACTCGCCCTTCACACAGACCCCCTACGCCCCCGCGCCGCAGAAGCGGTTCGCCCGCGACCTCCACAACAACTGGATCGGCGGCGTGTGCGCCGGCATCGCGCGCTACTTCGGCATCGACGCGACGCTCGTGCGGGTGCTCTTCGTGGTGTCCTGCCTGCTGCCCGGCCCGCAGTTCCTGCTGTACCTGCTGCTGTGGCTCGTGATGCCCAAGGACTGATCCGCGACGGACTGCGCCGCGGAGCGGAGAAAGAAGTCGGCGGGTCCGGGGGCTCAGCCATCCCCCGGACCCGCCGTGGCACAGACCGGCGGATTACTGCAGCCCTCAGTTCGCGTCACGGTCCGATGTGGTTCGTCGTCGCTCTCGGCGACACGACCTACTCTAGGGCAGGCTGGCCTAAGTTAGCAAGCCCTCATCGATGTGGCGTGGATTACGACAGGTCGTCGTAGCGATGCGGACCATGCCGAGTAGAATCAGTGCAATGGCGGCTTTGGGAGATCTCGAACGCGCGGTCATGGACCACCTCTGGGCGTCCACCGAACCGCAGACCGTGCGACAGGTGCACGAATCCCTCGCCGCTGACCGCGAACTCGCGTACACCACCGTGATGACGGTGCTGCAGCGACTGGCCAAGAAGAAGCTGGTCAGCCAGATCCGCACCGACCGCGCGCATCGCTACGCCGCGAGCTTCGGCCGCGAGGAGCTGGTCGCCGACCTGATGTTCGACGCGCTGGCGCAGGCCGAGAGCTCGCGCGAGGCCGCGCTCGTGCACTTCGTCGAGCGCGTCGGCGCCGACGAGGCGCAGGCCCTGCGCCGTGCCCTGGCCAAGCTGGAGGGCGGCGAGGCCGCGCGTCGCGCCGAGTCCTGATCGGCAAGTAGGCTCGTCCCCATGGCGGCCTTCATCTTCGGAGCGCTGGCCCTGCTGCTCGCGGGGCCGGTGCCGGCCTGGCTCTCCCGCGCCACCTGGCCGCTGCGCGCCCCGCGCGCCGCGCTGGTGCTCTGGCAGGCCATCGCGTTGGCCGCCGTGCTCTCCGCCTTCAGCGCCGGCCTCGTGATCGCCAGCCGCCTGCTCGTGCCCGGGGCGGATGGACGCCCCACCACGAACCCCATCGACGAGATCCGCCAGTTGGGCCTGGTCCCGTGGATCGTCGCCGTGGTCGCCTTCGCGCTCACCCTGCTGATCGGCGCCCGGCTCATCACCTCCACCGTGCGCCTGGCGATCCGCACCCGTCGACGCCGGGCCCGGCATCGCACCGTCGTCGACATCCTCTCCCAGGCGGTCGACGGCGACCACCCCGTCTCCGCCGCCGACCTGCGGGTCCTCGGCGTGGACCAACCCCTCGCGTACTGCCTGCCCGGGCTGCGCCACCGCGTGGTGCTCAGCGTGGGCACGCTCAATTCCCTCACCCACGAGGAACTGACCGCCGTGCTCGCGCACGAGCGCGCCCACCTGCGTTCGCGCCACGACCTGGTGCTCGAGGCCTTCACCGCGGTGCACCACGCCTTCCCCAAGTTCGTCCGCTCCTCCACCGCTCTCGATTCGGTCAAGCTCCTCGTCGAGTTGCTCGCCGACGACGAAGCGGTCGCCGCCGCGGGCCCGGTCCCCCTGGCGAACGCACTGGTCACCTGTGCCCAGAGCCCCGCCCCGCGCGGCGCGCTGGCGGTCGGTGCGACGGGCACCGTGGTCCGCGTCGAGCGCCTGTCGATGCCCCCGGCGAGCAACCTGTTCAGCGCGTCGGTCTACCTGCTCGCGGGCCTCATCCTGGTCGTCCCCACGGTCGCCGTCGCGGTCCCGTGGCTCACGGAGATCTACCGCCTCTTCACCCACTGACCTCGCGGGTTAATCTGGTCGCTCCAGGGGGATGAGAGGGAGGACCACCATGACCGATCCGTACCAGCCGAAGCAGCCCTACGGTGAGCAGCCGTACCAGCAGCCCTACCCGCCCCAGCAGGCCGCGTACCCCGGGTACGGGCAGCAGCCGGGCTACGGCGAGATCGCGCCGTACCAGGGCCTCGCACAGCCCGGGTACGCCCAGCCCGGGTACGGCGTTCCCGCTTACCCGCAGGCGGGGTACCCCGCGCCCGGACATCCCGGCGGCTACGGCGTCGACCCGGCCACGGGCCTGCCGCTGTCGGACAAGTCGAAGGTCGCGGGCGGCCTGCTGCAGCTGTTCCTCGGCGGTTTCGGCGCGGGCCGCTTCTACCTGGGCTACGGCCTGATCGGCGCCATCCAGCTGCCCCTGACGGTCGTCGGGTGGTTCTTCTTCTTCCTCGGCTTCCTCACCTTCGGCATCGGCACGATCATCGCGATGCTGCTGTTCTTCGGTGTGGGCATCTGGGTGCTGATCGACGCGATCATGATCTTCGCCGGCGCGGTGAAGGATCCGTACGGCCGGGCGCTGCGTTCCTGACCGTCGATGCCCGATTCCGGCCGTCTGTGGGCTAGCATGTCCCCACGTGCAGTTCCTTCCTGATAGCCGCCCGCAGTACGACCTGACCTACGACGACGTCTTCCTCGTCCCGAACAGGTCGGACGTCACCTCCCGATTCGACGTCGACCTCTCGTCGGTCGACGGCACGGGCACCACCATCCCGCTCGTCGTCGCCAACATGACGGCCGTCGCGGGCCGCCGCATGGCGGAGACGGTCGCGCGACGCGGCGGCATCGTCGTGCTACCGCAGGACCTCCCGCTGGAGGCCGCGGCCGAGACCATCTCCTACGTCAAGAGCCGCGATCTCGTCGCCGACACCCCGGTCACGCTCAGCGCCGAGGACTCGGTGAGCGACGCCGTCGCGCTGCTGCCCAAGCGCGCCCACGGCGCCGTGGTGATCATCGACGCCGAGAACCGTCCGGTCGGCCTCGTCACCAGCGCCGCCTGCGAGGGCGTCGACCGCTTCGCGCGCCTGCGCGACGTGATGAGCACGTCCTTCGTGTGCGCCGCCGCCGGCACCGCGCCCGAGGCCGTCTTCGACATGCTGGACAAGGACCACTCCGACCTCGCGGTCCTCGTCGACTCCGACGAGCGCCTGCACGGCGTGCTCACCCGCACCGCCACCGTGCGCGCCGGCATCTACACCCCCGCGGTCGACGGTGCCGGCAAGCTCCGGATCGCCGCCGCGGTCGGCATCAACGGCGACGTGGCCGCGAAGGCCCGCGCGCTCGCCGAGGCCGGCGCCGATGTGCTGGTCGTGGACACCGCGCACGGCCACCAGGCCAAGATGTTCGACGCCCTCGAGGCCGTCGCCGCGCTCGATCTGGGCCTGCCGATCGCGGCGGGCAACGTGGTCGCCGCCGCGGGCGCCCGCGATCTGGTCAACGCCGGCGCGAGCATCGTCAAGGTGGGCGTGGGCCCCGGCGCCATGTGCACCACCCGCATGATGACCGGCGTCGGCCGTCCGCAGTTCAGCGCCGTACTCGACTGCGCCGCGGCCGCCCGCGAGCTGGGCGCGCACGTCTGGGCCGACGGCGGCGTGCGGCACCCGCGCGACGTCGCGCTGGCGCTGGCCGCCGGCGCCTCCAACGTCATGGTCGGCTCGTGGTTCGCCGGGACCTACGAGTCCCCCGGCGACATGAAGTACGCCACCGACGGCTCCGCGTACAAGGAGAGCTTCGGCATGGCCTCCAAGCGTGCGGTCGCCGCGCGCACCGCCGGCGAGGGCGCGTTCGATCGCGCCCGCAAGTCGCTGTTCGAGGAGGGCATCTCCAGCTCGCGCATCCGCGTCGATCCGGACGCCCCGAGCGTCGAGGACCTGCTGGACCGCATCACGTCCGGTGTGCGCAGCTCGTTCACCTACGCCGGCGCCCGCAGCGTGCCGGAGTTCCATGCGAAGGCCACCGTCGGCGTGCAGAGCGCCGCCGGATTCGCCGAGGGCCGGCCGCTCCCCGGCGGCTGGTGACCGGACGGAGCAGCCCCGCCCCGTTACACTGCGATCACGCTCTCCCCGACTCCTGAGAAGGAACATGAAGGTCCGAAGACCGGGCAAACGCCGCCGACGACAGAGTCCACCGACGCCGGGACCGGTGGTGTCGCGCGATGACTAGCGCGCTGATCACGCTCGGCGCGATCGCCGGTTTCATCGCGCTCACGCTGGGCACGGCGTTGTTCGTCGCGGCCGAGTTCTCGTTGACCGCGCTGGAGAAGTCGACGGTCGACGCCGACGTGCGCGACCGCGGCGATCGCCGGTCCAAGCAGGTGCAGAACGCGCACCGCACCCTGTCCTTCCAGCTCTCGGGCGCACAGCTGGGCATCACGATCACGACACTCGTGACCGGTTACCTCGCCGAGCCCGTGCTCTCGCAGTTCCTGCGCCCCGCGCTGGAGTGGACCGGCATGCCGGAGGTGTGGTCGACGGCGCTGACCCTGGTGCTGGCGCTGGTCATCGCCACGTCGCTGTCGATGGTGCTGGGCGAGCTGGCGCCGAAGAACCTCGCCATCGCCCGGCCGCTGCAGACCGCGCGGCTCACGGCGGGCGCGCAGTCGCTGTTCTCCTCGACCTTCCGCTTCGCCATCTCGTTCCTCAACCGGTCCGCGAACGCACTGGTCCGCCGCCTGGGCATCGAGCCCGCGGAGGAGCTGAGCTCGGCGCGGTCGGCGCAGGAGCTCAGCGCGCTGGTGCGCAACTCGGCCGCGCAGGGCGCGATCGACGAGATGACGGCCGAGCTGGTCGGCCGCTCCCTGGAGTTCGGCGAGCTCACGGCCGAGGAGCTCATGACCCCGCGTCAGCGGATCCACTCGCTCGACGCGGACGACACCGTCGCGGACCTGATCGCGCTCTCCATCGAGTCGGGGCACTCCCGGTTCCCTGTGGTCCGGGGCGATCTGGACGACACCGTCGGGCTGGTGCACGTCAAGCAGGCGCTGACGGTGCCGGCGGAGCGCCGCGCGAGCGTGGCGGTGGCCGAGATCGCCACCACCGCGCCCGTCGTCCCGGCGACGCTCGACGGTGATGCCCTGATGGAGCAGTTGCGCGCGAACGGCCTGCAGATGGCGCTCGTGGTCGACGAGTACGGCGGCTCCGCGGGGATCGTCACCGTCGAGGACCTGATCGAGGAGATCGTCGGTGACGTGCGCGACGAGCACGACGCGAACGAACCCGTCGACGTGCAGCGCACGGAGAACGGCTACCTGTGCGCCGGACTGCTCCGCGTCGACGAACTCGAGCGGGACACGGGCTACCGCGCCCCCGAGGGCGACTACGACACGCTCGGCGGGCTCGTGATGTACCTGCTGGGCCGGATCCCCGCGGTCGGCGACCGCGTCACGCTGCCGCACCACCCGTCGCTCGACGACGAATCCGGTGCGCCGCAGTGGTCCGCGCGGGTGGCGCGGATGGACGGGCGCCGCGTCGATCTGGTGGAGGTGACCCATGAATGACCTCCTGGGCGTGGCCCTGACAGTGCTGCTGCTGGCCGCGAACGCCTTCTTCGTGGCGGCCGAGTTCGCGCTGATCGCGGCCCGGCGCGACCGGCTCGAAGCCCTCGTGGAGCAGGGCCGTTCGAGCGCGAAGGCCGTGATCAAGGCGTCGGAGAACCTGTCGCTGATGCTGGCGGGCTGCCAACTCGGCATCACGATCTGCTCGATCCTCCTCGGCAAGGTCGGCGAGCCGGCGATCGCGCACCTGCTGGAGAAGCCGCTGGGCTGGGCGCACGTGCCCGACGCGCTGCTGCATCCCATCTCGTTCACGGTCTCCCTCGGGCTGGTCGTGGTGCTGCACATCCTGCTCGGCGAGATGGTGCCCAAGAACATCGCGCTGGCGGGCCCCGAGGCCGCCGCGATGCTGCTGGTCCCGCCGCACGTCGCGTTCGTGCGGCTGATGCGCCCGGTCATCGCCGTCTACAACTGGCTCGCGATGCTGGTGTTGCGCGCCGGCGGCGTCGAACCGCGCGACGAGCTCGACAGCACGGTCTCGGCGGGCGAGCTCAGCGAGCTGATCGCGGAGTCCCACGACGAGGGCCTCATCGACGCCGAAGAGCGCGTGCGACTCACGCGCGCGCTGCAGACCTCGCGGCGCACCGTCGCCGACGTGGCAATCCCGCTGGCGAAGATCCGCGGCCTGCAGGCGGTGCAGGGGACGAGTGGCACCTGGGGCCCGACGCTCGGCGACATCGAATCCGCGGTCGCGGAGACCGGCTACTCGCGCTATCCCGTGCGGAGCAAGGCGGGCGCCTTCACGGGGTACCTGCACGTCAAGGACGTGCTGCCGGACATCATGGACGCGGCGGTCGGGCCGGACACCGTGATCGGCACCAGCCGCATCCGCCCGCTGCCCGTGGTCGACGGCAGCCTGTCGCTGGACCAGGCGGCCGGCGATCTGCGCCGCCTGGGCGGGCACCTCGCCGCCGTCGCGGACGACCACGGCCGGACCATCGGCATCGTCGCCCTGGAGGACGTGGTCGAGGAGTTCGTCGGCACCGTGCGCGACGGGACGCACCGCGTGTGAGCTCGGCCGTCACCGTCCTGACCGACGCGCAGTGGGAGGCCCGGGCGCAGCGGCACCGCGCGCGGCTCGAGCCGTTCGTCGCCGCGCACCGGGACCGCTCCGCGCGCGGCGAGAAGCACCCCGTCTGGGACTTCCTGTTCACCTACTACGGGCACCGGCCGGCGCACCTGCTGCGCTGGCATCCCGGTCTCGGAACCGAACTCGACGGTCCCCGCGCGGCGGCGGAGTTCGCGGGCGCACGGGGCTACCTGGTCGACGGCACCCGGGTGCGGGCGGACCCCGCGGTGCTCGCCAAGCGCGCCGGCACCGCCGCGTACGTGGCCCGGCTCCTGGAGGCCACGGCCGCGCGCCGACCCGTGTTCGGGTGCTTCGGCCTGCACGAATGGGCGATGGTCTACCGCGAAGCCGACCAGGCGCGCCACCCGGTGCCCCTACGGCTGGGCCCCGCGGGCACGGACGAGGTGGTCCGCGCGGGGCAACTGACGTGCACCCACTACGACGCGTTCCGGTTCTTCACCCCGGACGCGGCGCCCCGCAACGCCACCGCGCTCACCCGCGAGACGCAGGTCGATTCCGAGCAGCCCGGCTGCCTGCACGCGGGGATGGATCTCTACAAGTGGGCGTTCAAGCTCACGCCCGGCGCACCGTCGGAGGTGGTCGCGGACGCGTTCGACCTGGCGCGGGACGCCCGGGAGCTCGACATGCGGGCCAGTCCGTACGACCTCGCCGCGCACGGCTTCGCGCCGATCGCGATCGAGACCGCCGCGGGCCGCCGCGAGTACGTGCGGCAGCAGGTGGCGCTCGCGGAGCGCGCCGCGCCGATCCGCGAGCGCCTCCTGCGCACCGTCCGCGCGTGGCCCGGTGACGGTGAACCCCCTGCCGAGAAGTCCGGCTCCCCCGCCTAGACTTCCCTCCCAGCGAGCGGTCCGCGGGCGGGAGCCCGCGGCGCAAGAGGGAACCCGGTGCGAATCCGGGGCTGCCCCGCAACGGTGATCACCCCGGTGAGAGCCCGATACCTGCCCTCGCGACCGCCCGGACCGGGTGGTGCTCACCGACCCGAGGGGAGTCGCGGAGTGCGAGTCGTCTCGTCGCGCCGTGTGGCCGTACTGCTGATCTGCCTGCTGATCGCCCTGATCGCCGCGATGTGGCTGGGCGTCGTGCTCGGCACCGTGCGCATCCCGTGGGCCGATTCGACCCGCTACCTCACGGCCTTCCTCACCGGCGGCACCATCGACGCCGAACACGCCACGCACTACCGGATCGTCGCCGACTCCCGGATCCCCCGCGTGCTCAGCGCCGCGATCGTGGGCGCCGGACTGAGCGCCATCGGCGTCGCGGTGCAGGCGATGGTGCGCAACGCGCTCGCCGACCCGTACGTGCTGGGCATCTCCTCGGGCGCCTCCGTCGGCGCGACGACCGTCGCCCTGTTCGGCGTCTTCGGCACGCTCGGGCTCTACGCACTGCCCACGGCCGCCTTCCTCGGGGCGCTCGGCGCGACGGCGCTGGTCTACCTCATCGCGTACCGCGGAGGCGGGCTCACCCCGCTGCGACTCGTGCTCACCGGGACCGCGCTCGCCTACGGCTTCTCCGCCGTGACCACCGTCCTGGTCTTCCTCGCCCCGCGCGGCGACGCCGCCCGCACCGTCATGTTCTGGCTGTTCGGGAGCCTGTCGCCCTCGACGTGGCGCACGACGGCCCTGCTCGGGGTGACGGTGGCGATCGGCCTGGTCGTGTTGCGCTCCGGGGCGCGCAAGCTCAACGCGCTGGCCCTGGGTGACGAGGTCGCGATCTCCGTGGGGCTCTCCGCCTCCGGTTACCGCTCGGCCCTGTTCGTGCTCACCGCCGCGATGACCGGGATCATCGTCTCCGTGTGCGGGGCGATCGGCTTCGTCGGGCTGGTGGTGCCGCACGTCGCGCGACTGCTGGTCGGCGCGGACCACCGCCGCGTGCTGGTGATCGCGCCGGCGCTCGGCGCACTGTTCCTCGTCCTGGCGGACATCGCCGCCCGCACCGTCGCGCCGCCGCAGGAACTGCCGCTGGGCGCCATCACCGCCGCGGTCGGCGTGCCCCTGTTCGTCGCGCTCATGCGCCGCCGCACGGTCGGCGTCGGCTGATGCGGGTCGAGTACCGGGACGTCTCCGTCGAACTGGGCGGCGCGCGGATCGTCGACGACGTCAGCCTGACCGCTCAGACCGGCGAGTTCCTCGGCGTCGTCGGCGCGAACGGCAGCGGGAAGTCCACACTGCTGCGCTGCCTGTACCGGGTGCTGACGCCGTCGTCCGGCACGGTACGCATCGACGGGCGCGACGTGACCGCCGTGGGCCTGGCCGAGAACGCGCGCCAGGTGGCCGCGGTGATGCAGCACGCGCCGTCCGACATCGGCTTCACCGCCCGCGAGATCGTCGAGACCGGCCGGTTGCCGCACCGGCGGCGCGGGGTGCCGCTCGTCGCCCACCGCCGGGCCGTCGACGGTGCGCTCGCCGCCGCGGGCGCGACGGACCTGGCCCGGCGCGACTTCGGCACGCTGTCCGGCGGCGAGGCGCAGCGCGTGCTCATCGCCCGCGCCTTCGCCCAGGAGCCGCGAGTGCTGGTGCTCGACGAACCGACGAACCACCTCGATGTCCGGCACCAGTTCGCGGTGCTCAGCGCGGCGCGCGACCTGGGTGTCACGGTGATCGCGGTGCTGCACGACCTGAACCTCGCAGCGCAGTACTGCGATCGGCTCTACGTGCTCGCCGACGGCGCGCTCGCCTGCTCCGGGACCCCGGCGGAGATCCTCACGCCGGCGACGATCCGGCGCTACTTCGGCATCGGGGCGCACGTGCTGCCCCACCCCCGCCTGGGAGTGCCCCAGGTGATCTTCGACGAAGGACCCTGAGATGAAGCGACTGTCCGTGCTGCTGCTGTGCGGCGCCCTCCTGGCCGGCTGCGGCGCGACCGTCGAGGAGGCGACGCCGTCCGGGCCGGCCGGGAAGCCGGCGACGGTCACCAATTGCGGTGCGCCGCTGACGGTGCCGGGCACACCTTCCCGCGTGGTGGTCAACGACACGGGCAGCGCGGAGATCCTGTTCGCGCTCGGCCTGACCGATCGCATCGCCGGGTACACGACCTACGACGGCAAGCACGTCGACTACAACACCTCGCCCTGGAAGGCGGACTTCGACCGCGCCCCGAACCTGGGCACCGCGTTCACTCGCGAGACGATCCAGGCCGCACGCCCCGACTTCGTCTTCGCCGGGTGGAGCTACGGCTTCCAGGAGACCACCGGCGTCACCCCGGACTGGGTGCGGCAGATCGGCGCGGTCCCGTACCAGTTGACCGAGGCCTGCCGCCAGGCCGGCAGCACGCGGCGCGGGGTCATGCCCCCGCTCGACGCGCTCTTCCGCGACCTGACGGATCTGGGCACCCTGTTCGGCGTCGAGGACCGCGCCCGGCAACTGGTCACCGACTACCGCGCCCGGATCGAGCGGGTGCGGGCGGGCGCACCGTCGGGACCGAAGGCGCGCGTGTTCCTGTTCGACAGCGCCTCCCCCGATCCGTTCACCTCGGGCCGCACGGGCACGCCGCAGGCGATCATCGAGAACGCGGGCGGCGAGAACGTCTTCGCCGATCTCGACGACTCCTGGACCACTGCGTCGTGGGAGGCCGCCGCGCAGCGCGACCCGCAGGTGATCGCGGTGGTCGATTACGGGGTCGGCCCCGAGAACACGGCGGAGGCGAAGATCGCGCAGCTGCGCTCGCAGCCGCTGATGGCCGCCACCACCGCGGTGCGCGAGGGCAACGTCGTGGTCATCCCCTACGCGGGCTGGGTGGAGGGGCCGCGGACGGCGTCGAGCGTGGAGACGCTCGGGAAGTACCTGCGCTCGAAGGGCTTCTGAGCCGCCCGGCGTTCCGCCCGGCGGGCACTCCCGGGTGGTGCGATACTCGCGCTGAACGTGAGCCCTGCTCACGTTCTCGCATCCTCAGGGACATCCAGGGAGAGTCAATGACAGCCGATCGTGCTTCATCCAACCTGCTCAGTCGCCGGCGCGTGCTGCTCGGTGGCGCGCTCGTCGCCGGTCTCACCGCCGCGGGGGCCGCGCTCGCGCCGATCGCCAACGCCGCGTCCTACGTCCGGCCCGTGCGGAACCCGACCGCGCACCCGATCACCGCCGCATGGCGCAAGCCGGGATCCTGGGCGGCCGGCTACCACACCGGCGTCGACATCGGTTGCCCCGTGGGCACACCGGTGTACGCCACCATCGGGGGCGACGTCCGGACCGGCCGGGCGAACTGGGGGTCCTCCTACGGGACCATGATCCTCATCAACGACGACGTCGACGGGTCGGACTGGGGCTACTGCCACCTGTCCAAGCGCGTGGTCGGCGACGGCCAGCGGGTCGCGACGAATCAGCTGATCGGCTACTCGGGCAACACCGGGAACACGACGGGCCCGCACCTGCATCTCGAGCGGCGCCCCCGGTACGGCGGCTACGGCTCGGATCTGAACCCCAACCTCTGGCCGTGACACGACGTGGGCCCGCCGGACTCCCCCAGAGTCCGGCGGGCCCCGTCGTACCCGCGTCGTGCCGCCTAGGTGGCGGGCTTGGTGATCTGCACGTCCTTGCCGAAGTCGGTGAGGTTGAGCTCGATCGGGCTCTCCTTGAGCTTGACCTGCATCCGGGTGACGTTCGGCTTGGGCTGCGGATCCGCCGACGGATCGAAGACGATCCAGAGCGTGATCGGCAGCGAGGTCCCGGCGTTGCCGCGCATCGCGATATCGGTGATCTGCGGCAGCAGCGGGTCGAGCACCTGGGTGGCGACCGTGCCGCTGACCTTGACGGTCTTGAGCCCGTTCACCGAGTCCTTGCCCTCGACCTTCGGGTTCTGCACGGAATCGAGGATCTTCGCCAGGCCCTTGTCCAGGTCGAGGATGATCGCCGGGTCGTAGACGCCCTTCTCGCCCGCCTTGCCCATGGGCTGGTACTTCGCGCCACCGAGGTTGGCGTAGAGCACGCCGTCGATCACGACGAACTTGGTCTGCACGTAATTGCCGTCCACCCGGACGTTCGCATCGCCCTGTGCGGCGACCCGCTTGGTGTCCTTGTACGAGATGATGTCGCCGTCGACGCTCGTCACCGGCAGGCCCTGGATCGCCTTGTCGACGGTCAGCGTCAGGTGCTCCGAGTAGGTCTCGCGGGTCGCGAGCGCCGCGTCCTGAATGATCTGCACGGTCGGCAGGCCGTTCGGATCGACCGACGGTGCGGCGCTCGGCGAGCCCGACGCCCCGCTCTGCGCGGCTGCGGTCGTCCCGCCCGCCGCGGAGTCGTCGGACTTCTTGTCCGCACACCCGGTGAGCACCAGCGCGCCGGCGGCGAGCAGGGCGACGGCCGCCCGTGAAGCCTTGAGGTTCATGGGTTTCCCCCCTGGGATCTGTCCGAACGGTGATCGTCCGGATTCAATGAAAGGACGGAAGCCCCGCCCTTACGGAAGAAGTATGCATCAATTCCGGATCAGGTCCAGGACTTCTTCCGACCATTTTCCCGGCAAATCGGACACTTCGCGGTAGCGGCAAGCGCGCCTTCAGTGATCCATTAGCGTAACCGGGGACGGTCTTCGTGACCGCCGAATACGGCAGCACTCAGGAGGAACGAGAAGTGTCGATCAATCCCACTCCGTCGCCGGCTCCCGCCGAGCGCGGCACGGCCGATCCGGGCCCCCGCGATCTCGAGCGCGGCCCCGGACCCGGCCGGCGCGGAGATGCAGCTCAGGACGGCACTTCCGCGCCTGATCCCCGCGATCCCGGGCGCCGCCCCGCCGGTCCTCGCGGCCGCGATTTCGACACCGAGGACGGCGATCCGGGCCCCCGCGACCTGGGCCGCGAACCGGGCCCCGGCGGCGGACCGCAGTTGTCGAACGTGTGGGTTTACAAAGGCCGCGCCTACGATCTCTCGGAATGGATCAACAAGCATCCGGGCGGGGAATTCTTCATCGGCCGATCGAAGAATCGTGACATCACGTCGATCATCGGGTCGTATCACGCGAATCCCGAGAAGGTCGAGAAGATGCTCGAACGTTTCGCCCTTGATCGCGACGCGCGGGTCGAGGATGTGCACCCGAAGAACAACGCTCCGGCATTCCTGTTCAAGGACGGCTTCGACAGTTGGCGCGATACTCCGCGCTATCGGTTCGACGACCCGAAGGATCTGCTGCACGCCGTGAAGGCGCGACTGCGCGATCCCGCGACGAAGGCGCGCATCACGCGTATGGACCGCTGGTTCGACATCGTCGCGGCGGCGCTGGCGATCGCGTACGTCGTAGTCATCGCGACCAGGCTCGGCGTCCCGTCGTGGATGCCGATCTGGCTGTTCGTGCTGCTCATGGTGATCCTGCGCAGCTCCTTGGCGGGCTTCGGCCACTACGCGATCCATCGCGCGCAGAAGGGCGCGACGAAGGTGCTGGTGAACGCCTTCGACATCAACTACGTCGCGCTGTCGTTCGTCACCGCCGACGGCCATGCGCTGCTGCACCACCCGCACACGCAGAGCGAGGTGGACATCAAGAAGAACGTCTTCACCATGATGATGGACATCCCGCGCTGGTACCGGATCCCGATCCACACGCTGCACAAGTTCGGGCACACGGCCACGGGCATGACGATGCGCCTGTTCGAGATCGTCAGGCTCACGCGGCAGGTGGGCGTGGCCGACATGTACGGCTCGCTGCGCGGCGCGCTCCCCCACTTCATCGGTGCCTTCGCCATGCGCGCGCTGCTCATCGGCGAGTTCCTCCTGTTCCTGTTCCTCGGCGACGTGTGGGCCTGGGTCGCGCAGTTCGTCGCGGTGCTCTGGGTGAGCACCTTCCTGGTGGTCGCGAGCCACGACTTCGAGACCGACGTCGACGAGCTCCCCGAGGTCGAGACCGAGGACTGGGCGGTCAACCAGCTCCACCAGGCCTACGACCTGTGGATCTCGGGCAACCGGTACGTCGACTGCTTCCTCTCCGCTGGCCTGTCCAGCCACCGCGTGCACCACGTCCTGCCGTACCAGCGCAGCGGCTTCGCCAACATCGCGACCGAGGAACTGATGGCAGAGGAGGCGGCGAAGTTCGGCGTCGAGTGGCTGCCGCGCCGCAGTTTCGTCTTCGACCGCCTGCCGGACCAGGTCCGCACGTTCCTCGGCAGCAAGGCCCGGCCCGCGCAGGAGCAGGGCCACGGCTTCTTCCGCGAGCACTTCTCGCCCCAGGCGCTCAAGACCTCGGGCTCGTACGTCGTCGCCGGCTTCACCGGCATCGGCACGGTGTAAGGAGATCACCATGAACACCACGGAGCAGCAGAGCGTTCTGCCCCAACAGGCCTGGTTGGGCGCGCCTCCGGCGCCGCCCACCTCGGTCGCGGTGATCGAATCGCTGGCGACGAGCTCGCCCACGCAGACCTACGGGCAGGCCGAATCGGCCGACCGGGTCGCCGCGCGGTTCGACGACCCGCGGCAGGCGGAGCGCATCCGCCGTGTCTACGCGAAGACCCGCGTCACCGAGCGCCACCTGGCGATCGACCCGCTGACGCCGGAGTTCGCGGAGTTCAGCGCCCGCCCCGACACCGTCCGCGAGCGCATGGACCTGTTCTTCGAGCACGCCGCACCGTTGGCGATCGAGACGGCCCGTCGCGCGCTCGGCGACAACGCCGCCACCGACATCGGCCAGCTCGTCTTCGTCACCAGCACGGGCTTCCTCGCGCCCGGCGTCGACGTCGCGGTGATCCGCGCGCTCGGCCTCGCGCCGCAGACCAGCCGCGTGGTCATCAACTTCATGGGCTGCGCGGCCGCGATGAACGCGCTGCGCGTCTCGACCGATTACGTGCGGGCCCAACCGGACCGCAAGTCGCTGATGATCTGCCTGGAACTGAGCTCGGTGAACGCCGTCTTCTCCGGCGACCCCAACGACGTGGTGATCTCCAGCCTCTTCGCCGACGGCTGCGGCGCCGCCGTCATCGGCGCCAGCGAGGTCGGGCACCCGCTGCCGAGCGGCCAGATCGTCGTGCGCGACACCTTCACCCACCTGCTCGACGGTGCCGAGGACGGGATCGTTCTCGGGGTCAACGCGAACGGCATCACGTGCGAGCTCGCCGAGTCGCTGCCGCAGTACATCGTGAACGGCGTCGCGCCCGTGGTCGACGCGGTGCTCGACCGCAACGGCCTGGGCCGGGAGGCCGTCGCGCACTGGGCCATCCACCCCGGAGGGCCGAAGATCATCGAGTCCGCGGCCGCGGCGCTCGGGCTGCCCGACGATGCCTCCCGCCTGAGCTGGGACGTGCTCGCCGAGCACGGCAACATGCTCAGCGTCTCGCTGCTGTTCGTCCTGGAGCGTCTCCGGGCGCAGGTGGCCTCCGACGGTGCCGACGGCGCACCGTCGACGGGGATGGCCTTCTCCTTCGCACCCGGCGTGACGGTGGAGGGCTTCCTCTTCGACGTCGTGACCACCGGCGAATGAGCACGCCGTGAAACTCCTCAGGTTCCTGCTCTCGATCTCGCCCGCCGCGATCGCCGCGGCCGTCGTCGCCGGCCTGATCGCGGGTGGCGCGAACGCCTACCTGCTCACCCTCATCAACGGCCTGGTCGCGCCGGGCCCGATGCCGACGGTGACGATCACCCGGTTCGCCCTGACCGCACTCGTCGTGGTGGTCGCGGGGGTGGCCTCGCAGCTGATACTGCTGCACCTGGCGCAGGCGGCGGTGTACCGCCTGCGGGCACGGCTCTCGCAGCGCGTCCTGGCCGCGCCGCTCGAGCACATCGAGCGGCTCGGCGACCACCGCCTGCTCGCGACGCTCACCGAGGACGTGCGCTCGCTGTCGATGGCCGTCTCCGGGATCCCGGGACTGTGCATCGACCTGGCCACCATCATCGGCGCGCTGGCCTATCTCGCGACGGTCTCCGGCCCGCTGTTCGCGGTATCGGTGGCGGGCACGCTCGTGGGGATCGCGTGCGTGGAGACGGTGCTGCGCCGCGTCCGGGAGACCTATCGCGGGGCCCGCGAGCTCGACGACGCGCTGATCGGCTCGTTCCAGGAGGTCACGCACGGCATCAAGGAGCTCAAGCTGCACCGCGCCCGGCGCGCGGACTTCCTGGAGCGCTCGCTGCTCGGCACCGCCCAGGACCTGCGCGCCGCGCACGTGTCCGCAGGCACCCGGTTCGCGGGCGGCCAGGCGCTGGGGCAGGTCCTGCAGCTGGGGACCATGATGCTGATCCTGTTCGTGCTGGCCCGCGCCCTGGAGCTGCCGCGCGAGACGATGATCGGATACGTGCTGGTCACGACGTTCCTGTCGATGCCCATGCAGAGCCTCATGCACCGCATCCCCGACCTGCTGCGCGGCGACGTCGCGCTGGCGAAGATCCGCGGCCTGGACCTGTCGCTGGAGACCCCGCGCGACGAGTCCGCGCTCCCGCACGACGATCGCCCGCTGTCGGACGGCACCGTCGAACTGCGGGGCGTCGGCTACGAGTACCTGCCCGAGCCCCCGCCCATGGGCCCCGGCCACCGACCGCCCGGACCGGGCGGGCCCGGAGGCCTCCCGCCGCACCCGCCCCAGGGGCCACCGCCCGGGGCTCCGCACGGCTTCCGCCTCGGCCCCGTCGACCTGACGCTGCGGCCCGGTGAAGTGACCTTCGTCGTGGGCGGCAACGGCAGCGGCAAGTCGACGCTGGCGAAGCTGATCTGCGGGCTCTACGCGCCGCGGATCGGTGAGATCCGTGCCGGAGGCGAGCCGATCGGGCCCCACAACACCGAATGGTTCCGGCAGCACACGACCGCGGTCTTCGCCGACTTCCACCTGTTCGACGACTACCTCGGGCTGTCCGCGGACGACCTGGACCACCGCGTCCGCGGGCTGCTGCACGAGCTGGAACTGGCGCACGCGGTGACGGTGCAGGGCGGCCGGCTGTCCACGCTCGCGCTCTCCACCGGGCAGCGCAAACGGCTGGCGCTGCTGACCGCGCTGCTCGAGGACCGCCCGGTGTACCTGTTCGACGAGTGGGCCGCCGACCAGGACCCGCGGTTCCGCGAGGTCTTCTACGACCGGATCATTCCGGACCTGACAGCACGGGGGAAGACAGTGGTCGTCATCACACACGACGACCGGTACTTCGACCGCGCCGACCAGCTGGTGAAACTGGACTTCGGCCAGGTGGTCCCGGCGTCGGCGACGATCGCGCGCGGAGTAACCTGATGGGTACCTATCACGCGCTACGAAGGGGTTGAAGTACTTCATGGTTGACACCGCCCGGACATCCGTCGCCGGCCTCGAGGTCGCAACGGTCCTCTACGACTTCATCAACGACGAGGCGCTTCCGGGCACCGGTGTGGACCAGGCCGCCTTCTGGGAGGGCGCCGCGAAGCTGATCGCCGACCTGGTGCCGAAGAACAAGGCGCTGCTGGCCACCCGCGACGAGCTGCAGGCGAAGATCGACGCCTACCACGCCGCCGCCCCGGGCGAGATCACCGACTTCCCCGCGTACAAGCAGTTCCTCACCGAGATCGGCTACCTCGTGCCGGTCCCGGAGGACCGCGAGATCACCACGAGCAACGTCGATTCCGAGATCACCTCGACCGCCGGCCCGCAGCTGGTGGTCCCGATCCTCAACGCGCGCTTCGCGATCAACGCCGCGAACGCCCGCTGGGGCTCGCTGTACGACGCGCTCTACGGCACCGACGCCATCTCGGAGGCCGACGGCGCCGAGAAGGGCAAGGGCTACAACAAGGTCCGCGGCGACAAGGTCATCGCGTTCGCCAAGGACTTCCTCGACAAGGCCGTGCCGCTCGAGTCCGGCTCGCACGCCGACGTCATCGAGTACCGCATCAACGGCACCGAGCTGCTCGCCACCGTCGCCGGCGCGTCCGGCTCCAGCGAGGACGCCTCCGTCTGCCTGGCCGACCCCGCGGCCTTCGTGGGCTACACGGGCGACAAGAGCGCCCCGTCGGGCATCCTGCTGCGCCACAACGGCCTTCACCTCGAGATCCAGATCGACCCCGCCTCCCCGATCGGCTCGACCGACCGCGCGGGCGTCAAGGACGTGCTCGTGGAGTCCGCGGTCACCACGATCATGGACTTCGAGGACTCGGTCGCGGCCGTCGACGCCGACGACAAGGTGCTCGGGTACCGGAACTGGCTGGGCCTGAACAAGGGCGACCTCGCGGAGGAGGTCAGCAAGGGCGGCAAGACCTTCACCCGCACGCTGAACCCGGACCGCGTCTACACCGCCGTCGACGGCTCGGAGCTGGTGCTGCACGGCCGTTCGCTGCTGTTCGTCCGCAACGTGGGCCACCTGATGACCACCGACGCGATCCTCCTGGACGGCGAGGAGATCGGCGAGGGCATCCTCGACGGCATCGTCACCTCGCTCATCGCGATCCACGGCCTCACCGGCGAGATCCGCAACTCGCGCACCGGCTCGGTCTACATCGTCAAGCCGAAGATGCACGGCCCCGAGGAGGTCGCCTTCGCCGCGGAGATCTTCGCCCGCGTCGAGCAGATCCTGGGCCTGCCGGCACTCACGCTCAAGGTCGGCATCATGGACGAGGAGCGCCGCACGTCGGTGAACCTCAAGGCCGCCATCGCCGCCGCGAACGACCGCGTCGTGTTCATCAACACCGGCTTCCTCGACCGCACGGGCGACGAGATCCACACCTCGATGGTCGCGGGTCCGATCGTCCGCAAGGGCGAGCTCAAGGGCCAGACCTGGTACCCCGCCTACGAGGACAGCAACGTCGACATCGGCCTGCACGCGGGCCTGCAGCACAAGGCACAGGTCGGCAAGGGCATGTGGGCCATGCCCGACCTGATGGCCGCGATGCTCGAGCAGAAGATCGCCCAGCCCAAGGCCGGCGCCACCACCGCCTGGGTGCCCTCGCCCACCGCCGCGACGCTGCACGCCCTGCACTACCACCTGGTGGACGTGTTCGAGGTGCAGAACGAGATCGCCAAGCGCGATCCCGCATCGGTCGACGACATCCTCACCATCCCGCTCGCGAAGAACGCGAACTGGTCGGAGGAGGAGAAGCGCGAGGAGCTGGACGAGAGCGCGCAGTCGATCCTCGGCTACGTGGTCCGCTGGATCGACGCGGGCGTCGGCTGCTCGAAGGTGCCGGACATCCACGACGTGGCACTCATGGAGGACCGGGCCACCCTGCGCATCTCCTCGCAGCTGCTCGCGAACTGGCTGCGCCACGGCGTCGTCACCGAGGACGAGGTCATCGAGGCGCTCAAGCGCATGGCGCCGGTCGTCGACCAGCAGAACGCCGGTGACCCGGACTACCGCCCGCTGGCGCCGGACTTCGACACCAACATCGCCTTCCAGGCCGCGAAGGACCTGATCCTGCTCGGCGGCACGCAGCCGAACGGCTACACCGAGCCGATCCTGCACGCGCGCCGTCGCGAGTACAAGGCCGCGAACAGCTGAGCAACGCAGCCGAGACCGACACCGCGTCGGATTCCGGGCCGGTCGTGATCGAACCCGATCGCGACCGGCCCGGCGCGTTCACGGTCCTGCTCGACGGCACGCCGCAGAGCTACATCGACACCGGCGACCCCACGAACCTCGTCTTCGAGTACGTGCGCCGGATCGGGCACGTGATCGACCTCGCCCGCCCGGAGGGCGCGCCGGTGACGGCCGTGCACCTCGGGGGTGGCGGGTTCACCCTGCCCCGCTACATCGCGCGGACGCGGCCCGGTTCGCGGCAGCAGGTGCTCGAGGTGGACCGCGCGCTGATCGACGCCGTGCGCGCCGCCGCGCCCCTGCCCCCGCGCGAGCAGATCAAGATCCGCTGCGCCGACGCCGCCGCGGCGGCCTCCGTGCTGCCGCCCGGGATGCACGGCACCGTCGACCTGATGATCCTGGACGTCTTCGCCGGCGCCCGCACGCCCTCCAGCCTGACCACGACGGAGTTCTTCACCTCCCTCACTCCCCTGCTCGGCCCCGGCGCGGTGCTCGCGCTCAACATCGCCGACGGTGCGCCGCTCGCCTTCGCCCGCTCGGTGACGGCCACGGTGGCCGGTGTGTTCGGCGAGGTGGCGATCGCGGCGGAGCCCGGCGTCCTCAAGGGCCGCCGGTTCGGGAACCTGGTCCTGGTGGCCGGGGCCGTGCCGGAACTGTTGGCGAACGGTCTCGCCCGCAGGCTCGCGGGCGACCCGTTCCCGGGAACGTTGCTCGAGGGCGCCGCCGTGACCAGGTTCACGGGCGGGGCGAAGCCTTTCACCAGCGCGAACGCACAGGAGTCTCCTCTGCCACCCCGCGGCGTCTTCGGGTAGGTTGCTCTCGATGGGATCACATCGTTCTGGAACCGGTTCCCGCGGCGTCGCGCGGTGGTTGATCGCCGCTGTCGCCGCCGTCGTTGTCATCGCGGCGGTCGCTGCGGCGATGGTCTGGCTGTCGGGCCGCTCCGAGCAGGAGGGCCGCGACGCGGCCGCCTCGTGCGTGCGCGGCGACCTCGCGGTGCAGGTGGCCGTCGCGCCCGCCCTGGTGGGACCGCTGCAGCGGGTGGCGGAGAGTTTCAACGGCAGTGGCGCCGTCTCGGCGGACTACTGCGCGAAGATCGAAGTCATGGGGATCGACTCGCCCGTCGCCCTGAACGCGCTCACCGGGACGTGGGACCCGAAGCTGGGCCCCGTGCCGTCGCTGTGGATCCCGGAGAGCACGGTGTGGACCGCGCGACTGGCCGCGGCCAAGCCGGCGGAGGTGTCCGGCCAGCCCACCTCGGTCGCCTCGTCGCCGGTGGTCCTGGCGGTCCGCGGTTCGGCGCGCCCCGGCTTCGACGGTGTCCGCTGGCTCGACCTTCCCACGCGGCAGGAACAGTTGCGCATTGCGCTGCCCACGGGCGCCGACGCCGATGGGACCTACCTCGCGGCCCAGTCCGTGGCGGCCGCGGTGGGGCGTACCGCCGGCGCCGCGCTGTCCGAGGACGCGGCGAAGAGCCCCGTGGTGGTCGGCTCGCTGTCCCGGTGGGGGAAGGACGCCCCGAAGTCGACGACCGCGGGCGCGGCCCTGGAGGCGCTCACCCGTCCCGGCGACGCGCTGCGGGCCGTACCGGTCACGGAGCAGCAGCTCGCGGCCTTCGCACGCGGCCGGGGCGATGCGGTGCCCGTCGCGGTGTACCCGGAGGGGCCGACGGCAGCGGCGACCTATCCCGCCGCGGTCCTCGACCGCGAGGAGACCACGGATGCCCACGACCGGGCGGCCGCCGACTTCGTGACGTACCTGACCGAGCGCGGCAACGCGAAGCCGCTGGCGGAGGCCGGGTTCCGGGTCGTGGGTCAGCCCGCACCGGCGAAGACCGCCTCCGTGGAGTTCGGCACCATCGAGCCGCTGGCTCCCGCTTCGAACGGCGCCGTCATCAGCCTCGTCGAGACGATGAATCGCCGCTAGCCGCCGCGTCCTCCGAGCGGTTCACCCGCGGCATCGTCAGAACGGCGGCGGGCCGTCGAACGGCGCCACGACACGCGTCGGGCGTGGCGCGCCGATCACGGACGCGAGATTCTCCTCGATCGTGCTCACGGTGGTGTTCGCGCGGTCCAGTTCGGCCTGCATCGCCGCGACGTTGCGCCGCCGCAACCACTCCCGGCGGGCGTGCTCGCGTTGCAGGCGCGTCCGCCCTCCTGGCCGGCTGCCGGGATTCGTCGACGCCGCCGATACCGCCGCCTTCGGGACGATCCAGCGCACCCGCTCGAGGTCGGGGAACAGTGCGAGCACGGTGCTGCTGGGGTCGACGAGATAGCGCCGCCCGTCCGGCGAGGTCCACAGGATCCGTCCGTCCGGCATGCGCGCGTCGATCCACGCGCCCGCGGTCTTGAGCTGGTGATGCGCCACGCACAGCGGTTGCAGCTGATCCGCGGACGTGCCGCCGCCCTCCCGCGGCGCGCGATGATCGAACTCGCGGCGATGGTCGAGCTGCGCCAGCGCCGCCGGGCGGGTGCAGTACGGAAAGACGCAGCGTGGGTGCACCATTCGCAGGTACCGCCGCAGATCGGCAGACGGCCGATACCGGCTGCTCCCCCGCGCCGTCACGATCGGGCCGTGCACACGGCCGGTGTTCTCCGGGCCATCCGGTCGTTCGGTTCCTGACGCACCTCCGCGTGGACTCGGATCGCGCGGCTGGTCCGGGTCGTCGTCGGGATCGGGTGGCCCGTCCGGCGGATCGGCTTCGGGCGGATCACCGTCCGGTGGACCGTCATCGAAGCCCCACCCGTCGCCGGGCCCGTTGTGCCCCTCCAGCCGCACCACGATGTCCGCCCACACCGCTGAGAAGTCCAGGCGCCCACGAGGACCGTCGCCGATCCCCGCGGGCTCCTGGCTTCCGCGCAGCGGGTCGCGTTCGGCTGCATGCGAGTTCACGCGCTCGTCGATCCGCTGCCCGAAGGGGCGGATCCTCGCGCCCTCGCGCGCCGCGAGCTCGCGCGCGCGGTCCAGTGAGATCACACCGTGACCGACCAGGTACCCGAGACGGTGCTGGCCGTGACTCGCATCGCCCTGGGCGGCCGTGGCCGCCGGAGCGTCCGCTGCAGTGCGCCGACCGAGCTCCGTCCCCGATGCCACGACGGGTCGCGCGTCGTCGGGGGACGGTGCGCCGGGAGACGCCAGATCCCGCTCGTTGATGACGACGTTGATCAGGGTCACGAACCGGGTGATCACCCCGTCCGCGTCCGGCTCGCCGTGGAAACGCGCCTCCCGGTAGCGACAGCCGGACGTCTCGCAGCGGCAACCGAGCGTGCCGTAGCCGCGGGTGAGCTGCACCCACCCGTCCGCGCGACGCTGCGGCAGCGTCCGCGGATCGGCGTCGCACACGGTGCCCGCGATCTGCTCGACCCGGGCTTCCACTTCGAGGGCGTCCTCCGCCGGCAGTAGGGCGAACACCGCGGCCATGCCGTCCTGCTCCGGCCGGAAGGCCACCCGACGTTCCTCCAACGCCGCCCGGCGGCGCCGTTCCGCGGCCTCCGCGTCGATCTGCTCGACGATCACGTCCGCTGCCTCCCTCAACGCGGGGAGCGAGAGCACCTCGTAGTCCGCCTTCAACCGGTCGGCGAGGAGCTCATCGAACCGCCGCACCAGCACGTCGTCGAGCGCCTGGGAACGCCGCAGCGCCGCCTCTCCCGCCTTCGGTGAGATCACGTTCTCCCCGATCAGCGCGAACACTCTCGGCAGTCGCTCGACGAAGCCGATCGCCGTCTCGATCGCGAGCCGCGCCGCCGTCGGGCCCAACCGCAGCAGCGTGGACACTTGCGCCTCCACCGCCACGCCCGCGGCAGACAACCGCCGTCGAGCCTCCACCGCCTCCGCGAACCCGGCCGGCCGCGCCAGGTACTCGGCCTCGTCATCGGCGTACATCGCGCGATGCAGCGCGTACAGCGAGGTCATCGTCCGGCAATAGGCCAGCCCTTCCGACCGCCGCTGTTCGAACAGCACCTCAGCGATCACACGCTCGCGGCCCATCGCCGCGACCAGCTCCGGGGGAATCAACTCCCCCGGTAGATCGCTCAGAGTGGCCGCCTCGCCCATGCGTTAATGCTACACCTGTTCGACTGAAAGCACGAGGCGAATTCGAACACGTCAGGAACGGCCGCGCCCCGATGCCGAGGCGGCGACCGGCGGAGGCGACGCGCCCCACCTCCTGGCGGCGGCCCGACGCCCGGAACCCGTCGCCGCCCCCACAGAACGGGGCGGGGCAGAGCCTCCGCGAGGGCTGAGCCCGCGAAAACAAGCGATACCGCCTCCGTCGTTGACAGTCCAGACGGACTGTGAAACCGTGTGGCGGTCACCACCACCCTCGAAGGAGCACCCGTGCCGTTCACCACCGAGACCGTCGACTACGAGGTGCGCGAGCACCGCGCGTACCTCACGCTCAACCGCCCCGAGCGCCTCAACGCGATCACCGGGCAGATGGGGTTCGACATCGCCGCCGCCGTCGCGGAGGCCAACGCCGACCCCGACGTCCGCGTCATCGTCCTGCAGGGCGCCGGTCGCGCGTTCTGCGCCGGATACGACCTCAAGCTCTACGCCGAAGCCGGCGAACAACACCAGTCGCAAGTCTGGGACCCGATCGCCGACTACCGGATGATGAAGGCGAACACCGACCACTTCTTCTCGCTCTGGCGCTCGGCGAAGCCGACGATCGCGAAGGTTCACGGCTACGCCGTCGCCGGCGGCAGCGACATCGCGCTCTCATGCGATCTGGTCGTCATGGCCGAGGACGCGAAGATCGGGTACATGCCCGCTCGCATCTGGGGCTGCCCCACCACCGCGATGTGGGTGTACCGGCTGGGTGCCGAGAAGGCCAAGCGCATGCTGCTCACCGGCGACACCATCGACGGCACCACCGCCAAGGACTGGGGCCTGGTCATCGACGCGGTCCCCGCCGCCGACTTGGACGCCACTGTCGAGACGCTCGTCGATCGCATGGCGGGCGTCCCCACCAACCAACTGGTGATGCAGAAGCTCATGATCAACCAGGCCTACGACAACATGGGGCTGCAGAGCACCCAGAACATGGCGGTCCTCTTCGACGGCATCACCCGCCACTCCCCCGAGGGGCGCTGGTTCGTCGACTTCGCGCAGGCCCACGGCTTCGGCGCCGCTGTGCAGTGGCGCGATACCGGGCGCTTCATCCCCGACGGCGGCGGCCCCGTCCCGTCGCGCGACGAGATCGCGGAGATGAAGGCCGAACTCGACGCGGCGGCGGCCCGATGACGACTCTCACCACGTCGTACTGGCCGGCCGACGAGTCCCGTCCCGTGCTCGAGGTCACCGTCGGCGATCTCCTGCGCGGCGCCGCGGCGGAGGTGCCCGACACCCCCGCGCTGGTGTCGATCGGCAGGGGCCGTCCGCCCCGGACCTGGACCTACGCGGAGCTTCTCGACGATGCCGAGCGCGCCGCGGCGTGGTTGGCGGAGCGCTACCGCCCGGGCGAGCACATCGCCGTGTGGGCGCCGAACGTCCCGGAGTGGGTCGTGCTGCAGTACGGCGCCGCCCTGGCGGGGCTGGTGCTGGCGGCGGTCAATCCCGCCCTCCGCGTGGGCGAACTGTCCCACGCCCTGGTGACGGCGGAGGTGTCGGGGGTCTTCCACGTCGGCGAGCACCGCGGTACCGATATGCGTGCCATTCTCGACGTGGCCGTGGCCCACGCACCGCGGGTGCGCGAGTGCGTCGACCTCGTCGACTGGCTCGATGCGGTCCGGGCTACTCCCCGCAGCGACGCGCTGCCCCCGGTCGATGCGCACGATCCGACTCAGCTGCAGTTCACGTCGGGAACGACGGGGCCGGCGAAGGCCGCGATGCTCTCCCACCGGGCGATGGTCACGAACGCGGCGTACGTGCGCGACCGCTGCGGGGCGACGCGCGGGGCGACCTACGCGACCGCGCTCCCCCTCTTCCACACCGCCGGTTGCGGTCTCGCCGGGCTCGGTTCGGTCCACCACCGCGCGACACTGGTGCTCGCGGAGGCCTTCGACCCCGGGCTGCTCCTCGAAGCGATCGAGACGTACCGGGTCGAGGCCGTCGGCGGCGTGCCGACGATGTTGCAGGCGATGCTCGCCCACCCCGACAACGCTCGGACGGACCTCAGTTCGCTCCGGGTCCTGATGTCCGGCGGCGACATGGTCCCGCCCGCCCTGGTCGATGCGTGGGCGGCGCGGTGCGGCGCGGCGATGAGCGCGGTGTACGGGCAGACCGAGCTCAGCCCGGTCGTCTGCCAGACCGGCCCGGCGGACCAGCGCGACGACGTGCTCCACACCGCCGGCCGCCCGTTGCCGAACGTCGAGGTCTCGATCCGTGACCCGTATACGGAGTCGGTCCAGGACCTCGGCGCCGCCGGGGAGATCTGTGCGCGCGGCTACCAGAACATGCTCGGCTATTACGGGCGCCCCGAGGAGACGGCCCGCGCCATCGACGCCGACGGGTGGCTGCACACGGGCGATCTCGGCACCATGGACGCGCGCGGCTACGTCACCGTCACCGGCCGCTTGAAGGACCTGATCATCCGCGGCGGCGAGAACATCGCGCCCGCCGAGATCGAGGACGCGCTCGCCACGCATCCCGCCGTCGAGCAGGTGGCCGTCCTCGGGATCCCGGATCCGCAGTGGGGCGAGACGGTGGCCGCGGTCCTCACCCTGCGCCCCGGGGCGGCGCGGCCCACGACGGCGGACCTGCACGGGTTCATGCGCTCGACGCTCGCCCCGCACAAGACGCCCACCACGTGGCTCGTGGCGGAGGAACTGCCCCGCAACGCCATGGGCAAGCTGCAGAAGTTCGCACTGCGCGAGCGATGGGCGAAGGGCGACCTGACACCATTGTGACCATGTCACGCGCGGAGCAGAAGGAGCTCACCCGGCAGCGGCTGCTCGACGCCACGATCGCCAGCCTGGTCACCCACGGCTACGCCGGCACCACCACGCAGCGGATCCAGGAGGCCGCGGGTGTCTCCCGCGGCGCCCTGCTGCACCACTTCGGCTCGAAGTCCGAGCTGCTCGTCGCCGCGATCCATCACGTCGCCGACCTGCGCCTGCAGCAGGTCACCGACATGACGGAGGGATTCGACCGTGCGCCGGATCCGTTGCGCGCCATGGTCGCGGCGATCCGCTCCGCGATGAGCGGACCGCACTTCCAGGCCGCCCTGGAGCTGTGGTCGGCCTCGCGCACCGACCCGCTCCTAGCGGACGCGCTGCTGCCCGCCGAGCGACGGCTCGGCCGGGAGCTCCGCTCCATCTTCGACGAGCACGCCGGGATCGAGGACCCCGAGCAGCGCCGGGTGACCTTCGAATCGCTCATGGCGCTGGTGCGCGGCCTGGAACTGACGCGGCACCTCCGCGCGGATCGCGCCGTCGCGGACGCCGTCGTCGAGAACTGGTTGGCGACGGTGCCGCGGGCCGAGGCCCGGGGCGCCGCCGAGGCCCGCGATCCGGGGGCCGTCAGCCGTAGCGCGCCGTGAGGTAGTCGACGAGCCGGGAGCGGACGCTCGCAAGCTGCTCCTCCCCGCCGTCGGACAGGAACCAGGCGTCGCGGAGCAGCTGGAGCTCGGGCGGGTAGTCGTCGCGGTCGCCGTGGAAGTCGATGCGGCGGAGCAGTGACGACTCGCGCACCACCCGCCCGTCGACCACCGCCCGATACGCGGCGGCCTCGAGCACGTCGATCTCAGCGTCGCGCTCGGTCGGCGCGTAGGCGATCTCCGTCGCCGCGCGATCGAGGACGGGGAGCAGTTCGGAGCGGGGCGCATCGGGCGCGGCCATCGCCAGTTCCGTCCACGCCTCCCCCGGCAGCTCTGCGACGATCTCGGCGGCCGCCTGCGGCACCTGGGGCGAGACGAGGAGGCCGTGACGGTACTCCGCGACCAGTGCCCGCGCCCGCGCAGGCGCTCCGGTGAAGCGCCGTTGGACCGCCTCGGGGAGAGCCGGACCGTACCGGGCCGCCAGTGAATCGGCGAGGAGAACGCGCAGCTCGACGGCGCGTGCACGCCGCGCCTCGAGGCGCGGCGATGCGCTCTCGGACATCGGGAGCGCGAGCGCCTCGGCGGTCGCCAAGCGGGTGCGGGGGTCATCGCCGCACAGGGCGGCGTAGACCAGCCGTTCGACGGTGTCCGCACGCGCCACCTCATCGTTCGGGGCGTAGTCGAGCGCGAGCGCCGCGCGATCGACGGTGGCTTCGAGCCCGTCCTGTCCCTGCCACGCGGCGAGGTCCGACCAGGCGGCACGGTCGACCAGTGAGGGCGCGAGCTCCGCCGCCAGCGCGGGGACGAACCCGGGGGCGATCAGGCCGCGACGGTACGCGGCCACCACGTACCGGGCGCGCGCCGTCGGATCGGCGAAGTGTTCGCGCACCTCATCGGTGAACCGCGCCGGATCCACCCGCGTCGGCAGCGCCGCAGCGGGCGCTCCCGAACGCACGTGTCCGCGAAGCATCGCGAACAGATCCTCCGTCCCGAACATGATCGTGAGCCCGATTCCCAATCCGAGCTTCTCGGCGAACGCCGAGCCGGGCACGAGGGCGGAGAAGGAGCCCATCAGCACGGCGGTCGCGGCGACGCCGAGCACGAAGGCCGCCACTCGATCGCCCCGAGTGGGCGCCGTCACGAACGGGCCCACCACCGCACCGATGACGCCACCCAGGACGAGGCCGGTCACCACGGCGCCGACGCCCGCGCCCGCCAGCCCCCACAAGAACTCCGTCATACCCGGGCTCCCTGTCCGAATCGCGCGCTGAGCAGCGCGAGCGCGCAGTCGCGGAACCCGCGGTCGATCGCGGGATCCCGCCACTCGTCGCCGGCCAGGAACGGGGCGGTGAGCCGTGGGACGGCCGCCGCAAGGGACGGCGAGGCTACCGTCCACCCGGCGAGCGCTGCCGCCTCGTGGATCAGGCGCGCGCCTTCGACGTAGTCGCCGGAGTCCAGTGCCCGGTACGCCCAGTAGGCGATGACCTCCGAGGCCGTCTCCGGCCGAGGCGGCGAGACGACGCTCATACCGGCCAGCGCCGACCGGAACCCGGCGCTCGCGAAGTACTCCCGCGCCGCGGCCGGGATCGCCGCACGCGCGACCTCCACCGATGCCCGCTCGCGCCGCAGATCACGCCGGCTGCGGATCGCCGCGACGCCGAGGGCGAGGGCGAGCGCGAATGCGAAGGTCGTGAGAACGGCGAATCCGGTGACGAAGTCGGACCGGCGCACCGTCGCCGCGAAGACCAGCGCACCCACCCACGCGAGCCCGAACCCGAGCAGGACATCGGCCGGCCGGAACAGGAAGCGTTCGCGCCGCGCGTGACGCGCCGCCAGCCAGGTCAACGCACCCGCGACGATCACGAACGTCACCAGTCCGACGAGCAGCCCCGTCTGATAGCCCGCGCCATCGCCCCGACTCCCCATACTCGGAGAGTTTAACAAACCGAATATGAAGTATTCGAATCTTTATCGCCGGCGTTGTACCGGGGTGTTCATTCCGCGAAGGCCTCGATCGGCGGGCACGAGCAGACCAGGTTGCGGTCGCCGTAGACGCCGTCGATGCGGCGGACGGACGGCCATACCTTTGCGCGCGCCCCCCCGGAGGGCAGGCCCTGCGGGTAGACCGCGATCTCGCGCGAGTACGGGTGATCCCACTCGGTGACGAGGCACTCCGCGGTGTGCGGGGCGCCGCGCAGCGGGTTGTCGTCCACCGGCCACTCCCCCGACGCCACGCGGGCGATCTCGGCACGGATGGCGATCATCGCATCGCAGAACTCGTCGATCTCGCCGAGCGACTCGCTCTCCGTCGGCTCCACCATGAGCGTGCCCGCGACGGGGAAGCTCATCGTGGGGGCGTGGAAACCGTAGTCGGCCAGGCGCTTCGCGACGTCGTCGATGGAGACGCCGGTCTCCTTGGTGATGCCGCGGACGTCGAGGATGCACTCGTGCGCCACCCGGCCGTTCTCGCCCGTGTAGAGCACCGGGAACGCATCGTTCAGGCGCGCGGCGATGTAGTTCGCGGAGGCGATCGCGGTCAGCGTGGCCCTCCGCAGGCCCGACGCGCCCATCATCCGGATGTACGCCCAGGTGATCGGCAGGATCGAGGCGCTGCCGAAGGGCGCCGCCGAGATGGTCGGGCCGGTGCCCAGGGAGGGCTCGAGCGGGTGCCCGGGCAGGAAGGGCGCGAGGTGGCTGCGGACGCCGATCGGGCCGACGCCCGGGCCGCCGCCACCGTGCGGGATGCAGAAGGTCTTGTGCAGGTTCAGGTGCGAGACGTCGCCGCCGAACTTGCCGGGCCGGGCCAGGCCGACCAGCGCGTTCATGTTGGCACCGTCGACGTAGACCTGCCCACCGGCCTCGTGGACCGCACCGCAGATCTCGCGCACCTCGTGCTCGTACACGCCGTGCGTGGACGGGTAGGTGATCATGATCGCCGCGAGCTCGTCGGCGTGCTTGGCGATCTTCTCCTTGAGGTCCGCGGTATCCACGTCACCGGACTCGCGCGAAGCCACGACCACGACGCGCAGGCCCGCCATCACGGCAGACGCCGCGTTGGTGCCGTGCGCGGAACTCGGGATCAGGCAGACGGTGCGGTGCGCGTCGCCGCGCGAGAGGTGGTAGTTGCGGATCGCGAGCAGGCCCGCGTACTCGCCCTGCGAGCCGGCGTTCGGCTGCAGCGAGACGTTGTCGTAGCCGGTGATCGCCACCAGCCACTCCTCGAGCTGGCCGATCAGCGCGCGGATGCCCTCGCTGTCCGCGGCCGGCGCGAACGGGTGCAGCCGCGAGAACTCGGGCCAGGTGATGGACTCCATCTCGGCCGTCGCGTTGAGCTTCATGGTGCACGAGCCCAGCGGGATCATCGAGCGGTCCAGCGCGATGTCCTTGTCGGAGAGCTTGCGCAGGTAGCGCAGCATCGCCGTCTCGGTGCGGTAGGCGTGGAACGCCGGGTGCGTCAGGAACTCGGAGGTCCGGTTCTCGATGTCCGACGGTGCCGCGTCGACCGGCTGCGCGTCGAACGCCGCGAGTACCGCCGCCACGTCGGCCGGGGTGCTCGTCTCGTCGAAGGCGACGGAGACGTGGTCGTCGTCGACGCGCCACAGGTTGTAGCCCGCGGCCTTGGCGGCGGCCAGCACGGCGTCGGCGCGGCCGGGGACGTTCACCAGGACGGTGTCGAAGAAGTCGGCGTGCACGACGGCGTCGCCGAGGCTCGCGGCAAGGGCCGACGCCCGGGCGTGCACCCGCAGCGCGATCGCCTTCAGCCCCTCGGGGCCGTGGTAGCTCGCGTACATCGCGGCGAGCACGGCCAACAGCACCTGCGCGGTGCAGATGTTGCTCGTGGCCTTCTCGCGGCGGATGTGCTGCTCACGGGTCTGCAGGGCGAGGCGGTAGGCCAGGTTGCCGTCGGCGTCGACGGAGACGCCGACGAGGCGGCCGGGGATCTGACGGGCGTGCTTGCTGTGCACCGCGAGGTAACCGGCGTGCGGGCCGCCGAAGCCGAGCGGCACGCCGAAGCGCTGCGTCGTGCCGAAGCAGGCGTCGGCGCCCTGCTCGCCGGGAGGCGTCAGCAGGGTCATGGCCAGCAGGTCGGCGCCGACCGCGACGAGCGCGCCGCGCTCGTGCGCCCCGTCGATGACGGACTTCACGTCCGCGATGCGGCCCGAGGCGCCCGGGGTCTGCAGGATCACGCCGAAGAATTCGCCCTCGGGGAGGCCGGTGGTCACGTCGTGGACCAGCACCTCGATGCCCAGCGGCTCGGCGCGGGTCTCGATCACGGCGAGGGTCTGCGGGAAGACGTCGCGGTCGACGACCAGCCGCGGGCTCTTGGACTTGCCGGCGCGGCGCAGCAGGGTCATCGCCTCGGCGGCGGCGGTCGCCTCGTCCAGCATCGAGCTGTTGGCGATCTCCATGCCCGTGAGGTCGGAGACCATCGTCTGGAAGTTGAGCAGGGCCTCGAGTCGGCCCTGGCTGATCTCGGGCTGGTACGGCGTGTAGGCCGTGTACCAGGCGGGATTCTCGACGATGTTGCGCAGCAGCACCGGCGGGGTCAGCGTGTCGTAGTAGCCGAGGCCGATCATCGTGCGGTCCACGGTGTTGCGGTCCGCGAGGGCGCGCAGCTCGGCGAGGGCCTCGTGCTCATCGATCGGGGCGGGCAGGGCTCCGAGGCCGTTGTCGCTCTCGGGATCGAGGATGGCCGACGGGACGGCGGCGCGGGCCAGATCGTCGAGGCTGTCGACGCCGATCACGCGCAGGATCTGGTCGAGCTCAGACGCATCAGGGCCGATGTGGCGCGCGGGAAAGTTGCTCGCGGGAGTGTTCTCGGACACTGGGGACCTCCGGGCCGGGTGCCCTCTCCCTCAGTCGCCGGCGGCTCCAGAGGCGCCCAACCCACGTGGTCCTGGTGCCTGAGAGATTGACGGAGAGGTGTTGCTCCTTCGGCGCCCGCGGCCCGTCTACTGCCGGTCCGGCGGACTCTCCCACGCGGTGTTGCGACGCACGGCGATTCTAACGCATTTCAGTAGGACGCCCGTACGGTGACTATCCGGTGACTATCCGGTGGCGCGGGCGCGGTTGCGACGGCGCGAGGCCAGCTCGTCCTCGGGCGCGGACTCGGCGGCCACCCCGTCGGCGCGCTCGCCCGGGAAGTCGGCGATGGTGCCGGTCAGCTCGCGCATCGCGCCGGAGACGGCGATCCCGAAGACCCCCTGGCCGTGCTGCAGGAGGTCGACGACCTCCTCGGCGCTGGTGCACTCGTAGACGGTGGTGCCGTCGGAGAAGAGCGTGATGCGGGCCAGATCCTCGACGCCGCGCTGGCGGAGGTGATCGACGGCGACGCGGATGTTCTGCAGGGAGATGCCGGTGTCGAGTAGGCGCTTGACGATCTTGAGCACCAGCACGTCCTTGAAGGAGTACAGGCGCTGCGTGCCCGAGCCGCCGGCGCTGCGGATCGACGGGACGACCAGCGAGGTGCGCGCCCAGTAGTCCAGCTGGCGGTACGTGATGCCGGCGATCTGGCAGGCGCTGGGTCCGCGGTAGCCGAGCAGCTCGTCCGGGATGGTGTCGTTCGGGAACAGGCCCGGCGCGATGTCGTCGAGCGAGCCCTGCGTGCCCATGGCGGAATCCGCCTGCGGCGCGTTCTGCCCGGTGCCGTCCTGATCGGTCACTGCCGTCTCCCTCATGAGGTCCGTGCGCACTCCTGAGAGTACGCCTGCCGCGCGGCGGCCGTCGGTGTAATTCCCCCGGTGCCATTCGCGGTGTGTTCGGCGTGAACGCTAGGGCGCGGAGAGCGCCGAATCAACGCGACACACCGACACCCTCAAGTTGAAGTTGAGGTCGAGATCGAATCGTGACCTCGGGACGGCTCGCCGTCAGGACTCGCCGGGCGCCTTGAAGTCGTCCGCGGAGATGGAATCGAGGAACTCCTTGAACGCCTCGACCTCTTCATCCGCGGGCGGCTCCGCGCCGGATTCGCTTGCCTCCGCATCGATCTCCTCGTCCGGCAGGAGCAGACCGGCCTCGGCCAGCACCTCCTCCTCGGCGAAGATCGGCACCTCCAGCCGCACGGCCATCGCCACGGAGTCCGACGGGCGGGCCGAGACGGTCTCGTCACCGTCGAGGACGAGGTCGGCGAAGAACGTGCCCTCCTGCAGGCCCGTGATCCGCACCTCGGTGAGCGAGCGCCCCACGGTCTCGAGCAGATCCGCGATGAGATCGTGCGTGAGCGGGCGGCGGGGCTCGACGCCCTGCAGCTTGATCGCGATCGCGGTGGCCTCGCCCTGCCCGATCCAGATGGGCAGGTACCGGGGGCCGGAGACCTCGCGCAGGAGCAGCACGGGATCGTTCTGCGGCGGGTCCATACGGATGCCCGCGACGGTCATCTCGATCATGGTTCCAGCTTACCGGCGCGACACGGGATTCGAACGCGGAGTCCGTTCAGCGCACCGCGTCCTTGACGGCGGCCTTGACGAGCTGGGTGTGGAACGTGACCGACAGGGCCGCCAGCTCGCGCACCAGCTCGGCCGCGCGCTCGGCGGCGCCGGCGTCCCCACCGCGCGCGACGGGGTTCGCGATCTGCGCGATCAGGCCGGCCTCACGATCGGCCGAGGTCTTGAAGGCGCGCAAATGGCGTGCCTCCAGGCCGTACTCCGCCAGGGCCTTGGCCGCCTGCACGAGGGCGACCGCGTCCTCGTCGAAGAAGCCGGCCTTGCCGGAGGTCAGGAGCGCCGAGCGCTCCAGCTCGCGCAGGAAGGCCTCGTCGGCCCCCGAGCGGGCGAGCAGGTCCGCGCGGCTGATCCGGGTCTGCCGGCGCGCGGAGAAGTCGGTGGCGGGCGCCGTCTTGGACGACACCGCAGCGAGGGCGCGGGGCGCACGCGGAGCGGGGCCCTCGACGGCCTCGCCCCGATCGTGCGCGTCCAGCTGCTCCTTGATGATCTTGAGCGGCAGGTAGTAGTCGCGCTGCGCGGTGAGCACGTACTTCAGTCGCTCGCAATCCTTCGGCGAGAACCGCCGGTACCCCGAAGGGGACCGGTCGGGCGTGACCAGCCCCTCCGACTCGAGGAATCGGATCTTGGAGATGGTCACGTCCGGGAACTCGTCACGAAGGCGTTCGAGGACGGCCCCGATCGACATCGCGCTCGGGGCCGCCGATTCCTGGCGTGGGGCCGTCACAGGGGTCAGCCGGCCGCCGGGACGAAGAAGACCAGGCGGAACTTGCCGATCTGGACCTCATCGCCGTGCGAGAGCGGCGAGGCGTCCACCGGCTCGCGATTGACGTACGTGCCGTTGAGGCTGCCCACGTCGACGACGGTGAAGCCGCCCTCGACCGAGCGGAACTCGGCGTGGCGACGCGAGACCGTCACGTCGTCGAGGAAGATGTCGCTGTCGGGGTGGCGGCCGGCGGAGGTGGTCTCCTGGTCCAGCAGGAAGCGGGAACCCGCGTTCGGGCCGCGCTTGACCACGAGCAGGGCCGCGCCGGCCGGGAGGTTCTCGAGGCCCGAGACGGGCGCATCGCTCTCGGATCCGCCGGAGGCGTCCATCTCGCGGATGATGTCGGCGCGGAACACCGAAGTGGTCTCAACGGGGGCCGATTCGTTGCCCTTGTCGTTCTCGCTCACATCGCTCCTTCGTCAGTGATTACTGCACAGGTCTGTAGTTCACGACACCTGATGGACCTGTCGTCCACGGTACCGTGCCGGGCCCCTCGAGGGCGGCCGGATTCGGCGGCTCTAAAGCCGTTCTAAGGAAAGACGTTCTACGCGTCGGCGGTGAGGGCCTTGTAGGCGTCGGCGTCGAGCAGCTCACCCAGCGCGGTCTGCAGATCCTCGGGAGACGCGGCCTCGATCTCCACGATCCAGCCCTCGCCGTACGGGTCCGAGTTGATCATGTCGGGGCTCGAGTCGAGCTCACCGTTGATCGCCACGACGGTGCCGGCCAGCGGCGCGTAGATGTCGGAGACGCTCTTGGTGGACTCGACCTCCGCGAACGAGTCGCCCGAGGCGACGTCCGCGCCGTCCTCGGGCAGCTGCACGAAGACGACGTCGCCGAGCTGATCCTGCGCGAAGTCGGTGATCCCGATGCGGACCACCGTCTCGCTCTTCTTCAGCAGCCACTCGTGATCAGGGGTGTACAGCAGTTCTCCGGGGAAGCTGGCGCTCAACGGGGATGTCCTTTCACGAGGGCTGTGCGGGGCCGCGCAGCGGGTTACAACTTAGTGGGCGGCACGATGATTGAGCAACACACCCCCCGGTTTACCGCACCCGGGGCAGGTCACGCACCACCAGGACGGTCTGCCACCAGTACAGCACCAGGGTCCACCAGTACATGCCGAGTCCCCAGATGAGGAACGCCCAGCCCAGCGGGTGCATCACGGCGCCGAGAGTGTTGTCGAACGTCCCCGCCAGGAGCATCGGCAACGCGTACATGAGCGCCAGCGTCGCGGCCTTGCCGAGGTAGAGCGTGGGCAGCGCGGTCAGGCCCCGGCTGCGCAGCAGCGGGACCGTCCCGGCGAGGATCACCTCCCGGCCGATCAGCAGGCCGATCACCCACCACGGCAGGATCTCGCGGAGGCCGAACGCGATCGGGACCGCGATCATGTAGAGCCGATCCGCGGCGGGGTCGAGCAACTCCCCCAGGCGGGTCTGCTGATCGAGCAGCCGGGCGAGCTTGCCGTCGAGCCAGTCGGTGAACCCCGAGACCATCAGCACCGCGAGCGCCCAGCCGTCCGCCTCGCGCACCAGCAACAGCCACAGGAACAGCGGCACGCCCAGCAGGCGCAGCAGGCTCAGGGCGTTGGGCACGTTGAGCGCGCTGGGCTCCGACGACGCCTGTGGCCCGGGATCGCTCACGTCCGGCTCAGATCATTCCGAACATGTTCGCCATGCCCTTGGTGGCGAACGGGTTGTCGTGGACCATGTAGGTCCAGGTCAGGGTGTTCCGGCCGAGGTCGGCGCCCTCGAGGTCGATGCCGTCGGCGGTGATCTCCGCCTCGAGCAGGGTCTCCCGGGCGCGGCGCACGGCCTCGTCGGGCAGCTTGCGGAACTCCTCGATCACCAGGCGGTGGAACTCGTCGAGCGGCGACTGCCGGCCCAGCGCCCGCAGGTGGATCGTGGTCTGCACCTCGGAGACGAAGGCCAGGTGCTCGGCCCACGCCCGGTCCAGATGGAACAGGAAGGCCTCGCGCGCGGCCTGCTCGAGCACCTCGTCCTCGATGCCTGCCTCGCGCAGTTCCGCGAGGCGCTCGGGCTCGAACTCGGCGAAGTCGTCGAGCGGGCGGGCCGTGGTGAGCAGGGTGTGACGCCGTGCCATCACCAGGTCGCGCTGCTGGTTGACCAGCTGGTTGTAGCGCCAGGTGTTGGCGTGCGTCTCCAGCATCCCGCCCTCGGCGACGCGCTGTGCCGAGTCGAGCATGTCCGCCGCCTTGCCGCGGGGGAACTCGCCCGTCTCGGGGTCGGCACCGCCGGGCGGCCGCTTGAGCGGCAGATGCCGCTCCACGATCGGGTCCTCGACGGAGGCGAAGATGACCGACGTCCCCGGGTCGCCCTGGCGGCCCGCGCGGCCGCGCAGCTGCTGATCCAGGCGCTCGGTGTCGTGCAGACCGGTACCGACGACGGCGAGGCCGCCGAGCTCGGCCACCTCGTCGTGCTCGGGGCTCTCATCGCCGGCGTCGTGGCCGCCGAGCTTGATGTCGGTGCCGCGGCCCGCCATCTGGGTGGAGACGGTGACGGCGCCCTTGGTGCCGGCGTCGGCGATGATCCGCGCCTCATCGGCGTCGTTCTTGGCGTTGAGGACCGTCGCGATCACGCCCGAGATCTTGAGCATGTGCGCGAGCTCCTCGGACTCGGCCACGTCGTGCGTGCCGATGAGCACCGGCTGCCCGGTCTCGTGCACCTCGCGCACGTAGTCGACGATGCCCGCGACCTTGTTGCCCTTGTTGTCGTAGACCCGCATGGGCTGATCGACGCGGATGTTCGGCGTGTTCGGCGGGATCTGCGAGACGCCGAGGTCGTAGAACTGACGCAGCTGCTCGCCGGCGGCGATCGCGGTACCGGTCATGCCGCAGACCAGGGCGTAGCGCTGCAGCAGTGCCTGCACGGTGATGGTGTCGATGACCTCGCCGGAGTCCGTCTGCGAGAGCCCCTCCTTGGCCTCGACGGCGGCCTGCAGGCCGTCGGGCCAGCGCTGCAGCTCGGCGACGCGGCCGCGGGAGGAGTTGATGAGCTTCACCTGGCCGTCGCGCACGATGTAGTGCACGTCGCGCTCCACGAGCGCGTACGCGTGCAGCGCGATGTTCACCTGCGGCAGCGTCGAGGCGACGTGCGCGTCGGAGTAGAGGTCGATCCCGCCGAGTTCCTCCTCGACCAGCTTGGCGCCGTCGTCGGTGAGGAAGGCGGACTTGCCGTCCGAGTCGATCTCGTAGTGCTTGCCCTGGCGCAGCCGGGCGACGACCTCCATGATCGCGGCCTGCGGCACGTCGCCCTTGACCGAGCCCGCCAGCACGAGCGGGATGAGCGCCTCGTCGACCAGGACGGAATCGGCCTCGTCGACGATGGCGACGTCCGGCTTCGGGGCGAGCAGATCCTCGGCGCGGGTGGCGAGCTGATCGCGCAGCACGTCGAAGCCGATCTCGTTGACCGAGCCGTAGACGACGTCCTGGGCGTACGCCGCGCGCCGTTCCTCGCGGGTGGAGGACTCGGCGACGTAGGCGACGGTGACGTCGAGCAGGTCGAAGAAGGGCTTCATCCACTCCGCGTCGCGCCGGGCGAGGTAGTCGTTCGGCGAGATCACGTGCACGCTGCGGCCGGCCAGCGCCATGCCGGCGGCGGCGATGGCGCCGGCGAGCGTCTTGCCCTCACCGGTGGCCATCTCCACCACGTCGCCCTCGAGGAGGCGGTCGGCGCCCTGCAACTGGACGTCGAAGGGGCGCAGGCCCAGGGCCCGCTCGGCTCCTTCACGGGCGATCGCGATGAACTTCGCGCGATCCTCCGACTTGGCGTCGTAGACGTCCAGCGCCAGCGCGGCGTCCGGGAACTCCGCATCGGAGAGGCCGTGGGCCCACTCGTCGAAGGCGGACGACTGCTCGATCAGCGCGACGGACCGGGACTGGTTCCGCGTGCTCTGCGCGCCGAACACCTTCCACACCTTGTTGCTGAACCTGCCCACGTGACCTCCGCACTCGACACTCGACCGCTTGCGCCGTCGACACTACCGGTCCGCACCGCGCCGCCCCACGCCCGAGCACCCCGTGGTGCCCGGGTCGCGGGGCGCCCGCTCAGAGTGCCGCGAAGTACGCCGTCGAGAAGCCCACCGAACCGAGGGACACGCGGTACATGTCGCGGTTGACGTTCTCGATGGTGTCGCGCGGGCTGTGGTAGTTCGGGTCGAAGATGTCACCGACGGTGCCGCCCCACTGGCGCTGCTGCTCCTCGGTCTTCTTGCCGTCGGCGCCGGTGTCCATGCCGCCGGAGGCGATCCCGACCTCCTTGAAGGGGCCGTAGTCGGAGCGGCCGTCGAAGGCGGAGGCCTCGACGGGGACGTTCCGCCACGCGAAGTAGTTCCGGAAGACCTGCTCGATCACGCCCGAGCCGGCCGGCCCCGCACCGCCGTCGAGCTTGGAGGAACCGTCACCGTCGAAGGTGAAGTAGCCGCCGTTGGGCGAGCCGAGCATGTCGAAGTTGAGGTAGCGCTTGATCTTCGAGGCCTGCTCCTCGCTCAGCTCGGAGACGTAGTGCTCCGAACCGACGAGCCCCTCCTCCTCGGCGCCCCACAGCGCGAAGCGGACCTTGTTCTTGACGTCGGCGTTCGCGCCGAGCTTGGCGGCCGTCTCCAGGACCGCGGCCGAACCCGTGCCGTTGTCGTTGATCCCGGGGCCCTCGGTGACGCCGTCGAGGTGCGCGCCCACCATCTGCACGTTGGCGTCGTCGCCCTTCGTGGTCTCCGCCAGGATGTTCCAGGTCTTGGCCTTCTCGGTCGTGGCGTCGACGGTGAGCGTGAGGTCCTGGCCGTCGGCGATCGGCGCGTCCTGCGCCACGCCCACGACGGCGATGGAGGCGCCGTCGTCGAGGCCGAGCGTGCCGCCCTTCCAATCCCCGGCCTCGTTGTTGGTGATGACGAGCGCCTTCGCACCCTTCGCGGCGGCGGCCTTGTACTTCTCACCGAAGGTGCACTTGCCGCGCTGGACGACGGCGATGCTGCCCTCGGTGACCTTCTGCAGGTCGTCGGCGGTGCAGCCCTGGGTGCCGGTGACGGCCGCCTTGGCGGTCACCGCGCCCTCAGTGGCCCCCGAGAAGGACAGCGCGGCGGCCTTCACCGGCGCGCCGCCGGCCTGCACGTCCACCTTCGACGCCGACCAGACCGCGGTCGAGAACTCCTGTCGGACGGGGTCGTAGCCCGCGTCGCGGAGCACCTGCTCGGCGTACTCGACGCTCTGCTGGTAGCCGGGCGAGCCCAGTGCGCGATTGCCGCCGTTGCGGTTCGCGATGTCCTGGAAGGTCTCCAGGTGCTTGACCGCGCCCTCGAGCGTCACGGCGTCCGCGAGCGCGCGCGCCTTCTCGGTCGCGCCGGCGTCGTCGGCCGCACCCGCGGGGGCGGGACGGTCGACGCTGCTCGGGGCCGCCTTCGAGGACGATCCGGCGGCGGCCGTGCTCGACGACGCCGCATCGTCGCCCGACGTGCCGCAGCCCGCCGCGACGAGGCTCACGGCCGCCAGCGCGCTGACGACCCGGATGGTGGTGGAGTTCTTTCGCCTGTGCAACATGGTTCTCATTAGATACACATGGGGCGAGGATTGCGGGGTGAACACGCACACTTACTCGGTCGAAGTCGAATGGTCCTCCCCCGGCGGAACCGCCGATTACGCCTCCTACCCGCGCGAACACCGGATCAGCTCGGCGGCGGACGCGACGATCTCCGCGTCCGCCGATCCGCACTTCCGGGGCGATCCGGCGCTGTGGAACCCCGAGCAGCTTCTCGTCGCGGCGGCCGCGAACTGCCACATGCTCTCGTACCTCGCACTGTGCGCGCTGCGCGGCGTCACGGTGATCGACTACGTGGACACGGCGACCGGGACGATGGTCGAGACGCCGGGCGGTGGCGGCCGGTTCACGGAGATCGCGCTGGCGCCGCGCGTCACCGTCGCGCCGGGTGGCGATCTCGACCTCGCTCTGGCCCTGCACCACGACGCCGGCGAGCAGTGCTACATCGCCGCCTCGCTCACCTGCCCCGTCACGCACACCCCGGTGATCGCCGCGGGGTAGCCCGGCTCAGGTCGCGTCGAGGTGCTCGAGGATCAGCGTGGTGATCGCCTCGGGCGCCTGCTCGGGTGCCCAATGCGAGACGTCCTCGAGCATCTCGAAGCGGTACGGCCCGGTGCACTGCTCCCGGGTGCCGAAGGCGGCGACATCACCGAAGGCCGCGTCGTCGGTGCTCCAGACGTACAGCACGGACGTCTCGATCGGGCCGATCGCCGACGGCGGCCGGCCCGACCGGTACCAGTTCAGGGCGGCCGTCAACGCGCCCGGCTCCTGGAGTCGCTGGACGTACTCGTCGACGGCGTCCCGCGGCACGTCGCGCCCGAAGATCTGCCGCAGCGCGCGGGCGTCGTCGGCGAGCATCGCCTTCTCCGTCGCGGGCGTGTTGCGCCACTCGGTCATGTAGCGCGACCGGTTCGCCTGGTCCTCGTCGGTCTTCATGGCCGTCGCCAGGGCGGCGGGGTGCGGCGTGGAGACGACGGTGAGCGAGCGCAGCCGGTCCGGGTGCTCGGACGCCGTCCACCAGGCGACGGCGCCGCCCCAGTCGTGCCCCACGAGGTCGAAGCGGGGCCAGCCGAGGGCGTCCGCGACGGCGATCACGTCGTCGACGAGCGCGGTGATGCCGTACTCCGCGGGGCGCTCGGGCCGCACGTCGGGCGAGTAGCCGCGCTGATCGGGTGCGACGGCGCGGAATCCGCGCTCCCCCAGCACCGCGACCTGATGTCGCCACTCGATCGCGGCCTCGGGGAAGCCGTGCAGGAGCAGCACCGGGCGACCGTCGTGCGGCCCGGCGGCGATGGCGTCGAAGGAACCCGCGGCGGTGGGGATGCTCAGATGTTCGGTCACGGATCTCACGCTAGGGCACCCCCGTGTCGGTGGGGCGTGCGACAGTGGCGCCATGACCGAACTCAGCTCCCTGTCCCCCGCCGAGCGCCATCGCGCGGTGGCCGCCACGTTCGCCGACGCCGCCGCCGCGGTCACCGATTGGGACGCACAGACGCCCGTCCCGGAGTGGAAGTCCCGGGACGTCGTGGGCCACCTCGTCGAGTGGCTGCCCGGGTTCCTCGCGATGAACGACGTGGAACTGCCCGGCGCGCCGTCGGACGCGGCGGAGCCCGCCGCCGCCTTCGGGCAGCTCAGCCAGGCGGTGCAGGCACTGCTCGATGCGCCGGACGCGTCCCGGGTGCTGCACACGCAGATGTTCGGGGACAAGCCGCTGGACGCGCTGGTCGACCAGTTCTACACGGCGGACGTCTTCATGCACACGTGGGATCTGGCGCGCTCGAACGGCATCACCGCGCATCTCGACCCGGGTTTCGCGAAGATGCTGCACCGCGGCCTGGAGTCGATGGGGCCGATGCTGCAGGAGTCGGGCCAGTTCGGCGCCCCGATCCCGGTGCCCGCCGGGACCGACGAGGTGACCTCGCTGATGGCCTTCATCGGCCGGGATCCGTCGTTCGGCAAGTGACGGGGCGGCACGGGTGCTGACGGCGCCGGCGCGGCCCACCGCCTCCGAGGTGCTCGCCGCGGTGCGGGCGGCCTGGGCGCTCGACGCGACCGACGCGATCCACCTGCCGCTGGGGTTCGGCGCACACCACTGGCGGATCGACGGTGCCGACGGGCCGGTGGGGTTCGCCACCGTCGACCTCGATACCGAGATCCGGCCCCTGCCCGTCACCGCGCAGGCCTACCGGGCCGCCGCGCGGCTCCACGACGACGGGGTGCCCGGCGTGGTGGCGCCGATGCCGTCGCTCGACGCCCGGTACATGGTGCCGCTCGGCGACGACGGGCTCAGCGTCACGCCGTGGCTCGCGGGAATCACCCCGTCGGAGGAGACAGCGGCCGCGCACGCCGGGCGGACCGTCGAACTGCTGCGCGGGCTGCACGCGGCACGGCCGCCCGCGGACCTGCCGCGCTGGTCGACGAGTGTGCCGCCCGATCTCGTCGCCCGGGTGCGGCGGACGACCGCGGCGCGGTGGTCGACGGGTCCCTACGGGGAGCGCGCACGCGGCGCGATCGCCGGCCGGGCCGACGCGATCGAGGGCTGGGCCGCGCGGCACGCGGAGCTCGTCGCCCGCGCGGAGCGCTCGGAGGGCCGGGTGCCGACGCACGGCGAACCGCATCACGCCAACCAGATGCTCGTCGACCACGATCTGGTGCTGGTCGACTGGGAGTCACTGCGCCTGGCCCCGCCCGAGCGGGACCTGCTCGACGTGCCGGTCGCCCTCCGCGCGGAGTTCGCCGCGCGCGACTGGGCGATCGAGCTGTTCGAGCTCGAATGGCGGCTGACCGAGATCGCCGAGTACCTCGACTGGTTCCGGCGGCCGCACACCGGCGGCACCGACGACGCCACCGCCTATGCGGGGCTCCTCGAGGAACTCGACGGCGATCTCGGCGCGTGAGCCCGCCGGGACGTCAGCGCGGCGTGAGGATGACCACGGGGATGTCGCGGTCGGTCCGCTTCTGGTAGCCCTCGTAGCCGCTGTAGACCTTCGTGATCTGCGGCCACAGCCGCGCCTTCTCGTCGGCGGTGGCGGCAACGGCGGTCCACGGGCCGGTCACCTCGTCGACGGTGACCTCCACCTCGGGGTTCGCGGCGAGGTTCTTGTACCAGTCCGGATGCTCCGAGTGCCCTCCCTTGGACGCGATCACGACGATGCGGTCCGGGCCGTAGATCGGCGCGGTCAGCATCGTGGAACGCCGCTGGCCGGACTTGCGTCCGATCGTGTGGAGTTCGAGGGTCTGCATGCCGAGCACGCGCCGGGGGAAGCGCCCGCCGGTCAGGGCCAGGAGGGCGCGGTGCCCGTTCTCCAGGGCCCACGCACCGATCTCGGCCGCCTTGTCGGAAAGACTCATGCCGCCATTGTGCCCGCGACGACGCCGGGGCGCCCGCCGCCGGCTCCCGTACCGTCGGAATCATGACCCCGCGCGCCGTGCAGATCGTCCTCTTCGACGGCTTCGAACTCCTCGACGTCTTCGGCCCTGTCGAGCTGTTCGGCCTGATCCCGGAGCACTTCGCCGTCACGTTCCTCGCTCCCGATGCGGCGCCGGTGCGCAGCTCGCAGGGCGTCACCGTCAACGCCGACCACACCTACGCCACCGCGCCGGAACCGGACATCATCCTGGTGCCGGGCGGCGTCGCCACCCGCGAGGTGATCCGCGACGAGGCCTTCCTGTCCTGGTTGCGCGCGCACGGGGCCGCGGCACGCCTGGTGACGTCCGTGTGCACCGGATCGGCGCTCCTGGCAGCGGCGGGCATGCTCGAGGGGTACCGCGCCACGTCGAACAAGATGGCCTTCCGCTGGGCGGAGACGTTCGGCGAGTCCGTCGACTGGGTGGCCCACGTACGCTGGGTGGAGGACCGCGATCGCTGGACCTCGTCGGGCGTGGCCGCCGGCATGGACATGACCGTCGCGCTGATCCGCGCTCTCTACGGCGACGACGTGGCCGCCGCCGCCGCGGACACGGCCGAGCTCGACTACCGGACCGATTCGACCGAGGATCCGTTCGCCGCACTGCACGGACTATGACGGCCGACGGTGCGCCGCCCCTCCCGTGAGCCCCGAGGAGACGTGCGGATGCAGCGCGATCGAGTGGTCGTAGAACTCGTCGGTCATGGGGAGGTACGGGATCGGCTCTTCCGCGGCGATCGCGCCCAGCCGGGCGCCGAGGTCGCGCGCGAGGCGGGCGATCCCGGCGTCGTCGATGCCGTGGACGCCGGTGATCAGATGCGGCGCAAGCGCTTCCATGCCGGTGTACCAGAACGTGCCGTGCAGCAGGGGCCAGAACAGGTCCTCGACGTCGCCGCTGATCCCCCGCGGCGAGATCGAGTCGGCGCGATCGCCCGCAGTGACCACGGCCAACGCCCGGCGGCCGGCGAGGCCCCCGTCCCCGTACTTGCGGTTGCGGCCCGTGGCGGGATCGGCCACGTCGTAGGCGAAGCCCCGCTCGAAGACGCGGTCGATCCAACCCTTGAGCATCGCGGGCGGCCCGTACCACCACAGCGGGAACTGCAGAACCACGAGATCGGCGGCGAGCAGCCGCCGCTGTTCGGCGCGGACGTCGGCGCCGCCCTCCTCGACCAGGATCGGATCGAAGCCCTCGGCGTAGAGGTCGGCGACGTCGACGGTCCAGCCGTCGGCGCGCAGTCGGGCGGCCCCGGCGTCCCGCAGCTGCGCGTTCAGCGATTCCGCCCTCGGGTGCGCGTACACCCAGAGCGCGTGCCCTCGTTCGTGGTCCATATCAGTGCCAACCCGGCCCGACGGCCGAGGATTCCGATCACGAGACCGCGCACGCCGGAAACCACCTCATCGATCGCTCGGCTCGTTGGTGCGTCGCGGGTTCCCGAAACCCTCCACACGAAACCGCCCATAGGCCGACAAATGAACAGCGGAGAGTCCCTTCACCGCAGCGAGGGGGATGCGATAGCACGTCAGATCACCGTCAATGATGAAGAACTGGTCGATCTCGTCCTCTTCGTACGTGGTTCTGCCCTGACGTGACGTCGACAGATAGACCTTCCAGCTGTTGGCGCTACGCGAGATCGTCGTCTTCACCTGAACCCGAATCAACTCCACTCCGGTGTTCACCACGAGGTCATAGCGACACGGTTCGAGTGGCCAGGACACTTCGTGGCCGCGCAGAGTGAACCAACTGGCGGCGAGCATCGATCCGGCGCGCGCGAGTGCGTGGGGAGCGAAGGTTGCGCCGTCCCCCGGAGCGGCGCCGACACTGTCGACACGCAGTACTCCCACGCCCAATCGACGTGCGTCACGCCGAACTGCCCCGAGAGCGGACGGGTCGTCACGCACACCCAACCGGGCGGCGGCCTCCGCCCAGCTCGTCACACCGTCGACCGCGGCCCGAACATCATCGTCAGACCACCATCGAAGTCGCCCGAAATGCGAGTAGTCAATGCCGAGGACGTCTGCCCGAGCACGCACCGAGCGAATGGCGCCGCTCGATGTGGCCCGGAGCCCGAGTTCGCGCATCACTCCTCGCCATGACGCAGACCCTGTGATCGCCGCGATCAACTGTGCATCGGTGTACGTCCGGTCCCGCATGGCGCAACGATAGGGACGAGCACTGACACTCCGAGGTGACGTGATCGCGAACCGGTCGCCCGCACAGCAGAAAGTCCCGAGACACTTTGTGTCTCGGGACTTCTGGTCGGGCTGACAGGATTTGAACCTGCGACCACCTGACCCCCAGAGCGTCGACAATCAGAGAATCGCGTCTATAGCGTCTCCATAAGTCCTGGTCAGCGAGCTAGAACCATCTACCGTGTATCAGCTTGTCTACGCTGTATGTCCGGGTCTTGGCCCACTGGCGGCCCACTGGGGAGGGCCTGAGTCGCCGACTCCGAGCCATCAGTCAGAGCGCGCCGGGGTGTGTTGTCGCCGACCTCGCTGGACCTCCACGGGCGACCATCGGGGTGATACGGGCACGTCTGGTTCGCGAGTGTGCCCTCGGTGGAGTTCGGGGTGTCGTAGAACGACGCGACCCACCCGCCGCAGCGATCGCACTGCCCTGCGCCGCGCACGCCCACCTTGCCCAGCAAGTAGAGCACCAGCACTCGGGGGCTCACGTGGTCGAGGATCTGCGCGGCCTCCTCCGTCGTGAGCCACGGCTTGCCCATCTGCTCCTGCGGCTCGGTGAGGTATTCGAGCAGCCGCTCTCGGCCGCCCTGCTCCAGGTTGCCTCGCTCGTCGTGGTAAGTGCATCCGCTCACGGCGCACACCGCGCGGTCAGGACCGGGGCGGCACACGGGCTCGCTCATGCGCCCAGGGTAGCGAGGTAGGCCAGCGGGGAACGGTCGAATCGCTGCCGGAATGTCCGCTGTGTCCAGCGGTTCATTCTTCGCGTGTGGGTGGGGTGGTGCATCATCGTGGTGTGGCCGCTTCGATCCCTGCACCCGTGGAGACCTCCGTGCTCCGCTGGGCGCGCGAGTCCAGCGGATACTCGCCGATCGCGGCCTCGCGCAAGATGTCGTTGCCGGATGACCGAGTGGCGCAGTGGGAGGCTGGCGAGGCCGTCCCGACCATCGCCCAGCTTCGCAAGGCGGCGGAGGCGTACAACCGGTCATTGGCCGTGTTCTTCCTCCCTGAGCCGCCGGACGGGTTCGACACCCTTCGCGACTTCCGTCGACTCGATGAAGTCACCGCGGGCGACTGGAGCCCGGGACTGCACGACGAGTTCCGGCGCGCCCACACGCAGCGCGAGTTCGCTCTGGAGCTGGCAGAGACCGAGGACCGAGAGATACCGACCGAGTGGGATCTGCGGCTGTCGGCGGATGATGTCGAGGCCGCGGCTCAGCGGATCAGGGACGTGCTCGGCACCGTCGGCCCTCTGGCCGTCCCGCCCACGTCGAACGACTCGTACGCCCACCTGAACGCCTGGATCGCTGCCATCGAGGCCAGCGGTGTGCTGGTTCTCGCGACAAGCCGCGGCGGCGTCGAGGTGTCGGAGATGCGCGGCATGTCCCTGTACTTCGACGTGCTCCCGGTGATCGTCCTCAACGGAAGCGATACCGTCCGGCCCCGACTGTTCTCACTGCTCCATGAGTTCGCGCACCTCGCGTTGCACACGGAGGGTCTGTGCGATGTCACCGCCGACGATCGACCGCGCACGGAGAACCGCGAGGTGGAGACCGTCTGTAATGCGATCGCCGCAGCTGTGCTCATGCCTCGCTCGGCTGTGCTCGCGCGCCCCGAGGTGATCGCGCGGAGGGACGTGCCCACGTCGTGGGACTACGACAACCTCCGGCCGGTCGCTGCGCACTTCGGCGTGAGCCCCGAGGCGTTCCTGCGGCGACTGTCCACGCTGGGCGTGGTCCCGATCGAGTTCTACCGGCAGCGTCGCGCTGAGTTCTCGGCGGCGTTCGACGAGGAGGCCGCGCGCAAGAAGCCGACGAGCGGGAACTGGTACCGCAACACGGTGCGAGATCTCGGCAAGGCGTACGTCCGAGCGGTAACCGACGCACACCGACGGCGAGTGATCGACAGCAACACCGCGGCGGTGTACCTCAACGCCAAGGTGGGGCAGATCCAGAAGCTCGGCGAGTTCGCGCAGCTCGGGAGCACTGAGAGGTGACGCTGTACTCGTTCGACACGAGCGCGATCCTCAACGGACGCCGTGACCTGTTTCGCCCCGCCGTGTTCGTCGGCTTGTGGACGCGCATCGAGGACGAGATCGCACGCGGTGACATCCGCGCCGTCGATGAGGTACAGCGCGAGCTATCGAAGCGTGACGACGACGCGAAGCAGTGGGCCGATCAGCAACCTGATCTGTTCTGCCCTCTGTCGCAACAGATCCAGGACGGCGCGCGGCAGGTTCTCAGCCTCTACCCGAACCTCGTCCGGCAGGGCGGCAAACGGAGCGGGGCCGATCCGTTCGTGATCGCGCTCGCGCTGGTCACCAAGGGCACTGTGGTCAGTGAGGAGACGGCCTCCGGAAACTTGACGAAGCCCCGTATCCCGGACGTATGCAGCGATCTCCGAGTGCCGTGCGTGACCCTCATGGGCTACATCGAGGCCCAGGGCTGGGAGTTCCACTAGCTGCGAGCCGAGGTGGCCGACACGGCGACGGAGGTCGGAGAATCCCCGACGCCGTGCCGACCTGGCGACCGCCCACCCCAGATGAGGACGGTCGCCCGCCGATCCGCTGCGCCCGGTGACGAGCCGGTTGGACGCCGCGCTCGGGAGATAGGACCGAGAGCGGCGGAGCGGATCGGAGTTCATGGGGTCAACGCCGCGCGGGCGTCATCCCGGAGCGGACGCAGCTCAGGCCGAAGCTCGTCGGGCCGCCGGCATCACCGCTCGGGAAGCCCAGCTCGTTGCACACGTGCCAGTGGGTGCAGTACCCATCCTTCGCGACCCGTCGAGCCAGACGGAGCACCGCGGGCCAGTTCTGTTCGATCAGCGACTCGACGCGCTCGACGCCCAGCTGGATCGGCCCACCCGCAGCGGTGATCATCTGCATGTCTCCGTGGCCGCTGCTAGCCATCGCGGCGTCGATCTCGCGGCGCGTCGGTCGCCGCCCCGCATCGAACTTGGCCTGCGCGAACGGGCCTGCCCAGGCGACCTGCGCCTGCGCATCCGTCGACAACGAGTCCTCGGCCACCGTGGTCAAGCCCTTCTCGTCGCGGTCCTCGGGGTCGAGCACCGCCAGCTCGACGGTGCCACCGAGGAGCACCGCCGCAACACAGTGCGCGGCTTCGTGAACACTCATCGCGGCTCGCTCCCTCGCGGCCTTGATCTGATCCGCCGCCTGGCGGGTCGCATCGGGTGGGCGCTTCGTGGTCATGGTGTCGTCCTGTTCGTCGTCGAGAGATGAGGTAGGCAGCGGGCGCGGGGTCCGTCAGTTGAGAGACCGAGTTTCGGACCCCGCACCGCGCCTCGCTGGCACATGCCCAACGCCAGCAAGTTCTTCAGTGGGCTACGGAGCGGTGACCGTGACGGCCGCGATGGCGCGCTCGAAGCCGACGACGATCGACGCCTCGGCCACCGCGATGAACCGGTTGTTCAGGTGGTCGATGGTCTCCCGCAGCTCGGCCGCGGTGCGCCAGCCGTACGACGGGCTCGTGGCCACGAGGGTGTCGCCGAAGACCGGCGCGTAGCCGCCGCCGAAAACCCAACGGTGCCCCAGCGGCGTGAGGAAGCCCGCGCCCGTGCGGGTCAGCAGCCCGGCATCGGCCGCCGCCGCTGCCCACCGCGCGCTCGCATGGATCACGCCGACTGTGTTCGTCGCAGCCAGCGCTTCCTCCAGCTTGCCCACCGCGGCGACCAACGAGGCCGCGGTGGCCGGGGTGCCCGAGTCAAGCACGAGGCGTCCCGCGAACTCGCGCTCGACGGCCGTCTCCTCGCGCAGCCGCATGTTCTGGAGCGCTCGCTCCCGGACCTCGGCCTGGCTCGGGCGGGACAAATCGCACTCGTCGAATGCCCAGACGACGACCGGCTCATGCGGATCCGAGAGCCCCAGGCGCTCGCCGTCCTTCAGCTCCCCGGGCTCGGGGTCGCACCAGTCCGCACCCCAGACGCCCGTGTTCTCGGTGTCGTAGTTGTGCGGCCGAATGCGCACCCCGGACTGGAGCCAGCGCGGCACCGTATCGGGCGTCGCGAACGTGGTCGCCGAGTACAGGCCGATGGCGTCGGGGTTCACCAGCGGCGCTTCCCATTCGGCGGGGTTCAGGGTGTTGTTGGGGGCGGTCACGGGGCGGTCCCTTCGTTGTCGTTGGAGATCAAGTCGTCGTATCGAATCCCGCTGCTCTCCAGGGCCTCGATGGCGGAGGAGAGGTCACGCTGGGGCGCGGCCTTCGGGGTGGGTAGCGCGCGGCGGTAGTCGATCGACGCGGTGATCTTCCGATCGAGCGAGATCACCGCGCGGTCAAGGTCGCGGAGGGCATCGAGTATCCGGTCGGACTCGACCGGCTGACGACTCTTGTCCGCTGCCGCCCGGCCCAGCACCGCGGCCAGAGGACCAGCGAGCGGCCGTGCGAAGCCCGCCAGGGTCTCGGCCCAGGTGCCCGCGGCCAGTTCGTCAGCGCCGAACTGGAGCGCCGCCCGGTTGGTGATCGACTTCAGCGCGTTGGTGGCTCGCACCTTCGCCTCCGCACCGTCAACACCCCGTGCGCGATCAACGGCGACGAGTTCACCCGCAACGATGCAGAGGTCGGCGACGGCCTCGCTGATCGCGGCCACCGACGCAAGCGCAGTGCGCCCGCTCGGGTGCGGCTCCTCGGCCAATCGCGCGGCCACCGGGCCTGTCACTGCCAGCACCTCCGCGCCCAGGTCGAAGTCCGCACCGAGCACAAGCGGCAGGTGATTTCGCCGCCGGTCGCGCTGCTGAGCCGCCGAGTACTTGATCGGCTTCGGATCGGGCAGCGGCCGACGGGGCTTGATGAATCCTTTGAGTGCCATTGTGTCTGTCTCCGTTCGCGTCAGCGGTAGTCGAAGGTGTTCGCGGTCTTGCCGCCGGGCCGCGTTAGTTGGGCGGTCGCCTTGTCGAAGTCGTCGGCGCGAGCGACCCACGTCGCGTCACGTCCCGAGACCAGCACCGCCTCGCCCTGGTCGCACAGCTTCAGCAGCGCACTCGCCGCCTCCAGCCCCTTGGCCGAGTCCTTCGGCAGGCGGCGGCGCAGGGCGGACCAGCGCACCGGCTCGCCGACGGGCATCGCGAGGATGGCTGAGCGCAGCGCCTCGTACGTGCGGGTCGTGCACTCCGGGCACGGGTCGAAGGCCGCCGCGATGTCGGCGGTGTCGAGGTCGCCGGTCTGGGCTGTGGTGCTGCTGGTGGTGGTCATCTGTGGTTTCTCCGAATCTCTGCGGTGGTCATCCGTGAGTGCTGGGGAAGGTCGACCGGTGGGGGTCTATGCGCCGCCGGTCAGGCGCGCGGCGAGCGCGGCGGCGTCGGCGGGGTCGAGCCGGTCGGCCTCGGCGTCGATCACGCGCAGTGCGCGGTGGTACGCGAGAGCGGCACGGCACCGGAGCACACGAGAGTCCTGGTCGGACGCGCCTCGGGACTTCAGTCCGGCGAGCTGTGCGGACCAGCTCGAAGCGGGAAGCTCGGCGCTCGGTGCCTCGGGGGCGGTGACTGTTGCCATGCGAGTAGTCCACCGAACGGGGGTGCAGCGGCGTTGCGGCGTAGCGCCGTCTGATGCCCCCGACCTGGGCGTTATCCCTGATGGTCGGCGTGCTGGAAATCGTCGTGACCCCGGTCATGACGCCGAGTTCAGATCGTGCCTACCAGGGTAGTCACCGTGTGCTGACCTGGGAGTTCAGCCGATCCGACGGCTGAAGTACGCCTTCCTGGCGTCTCGGTCGCCGGGCACGCCGAGGATCAGTCCCGCGGTCTTCGCGCCGAGCAGGTCGAACGCGATCACGGCGGCGGCCAAGCTGTCCGGTTGGTGCTGCCCGCGCTGCCACCGGAGTGCCTGTTCTTCGAACTTCGGGAGATGACCGGCGACCCGGCACGTGCCCGTCTCCAGGCCTTGCAGCATCGCGCCGCTGCGCGCCAGCGCGTCGCCCATCGCACCGCGGCCCTTCTCGGGCCACATCGTGACCCGGATGTGGTGCGTATCAGGGTGCGCCCGACGGTGCCGTTCGACGGCTTCCGCCAGGATGCGCTCGTAGGTCGCGCGGGCGGTGAACGCCTCGACCGCGATCTCGGACGCGCCGACCTCGATGGCCAGCTCCAGTGCGGTGCGAGCCCATGCGTCGCTGGTCATCGGTGCGCTGCGGTCGGCGATCAGCGCCACGACGCCGTCGGCTGTCGTGCTCGCCGCCACGATGCCCGCCGAGTCGCCGCGGCCGCTGTCGGATGGGTCGACGGCGACGATCGCGCGGACGGGATTCGCGGGAGCCGTGGCCATGCGCCAGTCGTCCAGCCACGAGCGCTGCACCAGGCCGCCCTCGGGCGAGCTGGGCTCGCCCTCATACAGTGACCACCACGCGCGCTCGCCTGCAGTACGCCGCGCGCTGGCGAAGTGCTCGGCGGTGAATCCCAGAGCGGAGGTCATGGCCTGGCCGGGCTCGCGGCCGAGTGCGTCGGGCACTCCGACCTCGGACACGGCGGGCACGTTCGTACGTGTCCACAGCTCGGGCTCGTCGGCCAGCAGCGAGCCGATCAGGTCGGCTTCATGCCACCTGGTGCCGACCAGCAAGATGCTCCCGCCGGGGTACACGCGGGTCGAGTAGGTCGAACGGAACTCGTTCAGCACCCGCTTGCGGTGCGCGGCGGAATCAGCCTCGGCGGCGTCTTTGATCGGGTCGTCGATGATCAGTACATGTGCACCGAATCCGGTCGCGCCGGACTGGATGCCGCCAGCGAGTAGTCCACCGCGCCGCCCCTCGATCCGCCATCGGCCGACGCTCGACTTGTCGCTGGCGATCGAGATGCCCAGCTCCGCGCCGTGCTCCTGGATCAAGGCGCGCACCTCGCGACTGTGGGACTGTGCCAACTCGTCGCTGTAGCTGGTTAGCAGCACCTCGCGGTCAGGGTCCGAGTGCAGCGCCCAGACCACCGTCCAGACCGAGAGCAACCGCGACTTGCCAGCGCGGGGTGGTGTGCTCACGATGTCGCGGCGATCCTCCTCGCGGATGGATCGAACGGCGAGGTCTGACAGCAGGGCGGTGGCGGGCACGATCCGATAGCTGGGATCGAGGCGGCGTGCGAGCTGCGCCGGACCCGGCGCGGGCACACGGCGGCGCGCGGTGCGCAGCGCGCGGGCGGCGATCAACGTCCGCGTCGGGTCTTTGCGATCGCTCATGACTGGGCCTCGATCCGGGTCAAGGTGGAGTACACCTGATCTCTGATCAAGTGGTTCGGGGTAGTTCGCATGCGGCAAATGCAGCTGTTGACCAGGGGTGATGATGCCCCGTTCGCCCGACCGGAGAGCGATCGGCCAAGCCGGTGGGCCAGCAGTGGGCCAATGACCCCCGGAATCGAGGCGATCACGGCGCGTCACCGAACAGCACGTCGTCGCCGAACCCGCGATCACGCGCCAGCTCAGTGCGCCGCCGCTCGGGTGTGCCGGAGCCGACCGGCCGGGCCAACGAGTTGGGCAACGCGCCGACGACTCCGCTCCGAGCGCGCATCACCTCGTCGGCCGAGACCCGGACCCGGCGCTGGCTCCCGAAGTCGTGTGGCCCTCGGACGTGCGGAGGTACTTCGTGCTGAGGCTGTGCGCCGCGGTCCGGGGTCAGATCTACCTCGGCGGGCTCAGGGGTGGGTCGCGCGGTTCGGGCGCGCAGACGGGCGAGCAGGCTCATTCGGTCACTCCTCGGAGGTGGGGGCGCGCGGCACGCCACGCGTCGATGACAGCCTGCGCCGCCGCCTCGGCGTCGGCCAGCACGGACTCGGGGAGGTCGGCCAGCTCGTCGTCGGGCTCGGACTCGGGCTCGACGACGCCGAGCAGCGCGACCGGCTCGGGTGCCGGAGTCGCATCCTCGGGCAACTCGCCGCCGTTCTCGGCCCGAAGGCGCACGCTCAGCCACTCGCGCAGCTCATCGGAGGTCAGCCCGCCGACCGCGAGGAACTGACGCGTCACGTCGCAATGCAGCTCAAACAGCGGGTCGCCGGGCTCGCCGACGGTGCCAAACTCGGCGCGCATCATCTCGGTCAGCTCGGACTCCAGCGTCGCGGCGCTTAGGGTTCCGTCGGTGATCGCGGCCTGCACATCGAAGGCTGAGTTCACGACATCTGCGTCGGTCATGTTTGGCGTACTCACTCGACCACCTCGGCGTCGATCGGTTCGGGTTCGACGGAGGACACCGCCGGGGTTGTTGCACGGCGCGCTTCGAGCGCGGCAAGGGCGGCGTCACGCGCTGTGGCGATCGCCTCGACGGGCGACCGTCCGATCGTCACGTCGACCTTCTCCGAGGCGTACAGGCCGAAGATCTTCGATGTCTCGGCATCGGCTGCGGTGATCGTCTTCGACAGCGCTGCGACCGCGGCACTGTCGCCGTCGGTCTCGGCGACGGCGAGCTGGCGGAGAAGACGCTGGAGGGTCACCCGCCGCCGCTCCAGAATGTCCGCCAGCGTGTCCTCGCGCGAAGGTGGAGGGTTGCGCTTGCGGTGGCTGGCGACGGCCTGCTGAGCAGCACCCACGGACTTGAACCCGAGCGCCCCTGCGATCTCGCGCCAGGAGTACCCGTGCACGCGCAGGGTGTGCGCTTCCTCGGCTCTCTCGCGGCTCAGGGCCAGCGGCATCACGTGGGGCATACCCGATAAGTACCTGACAACCGTGCAGCCCTCGGCGCGCTCGCGCTCGGCTTGTCCGCAGCGCCACACCAGAACGCCACACCAGAACACGGCACGGGGTGCTGAGCTAACGAGAGGGGGTGCCGAGGTGCCGAACCCGCGCCCCAGACGACGGCCCCACCACCGTCTACGCAGCTCAGCAGCATTTTCCAGCGGTGGCCGAGGGGTGGCCAGGGTGGCCAAGGGGTGGCCAAGCAAAACCGCAGGTCAGACAGGGGTGGCCGGGGTGGCCAGGGGTGGCCGGGGTCGCGCGCTCTCTCTACGCATCAGGGGATTGAAAAAGTAGTTAGTTCTTGTAATAAGTAAGAGGTATGCGAGGGTACTACGCGCGGTCGTATTTCCGCGAGCGCGTGGCCACCCCGGCCACCCCTGGCCACCCCTCGCTGACCTGCGGAAACGCTGGCCACCCCTGGCGGCCACCCCTGGATTTCTGGCCACCCCTCCCGAGCAGGGTCACGACTGCCGCAACCGGTAGTAGGTAACGCTCTGACCAGTGGCGTTGGTGTCGCGGCGGAGTTCGATCCGCTTAGAAGTCTGGAGGGCGAGCTGTGCCTCCTCGAAATGCTGGCGCAGCCGTGAGGACACGGCCTTGCGCACCTCCGACGAGGCGACCCATCCGCCGCGCTTGCGGAGGAACGATTCGATTCGGTCTGCGGTCGCCGCGATCGCGGCGGCGTCGCGCACAGTGTCCGCGGCTGCGCGGCGGTGTCCATCGAGTTCGCCTTGCCGTTCGGCGTCCCGCTGCGCTGCGATGCCCGACTCGGCGGCGACGGCTCGACTGGTAGCCGCGGACACGTCAAGAATCGCGGCGGCGAGTTGCCAGTACATCGGTTCTATCGCGGTCCGCCCGTGGAGCACTGCCAGCGCGGCGGCGACCTTCTCCTGGGTGAGGAGCCGATGGCCTGCGAGCGGGTCTCCGCTGCGGCCGAACGGGTCGAGATCCTTCGCCGCGTCGGCGGCGATGATCTCGGCGGTGATCGACGGGTGCAGGTCGAGCGGGATCAGCTCACGGGCCTCGGGGTTGAACGCCAGGTCGTCGTCCGCCCCTTCGGGCACCGAGAACGGGTCGCTGCCAAAGTCCGGCAACTCGATCTCCATCGGCTCCAACGGCTTGTCCGGCGCGGCCTGGAGCTTGCGTGCCTCGCCCTGCCGTGTCGGTGCCCAGACGAACCGCTGCGGCACACCGTCGCGCTGCGCCTGGTCATTGAGCAGCGCCACGCCGTTGTCGAACTGAACGCCCGCGGACATGCAGAGGCGGTAGCTATGCATCGGAAGAATCACCCGGCGCTCGGCGTCAGCGTTGGCGAACCCCAACTCCTCGCCCATCGCCGCCTTCAGCAGCTCGGGCAGCAGCGTCGAGCCCGACCGGCCAGCGAGCGCGACCAGATGGGCGATGTCCCGGACCCCGAATAGCGCCGCGGTCTTGTGCCAGCGCATCACAGTCGCGCCACCGCCAAGCGGGGCCTTCCGCGCGGTCGCGAACGTCCGGTTGATCCCCTCGCCGGACCCGAGCGGGACGACCGAGGGCGTGGGCATGCGAGCACCCTCGCGCGTGAAACGAATCGCCGCCGCAGCGGTCTTGTCGGCGGCCCCCTTGCCGCCGCTGGAGACCCCCACGAGCGCGGTCAGGAGGTTCAGCGACACCTCGCCGCCGATGATCGGCGGCAACACGACATACGGCGGCACCGCGAGGGTCGTGCGCTGAAGCACGCCGAGCAGCGTCGCCCAGTGCCCGGCTCGTCGCGCGTCAGCGAACGAGCGGACATGCGCGAGCGTCGGGCTCGCGTCGAACACGTCGGCGCGCTCCTGCATCACCTGGCGAAGGGCCTCCGTCGCGGCGGCGGCTTCGGTAGCCCCGGTGCGCGCAGCGCCGATCGACTCAGCCGCGTCACCCGCGACATGGCGATACGCCGCCTGCTCGTCTCCCGCATCGCCGCTGGTCGAGGTATTCTCGGCTTGGGACATTGGTCGTGCTCCCTATCTGTGGTTTGGATGACGCCCCCGCGAACCGTGACGCGGGGGCGTTGTCGTGTCTGGTGGTCGCCCGGTGGAAGCGAAATACCTATGAGGGTGGTGCTTTTGATGGGCACGCCTCAGCGGCGGTGACCCGGTGCGTAACCGGACGATCACCGCCGCTGAGGGTGTGTTGGGGGCTGGAGAAGGCCCCCGGCCAGAGGGTCAGTGGCTCAGGCATACGTCGGAGAGCCCGGCGGGGTCCACCACGTACTCCGACTCTCCCCGCCCGACCTCGGGGCCGATGTAGGCCAACAGGTGCTTCGGATCGACTGTGGCCGTGTACACAGCGCCTGCCGGTTGGCCCCTGAGCCCGTCGAATGCGAACGCCCTCGCGATCTCGCAGTCGGTCGTCCAGGACATCCCGTAGCGGCCGTCCTCCGTGCATCCCCGGTAGAGCTGAATGGGCTCCGTCGGCAGCGGAGCGCGACTGCCGTCGTGGGTGTAGCCGTTCCGCTTGAACATCCTCACCCACATGCTCGGCGGATCGTATGTGCGCTCCGGATATTCCGCACCGCACCACGCACTGGCCGCGATCCCCGCCATGTCCGGGGCTCTGAGATCGACGACCCCGCCGAAGTGAAAGTCGAACAGCAGGGCCGGACCGTTGTTGCGTCCCACCCAAATCAGGCAGAGATCGAAGTCGGCACGGCTGCACCGGGAGGTGCCGCCCCACCGGTAGCCGAGGTCGTCCTCGTAGAGGCCGAGTTCCATCGCCGTCGTCATGGCGCTATGCCTCTACGCCGAGCATTGCCCTGAGCGCCGCGGTCGGGACCAGGCGACGCCCACCGAGCGCGATGCTCGGCAACTCGCCGCGGTCTGCGAGCGAGTACGCGTTGGCCCTAGAAATGCCGAGGATCTCGCCAGCGCGAGGGATGGAGATTGCTGCGCGAGAGCGCAATTCGTCGATGTCGGAGGTCGTGGATGGGTTGGTCTGTGTGGTGGTCATGAATCCAATATCGCCGATCAGCGTGACAAAGTCCATGTCATTCGCTTATCATTTTGTCGTGGACATTGATAACCCCTACGACGACACCCCGATCCCGGGTGACGTGATGGCTGCCGACATCCGCCGCGTCTCGGGCGAGAAGGGCAGCGCGGACGGCTTGATCGAGATCCCGCTGTTCGGTCACGCGCACCGCTACCAGGTGCGTGTCGATCTCTCCGGCCCAGCGCCGCGCCTGGTCGAGCTGCGGATGATCGCCGACTCGCCCGAGCAGGAGATCACGCCCGCCGCACTGCGCGGGGTTCCTGCGCGGCGACTGACGAAGGCGGCGGCGCGGTTCATCACTCAGGGTGAACACGGAATTGCCACGCCCGATCAGCTTGAAGACGCGACGGTCGTCGACCGGCCGGACCTCGACCCGATCAGTCGCCGTAACAGTGTCGGCCGCCGCAATCTCGATGACGCGCACTACCGCCAGGTCGCGCGGCTGATGGTCACGGCCCGCGAGATGGGCGAGATTCCACGCGAGCACGTCGCGCAGCAGCTCGGCGGGGTGCCACTTCCGACCCTGGACCGATGGGTGCGCGAGGCCAAGAAGCGCGGCTTCCTCGCGCGCGACTGGGCGACCCGATCCTGACCACCTGACACGCCACCACGACAGGACACACACGACATGCCCGAGAACACCACCACCGAGCCCACCAAGCGCACCCGCCGCGCCGAGCCGATCACGAAGCGCACCGCGAAGAACGGCACGGTCAGTTACGAGTTCCGCCTGGATGTAGGCCTGCGCCCCGACGGCACCCGAGATCGTCAGCGGTTCACCTTCCCCACCAAGAAGCTGGCCGTGATCGAGTTCCGCAGGATCAGCGCCGAGGTCGCGGCCGGACGGTTCAGCCGCCAGACGACGCTCACGGTGAACGAAGCGATCGACCAGTGGCTCGCCGGGCGGCGCGGAGTGCGCGCCGTGACGTTGCGCGGGTACGCCGACTCGCTGAAGGCGGCGCAGCGGTACCTCGGGACCAAGAAGCTCGCGGCACTCACCAAGGCCGACGGCGACGCGCTGGTCACCTGGATGCTCACTGAAGGCCGCACCTCGCCGCGCCACTACCGCGCCGATTCGTTCGCGGGCCGCGTCACCGCGCTGGTCTCCGAGCATCCCGAGGGCATCACCCTGACTGAGATCAAGGCGGCGTTCCCTGGGGAGGACGCGAGCACCACGCTTGCCGGTCTGGTCCGTTCCGGCCGCGTGACCCGGCCGTCGCGCGGTGTCTACGCACCCGCACCCGCCGCACAGCAACAGGTCGGCGGGCTGAAGCCGGTGAGCGTCCGGGCGACTCTGAAGGCGCTGACTTCGGTGGCGCAGAGCTACGTCGACCAGGGCGCGCTCCCCCGCAACGTCATCGCCCTGGTCGAGCGCCCGCGCGACGAGTACGACGATCACGCCGCCGCCGACACCGACTCACGTACGCACATCGCCTGGTCCCCCGCCGAGGTCGAGGTCTTCCGCGCCTCCGTCGCCGCCGACCGGCTCTACCCGTTGTGGTTGCTCTCGATGTACGGACTGCGCCGCAGCGAGATCATGGGCATGAGGTGGGATGCGATCGACCTGGACGAGGGCACGCTGTCGGTCGTGCGCGGCCGGGTCGCGGTCGGTGCGGAGGTGATCGAGGGCCGTACCAAGTCGCCGAAGCGATCGGATCGGACCCTGCCGCTGCCGGACGAACTGACCGAGGCGCTGCGGGCCTTCAGGACCGTCCGCAAGCGCGAGGCGCTGGCGCTCGGCGTCCCGTGGGATGAGCGCGGCCTGCTGGCGGTGCGAGAGGACGGCGAGCCCATCGCGCCGGATTGGTTCAGCCGCGAGTTTGACCGGCTGCGGGCCGCGACCGGCCAGCGGCGAATCACCCTGAAGGGCCTGCGCGCCTCGTCCGAGTCCGCGATGCTCGCGCGCGACGTCCCGCTGCACGTATCCGCGGCCTGGCACGGTCACTCCGAGGCGGTGGCGTTGGCGCACTACGCGCGCGCCCAGGAGGACGATCTGCGCCGCGCATCCACCGTGCTGTTCGGGTAGCCATTCGGCCCACTCGTGGCCCTCGGCAACCGCTTGGCCCACTCTTGGCCCACTGGGGCCGATCTGCGCCGGAAACAAAGAAGGCCAGGTCGGAGGTTTTACCCTCTGACCTGGCCTTTTTCTGTCGGGCTGACAGGATTTGAACCTGCGACCACCTGACCCCCAGTCAGGTGCGCTACCAAGCTGCGCCACAGCCCGTGGCCGCTCTCGCGGTGCTGTAGGAGATTACCCCATACGTCGCGCGGACGAGAAATCGCCAGCACGGCGCGACGCGGCGCGCTCACGACGTCGTCCCCGAGAGGCGGCGGAGTACGCCATCGCTTCGGTATACGGCGCCACCGCATCGCCGGTGGAATCGGACGTTCCGCCCTACTGTGGACGTATGCGCACCCCGCTGAGGAACCGAGGCGTCGCGATCGCCGTGCTCGCGGCGCTGACGGTGGGGGGATGCGGCGGCGGGGCACCGTCGCAGGCGCCCACCCCGAGCGCGAGCGCCGACCCCGCCCCGCAGGACACCATCGCGGCGGGGCTCGATGCGCCCTGGTCGATCGCGTTCGCCGACGGAACCCCTCTGGTCAGCGAGCGCGACCGCGGCCGCATCGTGGAGATCGTCGACGGGAGGCCCCGCGAGGTCGGGCGGATCGACGGCGTGGCCGCCCGCGGCGAGGGCGGCCTGCTCGGGATCGCGGTCCGCGACGACGAGCTGTTCGCCTACTTCACCACCGCGACCGACAACCGGATCGTGCGGATGCCGCTGCAGGGCACCGCCGGTGCACGCACCCTCGGCCCCGCCCGCCCGATTCTCACGGGCCTGCCCGCGGCGTCGATCCACAACGGCGGCCGCATCGCCTTCGGGCCCGACGGGATGCTCTACGCCACCGTCGGGGACGCCGGGAGCCCCGACGACGCCCAGGACCCGCGCGCCCTGGGCGGCAAGATCCTGCGCATGACGCCCGACGGGGCCCGGCCCGCGGACAACCCCTTCCCGGATTCGCTCGTCTACAGCCTCGGCCACCGCAACGCGCAGGGCCTGGCGTGGGCGCCGGACGGCACCCTCTACGCCAGCGAGTTCGGCCAGAACACCTGGGACGAGCTCAATCTCATCCGGCCGGGCGCGAATTACGGGTGGCCCGAGGTGGAGGGCATCGGACGACGTGAGGGCTTCGCGGACCCGCTGCAGCAGTGGTCCACCTCGTCCGCGAGCCCCAGCGGCATCGCGGTCGTCGGCACCGACCTGCTGATCGCGAACCTGCGCGGCGAGCGGCTGCGCACGGTCCCGCTGGGGGCCCCGGCCACCGCCACGGAGCGCTACCGCGGGACCCACGGCCGGCTCCGCGACGTCGTACGCGCGCCCGACGGCTCCGCCTGGGCCCTCACCAACAACACCGACGGCCGCGGCGAGCCCCGCCCCGGGGACGACCGGATCGTGCGGGTCAACGCACGTTGAGCCTGCTCGCGGGCCCTTCCGCGCGCTAGAGTAGCCGCATGAAGCGTGTTCTCCTGGGCTCGGCGATGGTCGCCGCGATCGTGGCGGTCGCGGTGCCCGCGGCGGCCGAGCCCGCGGTGGACGCCGATCGCTACCGCACCGACGGCGGCCACCACGCCTTCGTCTACCGCTACGACGGCGGTAAGCGGGCGTGCACCATCGAGTCGGAGCCGGCCACGCTGCGCTGCGGGATCTTCGCCCCCGCGGGCACCCGGATCACCGTGAAGAACCGCAGCGTGCGGCCCGAAGCGGTCGAGGTGACCGACGCCGGGTGGCGCTACCTGGACAAACTCAGCGTGCGGGAGCGGCCGCGCATGCTCCCGGCCGGCGCTCGGCTCTCGGTCCACGGCGTCTCCTGCACCGCGCTGCGCGACGGCGGGCTGGAGTGCTCGGTCGATTCCGCGGGGTTCACCCAGGACGACGGCCGCTTCACCCCGAAGGGCAAGCGACTGGGCTAGGCGACGAGTTTGGCGCGCAGTCGGGCGATGACGACGTCGTCGATGCCGAGCCCCGCGCGCACGTACCCGTCGAAGCCGCCGTAGCGCGCATCGGCCTCATCGAACGCGGCGGTGAGCGCCTCGGGGAAGACCCCGGCGAGCGCCCGCGCGGCCTCGCCGATCGCCGCACCGCGCTCGGTGGTGGCGCGCTCGGCGATCGCCTCGATGACGGCTGCCGAGTACTCGTTGGTGAGCAGGTAGTCGGCCATCACGTCGTCGGGCGAGACGCCGAGGATCCGCTGCACGATCGCAGCCGCCCAGCCGGTGCGATCCTTGCCCGCGCTGCAGTGGAAGACCTGGGCGCGGTCCTCGTCGGCGACGGCCCGCACGAGCGAGGAGAACTGGGCCCGGGCGTTCTCCTCCGTCACGAACATCCGGTAGACGTCCGTGAGCAGTTCCTTGGCGTGCGCGGCATCGGTGAGCGACTTGGGATCCAGCGCACCGAGCTCGACGTCGTCGCCGATCACGTTCAGCCGCACGTACCGCGCGCCGTCGGGCACGACGTCCGGTTTGGGCGTGACCTCGACCGTCATCCGCAGGTCGAAGACGTCCGCCAGGCCGGCCTGCGCCAGCCGGTCCGGGTCGATCGAATCGGCGTCCAGCACGCTGGAGCGGAAGAGCAGGCCGCGCCGCATCCGGCCGCCCTCGGCCGTGTACCCGTCCATACCTGCCACATCGCGGAAATTGTGCACGGGCAGAGCCTAATCGACGGGCGAGCGCACCGGGCGCGCTCGGCTGCGCGGTGGTGCCGGACGGGCTAGGCCAGCCGTCCGAGGCGCCGGTGGGCGCACCCGGTCGCGGGCCACCAGTCGTGCGCGCCGGGCGTGGCCAGGCCGTGCGGCAGTGCGAGCGCGAGGGCGATCGGCGCGTCCACCGGCACGTCTACGGGAACCTCCACGCGGGCGGCGAGCCGCGCACCGTCGGCGCCGCGGACCAGGAGCTGACGCGTCCGGGCCCCGGCGAGGCGGGCCCCGGGCCACGCGACGTCGGCCAGGCTCGCGTGCTGCGGCAGGTGCCCGGCGACATCGCACAGGACCACCGGGCCCGACCGCACGAGCCGGCTGATGCGGCTCACGACCACCGGGTAGGTCGACGGGCCGCCGTCCGCGAGAGCGGCGGCCGGGGTGCCGGCGATGAGGACGTCGTCGCCGTCCATCGCGGTGCCTTCCGGCCAGATCGTGGGGTCGAAGGACCGGGCGACGCCGGCGCGGGCGAGTGAGGGCAGTACCTCCATCAAAGTCACGCCTACCGGTCTACGCGGGCCGTGGCGCGGAGGGAAGGTCCGCCGCCGTCAAGGTCGCGCTAAGACTGTCAGACCCCCGGTTCGGCGCACGGGAGAACGCCCGCCTTGACCGCGGCCTGCACTGCGGCGTAATCCTTTTCGTTCTGATCGGCGTACGCCGTGGCGAATCCGGCGACGGCCTCGTCGAACTCCGTGGACTTGCCCAGGTAGGCCGAGGCGGAGGCCGACGCCGGGGACTGCGAGTGGGCGCGGGCCAGCACGCCGCCGCACGCCTGGCCGTACCGCTCGAACTGCTCGTGCGTGAGCAGTTCGGGGGCCACGGAGCCCTTCATGTCGCGGAACTGGCGCCAGTAGAAGTCCTTGCCGAGCACGGTCGGCGTGTACCCGAGGAACGAGTCGGACTGCGCCTGCAGGATCTGCTGGCCCGCGACGACGCGCCAGGCCTGGGCACCGCTCGACGGCGCGCGGGGCGGCATCGTCGACGGCCCGCGTTTGCCGTACGTCTGCAGCACCGACGGGGACGCCTCCTTCACCTGCAGGAACAGCGTCTCCATACCGCCGCCGGGCACGTCGCGGCCCACCAGCACGATGAAGCACAGAGTGCCGACGCTGCCGACGCCCACCACCCGCAGCGCCCAGTCGAGGACCCGGAACTGGCCCAGCAGCGCCGCGGCGTCCGCGCGGAGCGAATCGAGGTAGCGGACGTAGATGCCCTCGAACCCCTCGACCAGCTTCGGGGGCGCCGGCACCAGCGTCGGGGGGTTCGCCACGATGTGCGGTTCGCCGTCGGCGCTCGTCGCCGTGATCTTCTCGACCATGCGCGCCGAGGTGCGCTTGCGGGCCTTCTTCGCGGTCTGCTCGATGAGCTCGAGCAACGGCTGATCGCCGGCGGCCCGCGTCGCCAGGTGCTCGACGTCGTAGCAGGTGTAGTAGCGCTCGAGGGCGCTCTGGCCGACGAGCTCGGCCAATGTCGTGCGATAGGAACCCACGGCGGCGGCGACCGCGCTCCGCGCCTGCTCGTCGGTGTAGCCGTTCTCGCGGGCGGCGATCATCACGCTGGCCGCGAGACGCTTGACATCCCATTCGAACGGGGCGTTGCCCGCCTCATCGAAGTCGTTGACGTCGAAGAGCTGGCGCCGCTCCGGCGAGGCGAACAGGCCGAAGTTGGAGATGTGGGCGTCGCCGCAGCTCATCACCGTCACGCCGGTGTCGGCCTCCCCCGCGAGGTCGTGCGCCATGAGGGCGGCCCCACCGCGGTAGAAGGCGAACGGCGAGTGCAACATGCGCGAGACCCGGACGGGCACGAGTTCCTGGATGCGGGTGCTGTTCTGCTCGCGGATGATCTCGACCGGATCACGCGCGTCCGGCGTGAACACCGCATGGGCGGACCGGGCGAGCCGTTTGCGCAGTCCCTTGCCGCTCGGTACCTCTGCACTCATGTTCGCAAATGCTAGTCGCGGCCCGGCGGGCCGCGGCTGTTTCGTACGGGACGACCCACTCGCCCGAAAACGATTAGGCGACCCTAAGTTGCGAGGCGTACGGTGGAACGCGTGACTGAACAGCGTACTGAAACCGCCCCCGCCCCCGCCCGACGTCCGCGGCCGACCTACGAGGTCACGGTCGTGCGCACCGAGACCGTCGGCGCCCACCTCGTCCGCGTGATCGCTGAGGGCGAGTCCCTCGCCACCTTCGGCGACCCCGACCTGCCCGGCCTGCCCAGCACCGACTCCTACGTCAAGCTGGCGTTCGGCGACGCGACCCGCACCTACACCGTCCGCTCCTTCGACCGGGCCGAGCGCCGCATCGCGATCGATTTCGTCGTGCACGGCGACGAGGGACTCGCAGGCCCGTGGGCCAAGAGTGCCCGGCCCGGCGACACACTCACCATCATGGGCCCCGGCGGGGCGTACTCCCCCGACGCCGCGGCCGCGTGGCACCTTCTGGCCGGCGACCTGTCCGCCGTGCCCGCGATCGCCTCGGCGCTCGAGGCGCTCCCGGCCGACGCCCGGGGCAGCGCCGTCATCGAGGTCGAGAGCGACGCCGACCGGATCGACCTGACGGCACCCGCGGGCGTGAACGTGCGCTGGGCCGTGAACCCCGACGTCGCCGACGTCGACTTCCTCGCCCGCCAGGTCGCGGTCGCGAACTGGCCCGAGGACCGCGCCACCGCGCACGTCTTCGTGCACGGCGAGCGCGAGTCGATCAAGGCGATCCGGAAGGTGCTGCGCGAGCTCGCGATCCCGCGCGAGCGACTGTCGATCTCGGGCTATTGGGCGCGCGGCCGCGCCGAGGACGCCTTCCAGGCCGAGAAGCGCCAGCCGATCGGCCAGATCGACTGATCAGGCCGCCGACACCGGTGAAGGTGTCGCCGCTCACACCGTGTGCCGGGACGTGAGTGTGCACACAAACAGGCCTGTCGGAGCACGGATTTCAGACACCTGCGGATAATTTGTCTATTCGTGGATCTCGCACCGGTACCAGGTTTCGCACCGTCGCACGCCCAGCTGCGGCGCCGCGGTGTCGCGTTCACCCTGTGCGTGGTCCTCATCGGCCTCGTGGTGTGGGGCGTACAGACGCTGCGGCCCAAGGACGAGTTCAGCCTCACGCTGCGCACGCCGACGGTGGCCGCGGGCATCGTGGAGGGTGCCAAGGTCCGGATCCAGGGCGTCGAGGTCGGCACCGTCTCGTCGGTGCACGCGCTCGGCAACGCGCAGCAGGGCGTGACGCTGCTCATCGACGGTCCGCAGGGGCGCAGCCTGACCAACAACGTCGAGGCGGCGTTCTCGGCCGGAAACCTGTTCGGCGTATCCGAAGTGATCCTGACCCCGCACGACGGCGGCGGCGCCCTGCAGAACGGTGCCCAGATCTCGCCGAACCGGCAGATCACCGACAACACCGTCTCCAACATGATCACCACCCTCGGTGACGTGAACGACGACGCGCTGCGCCCGCGCATGAGCCAGGTGCTGATGAACGTCGACGCCTCGTCGAAGGCGATGCTGCCCCTGCTCACCGCTCTGGGCAGCGTCACCGAGGCCGTGCACGACACGCAGCGCGTCTCGACCGCGGAGACCTTCCCGAAGATCGTGGCCGCGCTCCAGGCCGCCGATCCGTCGGTCGCGGCGATGCTCCCCGCGTTCCGCACGTCCTTCCAGTTCCAGCCCCTGCACACGGGCGCCAGCAAGCGCACGATCGCCATGCAGGACGCCATCAACAACGAGCAGACCGGCCTGCTGGCCGGGCTCCAGGCGATCCTGACGCCGGAAGCCCTGAACGGGCTCCGCACCGCGTCGCCGATCCTGGTGAACCTGCTCCAGCCGCTGCTCGACGCGTTCCCGAACGGCAGCGCGCGCGGTGTCGGTCTCCAGTTCTCACAGCTGATGGACAACGTGCGCAGGGCCATGCCGAACACCCCGAACGGCCCGGTGCTGAACCTCCGCCTCGCGGTGGACTACCCCGCCATCGCAGCCGGCCTCCCGCCCGGCGTCGACGTCGCGAAGCCCGCCACCCCGGCCAAGCCGTCCACCGCCGCGAAGCCCTCCTCGCCCACCTCGTCGGCGAAGCCCTCCGCCGCCCCGCGCTGATCGCGCCCCGGCCGCCCGCGCACGTCCGGCGACGGTGCGCCGGCGCCCGCACGGAGATTCTGGGGCTGCGTCGGCATCGGGGCCGACCACCTCGGTCGTCCCCCACGCGGCGCCGAAAGGCGGCGCCCCTCGTTCGCTCCCCCACCAGACGCCGTGCGAACGGTGGGGGTTGAGCCGTCCCCCGCGCGGCGCTGATTCCCACTCGGGACGCCCGGCCCTCCCTCGCGAGGACAGCATCTCGAGTGCGATTCCTCAGATCAGGCCTGCGCCCGTGACTCAGGCCGCCAGGGCGCGGTCGCGGGTGGGGCGCACCTGGGCCAGCAGGAGCAGCCCCAGGGCCAGGACGACGATGATGCCGCCGATGCCCGCGCGATCGGTGCCGAACGCCCACACGAACAGACCGAACAGGGTGGGACCGAGGAAGGACGCGGCGCGCCCGGTGGTCTGGTAGAGGCCGAACATCTGGCCCTCGCGGCCGGGGAGCGCCATCCGCGCGAGCATGCTGCGCGCGGATGCCTGCGCCGGCCCGACGAACACCGTCAGCATCAGTCCGAAGATCCAGAACATGGTCTCGCCGCTCACGAGCAACAGCACCGTCCCCGCGATGAGCATGCCGGCCAGACACGCCACGATCACCGGTTTGGGGCCGATCCGGTCGTCGAACCGGCCCGCGACCACCGCACCCAGAGCGGCCACGACGTTGGCGGCCACGCCGAACAGCAGCACCGTCGACTCGCTCATCCCGTACACGCTGTGAGCCAGCACCGCGCCGAAGGTGAACGTCGCGGCCAGGCCGTCGCGGAAGACCGCCGAGGAGACCAGGAACCACACCACGTTGCGGTCCTCGCGCCACAGTGCCCCGATCGTCGCGAACAGGTCGCGGTACGCCCCGGCGATGCCGCGACGCGGGGCAGCCGCCGGGTCGGCGGGCAGTTCGGGCACGAGGAAGAGCACCGGCAGCGCCGAGAGCGCGAACCAGGCGGCCGCGAACAGCGCGACGAGGCGGATGTTCAGGCCACCCTCGGTGGGCACGTCGAGGAAGCCGCGGGTGGGACCGTCGCCGGCGATGAAACCGAAGTTGCAGAGCAGCAGCAGCACGATGCCGCCGAAGTAGCCGCAGGCCCAGCCGATCCCGGAGATCCGGCCGATCGTCGCGGGCGTCGAGACCTGCCGCAGCATCGCGTAGTACGGCACGTTGGCGAGCTCGAACGCCGCGGTGCCCACGGCCAGCAGGAGCAGGCCGAGCCAGAGGAACTGGTACTCGTCGCGCACGAAGAAGCACGCGGCGGTGCACAGCGTGACCACCGCGCTCCACACGGCCAACGAGAACTTCCGCCGGCCCGCGGCGTCGGAGCGCGCGCCGAGCACCGGCGCCGACAGCGCGACGACCACCCCGGCCGCCGCCATCGCCCAGGAGAGCCAGCTGGTGGCGCTGATCGAGCCGGGCAGGTCCTCGCCGACGGCACCGGTGAGGTAGACCGTGAAGATGAACGTGGTCATCACCGCGTTGAACGCGGCGCTCCCCCAGTCCCACGCGCACCACGCCGCCACCTGGCGGCGCGGCACGGATGCGACGTCGACCCCGGCCGTCACGGCCCTACTTCTTCGCGCGCTTCTCGCGGACGCGGACGTTCACCCGCACGGGCGAGCCGTCGAAGCCGAACTCCTCGCGCAGCCGTCGCTCGAGGAACCGTCGGTAGCCCGCCTCCAGGAAGCCGGAGCTGAACAGCACGAACGTCGGCGGCCGCGTCGCGGCCTGCGTCGCGAACAGCACCTTCGGCAGCTTGCCGCCGCGCAGGGGCGGCGGGGTCGCGGCCATGACCTCGCGGAGCCAGTTGTTCAGGCGCCCCGTCGGGATGCGCTTGTCCCACGACTCGAGCGAGGTCTCGATCGCGGGCACCAGCTTCTGCAGCGCGCGGCCGGTCTGCGCCGAGATGTTCACGCGCAGCGCCCACGGGATCTGCACGAGTTCCCGGTCGATCTCCTTCTCCAGCATGTACCGCCGGTCCTCGTCGACGAGGTCCCACTTGTTGTAGGCGATCACCAGCGCGCGACCCGACTCGATCACCATCGACAGCACCCGCAGGTCCTGCTCCGTGATCGGCTGGGAGGCGTCGATGAGCACGATCGCGACCTCGGCGGCCTCGATCGCGCCCTTGGTGCGCAGCGAGGCGTAGAACTCGTGCCCGCTGGCCTGGTTGACCTTCTTGCGCAGGCCGGCTGTGTCGATGAACTTCCAGGTCTTGCCACCGAGCTCGACCAGGGAGTCCACGGGGTCGACGGTGGTGCCGGCGACGTTGTCGACGACCGACCGGTTCTCGCCGGTGAGCTTGTTGAGCAGCGAGCTCTTACCGACGTTCGGCTTGCCGATCAGCGCGATGCGGCGCGGCCCCATCCCGCCGGTGCCCTCGCGGGGCGTCTCCGGCAGCTTCTCCAGGATGACGTCGAGCAGGTCACCCGTGCCGCGGCCGTGCGCGGCCGAGATGGTGTGCGGCTCACCGAGGCCCATCGACCACAGCGATGCCGCCTCGGCCTCGGTGCGCTGGTCGTCGACCTTGTTGGCCGCCAGGATGACCGGCGCCTTCGACCGGCGCAGCACGCGC